>JBFLXH010000004.1:0-107763 GCA_040757295.1 Bacillota bacterium | reverse complement strand
GAAACCGGTCAATACATCGCCACATTACGGGCGAAATATGCAAGTAACCGTTGGAGTGATGTGTTAGACATAATAAATGCCGCATAGAGCATGGAATTTATTGGTACATATTTTAAAACTGCACCCGTGATTAAGTGATTGCGGAGGGTTGACACAGTGCCCGGCAATTTTGTATAATTTTCTTTAGTTGTGCTTTATTCTATGCCCACCCTGGAATGAGGTGAGGATGATGATAATTTCTGTTGCGCAACTTAAACGCCACCCCGACAGGACTCTCTCCCTTAAGCTCTCCCAGCCCCAACCACCTTTTGAACTGGGCGGGCAGGAATTTGGGTTTATCGGCCCGGTGGAGGTTAAAGGGGAAATAGGCCTGAAGGATGCCACCGTGCTGGTTTCTGGGCAAATCCGGGCTGAACTGGAGCTTAGCTGCGGCCGGTGCCTGGGAAAATACCTTTTGGGGCTGGAGGCGCCTTTTGAGGAGCGTTTCGTCCCTGGTACTGCTATCTCCGGTGAGGAAGACCAGGATGAATACCGGGTCTATGTGGGGGACGAAATTGATTTGGGGCCTTTAGTTATGGAAAGCATTATTTTGGCCTTGCCGATGCAGCACCTCTGCAGTGCGGATTGCCGCGGCATGTGTCCGGCATGCGGCGTTAATTTGAATAGCCAGGACTGTCACTGCTTGCGGGAGGAACCGGATGCCAGGCTGTCTGTTCTGGCTAAACTGTTGCCGCGCGAAAATTAATGGTATGACTGATTTGTATTGGGAAGGGAGGGGATCCAGTTGGGAGTACCCAAGAGAAAGCACTCTAAAGCCCGTACAGCCTCACGCCGCGCTGAGTGGCTGAAAATTGACGGGCCAGGTTTATCTAAGTGTCCTCAATGCCATGAGTTAAAAATGCCTCACCGGGTTTGTCCGAAATGTGGTTACTACAAAGAAAAGCAAGTTGTTAATGAGAAGTAGTAGTAGCGTAAATTGTATAAAATGAGAAAATTTAGTAAAGGCTAGGGTCAACTGATGCCTTTCTTTTTTTTGGGCTGAAAGCCAGTTCCTATTGCCTGCCCCAGACAATTCCATTATAATATTGGTAGCATGGTCCTAATACCAAGTAATAATAGGTGGTTATAATGGGCAAGGAAATTACCAGGGAACACAGGCAGAAACAGCTGGAAGAATATTTGCGCGGCAATCCTCTAGCCACAGACGAGCATTTGGCCCATTTTTTTCATGTCAGTGTGCCCACAATCCGGCTAGACAGGATGTCTCTTGGTATCCCGGAAATGCGAGAGAGGCTGAAAGCAGTTGCAAACCATACCCAGATGGAGGTCCGTTCCCTGGCCAGAAGTGAGTTGGTCGGCGAACTCTTAGATTTGGAACTTGGCCGGACTGGCTTATCCTCCTTAACCATCCTGCCGGAAATGGTGCTGTCCCGGACCAAGGTGGCCAGAGGACACTTCTTGTTTGCCCAGGCCAATTCCCTGGCGGTCGCCTTGATTGATTCCGAAACAGTGTTAACTGGCAGCGCCAGGGTACGCTATAAAAGACCTGTCTTTCTGGGTGAACGGGTCTTGGCCAAGGCCGTTGTTAAGGTGAAAAAAGGGAATACCTATCTGATCTCTGTTTATTCCAAGGTGGAAAAGGAAATGGTCTTCAAGGGCCAATTCATTGTTTCGGATTTAGCTAAGCGCAGTTCAGGGGGGCATGATTGATTAATGAAAATTGCTGTAGACGCCATGGGCGGGGATTATGCCCCTGGTGAAGTTGTTAAGGGCGCTGTAGAAGCGGCCCGGTCCGATATTGCGGATGTTTTATTGGTGGGTAATCAATTGCAGCTGGAAGAAGAGCTTGCCAAATATCCCAAACTACATAATTTGTCCATTGTTCATGCCAGTGAGGTTATTGGGATGGATGAACCTCCGGCGACGGCATTAAGAAAGAAAAAAGATGCATCGATCACGGTAGCTACCCGTTTGGTAAAAGAAGGGGAGGCCGGCGGGCTAGTATCGGCTGGCAGCACCGGGGCACAGGTTTCCGCTGCCCTTTTAGGCCTGGGACGGATCCCGGGTATTCAAAGGCCGGCAATCGCAACGGTGCTTCCCACTCTGCGAGGCGGTAAACTGATGCTGGATGTCGGTGCCAATGCCGAATGCAAACCCCAAAACCTCTTGCAATTTGCTTTAATGGGCAGCATCTACGCTAACCGGGTAATGGGGGTAGAAGACCCGAAAATCGGCCTATTAAATATCGGGACTGAAATCAACAAAGGCAACGAATTAACCCAAGCAGCTTACGAACTGCTATCAGCGGCGCCCATCAATTTTATCGGTAATTATGAGGCCAGAGATATCCCTAGCGGTGAGGCAGATGTGATTGTTTGCGACGGCTTTGTGGGGAACAGCATCTTGAAATTTGGCGAAGGTTTGATTATGTCATTGTTCAGCATGCTGCAGGCGGAAATGGCAGGTTCCCTGCGTACCCGCCTTGGGGCAGCCCTGATATTGCCTGGATTTAAATCTATTAAAAAGAAGCTGGAGTATGAGGAATACGGTGGGGCGCCCCTCTTGGGTGTTCAGGGTGTCAGCATTATCTGCCACGGCAGTTCCAAGGCCAAAGCGATTACCAATGCAGTGCGGGTGGCCGTTCAGTGCTTGTCAAACCGGTTTGTGGAACAGCTTCACGACGTTATCGATCAGGGGGAAGCAAAAGATGACTAGCATTCTGCGCCCGGTTGGCATTGTGGGGATTGGCATGTATGTCCCTCCCCAAGTTGTGACAAATAAAGATTTTGAAAAAATTGTGGACACTTCTGATGATTGGATCGTTTCCCGGACCGGGATCAGGGAGCGGCGCCGTGCCTCCCAGGAAATGTCTACCTCTGATATGTGTATGGAGGCTGCTGTGATGGCCCTGGAGGATGCCGGGGTAGCGGCGGAAGAAGTGGACCTGATTATTGTGGGAACAGTCACGCCGGACTACCTTTTTCCGGCAACAGCCTGTTTAGTACAAAAAAGACTTGGCGCAACTAGAGCTGCCGCTTTTGACCTGGAGGCAGGGTGCACCGGTTTTGTTTATGGCTTAACCGTTGGTCAGCAGTTTATTGTTGCTGGGATGTACAAGACTGTGTTGGTTATCGGAGCGGAAACATTAAGCAGGGTGTCCAACTGGGCTGATCGCAGCACTTGTGTCTTGTTTGGCGATGGCGCTGGGGCAGCGGTCCTGCAGGCTGTTCCGGAAGGCTACGGGATACTTTCCAGTACTTTAGGGTCTGATGGTGACCTGGAAGAGGCTTTAATCCAGCCGGGCGGTGGAGCCAAAATGCCTGCCTCATTGGAATCTGTACAACAGGGCTTGCATACAATCCATATGCGGGGCAGCGATGTGTTTAAATTCGCAGTCAGGGTAATGGGTGAAGCGGCCCTGGAGGCGATTGAAAAAGCTGGCCTGACCAAGGATCAAATTGACTTCCTGATCCCCCACCAGGCCAATAACCGCATCGTTGAGGCAGCCCTACGGCGTTTGAATTTACCTTGGGAAAAAGTTTATGTTAACCTGGATCGCTATGGTAATATGTCCGCTGCTTCTGTTCCTGTAGCCTTGTGTGAGGCCTTAAGGGAGGGGAAAATCAAACAGGGAGATATTGTTGTGCTGGTTGCTTTTGGTGCAGGTTTAACTTGGGCAGCCAGTGTGATCCGGTGGTGGAAAGGGGAAGGGAGGTAAAATATTGCAGACTGCTATTTGTGACCTTTTAGGAATTCGCTATCCAATCCTGCAAGGCGGCATGGCCTGGGTAGCAACAGGGGAGCTGGCAGCGGCTGTTTCGGCAGCGGGTGGTCTCGGAATTATCGGAGCCGGCAACGCCCCTCCGGATGTTGTCAGAAATGAAATCCGCAAGGTAAAGAAAATTACTGATTGTCCCTTTGGGGTAAATGTCTATTATCTGTCCCCCTATGTAGCGGAAATAATTGACCTGATGGTGGAAGAGAGGGTCCCGGTGATCACCACCGGGGCTGGTAACCCCGGCAAACATATCCCCCGGCTGAAAGAAGCTGGCATCAAAGTAATCCCTGTTATTGCCTCCATCGCCTTAGCCAAGAGGTTGGCGAAAATAGGGGTAGATGCCTTAATCGCTGAAGGGATGGAGTGCGGCGGCCACATTGGGGAATTAACCACCATGGCCCTAGTACCTCAGGTAGTTGATGCAGTAGACTTGCCGGTGATTGCTGCTGGCGGTATAGCTGACGGCCGGGGGGTGGCAGCGGCTTTGGCTTTGGGCGCCCAGGGGGTCCAGATTGGGACCAGGTTTATCTGTGCCAGTGAATGTACGGCCCATGAGAAATATAAACAGGCGATAATTAAGGCAAAAGACCGGGATACGGTGATTACCGGCATCCCCGGCCACAAGGTGCGGGTATTGGAAAATAAACTGACCAAGGAATTTGCCAGGCTGGAGAAAGAAAGCGCCGCGGAAGAGGCATTCCACCAGTTGGGTTCCGGACGGCTCCGGCTGGCTGTTGTGGAAGGAGATACCGACTACGGCTCGGTCATGGCGGGCCAAATTGCCGGAATGGTTAATGAGATAAAACCCGCTGCTGCGATCATTGAGGAACTGGTGAATGAAGCCCAGGGGGTATTGCGTAAAATCTGCAGTGGCTAAGAGGATGGAAAAAAGTGTTTTTTTTATTGGAGGAATGCTGGTAATGACAAGAATTGCCTTGGTCTTTCCCGGACAGGGATCCCAGGCTGTAGGAATGGGTTTGGAAATGGCCCAGAAATACCAAGAGGCCCAGGAAGTCTTTAACCAGGCTGACACCAAACTGGGTTTTCCCCTTTCGGATCTGTGTTTCCATGGGCCGGAAGAAGAACTAAAACTAACGGTGAACACCCAGCCAGCCGTGTTAGCTGCCAGTATAGCCTGCTTGCGGGTTTTGGAAACTACCGGTATTGACTTTGATATAGCGGCAGGACATAGTTTGGGTGAGTACAGCGCTTTGGTTGCCGCAGGAGTGATGGAATTCCCGGATGCTCTTGGCATTGTGCGGGAACGGGGCCGGTTGATGGAAGAAGCCCTGCCTGCTGGTCAGGGAGGGATGGCTGCTGTAATGGGGTTGGCCTTTGAAGAGATCGAGAAAATCTGCAACGAGGCCGCCAATGAAGGCATCGTAGCGCCAGCCAATTATAATTCCCCCGGGCAGTTGGTAATCGCTGGGGATATGGCGGCCCTGCACCTGGCGATCCATCTAGCCAAGCAGGCTGGCGCCAAAAGGGTTATTCTTTTGCCGGTTAGCGGGCCCTTTCATTCCCCGCTGATGGAGCCTGCCGGCAAAAAACTGGCTGAGGTCTTGGCTGGAATACCCCTGGCAAAAACGAGAAAAAAGGTCGTAGCCAATGTCACAGCAGATTTCGTGGAAACCCCGGAGGAGGTCCGGGCAGCCCTGGTCAGGCAGGTCAGCAGTCCAGTCCGCTGGGAGGAAAGTGTTCTGAAAATGGTTGCTCATGGAGTGGATACTTTTGTCGAGATAGGCCCCGGGACTGTCCTGAGCGGGCTGATCAAAAAGATTGACAAGAATGTCCGGGTGTTGAATATCCAGGACCTAGCTTCTTTGGAGAAAACCGTGGGGATCCTAAAAGGGGGGAGCTAGATGAGTATTGTGGGTCAAGTAGCTCTGGTTACCGGGAGTTCCAGGGGCATCGGCAGGGCTGCTGCGGTTGCCCTGGCCCGCGCGGGAGCTAGGGTGATAGTAAATTTTGCTGGAAGTGAAGGGGCCGCCAGGGAGACGGTTGAACAAATCCTGCATGAGGGTGGTGAGGCGTTTGCAATCAAGGCAGATGTGGCTGCCCAAGACCAGGTGGAGACCATGATACAACAAACCCTTGACAGGATGGGCAGGATTGATATATTGGTTAATAATGCAGGCATTACGCGGGATAATTTGTTAATGCGAATGAAACCCGAGGAATGGGACCAGGTCATCAATACCAACCTGAAAGGAGTTTACAACTGCACTAGGTCAGTGATCCGGCCAATGCTAAAACAGAAATCCGGGCGGATCATCAATGTGACATCGGTAATCGGTATTATCGGCAATGCCGGGCAAGCCAATTATGCCGCTGCTAAAGCCGGGATAATCGGCTTTACCAAATCCATGGCTAAGGAGCTGGGCTCCAGGGGAATACTGGTAAATGCCGTAGCCCCTGGTTACATCAGTACCGATATGACAGCCCAATTGCCGGAAAATGCGCGCCAGGAGCTGCTTCAGAACATCCCCTTAGCCCGTTTGGGCAACCCGGAAGACGTGGCAGATGTGATTGCATTTCTTGCCTCTCCTGCTGCTCGTTACATCACGGGCCAAGTTCTCCACGTTGACGGTGGTATGGTCATGTAAAATTTCATTCAATCAATTATTTTTATTTTTTAAAGGAGGTGAAAAAGTGGCTATTTTTGATAAAATTAAAGACATTGTGGTTGAACAACTGGGCGTAGAAGAAGATAAAGTTAAACTGGAAACTTCTTTCCAGGATCTGAATGCTGACTCCTTAGACATAGTGGAACTGATTATGGCTTTAGAAGAGGAGTTCGAGCTGGAAATTCCTGATGAAGACGCAGAAAAGCTCACCACTGTAGGGGCTGCGGTGGACTATATTAAAGAAAAAACCGGCAAATAATTGTTTTTTGAAGGTCCCGTAGGTTCCTACGGGATTTTCTTAAATCATAAAATGTACTTTGTTGTCAAATTATTAAAATATAGCCCGAAAGAATATGACATTAAGGGAGGCAGTGAAATTGAGGCTGCCAGAGCTAAAAATTGGCCATCTAGTTGCCAAATTGCCTATTATTCAGGGCGGCATGGCGGTAAGGATTTCTACGGCGCCCTTGGCTGCTGCCGTAGCAAATGAAGGCGGCATCGGAATTATTGCTGCCACGGGGATGGGCTTGGAAGAACTGCGGCGGGAGATCCGGGCTGCCCGGGAGAAAACAAAGGGGATCATCGGTGTTAATGTGCTGTTTGCTGCAAAGCAGTTTGCCGAATTAGTCAAGACTGCCATCTCAGAAGGCATTGACCTGGTCATCTCCGGCGCTGGGGTTTCCAGGGATATGTATGACTGGGGGAAGGAGTCCGCCACTGCCATTGTCCCGATTGTATCCTCAGGCAGATTGGCCCGCCTGGCTGAGAAACTGGGGGCTGCTGCCATTGTGGTCGAGGGGACTGAAGCTGGAGGCCACCTTGGAACTGATAGGTCCTGGCGGGAAATACTGCCGGAAGTTAAAGAAAATGTATGCATACCGGTAATAGCCGCTGGTGGAATTATAGACGGCAAAGACATTGCCGAGGCTTTTGCCTACGGGGCTGATGGGGTTCAGATGGGTACCAGGTTTGCCGCCAGCGTGGAATCTGGGGCTGCACCTGCACTAAAAGAAATGTACATTAATGCCACGGAAAAGGATGTAATCGTAATTGAAAGCCCCGTAGGGCTGCCGGGGAGGGCATTGTACAATTCTTTCCTGGCAAAGGTTGAACGGAATGAAATAAATGGATCAACTATCAAGTGTGGAAGTTGTCTTAAACACTGCTCTCAGAAGTTCTGCATTCTCAAGGCCTTGAACGAGGCCCAGAAGGGAAATCTTGACGAAGGACTTGTTTTTTCAGGGCAGCAAATCGCTAAGATAAAAGAAATCCTGCCTGTCAAGGAAATTTTTCAGAACCTGCTTAGAGAAGTGGAGGCTCTTTAAAAGGGGGAGTAATCTACCGTGAAAAATCGTGTTGTAATTACCGGTATAGGGGTAATTGCACCCAACGGAACCGGTAAAGAGGCATATTGGCAGGCATTGCTGGAAGGCAAGTCAGGGATTGGGCCTGTAACCCGCTTTAAAACTGACGACTTTCCCACCAAAATAGCCGGTGAGATTAGAGACTTTGATCCCGGCAATTTCCTTGACCGCAAAGAAGCAAAGCGAATGGACAGGTTCACCCAGTTTGCCGTTGCTGGAACAAAATTGGCCATTGAGGATGCTGGCCTCAACCTGCAGCTCATTAACCTTGACCGTTTGGCAGTGGTTTTTGGGACAGGAATCGGCGGGATGGAGACCTTGGAAGATCAAACCCGGGTTTTAACGGAAAGAGGTCCCGGCAGGGTCAGCCCCTTTTTCGTCCCCATGATGATTGCCAATATGGCTGCTGGGCAAATTTCCATTACTACCGGTGCCAAAGGGCCCAACTTTACGATAATTAACGCCTGTGCTACAGGTACTAACGCGGTGGGAGAAGCCTATAAACTGCTGCAGCGGGGTGATGCTGATGCGGTGATTACAGGGGGGTCAGAAGCCTCGGTGACTCCTTTGGCCTTTGCCGGTTTCTGTTCCATGAAGGCCATGTCCACCCGCAATGACGAACCTGCCAGAGCCAGCAGGCCATTTGACAAGGACAGGGATGGGTTTGTCCTGAGCGAAGGGGTAGGGGTTCTGCTTTTAGAGACGCTGGAACACGCCCAGAACCGGGGCGCCCATATTTATGCAGAAGTAGCAGGGTACGGCAGTTCTGCAGACGCATTCCATATCACAGCGCCGGTTCCCGGGGGGGATGGGGCAGCGGCTTCAATGCTGTCAGCTCTAAACGACGCAAGACTTAGGCCGGAAGAGGTTGACTACATTAATGCCCATGGCACCTCGACGGATCTCAATGACAAATTTGAGACTCTGGCCATAAAAAAGGTGTTTGGCGCCAAAGCCTACGAAATCCCCATCAGTTCAACCAAGTCTATGACAGGCCATCTGCTGGGGGCTGCTGGAGCTGTTGAGCTGATTGCCTGCTGTATGGCCATTGAGCAAGGGATTATTCCACCAACCATTAATTACGAAACCCCTGATCCCGACTGCGACTTGGATTTTGTGCCAAATGTGGCCCGCCAGCAGCCTGTTTCCGTAGCCCTTTCTAATTCTTTTGGATTTGGAGGCCATAACGCCACTATCATCGTTAAGAAATTCAGCCCGGAAAAGTAACCCTTTTCTTACTGCTTGGGAGTGACGCGAAATGGATTCCCTTAGAAAAAAGGCTGTGGAAGAACTGAAAGACCGTCTGGGCCTGACGGAATGCAAAGCCGAAACCATTAATACCTCCCTTACTCATCCAACCTATGCTTTTGAGAACCGGCACTTGGGATGGGAGCATAACCAGCGCTTGGAGTTCTTAGGAGATGCAGTTTTGGGCTTGGTAGTAGGCGAGTACTTATTCCATCATTTCCCTGAGCTGCCCGAGGGGGAGCTGACCAAAATGCGGGCGATGGTGGTGTGCGAAGCCTCTTTGGCTCGCATGGCCAGGATCCTGGGACTGGGGCCGCTGCTATTGCTTGGTAGGGGCGAAGAGATGAACGGGGGCCGGGAGCGACCGTCTATCTTGGCAGATGCTTTTGAGGCCTTGACGGGAGCTGTATTTCTGGAAGCCGGTTATCAGGCTGCCCGCCGTAATGTGCTGAAAACATTAATGGAAGACCTTCAATCCCTTACACCCGGTGATTACCATGACTTTAAAACCATGCTGCAGGAGTATGTCCAGAAGGAAACGGAAACCAATGTGACGTATGCCATTTTGCATGAAACAGGCCCTGACCATGATAAGAGGTTTGTTGCCGGTGTTAGTCTGAAAGGGAGACTCCTGGCTGAAGGTTTCGGACGCAGCAAAAAAGAAGCCGAACAAGAGGCAGCCAGGAATGCCCTAGAAAAGCTTCGTGCCGGATCCTCCTGATTATGCAGTTTTTGCCACCACTCCTTTTATCATCCAGCAGGAATTCATTGCCAACTGTCGAATATACTTTACTATAATTATCAGTAGACGTGGCTTGCCTATACAAAAGGAGGAAGTGACATGGAAGTACTTAAGGTATCTGCTCAGTCGAATCCTAAAGCGGTCGCTGGAGCCTTAGCAGCGGTTTTTCGTCAGAGTGGCAAAGCAGAAATTCAGGCGGTAGGGGCAGGAGCGGTGAATCAGGCAGTCAAGGCCATTGCTATTGCCAGGGGATATGTGGCCCCTAATGGTATTGATCTGGTAATGATTCCGGCTTTTGCTGAAATTTCTATCGAAGGCGAGGAAAGAACGGCAATCCGTTTTATCGTGGAACCTAGATAAGGGGCATTGGCGTTAAACTGCTCGCAAGAGCAGTTTTTTTTATTGCCAATAGGGCTGGCTTCAGGAATAATTAGGTATGGGAGTAGAGCTGCAGATAAAGAGGAGGTGGCTTGTTGTATCTTAAAGGTCTCGAACTGCAGGGCTTTAAATCTTTTCTCGAGAAAGTCCGTTTGGATTTTGACCACGGGATTACTGTGATTGTAGGGCCAAACGGAAGTGGAAAGAGCAATATCGCTGATGCAATCCGCTGGGTTTTAGGCGAACAAAGCCCTAAAACCCTGCGGGGAAATAAAATGGAGGACGTGATCTTTGCCGGGAGTGAAAAAAGGAAACCGGTGGGACTGGCTGAAGTGACCATCACCCTAGACAATACTTCCGGCGCCCTTCCTTTGGAGTATAAGGAAATATCAATTACCCGCAGGGTTTTTCGCCTTGGTGAAAGTGAGTATTTCATTAATAAGTCCCCGTGTCGTTTAAAAGATATTTTAGATCTTTTTGCCGATTCTGGTATTGGCAGGGAATCCATGAACCTGATCAGCCAGGGAAAAGTGGAAGAGGTGCTCAATGCCAGGCCGGAGGAACGTCGCGCCTTGATTGAAGAAACTGCCGGTATTATAAAATACCGCAACCGGAAAAAGGAAGCTTTGCGCAAGCTGGAGGAGACCCAAGCCAGTCTTAACCGCTTGCAGGATCTGACAGCAGAACTCCAGCGCCAGGTTATGCCGCTTGCCGCAGAAGCTGAAATTGCCCAAAAATATCAGGTCTTAAAGAGTGAACTGGATGAATTGGAATTAAGCCATTTTCTAAGCCAGTTAAGAAGTGTTAAACAAAGGCTGGATGCCGTAAACTACCAGTTAGCCCAGCTTCAGGACGATTTGTTAGCAGTGGAGGTAATCAGCAGCAAGTTGCAGGCAGAAGCATCGGTTCAGCGGCTTGAACTGGAAAAAGCGGAAAAGCAATTAGGCAGTACTCAACACAGCCTTTATGATTGTCTGACCAGATTGGAGCGTCTCGAAGGCCAAATTGGTGTTGCCGAGGAGCGAAAAAAGTCCCTAATTGAACGCAGGCAGAGGCTGCAATCCTCCATGGCTGCTGTTCAGGACAAACTGACTTCCTGGCAAAGCCAGCATGCCCACCAGGAAGCTTCCTATGAAAAACTGTTGGCCCAACTGGAGGAAGAAAAAAGGGTATTAACCAGATACCTTGCTGAACTATCCAGGGAAGAAGAATTGTTGAAAAAATACTATGCCGATTTGGAACAGGCCAAGCGTCGCGTGTACGAACTGGCCAGCCGTTTGGCTGGTTTACGCAACGAAGTCCTGCAGCTAAATCAGCAAAGGCGTCAGGCTGAAGCAAAAGAACAAAAGGTATTAGAGAAAAAACAAGGCCTGATATCTGAGATAGAGCAGTCGGAAGCATACCGCCAGGGTTGGTTGGAAAGAGCCTGGCAGGTGCAGCGGCGTTTAGAAGATGTTATTAGTCTGCAATCAGATGTTACCGCCAGAAAACAGGAAAGACTAATGGAAACCAATGAACTGAAAAAAACTGTGCAGGCTTTTGAGCAAGAGGTTAATACCTTGAATTCCCGGTTGACGTTGCTCCGGGAAATGGCAAAAGAGGGGGAAGGCCTTTTTCAGGGTGTCAAGACCCTCCTCCATGCCAAGGAACAAGGGAACCCTCTTTGCCGGGAGGTTTATGGAGTTGTCGCGGATTTAATCAAGGTTCCCAAGGAACTGGAAATAGCCATGGAAGTTGCTTTGGGCAGCGCCTTGCAGGATATGGTGGTAGAAACCGACCGGGGAGCAAAAACCTGTATCCAATTTTTAAAGGAACAAAGGGGAGGGAGAGCAACCTTCCTGCCATTAAACACAATCAAGCCAAGGGACCTGCCTTCCCAGGCAAAATCCTTGCAAGGGCAGCCAGGGGTAGTTGGTGTAGCTTCAGAACTGGTGCAGGCTGATGCTAAATTCCAGCGGGTCTTAGACTATCTGTTGGGCAATCTATTGGTTGTAAAGGATATCGAAGTAGGGCTAAAGGCTGCAGCAGCGGCTGGGTACAGCATCAGGATTGTAACTTTAGAAGGAGAAATGCTTAATCCCGGAGGTTCTTTGACCGGCGGGTCTTTGCGCCAGAAACGGGGCAGCCTCTTGTCCCGCAACAGGGATATGGCCGAGACAGCCAAAAAGCTGGAAGAGTGGACCAAAACTTTGGCAGAAAAAAAGGACAGCTTAACCAGGGCTGAGGCGGCACTACTGGCCGAAACCGCTGAATGGGACAGCCTTCAGGCTGAGCTGCGCCAGTTGGAATTGACAGCGGCCAGCAATGCCAAAGAGGCGGACAGGTTGCAGGACGGCCTGAACCGCCTGCGCATTGAACTGGGCGCTTTGGAACTGGAAGAAGAAGAACTGGGCGCGGAGCGGGCGGGAATTGCTTCCCGGCTTAAGATTGTTCAGCAGATGCTGACCCAGGCTGAGCAGGAAGAACTGAAATTAAAAAGCGAAATTGAGCAAATGCAAATAGAAGAGCGGACAATCCAAGCTGGCAGCAGGACCCTGTCGGAAACGGTGACCGAAACAAAGGTTAAGCTGGCCAGGCTCCAGCAGGAAGAAGTGAACCTAAAAGAAGGTTTGCAGCAGTATTATAAAGTGCGGGAGGAATATCTTGCAGAACTGGCTGGCCTGGAGGAGGAAAGTGGAGAGACGGACCAGCGGTTAGCGGAGAACGCCAAGCACTTGGCAACCTACCAAGGGGACTGGGGTTCTCTGATGGTAACCAAAGGGGCTTTGGAACAGGAGGTGGCGGTTCAGCGGGAGAACCTAAAATCCCGCAGAGAACGCCTTGAGTATTTGGAGGCTGAAAGTCGCCAAGCTCAGCAGCGGTTTGCAGAACTAAAGAATTTAGTGCATCAGAAGGAATTGGAAAAAACCCGGCTGGATGGCGAATTTCAGTCAGGCTGTGAAGTCCTGCAGGATAAATGGCAGATGGAATTTGCGAGTGCCACCAGCAGCAGGCCAAGACAGGCGCCTGCTGGCGGCTTTGCTCAGCGGATCAGGCAGCTGCAGCAAGAAATTTCCGGGCTTGGACAGGTTCACCTGGGGGCCATTGCCGAGCTCCAGCGGTTGGAGGAAAGGCTGTCCTTCCTTTGCCATCAAAATAATGATCTGGAGGAAGCTAAATCCATGCTGCTCCAGGTAATCAATGAGGTGGACCAGGTGATTGCCAAAAGGTTTTTAACAACCTTTCAAAAAGTGGCTGATTCCTTTTCCAAAACCTTCTGTTCCCTCTTTGGCGGAGGCTATGCCTGTCTCAGTTTAACTGAGCCGGATAATCTTTTGGAGAGCGGTGTCGAAATATCGGCCCAACCGCCAGGGAAAAAGCTGCAAAACCTTAACATGCTGTCAGGAGGAGAACGGGCTTTAACGGCAATTGCCCTTTTGTTTGCCATTCTGTATTCCAGGCCTAGTCCTTTTTGCGTGCTTGATGAGATTGATGCTTCCCTTGACGAAGCTAATGTAGAACGATTTGCCTTCTTCCTAAAGGATCTATCGCAAGATACTCAGTTTATTATTATTTCCCACCGCCAGGGAACCATGGAAATCGCCAACCGTTTGTATGGTGTTTCCATGGAAGAACCCGGCATTTCCAAAATGATTTCCGTGAAACTGGTTGACGGGGGTATCTGGCAGGCTTCTTGAAACTTCTTCACGCATACCTTGGCTGCTCCAGGAAACAATATAGCAAAAAGCCGCAGCATGCAGGAGGCAAAACATGAAAGTTAAAGGAATATGTCGGGAAATCGTTGAACGAATGGTCCAGCGGACCAGGGAGCTGAGCCAGGGACGGAATGTGGGAAGTATTGGCTTTGTTGACGAGGAAGGGTATCTTTCCAGTATGACAGAGCCTGTTGACGGGGGTCTAGGAGGGATTCCTTTTCGCAGCCTGTTAGGTCGGGTGGCTGATATGGGAGAAAAGTCCATTGTTGAAGGCTTAACTCAGCTTCCGGATAACGCTGTTTTTATTACCACCAGGCCTGGGAAAACCGGTTTAATTACTGATGTATCTGCAGTAGACTTTTTTGGAATTCCCATTATCTGCATCGGGGTAAAAGCAGAGGGGGCTGCGGGAGTTGGGATTGTATATCCAAAATCGGAATATTTCGATCTTGCAACAGAGGCCGAAAAGCTCAACCTGGCTACATTAGAAACCAAAACCATGGAGGCTGAAAAAAATGTCCTGCGCCGCAGCCATCAGTTAGAACTCCGATACCTGGAGGTAGGTGAAGAACTGCCAGTTGTTGACCGGAAGATACTGCCTTTGGAACACCGCCGCGGGCAAACGGAAAAAATGCCCCGGATGGATATCCACGGGATAGACGCCAAGATGGCCGAGGCTCTGGTAGGCCGTTCGATTGAAATTGGTCAGGGAAGAGAAGTGGCGGCCGTTGGCTTGGTTGATGATAACGGTCGGGTTTCCCCTTGGGGCCACATCGTGGCTGGAGGCATCGGATTTGTGCCGGCCAGGTTAATGGCTTCCAGCGCTCTCGACATCGATGGAAAATCCTTGCGCTCTATTTATAGCGAGTATATGGATCCTAGGGCAGTCATTGTTCATACCCATCCGGGGGGCACTGGAGTAATGCATATCGGTGATGCCAGCGCCGGTCCGGGTTCCTGGGGACGCCCCATAATTGCCATCGGGCATGACAAGGATGGAGAAATCAAAGGGGCCACTGTCCTGGAGCCAACGGCTTCCCTCTTTAAGTTGGCCGATGAAGAGGAAAAACTGAACCTCCAGTTTTTCTCGGCAGACACGCCTGAAGAAGAAGCCAATATCCGCAATAGGAAATTTGGTATTGCCCAAGATTATACCCGCTTGTGCAAGACCATTGAGATTAATTAGCGGTCATGGTAAAATATTCAGGTTAAGGCTCCTGCCTTAACCTGATATTATGTTTGGGGGGCTTGGAATGGGTCTTTTTAACCGGTTAAAAGAAGGGTTGATGAAAACCCGGGAAGGGTTTGTCAGTAAAATTACCGAGCTGGTCACTGGACAAGGAGAAATTGATGAGGACTTTTTCGAGCGGTTGGAGGAAATCCTGATTACCGCCGATGTGGGAGTAAATACCTCGATGAAATTGGTGTCAAGGGTGCGGCAAAAGGTCAAAGAGGGAAAAATCAGGGAAGCTGCCAGAATGAAGGATGTGGTGCGCCAGGAAATTGCTAACCTGATGGAGCAACCGGCCAAGGGGTTAGACATAAAAGCGCCCTTTCCTTGGGTAATCCTGGTTGTGGGTGTAAATGGGGTAGGAAAAACAACTACCATTGGCAAGCTGGCCCATAAAGTCAAATCCCAGGGGTTCAGTATCGTAGTAGCTGCCGGTGATACTTTCAGGGCAGCCGCTATCGAACAGCTGGAAATATGGGGAAACAGGGCTGGGGTGTTGGTAGTGAAGCATCAGGCTGGGGCCGACCCTGCTGCGGTAGCGTATGACGCCGTCCAGGCCGCTAAGTCCAGGGGATACCAAGTTGTTATTATTGATACTGCCGGTCGGCTCCAGACCAAAACTAACTTGATGGAAGAGGTTAAAAAAGTGCGCCGGGTTGTGGAAAGAGAGATTGCGGGGGGGCCTCAGGAGGTCCTGCTGGTACTGGATGCCACCACTGGCCAAAACGCCTTGTCTCAGGCCAAGTTATTCACCCAATCTGTTGGAGTGACAGGCTTGGTCTTGACCAAGCTGGATGGCACAGCCAAAGGTGGTGTGGTAATCGGCATCGCCTCAGAGCTGGAACTGCCGGTTAAACTGATAGGTTTTGGGGAAGGAATTGAGGACCTGAAAGATTTTAACCCCCAGGAATTTGTTGACGCCCTCTTCGACGAAAACTAAGTAAAAAAAGGTGGGAGGCAAAATGGCCATGCCGCCTGTTGGCATTATTGGCGGAACAAGTGTATATTCCCTAAGTTTCAATACCGAAGAAAGAACTGTAGATACCAATTATGGCCAGGCCTTTGTCTATGTGGGTCAGTGGGGAGATCGGCAAGTAGTATTCCTGGCCCGTCATGGGAAAGGACATCAAGTTCCTCCTCACCGAATTAATTACCGGGCCAACATTATGGCTTTAAAACAACTGGGAGTTGTGGAAGTATTGGCAACAGCCTCCGTAGGTTCCCTGGTTGAGTACTTTAAGCCGGGGGATTTGGTTTTGTTGGACCAGTTTATAGATTTTACCCAGGGGCGCCCAACCACTTTTTTCGATGGTGGAGAAAAGGGTGTCGTCCATATAGATTTAACGGAGCCGTATTGCCCGCGGCTGCGTAAAATAATTTGTGCCCAGGATTGGCAAGGGTTACTCTGCCAGCTACATCCAACAGGAACCTATGTTTGCACGGAAGGGCCCAGATTTGAAACTCCTGCCGAAATCACTATGTTTAAACATTTTGGCGGGCACTTGGTGGGTATGACCAATGTCCCGGAAGTAATTCTGGCCAGAGAAGCAGAACTATGCTACATGACCGTAGCCGTTGTAACAAATTATGCCGCGGGAATCTCTCGTGAACCCTTGACCCACCGGGAGGTGGTCGACACAATGGCCAAAACTCAGGGCAATCTGCTCAAAGTAATCCAGGGCTTTATTTCTCAGCCTTTTTCCGCAGAAGTTGAATGCAGCTGCAGGGCAGCCCTGCGGGAATTGGGCCAGTTTTAGGTGTCGAAAGGGGTGGGGTTTTGGACAGTATTATTTGGGAAAAGGGCAGCCTGAAGCTGCTTGACCAAACCAGGCTGCCAGCAGAGGTTACATATCTGGAATGTTGCGATTACCGGCAGGTTGCCGCAGCCATTCGCCGGCTGCAGGTGCGGGGAGCTCCTGCCATCGGTATTGCGGCAGCTTACGGATTTGTCTTGGGGGCAGCCGAGTATCAAGGGGAATCCTTTTCTAATTTTGCTCATAATGTACGGGAAGTGGCAAAGGAGCTTGCATCTACCAGGCCTACGGCGGTAAATCTCTTTTGGGCCTTAGAACGGATGCTGGCCAGGCTGACTAAGATAGAAGGCCTGGCCCCTGATAGGTGGGTTCCTGCCTTGGAGGAAGAGGCTCTGGCCATTCATCGAGAGGACCTGGAGATGAACCGGCAGATCGGTTGGTGGGGAAACCAGGTGATTGAGGCCGGTGCACAAATCTTGACCCACTGCAATGCCGGGGCTTTGGCCACGGGTGGGTATGGAACTGCTTTAGGAGTAATAAGGGCAGCTCACCAGGCAGGGAAAAACATCTCGGTTTACGCGTGCGAGACCAGGCCCTTGTTGCAGGGGGCCAGGCTGACAGCCTGGGAGTTAATGCAGGACCAGATCCCTGTGACACTGATTGCCGACAATATGGCCGGATATCTGCTGCAACAGGGGAAAATCAGCTTGGTGGTAGTAGGGGCGGACCGGATAGCCGTGAACGGCGATGTTGCCAATAAGATTGGCACCTACAGTTTGGCTGTTTTAGCTCACCACCATCAAGTTCCCTTTTATATAGCTGCTCCGGTATCAACCTTTGACTTTAAGATCATGAGTGGTAGGGACATCCCCATCGAAGAGCGCAGTCCTGAGGAGATATGTATCCTTGGAAACTCCGCTATAGCGCCGCCTGGAGTGCCTGTATACAATCCGGCTTTTGATATTACACCCAGCAGGTATGTGACCGGTTATATCACAGACAGGGGGATCCTTAAACCTCCTTTTACGAAAGCCTAAACAGAAGTCTCATTCCTAAGGTTCTTTCACTTTGTCTATAAGGGGGGATTATATGAAACGCCTTCTGATCAAAGACTGTATTGTTGTGCCTATGGAAAAGGATTTATCCCAGCCTGGGGACCTATATTTTGCCGGGGATATTGCCGTTGAAGGGTCAACTATCATATCGGTTGGTCCGCCGGGAACCAAGCCTGCAGGATGGGAAGCAGATCAGGAAATCTCCGCCCGGGGGATGGTGGCTATGCCCGGGTTTGTAAATGCCCATACCCATGCAGCCATGACACTCCTCAGGGGTTATGCTGATGACCTGCCGTTAATGCAGTGGCTGGAACAGAAAATCTGGCCCTTGGAATCCAGGCTGGAGTCCGACGATGTTTATTGGGCCGCTATGCTGTGTATTATTGAGATGATCAGGGGTGGCACCACCACCTTTGCGGACATGTACTTCTGGATGGACCGGGTTGCCGAGGCGGTAGCTGAGAGCGGGATTAGGGCTAACCTTTCCCGGGGGTTAATCGGAGTGCAGGCCAATGGGGATGAAGCACTCCGGGACAACGTTGACTTCATAAAAACATGGCATGGCCAGGCTAATGGGCGTATTACTGCCATGTTGGGGCCCCATGCCCCCTATACGTGCCCCCCTGATTATTTGAAAAAGGTCGTTGCCCGGTCGGAAGAACTTGGAGTAGGTCTACACATTCATATTGCAGAAACAAAATCTGAAGTGGAAACCATCAATAACCTTTATCAAAGAACTCCGGTGGAGCATTTGGAGAAAACAGGCCTGTTTTCCCGCCCGGTCCTGGCTGCTCATTGTGTCCATCTAACGCAAAATGATATTGAGATTTGTCGGAAATGGGATGTTAAAGTTGTTCATAACCCCCAGAGCAACATGAAGCTGGCCTCTGGCGTGGCTCCGGTTCCCCTGATGCTGCAGGCAGGCATCAAGGTGGCCCTGGGAACCGATGGGGCCGCCAGCAATAACAATTTGGATATGATGGAGGAAATGCGGGCAGCCGCACTCTTGCACAAAGTATTTACTTCGGATTCGACGGTAATCCCTTCATACCAGGCCTTGCTAATGGCCACCCGTTATGGAGCTGAAGCTATAGGGCTTAGGGAAGTAGGGGTTTTGGGTCCCGGCATGAAGGCTGATATCATCCTTGTTGACTTCCACCGGCCCCACTTATATCCCTGTCATGATGTTTTGGCCCACCTGGTGTATGCAGCCCAGTCCGGGGATGTCCATACAGTGATCATTGATGGGGAAATAGTGATGGAGAATAGGGAGTTAAAGACCATCGATATGGAAAAAGTCTGCTATGAAGCGGCCCGGCGGGCTAAACGCCTGGCTGGTTAAACCATTAAAACATTTGAACTTGACATATGGGGCAAATCTGTTATCATTGAAAATAGTGTTAAGGAAAAAACCTTAACAGGTCGGAGTGTTTTACCGTGGAAAAACATCGCCGGATAGCAGACCTATTTGACTTTTACGCTCCTTTACTGACCAAAAAGCAGCGAGAGTTCATTGAATACTACTATCACCATGATCTGTCTTTGGGAGAAATTGCTGAACAATACGGAATCAGCCGGCAGGCAGTGTACGATACCCTGCGCCGCACAGAGAAGGTATTGGAAACCTATGAGAGAAAACTCGGCCTCCTGGGAAGGTACAGGGCTAGGCAGCAGATGCTCATTAAGTTATCCCACTTGTTTCAAAACGGAGAGCAGAAGAATTTCGACAAAAATTTGCCCATAATCATGGAGATTTTGCGGCTTTTGATGGCAGACGGCGAGAATGAGGAGGCATAAAAATGGCGGCCTTTTCCGGTCTGGCTGAAAAACTTCAAGAAACCTTCCGGCGTTTGCGCGGTAAGGGCAAGATTTCGGAAAACGATGTGGCGGAAGCCATGCGCGAGGTCCGAGTTGCTCTTTTAGAAGCCGATGTAAACTTTAAAGTAGTGAAGGATTTTGTTGCTAGAGTTAGAGAGCGGGCTGTTGGCCAGGAGGTCCTTGGGAGCCTGACCCCTGGACAGCAGGTGGTAAAAATCGTCTATGAGGAACTAACCCAACTGATGGGTGGTACCCAAAGCAAACTAGCTATTGCTTCCAAACCCCCAACCGTTGTAATGCTGGTTGGTTTGCAGGGAGCTGGAAAAACAACTTCAGTTGCAAAGCTGGCAAATATGTTAAAAAAACAGGGGCGCAGACCCCTATTGGTGGCAGCCGATATTTACCGGCCAGCGGCCATCAAACAGTTACAGGTTTTAGGCCAGCAGTCAGGCCTGCCGGTGTTTGCTGTCGGGGACAAGATGAGCCCGGTGAATATCGTCATGGCTGCTTTGGAGCATGCCAAAATCAACGCTAATGACTACATGATCATTGATACAGCTGGTCGGCTGCACATAAATGAAGAATTAATGGAGGAACTGCGCGGCATTAAAAAGGCTGTTAACACCCACGAAATCCTTCTTGTTGTAGATGCTATGACGGGGCAGGATGCGGTTAATGTTGCCGAGTCCTTTCATAAAGCCCTGGGGTTGGACGGGGTAATCCTGACCAAACTGGATGGAGATACCAGGGGTGGGGCAGCTCTTTCAGTTAGGGCTGTTACCGGTTGCCCGGTAAAATTTGTCGGCATGGGAGAAAAGGTGGATGCCTTAGAACCATTTTTCCCCGACCGGATGGCATCCAGGATACTGGGCATGGGAGATGTGTTGAGCCTAATTGAAAAGGCGCAGGCGACAATTGATGCCGAAAAGGCGAAGGAACTGGAAAAGAAACTGCGCCAGCAGCAGTTTACCCTGGAGGATTTTTTATTGCAGTTGCAGCAGGTGAAGTCCATGGGATCCCTGGACGAAATCCTGAGAATGGTTCCCGGGCTAGGAGGAGCTCGCCAGCTGAAAAACATGCAGGTTGATGAAAAAGAGCTTATTAAAACAGAAGCCATAATTCAGTCCATGACTCCGCAAGAAAGGCGTAATCCGGACATCCTGAACGGGAGCCGGAAGAGGCGAATTGCTTTGGGCAGCGGTACAAAGGTACAGGATGTCAATCGCTTAATTAAACAATTTGAAGAGGCACGCAAATTAATGCGTCACTTAGGTGAAGCCCAAGGGTTCGGCAAAGGAAGTAAAGGGAAAAAAGGTAAGAAAGGATTATTTGGCTTTCCTTTTTAATTAAAGATGCTTTGGTAAGAATATTATGGCAGGGAGGTGAGAAAACATGGCAACCAAAATCAGGCTTAGACGGATGGGTGCTAAAAAAGAGCCCTTTTACCGTTTAGTTGTGGCTGACAGCCGTTCTCCACGAGATGGTAGGTTTATTGAAGAAATAGGTTACTATAACCCCATCAAACAGCCTGAAGTGATTCAGATTGATGAACAAAAGGCATTAAAGTGGCTGGGTACAGGCGCTCAACCTTCCGATACAGCCAAGGCTCTCTTAAAAAGGGCAGGTATCTGGCAAAAGCATGTCGCAGGGGGAGAGAATTAATTCGGCCAAATGGAGGTTATCCTCATGCAAAATTTGGTGGAAGTGTTAGCGAAGGCATTGGTAGACAACCCTGGCCTTGTTCAAGTAAAGCAGGTTGAAAAGGATAAGTCTTTGGTTTTGGAACTGAAAGTGGCAGAGGAAGACATGGGAAAAATAATCGGCAAACAAGGGAGAATTGCAAAAGCAATTCGCACTGTGGTAAAGGCCGCCGCAACAAAAACCGGGAAGAGAGTTATTGTAGAAATAATACAGTAACGTGGCATGGCTAGTTTGCCGTTTTGCTTTGCTGGAGGGGTTTATGGCAGTCCGTCAGAAGATTACTATCGGCCAGGTATTGACTACTCACGGTTATCAGGGTGAGATAAAAGTGATGCCTTTGACTGATTACCCGAACAGGTTTTTCTCCATGGAAGAAGTCTTTTTGGTTAAGGAAGGGCTTGTTCGTAAACTTGGCATTGATAGTGTCCGTCCCTACAAACAGTGGATTCTACTTAAGCTTAAGGAGATCCAATCTGTGGAAGAGGCAAAAACTCTCAAAGGTGGACTGTTGCAGGTTGATCCAGAAGATGTTGTTCCTCTTCCTGAAGGCCACTATTACCACTTTCAGTTAATAGGACTACCGGTTTTTTCTGTGGCAGGAGAGGAATTAGGAAGGCTGACCGATATTTATCAAACAGGCGCCAATGATGTCTATGCAGTAACCTCTATTTCTGGTAAAACCATTTTGATCCCGGCGCTTAAAGAAGTAGTAAAAGAGATTGATTTGAAAAATGGCAAGATTTTTGTGGAAATGATGCCCGGTCTTTAAACAAACCAGGTGATGAGTATGCGAATAGATATTCTAACCATTTTTCCGAGGATGTTTGACGGGCCTTTTAGCGAGAGCATTCTGGCCAGGGCGGCCAGCAAAGGTTTGCTGGAAATCAACATAATTGATCTGCGGCATTATGCCCTGGACAAACACCGCTCTGTTGATGATTATCCCTTTGGCGGCGGCCCTGGAATGGTTATGAAACCGGCCCCCTTTTTCCTGGCCATGGAGGAACTGCAGCAAAGACACCAGGGCACCCCAATGAGGGTAATTCTGTTATGTCCGGGGGGAAAGGTTTTTAATCAGGAAAAAGCCAGGGAATTATCCCAGCAATCTCATTTGGTTTTTCTCTGTGGCCACTATGAAGGAATTGATGATCGGGTCCGGCAGCGTTTTGTCACTGATGAAATCTCCATCGGAGATTATGTGCTGACAGGTGGCGAACTTGCCAGCATGGTGGTAATTGATGCAGTTGTCAGGCTTTTGCCCGGTGTTTTGGGAGATGCCTGTTCGGTAGTGGAAGAATCCTTTTCCGAGGGCCTTTTGGAGTATCCCCAGTTCACCCGCCCTCGTGAGTACCAGGGACTAAGTGTTCCGGATGTATTGTTGTCGGGTAACCATGAGGAAATCCGGAAGTGGCGGCGAAGAGAATCCCTGCGAAGGACGCTCATAAACAGGCCAGACCTCTTGGCTTCGGCAAAATTGACCGACCAGGACCGCCAGATGATGGCGGAAATTGCTCGGGAGATTTAAACCTGGACAGAACTCTCACGGCTGGTTAATGTTGTTTTTATTCGGGCCATTATGTTATAATACTTCATGGTCCAGCGTAAATGCCTTAATTGTTCATGGAAGGAGGGATTCCTTTTGGATATAATGAGATCCATCGAAGCTGCCCAGCTTAAAAAAGATGTACCGGATATGCGGCCGGGTGATACTGTCAAGGTCTACGTAAAAGTTAAAGAAGGCAACCGGGAAAGACTTCAGATGTTTGAGGGAGTTGTAATCAGACGCCGTGGCAGTGGTATGAACGAAACCTTTACTGTGCGAAGGGTTTCTTACGGGGTTGGTATTGAACGAACCTTTCCTGCAAATTCACCCCGGATTGATAAAATTGAAATTGTCCGCAGAGGTAAGGTGCGCAGAGCAAGGTTGTATTACTTGCGTGATTTGGTCGGTAAAGCGGCCCGGATCCGTGAAAGGCGATAAACCTTTGTGCAAAGGGACTGGAATTCTCCCAGTCCCTTTGCTGTATAGCACAAATTACAGGGGGAAGCTTATGCAAGGGAGCAAAAGCGCATTTTCGGAATTCCTGGAAAGCATTATTATTGCAATAATTTTAGCTACCGTAATCAGGGTGTTTCTTTTCCAGCCCTTTTATATTCCTTCGGGTTCCATGGAACCTACCTTGATGCCTGGGGATAGAATTATTGTGAATAAACTTGTCTATCGCTTCAGTGAACCGGTGCGGGGGGATGTCGTTGTTTTCAAGTATCCGTTGGACCCTCAAAAGGATTATATTAAACGGATAGTGGCTGTGATGGGGGAAAGAATCAAGGTTATCGACAGCCGCCTTTTTATCAATAATAAACAGGTGCCTGAACCTTACTTGCCTCCATCATTGATTTATAATGACTTTGGCCCTGCAGATGTGCCATCCGGGGCTTATTTTGTGATGGGAGACAACCGAAATAACAGCCAAGACAGCCGCATATGGGGCCCCTTACCTAGGGAAAATGTTGTAGGGAAAGCTGTGATTATTTTTTGGCCTCTAAACCGTGTTGGGCTAATCCGGTAGGAAGGTGACATTTGTTGCAAATTCATTGGTATCCTGGCCATATGGCCAAGACCAGGAAATTGATGAAAGAAAGGCTTAAGCTGGTTGATCTTGTGATTGAATTGGCTGATGCCCGGATTCCATTGAGCAGTAGGAATCCAGATCTGAATGGCCTTGTAGGAAATAAACCTCGCTTGCTGCTGTTGACAAAGGCTGATTTAGCTGAGTCTGCCGTTACTCAGGCTTGGTGCAGGCATTTTCAACAAGAAGGTCTTAATGCCATGGCAGTAGACCTGTTATCAGAATCCCCTCTGCCTGGGGTCCTTCCAGCAGTCGAAGGCCTGGCTGAGGGCGTAATGGTGCGGCTGGAAGCAGCCGGAAAACTCCGGCGGCCTGCCAGGGCAATGGTTGTAGGTATTCCTAATGTGGGAAAATCCCTTTTAGTCAACAGGTTCTCAGGGCAAGCCTCGGTACGGGTGGAAAACAGGCCAGGGGTTACCCGTGGCTATCAATGGATTCGGGTAGGGAAGCAGATTGAATTGATGGACTCCCCCGGAATGCTTTGGCCGAAAATTGAGGACCGGCAAACAGCCTTTAAACTTGCTCTGGTAGGGGCAATCCGGCAGGAGATTCTGGATAGTGTTGAGTTGGCTTTGGAATTCCTGGAACTATTGCTGGAATACTATCCCCATCGCCTCATTGAACGATACGGGGTACAGCTCGAGGCTGCGGACCCTGTCCAGGCTCTAGAAATGATGGGGCGCAACCGGGGATTTTTAAAAAAGGGCGGGATTGTTGATGCGGAAAAGGCCGCCGAAGTCCTTTTACAGGAGTTTAGAACTGGAAAATTGGGGAGATTTTCTCTTGAGCATAATAGCTTCCGTTAAATCCCCGGTAGCCTGCCGGGGATTAGTTATTTGCGGTAAACCAAGAAAAAAGAGGAAAAGTGTGACTTGGTGGCGAATCTATAACCATTATTATCCTGAGGTGTTTGCCTATGATTGATGTTGCCGCCCTGGACAGGGTAGTCAAAAATACCATTCTTGCAGTCGAAAAAGGAAAAGAACAAATTTATGACATCGCTGAAAATGCCCGGCAGGAAAGGATACGGGTAAAATCTGAGCTGGAGAAGGTTAAGGCTGAGGTCCTGGAGGTTATTGAAGAAGTCGATAGGTTGGAAAAAGAAGAAAAAAACGCCCGCCGAAAACTGATGGAAGTGAGTAAAAATTTCCAGCGTTATTCCGAAGAGGATATGCAGGCTGCCTATGAATATGCCCGGGCCCTACAGATCAAACTGGGGGAGCTGCGTGAAAGGGAAAGCCAACTTCGGATGCGAAGGGACAAGCTGGAAGTAAGCTTGCGGAAATTGGAGGAAACTGTAAAAAAGGCGGAAGATCTGGTATCCCAGGTGGGTGCCGCTTTAACCTACTTAAAACACGACTTGCGGGATCTGAGTACAAGGCTGGAAGAGATGCAGAACCGTCAAGTTCTGGGAATTAGGGTCATCAGGGCCCAAGAGGAAGAGCGCAAAAGAGTTGCCAGGGAGATTCATGACGGGCCTGCCCAGTCGATGGCCAACCTTGTTCTGCGGACTGAAATCTGTGAAAAACTGCTGGAAGTGGATCCGCCGTCGGTCAAAAAGGAACTCCAGGAATTAAAAAAAATGGTTAAAGACAGCTTGCAGGATGTGAGAAAGATCATCTTTGATTTAAGACCCATGCTGCTGGATGATCTGGGGATTGTTCCAACTTTGCGGAAGTTTCTGGCGGAATTTACCGAAAAGCACAGTCTCCCTGTGGATTTTGCTGTTGCCGGTCTTGAGCGGAGATTGCCGCCGCCTACTGAGGTAACCCTTTTTCGCATTGCTCAGGAGGCTTTGAATAACGCTCTTAAGCATGCCAATGCCCAACGCGTTGTGATGCGCATGGAATTTTTGAATGGAAGGGTTAACTTGTTGATTGCGGATGACGGAAAAGGCTTTAATTTGGATGAGGCTATAAATACAATGGACAAAGATACCTTTGGCCTAATGGGGATGCGGGAAAGAGTGGAGCTTTTAGATGGTAAAATTGGCATCAAGACTTCCCCGGGAAAGGGTACCCAGGTTATTGTCCAAATCCCAATTGAATCTGGGTTAAAGGAGGGTTAAAATGGACTACATAAAAATAATCATTGTTGACGATCATCCCTTAATCCGGGAAGGGATCCGGAAAATTCTTTCTTTAGAGCCGCGGATTCTGGTGGTGGGCGAAGCGGGTGACGGCTTGCAAGGCCTTGAGCTGGCCCGAAAACATTCACCGGATGTTATTCTAATGGATATTAACATGCCCCGCATGAACGGTATTGAGGCAGCCCGCCTGATTCGGCAGGAGATGCCGGAAGTACAAATCATCGCATTAACCATCCATGATGATCAGGCCTATGTAGTTGAGACGATCAGGGCTGGGGCTAATGGCTATATTTTGAAGGATGTTGATGTTCAGGACCTGATTAGATCTGTGTTAAGTGTTGCCGACGGACACTCGGTCATTCATCCGGTTGTAACCGGCAAAGTTTTTGGTGAACTTAGGCGAAAGACCGCTGCCCCTTCGGAAGAGAGGGAACCCCTGACCGACCGGGAAATGGAGGTTTTAAGCCATATCGCCCGGGGAGAACCCAACAAGCTGATTGCAGGCCGGCTGTGTATCAGCGAAAAGACGGTAAAAAACCATATTTCCAGCATTTTTCGCAAACTGGGAGTCAGCGACCGGACCCAAGCAGCCCTTTATGCTGTAAAACACAGGATGGTCCACCTTTAAAAGCGCTTTGAGCGCTTTTTTTTTGGCTGGTCCTAGGGACTTATTTCTTAAAAAAATTAGGCCTACCGCTGGATAGTTGAAATTTAAAGGTGGTGGTAATCTTTAAGCAATAATAAGATACAGGAGGTGAACAGGTGATGGATTTCCTAAAGCGGTTAATGGTTGAAGAAGATGGACAAGGGATGACTGAATACGGGCTAATCCTAGCGTTGGTATCTGTGGTAGTAATCGGGGTGCTGATTTCCATGGGGGAAGAATTGGAAGGTATTTTCACCAATATAGTTAATGGATTGAGGGGTACCGCTCCGGGTAGTTAAAAACAAGATCAGCATTGGAATCATTCTGTGAAAGACCCTGCTTGGGTAACCAGGTGGGGTCTCATTTCCTAGGGAGGTGCCGAGGATTTGCTCCCAGACATCGCATTAGTTCTTACTGTTGGTATTTGCGCTTTTACAGACCTGCACAAGCGAAAAATATACAACCTGATGGTTTTCCCCTCCCTCATTACTGCCATCCTTTGGTATTTGCTGCAGGACCCGTCCCTAATTAAAACGCCTCTGGTGGGAGTTTTTGTAGGGGCCACCCTTTTGATGCTGCCTTTTATGGCGGGAGCTATTGGCGCGGGGGACGTTAAACTGCTGGCTGTTGTAGGGGCTTGGCAAGGACCTTTGTTTGCTTTCCAGGTCCTTCTGGTTGCCACTATAGCCGGAGGGCTCTGGGCTCTTGGCATCCTTTGGCGGGAAAAGCGGTTGCTTTCTGGCTGCAAAGCGATTGCCAATACATTTCTCGGGCTGGTCTTTTTGCAGCACGGGTTGAGTAAGCTGCCAAGGCTGGGAACTTCAGTGTTGCCCAAGCAAACCGTTCCCTACGGTGTTGCCATTGCGGCAGGGGTCCTTGTCTGCCTGGGGTGGAGGTGATGGGATTATAACCATTCA
Organism: Bacillota bacterium; assembly: GCA_040757295.1. Taxonomy (GTDB): domain Bacteria; phylum Bacillota; class PH28-bin88; order PH28-bin88; family PH28-bin88; genus JAGXSE01. Next base: position 80,090 of record JBFLXH010000004.1, on the reverse strand, counting down.
GTTGTTTAGACAAGAAAAAGGTCAAGCGATGGTAGAACTTGCCTTAATAATGCCCATTATGATCTTAATGTTAATGGGGATATTTGAATTCGGCCGGTTGTTTAACGCTCACTTTACCGTTACCCATGCCGCCAGGGAGGGGGCCAGGCTGGCTGCGGTTGGAGCTAGTGATGAAAACATCCGGAATAGGGTGAGGGAAAGCGCCTCTACACTGATCCAGGAAAACATTCATGTCACGGTTTCACCTGCAGAGGGGAGCAGGATCAGGGGGAACTCTGTTCGTGTAGAGGTCCGCTATCCGGTTCCTTTATCAATGCCGGTTATTTCTGCCATCGGTCCCAACCCGGTTTGGGTAGAGGGCAAGACTACCATGCGTTTGGAGTGATTAGTTTGAAGTTTTTAGGCGAAGCCATGAAAAAAGAGTTTGCTTACGTATTGCGCAATGAGCAGGGTAGTTTGTTGCTGGTATTTGCCATGGTGGGCGCCGTCTTGATGGGGTTGATGGGGCTTACGGTTGATGTGGGGCTGGCTTATACCACGAAGGCTAAATTGAATGCAGCTGTGGATGCAGCGGTTCTAGCCGGAGCTCAGGAACTGCCGGGGAACCCGGTCAGGGCCAGGGAAATAGCTGTTACCTATGCAGTAGCCAACGGGGTGCGGGCTGAACTGGTATCTACTGAGGTCAGCGGTGATAATCACCGCCTGACGGTGAGGGCAGAGGATGATATTAGGTTCTTTTTCGGGTCATTCTTCAACCGTAAAGAGGAAAAAATCTTGGTCAGTGCGCAAGCTCAGGTGGGCTCAATTACAGGTGTCGTTGGAGCTGCCCCTCTGGCCGTAGAGGATCACCCCCTGCAGTTCGGGGTCAAGTACAAGCTGAAACACGGTTCCGGGGGAGAAGGAAGCTCCCTGGGATCGGGAAATTATGGCGCTTTGGCCTTGGGGAAAAGTGGAGCCTCAACCTATGAGCAAAATCTAACCTACGGTTATCAAGGCATGCTCAGGGTGGGAGAAACCATACCTACCGAACCAGGTAATATGTCCAACCCGACAAAAAGGGGCCTTGATGCAAGGCTTGATAACTGCCCGGAACCTAACTGCAGTTTTCACAGTTTTTCCCGTTCCTGCACTCACATTATCTATGTGCCCATTTACCAACCCCTGGTGGATAAAAATTTCGTAATACTTGTTGGTTTCGGGGCTTTTTATGTGGAAAAGGTGGTTGGTCAAGGGCAAAACTCCGAAATTCACGGCTATTTCGTCAAGACAGTGGCCAGCGGAATAGCGGAACCCTTTCAGCACGATTATGGGCTAAAGGCAGTTTCTCTAGTGCATTAAACAATGTTGGCATGGGAGGGTACAGGGTGAAAAGGAAATTTACGTTGGTATTGGCGTTGATCATGGCCTTAGGAGCAGCCTTTTTAGTTTACAAATACTTAAAACAGGTTGAGGCGGACTACCAGGCCAGCCAAGATCTGGGACTGGTTGTTGTTGCACGGGAGCAGATCCCTCCCCTAACAAAGATTAATGCAGCACTGCTGACTACCAAAAAAATGCCGCGAAACCTTATCCATCCCCAAGCGGTTAGTTCACCTGACGCCTTGGTGAATAAGATTTCCAATACAGTCCTTTACCCTGGAGAACCAGTTCTTCTGCCAAAAGTGGTAGCACCTGGTGACCTCTCCCATGGGATTACTTACAACCTGGAGCCAGGAAAAAGGGCCCTGGCTGTCGCTGTAGATCATGTAGTTGGAATCGGTGGTTTCTTGGCCCCCGGGAACCGGGTGGACGTAGCTGTGTTTTTAGAAGCCAATAACCAGGAACCAGTATGTTTTTTGGCTGTCCAGAATCTTAGGGTGCTTGCTGTTGGTCCATTGCTCCAGCGGGCCAATGTTCAGGAGCCGGCCAAGGATTTTCATACCGTTACTTTAGAGGTTACGCCTGAAGAAGCCTTAAGGATGCTAATGGCTGTAGAAAAAGGCCGGATTCGCTTGTTATTGCGCCCAGCTGTTCAAGAGAAACTGCCAAACCCGCCTCATTTGCGTTATAGCGACTTCTCCAAATAATTATTTAATGGAAGGGCGGTGGTTCCGTGGCTAAAATTCAGGTTTTAATTGTCGATGATGTAGCACAGACCAGGAAAGAAATCCATCGGTTGCTTCAGTTTGAGAATGACATGACAGTAGTTGGAGAAGCAAGCAACGGACAGGAGGCTGTTGCCTTGGCCCTAGAGCTGCAGCCTGATGTAATTTTAATGGATATCAACATGCCGGTGATAGATGGCATCACTGCTACCCAACGCATTTCTATGGAAGTCCCTAAAGCTGCTACAATCATTATTTCCATTCAGGGTGAACACGAATATCTAAAAAAAGCGATGATGGCCGGAGCAAGGGAGTACCTGGTAAAACCTTTAGCATCGGAGGAGCTAGTCTTTGCCATCAGGCGGGTCTATGAGTTGGCCCAGACTCGAAACCTTTCCCAGCAAAGGTATGGTGAAGCGCAGGCTGCCAAAAACAAACGGGAAGGCCGTTTTATTATGGTTTTTAGCCCCAAGGGAGGGGTTGGGAAGACCACTATCGCCACAAATACGGCTATTGCCTTGGCTCAGCAAAAACAGGGAAAGACAGCATTGATGGATCTGGACCTGCAGTTTGGGGATGTTGCCCTGATGCTTAATCTAGACACGAAGCGCAATATCAGTGAATTGTCCCGGGAAGAAGACGAACTAGACGCCGAGCTTGTCAATAGCTACTTGATTCCCCATTTTTCCGGAGTTCGGGTATTGATTGGTCCACCAATACCGCAGGAAGCGGAATTGGTTAAGCCAGCCCATATTTCCAACATCTTAACTGCGGCTAAACAACAAATGGACCATATTGTATTGGATACAGCTCCCGGGCTTTCTGATTTGAACCTGGATTTATGGGAAATGTGCCACCATTTACTGCTGGTGGTGACTCCAGACTTGGCCACTTTAAAAAGCGCCAAGGCTTGCCTGGATGTGATGGCCAGCCTGAATGTAGTCCATAAGACTTCCATTATCCTAAACAGGCATAACTTAAAAATGGGTATTAAGGCCGCAGACATCGAAAAAATCCTAGGTACTAAGATATGGCGCCAGGTTCCCAACGATGAGGATGTCGTTACTCAAGCTGTGAATAAAGGGCTTCCTTTTGTTTTAGGCCAAAGCGCTGCGGCTATCAGCCACAGCATTGCTGACTTGGCAGAAGGATTGATTGGTAACGAGGGGCAAGCCCAGGCAGCTGGCAGGAAAAAGGGCCTGGCGGCAAGGATTTTTAACCTTTTAGAGGTGGCCGGTTTATGTCGCTGTTAAAACGTCTTGAAGTCGAACAAAAAGCCGCTGCGATCCCGGTAACGTCATTGGTAAAAGATGCGGGGGGCCGGGTGCAAAGAAAAGAGGAGTATCTTCTCTTAAAAACCAAGATTCACCATCGTTTAGTTCAAGAGATGGGACAGGCTGATGCTGATGCTGCAGTTGATCTTGCGAAGCTAAGGATCAAAGTAGAAGATATTGTGCAGGGGTTTACCAGTTCTTCTACGCATTTGTTCCCAAAAGGGGATCAACAGAAACTGGTGGCGGAAGTCCTGGCTGAAGCTGTCGGCTATGGGCCTATCCAACCCCTGATTGAGGATCCCACCGTTTCAGAGATCATGGTCAACGGGCCGAAAAAAGTATATGTGGAGCGAAACGGTAAGCTCGAACTAACTGAGGTGTTTTTCCGGGATGACTCTCATGTGGAGCATATCATCGAAAAAATTGTCACACCACTGGGGCGGCGGATCGATGAGAGCATGCCAATGGTCGATGCCCGTCTCCCTGATGGGTCAAGGGTTAACGCGGTGATCCCCCCATTGGCCTTGGATGGACCGACCTTGACAATCCGCAAGTTTTCAAAGGACCCATTAACCATTGATAACCTAATTCAGTTTGGATCTTTGAACCAGGAAATGGCACGCTTTCTCGAGGCCTGTGTCCATGCCAGCCTTAATATCATTGTTTCCGGTGGCACGGGCTCAGGTAAAACCACCATGTTAAACATCCTGTCCTCGTTTATTCCGGAAGATGAGCGAATAATAACCATTGAAGATGCAGCAGAACTGCAGCTTCGTCAGGAACACGTTGTACGCATGGAAACCCGCCCGCCAAACATCGAGGGAAGGGGCGCAATCACCATCAGGGAGTTGGTGCGGAACTCGCTAAGAATGAGGCCTGACCGCATTGTGGTCGGGGAGGTAAGAAGCGGAGAAGCTTTGGATATGCTTCAGGCCATGAATACGGGCCATGATGGCTCCTTGACAACCGGCCATGCCAATGGGCCCAGGGATATGCTGGCTAGGTTGGAGACCATGGTGTTGATGGCCGGGGTGGATTTGCCCGTGCGGGCAATCAGGGAACAGATTGCTTCGGCTGTGGACTTGATAGTCCACCAGTCGAGACTAAAAGACGGCAGCAGAAAGGTTACCCATATAACTGAAGTCCAGGGGATGGAAGGAGACATTATTGTTTTACAGGATATTTATTTGTTCAAGCAGGCAGGATTTGACCAGAACGGGCGGCTGCAGGGAAAGTTTATCTGTACAGGCCTTAGGCCTAAATTCATGACAAAAATTGAGGAAGCTGGAATTCAATTGCCCCATACCCTGTTTATGTCCTCCATGTTATAACATTCCAGGAGGGACCATATGCAAAGCATTGTGTATCCTGCCCTTTTAGCAGGGGCTGCTGTTTTCCTTTTTGCCTTGGCAATCGGTACTGTCAAGAAAGACGCTGTAGAGCAGAGGATTGACGAGTTAACCGAAAGCCGAAAAAAGATAAACTTGAAGCAGGAAGAGAAGGCAGAAAGGCCTCATGGTAAACCTGTAAAAGCTGGGTGGCTTGGGTTCTGGAAAAAACTGTTGCAAGTCCTGGACCAGGAGCTGTTAAAAGCGGACCTGCCGATAAAGGTGGAAGAATTTTTCGGCTTGACTTTGGCGGCAGCTATCCTGCCAGGTACATTGTTTATTGCATTGACTGGTAGGGGAATATTATTTGTCCTGTGGGTGCTCGTTATCGTCTGCGCTGCTGCCTTGTTTTTGAAGCGAGAACAAAGAAAGCGCAGTATGGCTTTTGACAGGCAGCTGGCAGAATCTTTAGGAACAATGGCCAATTCTCTTCGGGCAGGTTTCAGTTTTTTACAGTCAATGGAAATGATTGGACAAGAGAGCCGCCCGCCTTTAGCAGCTGAATTTCATAAAACCCTTAAAGAAATTAAACTCGGAGTTACTACTGAGGAAGCACTGCAGCATCTCTGCCAGCGGGTAACCAGCCAGGACCTGGATTTAATAATTACTGCTCTTTTAATCCAGCGGCAGGTTGGCGGTAATTTGGCTGAAGTTTTAGACCGCATATCCCATACAATTAAGGAAAGAAACAGAATTCGCGGGGAAATCAGGACATTAACCGCTCAGGGAAAGATTTCCGGGTTTGTCATCGGGTCATTGCCTTTCGGGCTAGGCCTCTTTTTAATGACCGTTAACCCAGAGTATATTGGGGCACTTTTTCGACATCCTGTGGGGTATGTGCTGGTTGGGATGGGGCTTGCCGCCCAGGCAGTTGGAGTAGTAATGATTCGCAAAATTGTCAACATCCAAGTTTAAAGTGCAGGTGACATCGGATGCTATTGATAATCGTTGTACTGGTCTTTGGGGCTGTATTCTTAATTGGGAAGGCCGCTGCCGACGGGGTTGCCCGGCAGGAGGAATCTCTCAATGATAGGATTCTGACGGTAGCTGGTTATAAAGTACCTAAGAATTTTCGTCAGCTGGAATTAAGTAAAACTTTTTTTGAACGGATAGTCAAGCCTTTAATAGCAAAGCTTTCTGTGTTGTTTACAGGAAAGGCTTTTATCAGGCAACATCAGCGTTTGCAGGAGACTTTGCTGCAGGCGGGAAGTCCTGGACGTTTAAATCCCGGGGAAATACTGACCCTGAAGTTTATTCTGTTGATGGCACTTCCCTTGGCGCTATTCTTTTTTATCACAACAAGCAAAGGGGTTATGTTCAAATGGTTATTTATAATTTTTTTCGCAGTCATAGGTTGGATATTACCTGATTTATATCTAAATAACCTGAAACAGAAAAGGATGGCTTCAATTCAAAAGGATTTGCCGGATACCCTTGATTTGCTTACAGTAAGTGTTGAAGCTGGTCTGGGTTTCGATGCAGCCATGGCAAAAGTGGTGAACAAGTTTGAAAACCATTTGTCCAGAGAATTTGGCCGCGCACTTCAAGAAATAATGGTTGGTCAGCCCCGGCGGGAAGCCCTTCGCCAAATTAACCCCCGGACAGGAGTGGAGGATTTGCAGATCTTTATCAATTCTGTGATCCAGGCTGATCAACTGGGAATTGGCATTGCCAATGTCTTGAGGCAGCAATCGGATGCCATTCGGACTAGACGACGGCAGAGGATAGAAGAACAGGCCATGAAGGCGCCGGTAAAAATGCTGCTTCCCCTGGTATTCTTTATCTTTCCGTCTATTTTCATTGTTCTGTTAGGGCCAGCGGTTATTCAAATAATTGAGGGCCTAAGTAAATGAGAAGCGTTTGTTTTTATTCTCTCAGAAATATGAATACCCACGCCTTTCTTGCAAATAAGGCAGTTATGGCAGATAGTTTTAAGTCTAGATTGATCGGTTTAGTTGGCAAAAGCGCTTTGCATCGTGGAGAAGGGCTAATCCTGGCTCCTTGTAATAGTATTCACTCGTTTTTTATGCGCTTTAAGCTGGATGTATTGTTTTTGGACCGGAGCCAGCGAGTGGTTTTTATGATTAAGGGCATGCCGCCAAACCGGATAGGTCCGGTGATTAAGAACAGCCAATGGGTGGTAGAATTGCCGGAGGGCATCATTGCCTCTACGGGGACCAAGGTAGGAGACGAAATAGGAATATTTATTGGGGGAGTGAGGAGAATTGGATAACCAGAACCAGCGATTACCGTTAGTAAAATGGAAACAGCGAATGAGCCTGCAAACGAAGATTGCTATTGCCTTTGTGTTTACATGCCTGTATTTGATGTTAATGATGCTGATGATTTTTAATTTTTTTGCCCAAAGCCTTGTCCCGTCGGAAATTCTATCGTCTCTCTTTCGCCGGGTCGCACCCCTCTTTGTTACTGCAGGGTTAATGGGGATTATTATCAGCCAGCTTATTGTGATTAAGCTAGTTAAAAAACCAGTTAAAGAACTTATCGATGCCACTGAAAGAGTATCACTTGGTGACCTGACTAAACCGGCATCTATGTACTATAAGGATGAACTTGGATGGCTTGCGAACTGTTTTAATAAGATGACCTCCCATTTGAGCTATCTTGTAAAGACCGCCCAGGAGTATGCTAAATACATGCTAAGAAGGAGTGAGCAAAACTATGATCAGGTTGTTATAATGGAAAAGCACTATTTGCATATTAAGGCACAAGTTGAAGCCCTAAAAGGATTGGTCAGCACCCATAAGGAAAGCATTTACTCACAGCAAGAAGACTTAGCCAAGGTAATTAAGGAAGATGTTGCGGGCAACTTATGGCTGGAATTAAAGGATGGTAATGTTGAGAGCAAAAAATTGCTTGATAGAGTTTCAACTCAGCTGCAAGAGGCAATAGAGGAAATCGAAGAAACAAAAAATACTGTGATGGGCGGAGCCGAGGTTTTTCAGTTATGGGACAAGCACAAAGAGAAATGGAAAGCGACTATAAACAGCATGGCAAAACTAACAGAGAAAAATAATTTATTGGCCTTAACTGTTTCGATGGAAAAACAAGCCGAAAGTTCTCCGGAAAGGCGGCAACTTTTAGCAGCAGACTTATACCAGGCAACTGAAGAAACAGCAAAAGCCGTGAATGAAATGAATGAAATATTGGCAACCTTTGATGGCCAATTGCATAAATATTTTGCTGAGTTGGTTGAACGGACAACCCAAGGACCCGAAACCCTAGAGAGATTGTCTTTAGTCATTAAAATAGTAACCGCTCTAGATGATACTTATGCAAATTGCAGCTCTGTTTTGTTCCGCTTTCGGGAGACGTTGGGCATTTGGTGGAACACAATCCAACAAATTGAGGCAGGGCAGGCAGAACAGACCAAAGAATTGGCTGCAACTTTTACTCAGCTGATCGACTTAGAAAAACTTTTGGACGAAGAGTACATGCGATTCAGAGATGTAAAGACCCAACTGGGAAAATTGGTTCGCACGGCAAGCAACATGGAAATTCACCTGGCCCAGTTTAAGGCATAACCGTCAACAACTCTTTTGGAAAAGAAATTAGGGAAGCAGGGATATTTATCCTTGCTTTTTATTTTCCTCATGTCGCTAGAGGAGGAATAATTTCCTTTGCTAGCGAATAATGGCTCGGAAAACCATGCTATAAGGAGCTTTCTGATCATGGATGACTGGGAGCAGGAGATACTGAAAAAAGGATATACCTTAATTGCTGGTGTTGATGAAGCAGGCAGGGGACCCTTGGCGGGACCGGTAGTGGCAGCTTCAGTGATTTTTCAGCCTGGCGATATTCCTATGGGAATAAAGGACTCCAAGGAATTAAGCCCCCTCCAAAGAAGCCGTTTGGCCGAAGCGATCAAGGAAAAAGCCGCTGCTTGGTCTGTTGCGGTAGTCTCTGCTGACCAGATCGACTGCTTGAATATCCTTCAGGCAACCATCAGGGCGATGACTGCAGCGGTTAGCACATTAAACATCCGGCCCCAGTACATTATTACTGATGCAGTAAAGCTACCAGGAATAACCATCCCTCACCTGCCCTTGGTGCATGGGGACCGGCTTTGTGTAAGTGTGGGGGCGGCTTCAATTCTAGCCAAAGTAAGCCGCGACTATTTAATGGACCGGTGGTCAATGGAATATCCCCAGTATGGCTTTAGTAAACATAAAGGCTACTCGACCCCGGAACATCTGATGGCTTTGCAAAAATACGGCCCCTGTCCTATTCATAGGAAAACCTTTAAAGGTGTAAAAGAACTGCTGGGAGTTGTAGGATAAGAAAAATGAGCAACAGCAGATTAAACCTGGGAAAACTGGGTGAAGACTATGCTTTTGAGCGATTGAAAAAGATGGGATACCGCATCTTGCATCAGAATTACCGCTGCCCAATGGGAGAATTGGACATGATTGCTGAACAAGACGACAGCTTGGTTTTTATTGAGGTACGCACAAAGAGTTCCAACCGTTACGGAACCCCAGCCGAGTCTATTACAAGAAAAAAGCAGGCCAAGTTAAGGCAAATGGCCATGGTGTACCTTTCTAATCATCGGTTATTCGGGAAAACCTGCCGGTTTGATGTTGTTTGTGTGGAAGTCGACAGGGCAGGCCAATGTGAAAGAATAGAAATTATTAAACAAGCCTTTTAATAATAAGGGGGCAACAGATGGCTGCCCCTAGTAAGGTGAATCAAGAGAATTAATCACTAGCCCGGTTATTAATTTTGGATAAAAGTAGGTTGATTTTTGCGGCATTTTCTCTCCCGCCTGGGCAATGGTGGTAACTTCGGAGATCTTGGTAGGATTGAGGAAAAAGGCAAGCTGGTATTGTCCCTCCGATACGTGGAGGAAGGCTTCTTCGGCGCTCCTGGTGTAGGTTAGGTTTGACTCATTTACCCGCTGTTTGCTTCCGATTCCCAAAATGTTTTCCAAAATTATGTTGTGCAGTATGGAGACATCCAGGTTTGCCCAGTTTTCTGAAGCTCCGGAGTGGGCAAATTGGATGGGTTGAATATCTTGCCGCAAAACCAACAAGTAGCCTTCAGTTTCGCCGGTAAACAGACCGAAGGCGTGACGGTTTTCACCCGTTTCTCCCAATTTGCTCATTAAACAATTGATGTCTCCAGATTCCAGGGAAACAGTTTCGATTTCAAAATAAGGGGTAACCTTTTCCAATAGCCTGTCCTGGTTAAAGTCCTCCAGGTTTTTGACCATACGGTGAGTCGGGTAAACTGCTAGGCCTGGGTCAATCAAATTGACCAAAACCATCATTACGTAATTAGCTCCTGGTTTATGGTTTTGTCCTAATTCCCTCTGGAATTGGAGTGCGGTTTCGTAACGGTGGTGTCCATCGGCGATAAAGATCTGCAAGGGGGCAAAAATTTCCACAACACTGTTGATGATTTCAGGTTTATCCACCCGCCACAGCTTATGGATTACACCGAATTGGTCTTTGACTGCCGCGTCAGGCTCTTGCAGGTTTGCCTTGCTCTTTAATAAGTCAACGATTTTGCCTTCCGGCTCATTATAAAGTCCAAAAATAGGGCTGAAGTTGGCGTTGCATGCCCGCATCAATTCCAAGCGATCTGCTTTGTGCTTGGGTAGGGTTTCTTCATGGGGCAAAACAATCCCTTGGCTGTACTCGGTTAACTCTACCCGGGCGAAAAACCCGGTGCGTGTTAGTAATGTTCCCGTAAAATCAAACTCTTGTTGGTATAAGTAAAAAGCAGGCTTGGGGTCTTGCAGCAATATTTCTTCCTGCAGCCATTGGGAAAAAGTGTTTGCTGCCCGGGTATAACGATTATCTTTTTCTGTATCGGTAGGAAAGGTCTTGCCTAGTTCCAGCCGAATTATGTTAAAAAGGTGCTTCTGGTAATAATTTTCTTGTTCAACAGGGTTGATGATATCATAGGGCGGCGTAACGACTTCATCCAAGTTTTTAACCTTTTCCTGGTTGTACCTAATTCCTTGGAAGGGTGCAATTTTTGCCACAGGATCACTTCCTTCATTAGTCATGTTAAAACTTAGTTAAATTTTATTACAGCAGATGACAAATAACAAGGGGTTTGATTAATCTCTGCGGATGAAAGGAGTATGCGGGTGTTAGCCAAAGTTCGTAGTTGCGCCATGACTGGCCTTGATGGTTATGAGGTGGAAGTGGAAGTTGATATCTCTAACGGCTTGCCTGCCTTTGAAGTAGTGGGCCTGCCCGATCCTTCAGTGAGAGAGGCCAGGGAAAGGGTCCGCAGTGCACTTCGCAACAGCAGCTTCGAGTTCCCCAATAAGCGAATCACGGTTAATCTTGCGCCAGCCGATATTCGTAAAGAAGGAACCTGGTTTGATCTCCCCATTGCTCTAGGAGTCTTGGCCGCTTCAGAGCAAATTGACGCCAGCCTCTTAGAAGGTCTCTTTGCCATAGGGGAACTGGCTCTGGATGGCAATCTCAGGTCAGTTAATGGTGTGTTGCCGATGGCCATAGCTGCTGGCAACTCCAGGCCTGAAGGGGCAGATTTAATGGTTCCCGCAGTTAATGCTAAAGAGGCGGCTTTTGTTAAATCAGTTAGGGTTATTGGAGCATCAAATCTTTTTGAGGCGGTAGGTCATGTGCTTGGCAATAAGGACTTGCGGCATCCTTCTGTGGAAATGACAGATTTTTTAACGGGGGAAGAGAGATATGATACCGATTTTAGCGATATTATTGGCCATGAGACCGCCAAGCGGGCATTTGAAATAGCGGCGGCAGGAGGTCATAATGTCTTGCTGGTGGGACCCCCTGGGAGCGGCAAAACCATGCTGGCCCGCAGTATTCCTTCCATTTTGCCGCGCCTCACGGAAAAAGAATGCCTGGAAGTTACAAAAATCTTCAGTTTATGTGGTCTGTTACCTTCTGGTGAACCATTAATCCGCCGCCGGCCTTTTCGGTCTCCTCACCATTCTGCCTCTTCTGCCAGCATTATTGGCGGAGGGAAAAACCCAAGACCAGGGGAGGTAAGCCTGGCAAGCCATGGGGTGTTGTTTTTAGATGAATTCCCTGAATACCAAAGGGATGTATTAGAGGCACTAAGGCAGCCTTTAGAAGACCGGGTAGTTACTATCTCCAGGGTAGCAGGTGTGCAGACCTTTCCGGCCAGTTTTATCCTGGTGGCAGCGATGAATCCTTGTCCTTGCGGCCATGCGGGAAATCCGAATAAAACCTGTTCCTGTACCCCCTGGCAGATAGACCGTTATTTAAAAAAAGTTTCCGGTCCCCTGCTGGACAGAATAGATATTCAGTTAAATGTCCCTGTTTTAAAATATGAGGAAATGATTAATACAAAAAACCGGGAAGCTTCGGCAGTAATTAGGGCTCGGGTGGAGTATGCCAGGGCTGTTCAACGACAGCGATGGGGTAATTATTACTCATGTAATGCTGAAATAAGAGGCCGGGACATCAAGCTTTTTTGCCAGATAGATCAAGAGGCCGACAAACTTTTAAAGAGGGCGTACCAGACAATGGGTTTATCCTTGCGGGCCTATGACCGGATTCTCCGGGTTGCCCGCACCATAGCAGATTTAGCCGGAGCTTCGCGAATCGGCTCTGAGCACCTGGCAGAGGCTATCCAGTACCGCACTTGGGAAAGTAAATAATAAGAAGCCAAGGATTTCATTGGATGGTCATTTGCGAAACTTTTAGCCTTAGGATGGGATCCCCCCCACCGCAGGAAAGGGGGGCGATTTGACGAATGAAAAGCAATGGAATTCCTCCTTATGGATATTCTTGCTGGTTGGGTCGACAGTAAGCGTCGATCCAAAACATAGTTCACAATCAAAAGGTCCAGTTTAAATCGCCGGATTAAGATAAAAAAGGCTTGTTGCCAAACGATTTATATCTCCCTTACCGTCAGTTGGAAAAGTAAACATTGAAAAAGATCACGGGGTAAATTAAACTGGAACTATTAAAAAAGAAAGGGAGATGCGCTACGAAATATATTATTGTTTTGGCGGACGGAATGGCTGACTATCCCATCAAGGAATTAAATAATTTAACTCCTATGGAATATGCCCGCACTCCCAATATGGAAAAAATAGCCCGAAGTGGTACCATGGGCTTGGTGAATACAATCCCTAATGGATTTCCGCCCGGTAGTGATGTAGCCAACCTTTCGGTAATGGGGTATGACCCAAGGTTATATTATACCGGCAGGTCTCCTTTGGAGGCTGTCAGTATGGGAGTTCCACTGGCTTCCGCTGATGTGGCCTTCCGCTGTAACCTGGTGACTTTATCGAACGAGGAAAATTACCTGGAAAAACGAATGATCGATTATAGCGCGGACGAAATAACAACCGAAGAAGCCGCTTGTTTAATGGAGGAAGTAAAAAGAAGGCTTGAGAATAAAACCTATAATTTTTATCCAGGGGTTAGCTACCGCCATTTGCTGGTCTGGCGGGATGGCCCTACCGAACTGGAAATGACCCCACCCCATGACATCGCTGAGCAAAAAATAAGTGAATACCTGCCTAAAGGCCAGGGAGCAAACCGATTATTGAAGTTTATGATACAAAGTAATGAATGGCTGGAACAACACACTGTTAACCAAAGACGTATTGAACGGGGCCTTCGTCCCGCCAATTCCCTTTGGATCTGGGGCCATGGTAGGAAGCCGGCCCTCACTAGCTTTTACGATAAGTACTCTTTAAAAGGAGGCGTCATTTCGGCTGTAGATTTAATAAAAGGTTTGGGAATCTGTGCAGGTCTGCAGCCGGTTGCCGTTCCTGGAGTTACCGGTAATGTTCATACCAACTTTAAAGGGAAGGCCAAAGCCGCTTTGCAGTTGTTAAAAGAGGGCATGGATTTTGTCTACATCCATGTGGAAGCGCCAGATGAAGCCGGCCACAGGGGCGAGCTAGCAACAAAAATTAAGGCCATAGAAGAAATTGATGAGAAAGTAATAGGAGTATTGCTGGAAGGATTAGAACAAGAATTCACGGATTACAAGATTATGGTTCTGCCCGACCATGCCACCCCTCTTAGCCTTAGGACCCACACTGCCGATCCGGTTCCCTTTCTGATTTTTAGAAAGAGCAGAAACCTTCCCTCAGGATTAGACGGTTTTTCCGAGAAGAATGCTGCTTTGACAGGTTTGAGGATCGAAGAAGGTTTTCGCTTAATGGATTATTTTTTTGGATAAATCATTTTTTAATGCCGATTTAACAGTCGGCATTTTTGCTGAGACGTCTTTGTGGAAACAGCAGGAATGGTAGCAGCCTTTTAAAGGTAAAATACGGACAAACCTGTCCAAAGGAGCTGCTCCATGTCTGAAGTTCGCTGCCGGGTTGAAGGAAAGGAACTTAAGCTGACTAACCTGGAAAAGGTTTTTTGGCCTGCGGAAGGTTTCACGAAAGCCAATTTAATTGATTATTACCGTCAAGTAGCCGATTGGATTTTGCCCCATCTTGCAGGTCGACCACTAGTGCTGCGCCGGTTTCCGGACGGTATTGACGGAAAAACCTTTTACCAGCAAAAATGCCCAGGATATGCTCCGGATTGGCTGCCTACGGTCCGAATTGCCTCTGGGCAAGAACAGGTTATTTACTGTACGGTAAAGGATATGCCCAGTTTATTATGGGTAGCTAATCAGGGGTGTATTGAAATGCATCCTTGGCTAGCAAAGACGCCCTTTTTGGATTACCCTGACCTGCTGGTTTTGGACCTTGACCCTCCTCGCGGAACCTCTTTTACTGATCTGATCAGGGTAGCGCAAAAAGTTAAAGAAGTATTAAATGAGGTAGGCCTGAAGGGATATCCCAAAACTTCCGGCTCTAGAGGAATCCATATTTATATCCCGCTGGAGCAGTGTTATCAATACTGGCAGGTCACCAAGCTTGCTGAGGTCTTGGCCAGGTTAACTGTGCAGGCCATGCCTGCCCATACAACCGTTGAACATTTAATTGGCAAAAGGGAAGGGAAAATTTATATTGATTACCTGCAAAACGGAAGGGGAAAGACTCTGGCGTCTGTTTACAGTTTGCGTCCATTGCCAGGCGCGCCTGTCTCAATCCCCCTTGATTGGTCAGAGTTGAATGATAGTCTTAAACCTGAGGTTTTTAGCCTGAGTTCTGTTCCAAAGCTTTTAAAGGACAGGGGGGACCTATTCGAGGGGGTTCTGCGACGACCCCAAAGAATTGACCGGCTGATTAAGCTTTTAAAACTTTAAAAGAACAAAACCTTCCTCAGAAGAAGCAAAGGCTGGTTTCATTGAAATACATGTATGGAAATTATTATTTTTCCACGTTTTTAACCCTCAGAATTTCCAATTGGTTAGAAAAAACCTTGCCCCCAAAGCAGGAATAAGCTGCCTGCTAACGAAAGAATTACCTCCAGCAGTCCAGAATAGTTATTTGATTACTGCTAGGGGGTTTACCTATGGGGAAGGACGAAAATAAGCTTTATTTGGCTGCACTTATTTCCGTTCCATTAATAAATTCCAAAAACTGCGCCAGGCTGCTCCACTGGTTTGGCAGCCCCCGCGCAGCCTGGGAAGCCAAAGAGACGGAGCTTAAGTTTTTTTTCGAGGGAAAGACGGAAGCGGTGGAGCAGTTTATTAAATATAGAAAGATCAACACCCCTGAAAAGTTATGGGCAAGACTGGAAAAAGAAAATATCTGTGTTGCATCGGTTGAGGACGAGACTTATCCAAACATGCTAAAAACAATCCAGGATCCTCCGCCAGTGCTTTTTTGGAGAGGCAATTATCTATCCAATGAAAAGGCTATTGCAATTGTGGGCTCCCGCAAGGCTACCCATTATGGAAAACATGTGGCTGAAACCCTGGCCAGAGGACTGTCAGTCGAGGGGTTCTTAATCGTTAGTGGCATGGCCAGAGGAATTGATACTTCTGCTCACCTGGGCGCTTTGGCGACCGACGGGCTAACAACTGCAGTATTGGGATGCGGTCTGGATATCGTCTATCCACCGGAGAATAGAGAGTTGATGGAAAGAATTCAAAAACAAGGCGCAGTGGTTTCAGAGTTTCCGCTAGGAACTAGGCCTGAGTCCAAGAATTTCCCTGCCCGTAACCGGATCATCAGCGGGCTCTCCCTTGGGGTTGTTGTGGTTGAAGCCGCCGAAAAGAGTGGCGCACTTATAACGGTAGATTATGCCCTGGATCAGGGAAGGGACGTATTTGCTGTCCCAGGCCCTATTACCAGTCCCAATAGCGCCGGTACAAACCAATTGATTAAACAGGGAGCAAAGCTGGTAAGTTGCGTGCAGGACATTGTGGAAGAATATGGAGTTCCTGCCCAGGTGGCTTTTAAGTGGGGGGATGAAAATTCCCTGGAGGGGTTAACCCCAGATGAACAAATAGTCTTGGAGGCTTTGGGTTCCACTCCGGTTCACGGTGATTTTTTAGTCCAAAGCCTTGCTATACAAGCTTCAGTAATCCAGGGCATCTTGCTGCACTTGGAATTAAAGGGTTTAATTAGGCAGTTGCCTGGAAAGCATTTTGTCAAAAGCTATTAGAGGGGATTGGCTTCTTTCAAAATAATGCTCAAATATAACAGTAGTTCGAGAGGGTGGGTTCCTTGTCAAAAGTGCTGGTAATCGTGGAGTCCCCGGCAAAGGCAAAGACAATTACAAGGTTCCTCGGCAAAAAATACATGGTTAAGGCCTCTATGGGCCATGTGCGGGACCTGCCAAAAAGCCAGCTCGGGGTGGATATTGAAGCTGGCTTTGAACCGAAATATATCACCATTCGGGGAAAAGGGGACATAGCTAAAGAGCTAAAAGGGGCTGCAAAAAATGCGGAACAGGTCTTGCTGGCAACTGACCCCGATCGAGAGGGCGAAGCCATAGCGTGGCATCTGCAGCAGGTGTTGGAGATTAATACTAATCAGCCCTGCAGGATCGAGTTTAACGAAATTACCAAGACTGCCATCACTGCAGCAGTCAAGAAACCTCGACCAGTTAATCTAGATTTGGTTAACGCACAGCAAGCAAGGAGGATTTTAGACCGACTGGTTGGTTACTCTTTAAGCCCACTGCTTTGGCGCAAGGTAAAAAAAGGTCTCAGTGCGGGCCGCGTGCAATCAGTGGCGGTAAAACTGATTGCCGACCGGGAAGAGGAAATATCTCGCTTTGAGCCGGAAGAATACTGGAGCTTAACCGCAGATTTGAAACAGGGCAAGAAAGGCTCTCTATTCCAAGCCAAGCTGGTAAAAGAAGGGGAACAAGGGATTTCAATCACCAGCAAAGAAGCTATGGACCGGGTTTTAAACCTTTTGCGGGACAAGTCTTTTGTTGTGGCTGGGATAAAAAATAGGGAAAAGTATAAAAACCCGGCGGCACCCTTTATTACCAGCAGCTTGCAGCAAGAAGCATACCGGAAATTAAACTTCACCGCCAGGCGAACCATGATGGTTGCCCAACAGCTATATGAGGGAATTGACTTAGGAAAAAAGGAAGGGATTACTGGTCTAATAACCTATATCAGGACTGACTCAACCAGGATTTCTACCCAGGCCCAAGAGGAAGCCTTTAAATATATTACCGAAAAATATGGCAAGAATTATCTGCCACCCAAACCGAGGCAGTATGGAGGAAAAAAGCAGGCCCAAGATGCCCATGAGGCTATCCGCCCAAGCTATGTTCTCCTTACACCTGATGAGGTTAAGGGGAAACTGACTCCTGATCAATATAAACTCTATCGATTAATCTGGTCCCGCTTCGTTGCCAGCCAGATGGCTTCGGCTGTCCTCGATACAACAACAGTAGAAATAAAAGCAGGAGATTTTTTGTTCCGGGCAAGCGGTTCTGTTGTAAAGTTTCCTGGCTTTTTGCAGGTCTACGAAGCAGAAGAGTCCACAAGTGAGGATGAACAAGGACAAATACCGGAACTGACCGAAGGGGCTGCCCTTATCTTAGGAGGTTTACACCCCAAACAACATTTTACTCAACCGCCTTCTCGCTACTCTGAAGCCTCACTCATAAAAGCTTTGGAGGAAAAGGGGATAGGGCGACCGAGCACCTATGCTCCCATTATTGAAACAATTCTTAGCCGGGGTTATGTGGTACGTGAACAAAAGCAGTTTTTGCCTACCGAGTTAGGTATTATTGTGGTTGATCTGCTTTCCGAATACTTTTCGGAAATAGTTGATGTAGAGTTCACTGCCAGCATGGAGCAAATGCTTGATGCGGTTGAAGAAGGGGAGGTTGACTGGAAAAAGGTGGTTAGTGATTTCTACAAGTCGTTTAAAAAGATGCTTGTAATAGCTGACAAGGAAATAGAACAGGTTCAATTGGCTGAAGAAGTAAGTGATGAGGTATGCGAAAAATGTGGTAGAAATATGGTTATTAAGATGGGACGGTTCGGCAAGTTTTTAGCTTGTCCCGGTTTTCCCGAGTGTCGAAATACCAAGGCATTGTTGGAGGATATTGGGATAAGCTGTCCTTTATGCAATTCTGCGGTTATTATCCGAAGAACCAAAAAAGGCAGGAAGTTTTTTGGCTGCATCGGTTTTCCAGATTGTGAATATATCTCCTGGCACAAACCCACTGCTCACGAATGTCCTCACTGCGCACAAAAAATGGTGGAAAAAAACACTAAACAAGGCATTCAGGTGGTCTGTCCTGGGCCAGATTGTGGTTTTCGTTTGGACGAGACAGTTGGAAATAAGCAATAACCTCCGAAAAAGGAAGGTGGTTCTGGAACCTTGCCGGAAATGATTACGGTAATCGGGGGCGGATTAGCAGGCGCCGAGGCTGCCTGGCAAATTGCCCAAAATAACATCCCTGTTATGCTTTATGAAATGAGACCAGTTAAAAACAGTCCGGCTCACCATACCGACCTTTTGGCTGAATTGGTTTGCAGTAACTCATTACGAGCTGAAAGCCTCGAAAATGCCGTCGGATTATTAAAAGAAGAAATGAATAGGCTGAAATCCATAATTATCCATTGCGCTTATCAACATAGGATCCCGGCCGGCGGAGCGCTGGCAGTTGACAGGCTTGCTTTTTCCCAGGAGGTAACCAGCAGGATTGTTGCGCATCCCATGATAACCCTGGTCCGGAAAGAAATAACCCAATTGCCAAATACCGGTCTAGCTATCATTGCAACTGGGCCTTTAACCTCCCAGGGCTTTTCCGACACCATAATGGAAATAACAGGCTGCGAGTATTTTTATTTTTATGATGCTGCTTCTCCGATAGTCCTTGGTGAAACAATAGATTTTTCAAAGGCTTTTTGGGCTTCCAGATATGGCAAAGGGGAAAATGACTACATTAACTGCCCCATGAACGAAGAAGAGTACCGCTCTTTTTATACTGAACTGGTTAAAGCCGAGCGTTTCCCGCTTCATTGTTTTGAAAAAGAAGTGAATTTTGAAGGCTGTTTGCCCGTAGAAGTATTAGCCGTAAGGGGATACCAGACCTTGTTGTTTGGTCCCATGAAACCGGTAGGATTAATTGACCCTCGGACAGGCAAACAACCCTATGCAGTTGTCCAACTCAGGCGAGACAATAAGGAAGGAACACTTTTTAACTTGGTGGGCTTTCAGACTAATCTCAAATGGAATGAACAAGTGAGAATTTTCAAGATGATACCGGGTTTAAAGGATGCAGAGTTTGTCAGGTTTGGGGTTATGCATCGCAACACCTTTATCAACAGCCCCCAGTTACTAAGACCGACTATGCAGGCACGTTGGAATAAAAACTTACTTTTTGCTGGCCAGATCACAGGTGTAGAGGGGTATTTGGAATCAGCCGCAACCGGTTTAATAGCAGGTATCAATGCCGCAAGGCTTTTTAAAGGACAAGAGCCTCTGGTGTTTCCACCATCCACCGCCCACGGGGCATTATGCAACTATATAACTGCCGGCGCTGTAGCGGCTGGTTTTCAACCCATGAATGTTAATTTCGGGTTATTCCCGCCCCTTGACAGATCGGTACGGGGCAAAAAGGAACGGGGCAAGGCCATGGCCTGGCGTTCCCTGAAAGTTTTAGAGCAGTTCATTCTGGAAAACCGGTTGGAAAAAAAAGGTCTGAAGGAGAAGTGAGCGTGGATTCTAAGCTTAACCAGCTACTGGAGAAATTTCATCTTTACTTAACAGTAGAAAAAGGTTATTCTCAACTAACGGTAGCTGGGTATCAGACTGACCTCTTGCAGTTCTTTGCTTATGTGGCTGAGTATGAAGCCTGGGATTTCGCATCTATTACTCCGGATAAAGTCCACCATTTGCATGTCAGGTCGTTTTTGGCTATTCTTCTTAAAAAACAGGCTGCCAAAACTACTGTTGCCAGGAAACTGGCTGCTTTGCGTTCTTTTTATAAGTACCTTCGTAAGGAGGGTCTTTATAACTGCAACCCTGTCCGCAGCATCTCTACTCCCCGGCAAGAAAGAAGGCTGCCTAACTTTCTAGAGCCCCATCAATTGCAGCCGCTCTTGGATGGGGCTGCGGAAAAATCTCCTCTTGATCTGCGGAACAGGGCAATGTGGGAATTGTTATACGCTACTGGAATTCGAGCCAGCGAATTGCTTTCCATCAATCTTGATGATATTAATTTGGAAGCTGGATTTGTCCGGGTATTCGGGAAAGGTTCCAAAGAAAGAATTGTTCCTTTCGGCCAACATGCTAAACGGGCCATCGAAGAATACCTGACAGGGGGGAGAAGCTTCCTGCCCATCCAGGAGGAGGCTGCCCAGGCCTTATTTTTGAATCATCATGGAAAGAGGTTATCAAGCAGAGGTTTACGGCATATCTTATCCGTTGAAGCCAAAGAATTAGCTTTAGAAAAAAAAGCCAAACCCCATTCCTTAAGGCACTCCTTTGCAACTCATATGCTGGAAAGGGGAGCGGATCTTAGAGTCGTGCAGGAATTGCTTGGCCATGCCAGCTTATCTTCTACCCAGATTTATACCCACTTATCCAGAAAACGCTTGAAGGATGTGTATAAAAACAGCCATCCACGGGCTTAGGGGGAGTAGCAAATGTTTGAGGGAACGACTATTGTAGCGGTAAAAACCAAAAACGGCATGGCTATTGCTGGAGATGGCCAGGTCACCATGGGAAACGGGGTCATCATGAAGCATCGGGCAATCAAGGTGCGGCGGCTTTTTAAAGGGGAGGTTGTGGCCGGTTTTGCCGGTTCGGTTGCGGATGCTTTTACTCTTTTTGAACGCTTCGAAGCAAAACTGGAAGAATACCGAGGAAACCTTCAGAGGGCTGCTGTTGAATTGGCGAAAGAGTGGAGAATGGATAAAGTCCTGCGCCGGCTGGAGGCATTGATGATTGTAGCAAGCAAGGACAAACTCTTGGTTATTTCAGGCGCAGGAGAAATCATTGAACCCGATGACGGCATCGCTGCAATTGGTTCCGGCGGTCCTTATGCCCTTGCCGCAGCGAGAGCTCTAACCAGGCATGCCTCATTAGCGCCGGTGGAAATTGTGAAAGAGGCATTGCTGATCGCTTCCTCAATATGTGCTTTCACCAACAGTGAAATTGTTGTCGAAGAAATCAAATATTGATTGAATGGAGGATGGTGTATATGGAAAGCCTAACCCCTAGGCAAATAGTGGCGGAATTGGATAAATATATAGTGGGGCAGGAAGAAGCAAAAAGGTGTGTAGCTGTAGCCCTGCGTACCCGCTATAGAAGGAAACAGCTCCCTGATTATATGCAGGAGGAAATAACCCCAAAAAACATTATTCTAATTGGTCCTACCGGAGTCGGAAAAACGGAAATTGCCCGGAGATTAGCTAAATTAGTTAATGCCCCGTTTATAAAAATAGAAGCAAGCAAATTTACGGAAGTGGGTTATGTTGGTCGGGATGTTGATTCAATGGTGAGGGATCTGGTAGAAACTTCTATCAGGATGGTTAAACAGGAAAAAAACCAAATGGTATTCGCTAAAGCCCAAGCAGCTGCAGAAGCTCGGCTGCTGGATATTTTAGCTCCTTTGCCAGGAGATGAAAAGGCAATAAAAAACCCTTTTGAAGCCCTGTTTGGCGGTCAAGGAAGCGTGGGAAGCAGTGAACAGGATGCATTTTATCAGCAAAAATTCAGGCGAGCGGAAGAAATCAGGCGCATGATGGTCCAAAAACTAGAGAGTGGTGAATTGGAAAATGAACTCATAGAAATTGAGTTTGAGGATACCAAGGTAGCCCCAGTAGGCTTCTTTGGGGGCGCAGGTATTGAGGAAATTGGCATTAACCTCCAGGAAATGTTCAGCGGCCTATTGCCCAAAAAGAAGAAAAAGCGCAAACTTCCTTTGAAGGAAGCACGTAAGGTTTTAATCCTACAGGAGGCAGAGAAGTTAATTGACTCTGAAGAGGTGGTTACAGAAGCTGTGAAGCGGGCAGAGCAGGAAGGGATTATCTTCCTGGATGAGATTGATAAAATTGCAGCCGTAGAAAAGGGCGCCGGTCCGGATGTCTCCCGTGGCGGCGTTCAAAGGGATATTTTGCCCATAGTTGAAGGAAGTACGGTAATGACTAAGTACGGGCCGGTAAAAACTGATTTTATTTTATTTATTGCAGCAGGAGCTTTTCATGTATCTAAACCTTCCGATTTGATTCCTGAACTGCAAGGCAGATTTCCGATTAGAGTCGAATTAGGGAGTCTTTCAATCGAACATTTTATCCAGATTTTGCAGGAACCTAAAAACTCCCTATTGAAACAGTATGTGGCTCTATTGTCGGCTGAAGGAGTAAATATCGAATTCACAGAAGATTCTATTGCAGAGATTGCCGAAATTGCTTATACTGTTAATAAACAAACTGAGAATATTGGTGCTCGCCGGTTGCATACCATTTTGGAAAAGGTTTTGCAGGATTTATCCTTTACAGCTCCGGAAATGAAAGGAGCTACCATAACTATTGACAAGGAATATGTTAAGGATAAATTAGCTGATGTCCTAATCAGTAAAGATCTTAACCACTACATTTTGTGAAAAGGATTATTACCTGAAAATTAGAGCAGCGGCCAAAGAAGCACTACAAAGGAGGCAAAAAATGGAGAATTTATTGGAGAAAACCCGAAAAATCAACCGATTGCTGCAAAAAGCCGCCGGCAACCCAGTGGATTTTGAAGAAATGGCGATTGTCCTCAGAGATGTAATCACGTCCAATGTTTATATTGTTAGTCGTCAAGGGCTGATTTTAGGTTATGCTTTTATTGAGGGTTTCTCCTGTGAAATAATGGAAGATATTGTGTACCGTTCTGAACGTTTTCCCGAACATTATAATGAGGAACTTTTAAGAATTAATGAAACAAACGCAAATTTCAGTCAGTCCTCGAATAGCTGTGTGTTCACTCAAGAAAAAGAATGCATGTTTAATAACAAGCTAATCACGGTTGTTCCCATAATCGGCGGCGGCCAGCGTTTAGGCACATTGGTTTTGGCCAAATTCAATGTGAAATTCACCCATGAGGATTTAATTCTGGCTGAATACGGCGCCACTGTTGTAGGAATGGAAATTTTGCGTTCAAAGGCAGAAAGGATTGAGGATGAAGCCAGAAAAAGAGCTGCTGTGCATGTGGCTTTGGGTACCCTATCCTATTCTGAGTTGGAAGCTGTAGAGCATATCTTTGCCGAGTTGGAAGGCGATGAGGGTGTGCTGGTAGCCAGCAAGATAGCTGACAGAGCTGGCATCACTAGGTCAGTAATTGTAAACGCATTGCGCAAATTTGAAAGCGCTGGTGTGATTGAATCCAAGTCTTTAGGAATGAAAGGTACCTATATTAGGGTTTTAAACGACAACCTGCTTGAAGAATTAGCTAAAATGCGGCATTAGATTTTGTTGGCGGCCAAGGGGCCGCCAGTTTTTTTGTTAAGGTGGAACAGTGGGTATAGAATTGCTTTATCGTGGGGAAAATGTTGGTATATTGCCGCAAGAGTTATTGCCTCTACCAAAGGATTATGTTATACTATCAACTAGTGTCATCACACACGGGACTGGAGTTGCAGAATTGGTGCCTGGTTGACAGGTGTTCTGCCGTAATGAAGGTTTCGGAGGAAATAACCAAGGGGGGGAGGTGTAAAAACATATGGGTGTAATATCCATGAAACAGCTGCTGGAAGCAGGTGTCCATTTTGGTCACCAGACCAGACGTTGGAATCCCAAAATGGCTCCTTATATTTTTACTGAGCGCAACGGTATTTATATCATTGATTTACAGAAAACCGTTCGTAAAGTCGAGGAAGCCTATAATTTTATCAGGGATACTGTAAGACAGGGCGAAAAAATCCTTTTTGTGGGGACTAAAAAACAAGCCCAGGAATCGGTGAAGGAAGAAGCTATTCGTTCTGGCATGTTTTTCGTCAACGAGCGCTGGTTGGGTGGTATGCTGACCAATTTCCAGACCATCCGCCAACGGGTTAACAGGCTGAAGGAATTGGAACGGATGGAAGAACAGGGTGTTTTTAGCGTTTTACCCAAAAAAGAAGTGGCTCAGCTCATTGGCGAGCGGGAAAAGCTTCAACGTTTTTTGGGTGGGATAAAAGAGATGGAAAACTTGCCAGGGGCATTGTTTGTTATTGATCCCAGGAAGGAAAAAATCGCTATTGCCGAGGCAAGGCGGTTGGGTATCCCGATTGTTGCTATTGTGGATACAAACTGCGATCCTGATGAAGTGGACTATGTTATTCCGGGAAATGACGACGCTATCAGGGCTGTCAAACTGCTGACTGCAAAAATGGCTGATGCTGTTATTGAAGGAGCCCTTGGCCAAGTTGAACCAGAAGATTTGGACGAGAAAGAAACCGATGATGAAACAGCTTAACCACGCAGAAAAGCCGGGGCGAGAATTTTTTCTTGCCCCGTTTATCCCTAATTGTTCTTAATTACACAGAAACGAATTGAGTAGGAGGTAACCTGATGATTTCATCTGGTCAAGTTAAAGAGCTAAGAGAACGTACCGGGGCTGGCATGATGGATTGCAAGCGGGCTCTTGAAGCAACCCAAGGGGATTTGGAGAAGGCAGTAGAATTTTTACGTGAAAAAGGCCTGGCAGCAGCCGCCAAAAAAGCTGGTCGTGTAACCTCAGAAGGCGCTGTTGAAGCTTACATACATGGTGGCGGAAGAATTGGTGTTTTAGTTGAGATTAACTGCGAAACAGATTTTGTGGCAAAGACTGATGAGTTTCGTGAATTATGCAAGGATATTGCCATGCAGATCGCTGCTTCAAAACCTGAGTTTGTTTCCAGAAATGAGGTTTCCCCGGCGATCGTTGATAAAGAAAGATCGATTCTAAGGGCGCAGGCTCTTAATGAGGGTAAACCTGAGAAGATCGTTGATAAAATGGTTGAGGGCAGGATAGATAAATTCTTCAAAGAAGTGTGCTTACTGGAACAGCCATTTATTAAGGATCCCGATATTAGTGTGCAAGATTTAATTACTCAAAAAATCGCTAAGATTGGTGAGAACATTACCATCCGGCGTTTTTCCCGTTTTGAACTCGGTGAGGGAATTGCAAAGAAGGAATCCAATTTCGCTGAAGAAATTGCTGCAATGACTAAACTGGCGGAATAGAGCACCATCAGTGCTCTTTTTTTGCAAAACTGTGGTAAAATAAAAGGAATTGTTTTAATCATGTAGAAGATAACAGTGGCAACGGGGGTCTGTCAATGATGGTTAAGCCCAAGTTTAACCGAGTCGTTTTAAAACTTAGCGGCGAAGCTCTGGCGGGCAGTTTGGGTTATGGGATTGACCAGGAAATACTGCAAACAATTGCGCGACAAGTTAAAGAAGTAAGACAGCTTAATGTTGAGGTTGTAATTGTCGTTGGTGGGGGTAATATCTGGCGAGGCGTAGCAGGAAGCGCCAAAGGAATGGATCGGGCAACTGCTGACTATATGGGTATGCTGGCAACGGTTATGAACTCTCTTGCCTTGCAGGATGCTCTTGAGCAACAAGGGGTTCATACTCGGGTTCAAACAGCCATTGAAATGCGGCAAATTGCTGAGCCCTATATTCGGCGCAGAGCAATTCGTCACTTGGAGAAGGGAAGGGTAGTCATTTTTGCTGCCGGAACAGGCAATCCCTATTTTTCAACAGATACTGCCGCTGCTCTAAGGGCTGCCGAAATCGAAGCAGATGTAATTCTCATGGCTAAGCGGGTAGATGGGGTTTATGATGCCGATCCGGTACTCAATCCTAATGCCAAACGGTTTTATAATCTGCAGTACATTGATGTGCTGAATAAAAGCCTTGGGGTTATGGACGCGACCGCAACCTCGCTTTGCATGGATAACAATATTCCACTTATCGTGTTCAACTTAAATGAAAAAGGAAATATTTTAAAAGTTGTGATGGGTGAAAAAATTGGTACCTATG
Source organism: Bacillota bacterium (assembly GCA_040757295.1). Lineage (GTDB taxonomy): Bacteria > Bacillota > PH28-bin88 > PH28-bin88 > PH28-bin88 > JAGXSE01. The sequence goes on along the minus strand of JBFLXH010000004.1, from coordinate 54,020 downwards.
TAGGGAGGGATGCTGAATGATAGACACTCGTTTTAAAGAAGCTGAAGATAGGATGAATAAGGCAGTGGAAGCCCTGCGGAAAGACTTGGCTACTTTGAGGGCAGGACGTGCTAATCCGTCGTTACTGGAAAAGGTTTCGATCTCCTATTATGGTGTGCCCACACCTATTAACCAAGTGGCCAATATTTCAGCCCCTGAAGCCAGGTTGTTAGTTATTCAACCGTGGGATCGTTCAGTACTGCCAGAAATAGAACGGGCCTTGCTCAAATCTGATTTGGGATTGACCCCTTCCAGCGACGGTTCCATAATTAGAATCAATATACCCCAATTGACTCAAGAGAGAAGGGCAGAACTGGTTAAAACGGTCAAGAAAAAAGCCGAAGAGGCCCGTGTTGCTGTTAGAAATATTAGGCGGGACGTAAATGATGAGATAAAGGCAGCCGAAAAAAAAGGGGAGATAACTGAAGATCAGCTGAGAAAAGGACAGGAGCAAATCCAAAAACTAACCGATAAATTTATTGAAACTGTGGATAAGGTTTTGGCGGCTAAAGAAGCTGAAATAATGGAAGTGTAAAATCCAGATGGATTATTCCCGGGTATTGTTAATGGAGCTGGAGGAAGCCCGCGAGGCTTTGGAAAAGGCTGGCTACCGGATTAGGGTTAGTGTTACAGGATCTATTAAAGGGGATGAACCTAATCTTAATTTAAGGGTTATCCGTCTGAAAATGCTCGACCATAATCAAATTGGGCTGGTTGCTGCTCATTTTGAGCATCCAGATGTTGGTCGAAGGGGGGTGTAGTCGGTGGTTTACAAGATTTCTGAGGAATGCCTGGCCTGTGGGGTATGCATGGATGAATGTCCGGCTGGCGCCATCAAAGAGGGAGATGATATTTTCCTGATCGATTCTGAAATCTGTACCGAGTGTGGAACATGTGTTGACAGCTGCCCAAACTCAGCCATTGTGGAGGACTAATTTATTTAACCCCCTCACAAGAGGGGGTTTATTAATAATATGGAAGGCCAAATCCGGGAGGGCAAAAAAATGTTGCGCTGGTTAACGGGAAGCATCGGCGGTACCTTCATTAAAAAGGAAGATACGTTACTTAAACAGTTGGATCCTGATCGGATGCCGTACCATATTGCTGTGATTATGGACGGTAACGGCCGATGGGCGAAAAAGCGCAATATGCCCAGAGACATGGGCCACAGAGCTGGAATTAAATCCTTGCGCACAATTGTGGAAGCCTGTGGTGAATTAGGCATTCGGATATTGAGCGTGTACGCTTTTTCAACAGAAAACTGGAAAAGGCCAAAAGAAGAAGTTGAGATGTTAATGGGCCTTTTAGCCGAGTATATATACAAGGAGTTGCCTCAATTACATTCAGCAGGCGTTAAGATTGTTCCCATTGGCAGGTTATCCGAGCTGCCCAGGGAATCCCAAAAGGCATTGTTTGAAGCCGTAGAAAAGACCAGCGGAAATACCAAGATGACAATTAATATCGCCTTAAATTACGGCGGCAGAGCAGAGATAATTGATGCGGTAAAAAAAATAGCCGCAAAAGTGCAAGCTAAAGAGTTAAAACCTAAGGATATTACTGAGGACACAATTGCCAATAACTTGTATACCGCGGGACAACCTGATCCGGACCTAATCATCAGGCCATCAGGGGAACAGCGGATAAGTAACTTTCTACTTTGGCAATCAGCCTATGCAGAGTTTTTCACAACAAATGTCTTATGGCCGGATTTCCGAAAGAAACATTTGCTGGAAGCGTTATTAGACTACCAACAAAGGGATCGACGTTTCGGGGGCCTTAATTCAGGGGTGAAGCAGTGCTAAAGTTAAGGATTCTAACTGCAGCTATAGGGATTCCTATTATTTTGGCAGCCGGTTATTACGGAGGGATCATTTTTCTGACTTTAGTTGTCGCTATATCTCTTGTTGGTATGGTGGAATTTTTTAATTTATTAACCAAGATGGGCTTAAAACCAATCCTTTCTCTTGGCTGGGTCAGTTCCTTTGTTTTGCTGTTGCTTATGTTTGCAGCAAGCCGAGGATTACTGGAAGGGTATAAATATATGCCTGGATTGTTTTTTATCATGGCACTGTGGGCTGCTATTTTAGTCTGGCGGGATTATCCAAAAAACATATTACCCGGCTTGGCGGCATCCTTTTTTGGCGTTTTTTACATTGCCGGCATGTTGGGCCACCTGTTTCTTTTGCGGCATATTACCCCGAACGGTTGGACTTTTGTCTTGTTTGCCCTGTTACTGACATGGGCCAGTGACACCGGGGCCTTTTTTGCAGGAACAAAATTTGGCCGGCAGAAATTAGCCCCTTTAATTAGCCCCGGAAAAACATGGGAAGGGGTCTGGGGTGGAATTATTCTATCCATATTGACTAGCATTACCTTAGGAGCCTGGCTTGGTTTGCCTTTGATGTGGAGAGTAATTGCCGGTGTTTTTGTCTCTTTAGCAGCGGTAATCGGGGATCTTTTCGAGTCGGCTCTGAAGCGCTATGCCGGCATGAAAGACTCGGGCACACTGCTTCCAGGCCACGGGGGTGTGCTCGATCGCTTTGACAGCCTTTTGTTGACTGCTCCGTTGGTATACTATATGCTTGCGTTGTTTATAATAGGATGAGGTGTATTTTTATGCCAAGCCCTGCTTCCAGTTACACCCGGCTCTTCATTAAACTAGGTGTCATTGTTGCTGCGCTGCTGGTAATATACTTGGTGTATTATTTAATTCTTCCAGCGGGCCTCCAGGTGATGTCCTTCGTTTTCCCCTTAATTGCGCCTTTTTTATTGGCAGCCGTATTGGCAGCAATTATCGAACCACTAGTCAGCTTCTTGGAAAACCGTACTCGGATGAACCGTGCCCTGGCGGTTACGACAGTGATTACAATTGGTCTTGGGTTGGGAACAGCTTTATTGATTATGTTTATTTCCCGCTTAATAGTCGAGTTGGCTGAATTGACCAATTCCTTGCCGGCCCATGTGCACGCCATTGTAACTTACCTTTGGACCCTGTTCCACAGAATGCAGGAAATATACTTTGCAATCAATATCCCGCCCCAAATAGTGGAAAGTATAGAACAGCTTTTACGAAAGGCAGCCGGCTGGGCTACTAATTTTACTTCCGGTATATTTACATGGCTAATTGGGTTTTTAGCTTTTCTGCCGGGAGGTTTTTTATTCATTTTATTCTTGTTTTTAGGCCTATTTTTCTTTAGTAGAGATGCTTACTTAATTAAAAAATCCCTTTTGCGGTTATTCCCAAAAGAATGGAGAATTGGGTTAAGCAGTATCATAGGAAAAACATCAGAAGCCATTATTGGATTTTTGCGGGCCCAAGTAATCCTAATGATCATTACTATAATTCAGACCGTAATTGGTTTTTATATTCTAAAGGTTGAATATGCCTTTACTGTTGCTGTGCTGGTTGGTATTGTAGATCTGCTGCCAGCTATCGGCCCCGGTCTTATTTTTATTCCCTGGGCTATTTGGCTGTTCTTAGTGGGTAACATGAAAATGGGTTTTGGACTTCTTATTCTGTGGCTAATCGTGGCTACTGTTCGGCAAATTCTACAGCCCAAAGTCGTTGGAGATAGTGTAGGACTGCACCCTTTAGAAGCTTTAATAGCCATGTTTGCGGGCCTTAAGGTTTTTGGAGTGGCAGGCATACTTTATGGGCCTATCATTTTAGTTGTATTGAAAGCAACTTGGCAGACCGGCGCCCTTAAGTGGCCCTATAACCAATAAACCCCGTGTAAGATAACGTGAGATATTTGCCCTTTTTAACGAGGTGGTTTTATGATAAAAAACATTGCGCTACTGGGTTCAACGGGTTCTATTGGTCAACAGACGCTAGAAATCGTGGAAACCTTTCCTCATAAGTTTAAAATTAAAGTTCTAGCAGCCTTAAGTAATGTTAGAAAAATGGAGGAACAGGCGAGAAAGTTTTTGCCGGAATTGATCGTCCTAAGTGAACCGCAGGCTGCTGCTAACCTGCGGGAGACATTGAAAGACCTTCCTTTGCATGTCCTTGGCGGTCAAGAGGCTTTTGAGGAGTGCGTATTGCTGGCAAATGTCGATACCGTTGTTGTGGCCGTAAGTGGAATGAGAGGAATGGTACCTACTTTAAAGGCAGTAGTAGCCGGTAAAGATGTATTATTAGCCAACAAAGAGGCATTGGTTGCCGGAGGAGAAATCATTAGCCGAGCGTCCAAGGAGAGAGCCAAGCCCCTTCTGCCGATAGACAGCGAGCATTCCGCCCTATGGCAGTGTATGCAGGGCCAAGAAAGGTTTGTCGATAATTTAATTCTTACTGCTTCCGGTGGGCCTTTCCGGGATTGGGATATTTCTCAAATGGGGAATATTACACCTGAGATGGCCTTGAACCATCCTAATTGGGCTATGGGACCTAAAGTGACGATAGATTCTTCTACCTTAATGAATAAAGGACTTGAAGTGATAGAAGCCCACTGGCTCTTTGATGTTGACTATAATTCCATCAAGGTAATGGTACATCCTCAAAGCGTAATTCATTCTATGGTGGAGTTTAAAGATGGTTCGATACTGGCTCAGATGGGAACTCCTGATATGCGACTGCCGATTCAATATGCCCTGAGCTGGCCTGAACGATGGCCTAGCGGGCTGCCTAGATTAAATTTAAAAGAAGTAGCCAATCTTACCTTTTACTCTCCGGATACAGACAAGTTTCCTTGCTTGGATTTGGCTTATCGCGCCGGAATCGCCGGGGGGACGGCGCCAGTAATTTTGAACGCAGCCAACGAAGAAGCAGTTGCCTTATTTTTATCCCGGAGAATAAAATATTTGGACATTCATAAAATTGTTGCGGAGGCCCTGGAAAGAATTCCGTCTCAGCCGGCAATTAATTTGGAGACCATTATTGGAACTGATGAACAGACCCGCAGGTGGGTGCAAAGGTATTGGAAGGAATTAAGCTAATCATCTAGAGCGAGGGCTTAAAGAGGAGGAAATAAATGACCACGGCGCTAGCTGCAATCCTGATTTTTGGTCTCTTGATTACTACCCATGAACTTGGACATTTCCTTGTCGCAAAACTAGTAGGTATCCGAGTGCATGAATTCAGCATAGGGATGGGGCCGGTAATCTTGTCTGGACGGAGAGGAGAAACCCTTTACTCTCTCCGCCTTTTACCCATCGGCGGTTTCAACCGCATGGCTGGAATGGAGAGCGGTGACCTGGAGGATCCCCGCGGTTTTAATACCCGGAGTATTTCACAGCGAATGGCGGTCATAGCTTCTGGTTCTTTAATGAATTTTTTGCTGGCCATTATTCTGTTTATCTTTGTTTTTATGGGCATTGGGATACCCTCTAATACCACAACTATCGGGGGATTGCTGCCCGGACGGCCCGCAGAAAAGGCCGGATTTCATGTAGGTGACAGGATCACCGCAATAAATGGGCAATCAGTTAATTCATGGGGGCAATTGGTGGAAATTATCCATAAAAATCCTGGGCAAAAACTCGAGGTCAAGGTGGAACGCAATCAGCAGACTCTGCTGATTCAGGTAGTCCCCGAACTGGAGCCACAGAATAAAGTAGGTTTAATTGGTATAGAGCAGACATGGGTCAAGCTTGGGCTGTTTTCTTCTATTATATTGGGTACAAAACAGGCTCTGGCTGTCGCTACCTTGATAATTTCAAGCCTGGTAAAAATGATTTCCGGCCAAGTGCCGGCAGAAGTCGCCGGCCCGGTTGGCATTGTTCAAATGGCCGGAGAGGCTGCAAGGTTAGGCCTGGCAAGCGTTTTAAACTTTGCGGGTTTGTTAAGCTTAAACCTGGGAATAATTAACCTTTTCCCAATTCCTTCCCTAGATGGCAGCAGACTACTTTTTTTGGGGATCGAGGGGGTCCGAGGCAGACCTGTGGACCCGGAAAAAGAAAACTCTATTCATCTAATCGGCTTTGCTGTTCTGATCTTTATAATGCTGGTGATAACATACCAAGACCTTCTCCGGCTTCTAAGTTAAGGGGGGGGGGGGGATTATTATTCTAGTAAATCGAAGGAAATCTCGCGCAATTAAAATCGGCCCGCTAGCTATTGGTGGACAGGCCCCAATCTCCGTGCAATCCATGACGAATACCGATACCAGGGATATTACTGCCACCGTTGCCCAAATCAAAGATTTAGAAAAGGTTGGGTGTGAACTTGTCAGGGTAGCAGTATTGGACCGAGAGGCAGCAGAGGCCTTGAAGCAGATAAAAAATCAGATCGGAATTCCATTGGTGGCCGACATTCACTTTGATTATAAGCTGGCCCTAGCTGCAATGGAAAACGGGGTTGACGGCCTTAGACTTAACCCAGGAAACATTGGCAGTAAAAAAAAGGTTGAAGCTGTTGTTCGTGAAGCCAAAAACCGACGGGTTCCCATTCGAATAGGCGTTAATGCTGGCTCATTGGAAAAGCGTTTGCTGGAAAAACATAAGGGGATTACTGCCGAGGCCATGGCGGAAAGCGCCCTGTATCATATCAGGCTGCTCGAGGACATGGATTTTCTAGATATAAAAGTTTCTTTGAAGGCTTCGGAGGTTCCGCTGATGATCGAAGCATACCGTCACCTGGCTCAAAAAGTTGACTATCCCTTTCATATTGGCGTGACAGAAGCAGGAACAGTTTTTTCCGGTTCAATTAAATCTGCGGTAGGCATTGGCATTTTGTTGTCCGAGGGAATCGGTGATACTTTGCGGGTATCCCTAAGCGGTGACCCGCGACAAGAAGTACGGGTAGGCTATGGTATTTTAGGTGCATTAAACCTCCGGCACCGGGGTGTTGAAATTATTTCCTGCCCCACTTGCGGCAGATGCCAAATCGATGTTGTGAGTTTGGCTGAAACTGTTGAAGAAAAGCTGCAGGAAGTTGCCAACCCAATCAAGGTTGCCGTTATGGGCTGCCCTGTTAATGGGCCTGGGGAAGCTAAACGGGCTGATGTTGGTATTGCCGGGGGGAAAGATTTTGCGTTAATCTTTCGCAATGGGGAAGTCGTGAGAAAAGTGGATTCCCAGGATATGATGGAAGGCTTATTCGCTGAGATATCCCAAGTTATCAGGTATAAAGGAGGAGATTTATGATGCGGACCACCAGTTTACTTGCCCCTACTTTACGAGAAGTGCCAGCAGAAACAGAAACTATTAGCCATCAGCTTCTTGTTCGCGGAGGTATGATTAGAAAATCTGCTGCCGGAATGTATTCTTACTTGCCGCTAGGTTGGCGGGTGATCCAAAAGATCTCTGATATTGTCCGCGATGAAATGAATAAGGCTGGCGGTCAAGAACTGATGCTGCCAATTGTTCAACCCGCCGAATTATGGCAAGAAACCGGCCGTTGGCAGGTTTACGGAGATGAGATGTTTAGGCTAAAGGACAGGCATCAGAGGAGTTTTTGTTTGTGCCCCACTAATGAGGAGCTAATAACCACAACTGCCAGGAATGAAATTACTTCTTACAAACAACTGCCCCAACTGCTTTATTTAATTCAAAATAAGTACCGGGATGAAAGAAGACCCCGCTTCGGACTGATGCGGGGAAGGGAATTTATTATGAAAGACCTTTACTCATTTGACACAGATGAGGAAGGGATGAGAAACAGCTACCAAAAAATGTATGTTGCCTATAACAATGTCTTTAAACGTTGCGGTTTAAATTTCCGGGTTGTTGAAGCAGATTCAGGAGCAATTGGCGGCAGCGTAAATCATGAATTCATGGTATTAGCTCAGGTAGGCGAGGCAGAGATCGTCCATTGTGAAGCGTGTGGCTACGCCGCTAATGTGGAAAGGGCGGAGTGTATTTTAACACCCACGGAAAAGGCGGAAATGAAAGAGGGTACTTTACCCGCCATGGAACTTGTTCATACTCCCGGAGTACATACTGTTGCCGATTGGATACCTCATGGCATTATGCCTGAGCAGGTCATCAAGACCGTATTCTACAAGGCCGATGAAGATATACTGGCAGTTTTAGTCAGAGGCAACAGGGAAGTAAATGAAACAAAATTGAAAAACCTGCTGGGTTGCATTGAATTGCGCATGGCTACAGAAACAGAAGTCTTAGAAACGACTGGCGCTCGTATAGGTTCGGTAGGCCCGGTAAAATTAACAGTTCCGATTTATGCTGATAACGAAATTTCCCTCTTACAGGAAGGTGTGGCGGGCGCTAACAAGGATAGTTACCACTTCATGCATGTAGTTCCCGGACGGGATTTCCAATGGACAAAACTGGCTGATCTAAGGGTAGCTAAAGAAGGGGACCCATGTCCTGTCTGTAAAGTCGGTCTTTCCAGCGTTAGGGGGATTGAGGTTGGTCACTTGTTTCAGCTCGGTACAAAATATTCAAAGAAACTAGACGCCTATTACACCGACAGAAACGGAGAAGAAAAATTAATGGTGATGGGCTGCTATGGCATTGGTGTCGGTCGAACAGCTGCTGCTGCAATTGAGCAAAACCATGATGAAAAAGGCATGATTTGGCCGATAGCCATCGCCCCTTACCACGTAATTGTGATTCCAGCAAGTAACAATGAAGAAGCCCAAGTTAAAACTGCTGAAAAAATCTATCAAAACCTGCAGTCTGCCGGTGTAGAGGTTGTGCTTGATGACCGAGATGAACGGGCAGGTGTAAAATTTATGGATGCTGATTTGATTGGCTACCCTGTAAGGGTAACGGTAGGCCGGAAAACAGTTGAACATGGGACTGTTGATGTAAAACTTCGTAAAACTGGTGAAGAGTTTACCAAATCCCTGGATGAGGCTGTTGCATATATCAAAAAACTGGTGCACGACAGCTTGAACAATGCGCAAAATGGGCTTTAGAAATTTATTCCACCAAAAGCTGTCTTTGCAGCCAATTAACCTTGCACTGGACTGGGTTGTGTGATACAATTATTTGCAAGAAAGGTGGTTTTTTGATCTTGTCGTCGGACGGGAGTGGGTGTGCACCCACTCTTTCGTTTGTATTATTTATTCGACCTGAGTTTGGAACATAACTTGGACCAATTTTAGGCAAAATAGGATGAGGTAGATTAAAGAGGTGGATCGGGAAAAAAATGAAAACAAGTATTGCAAGTAGGATCCAGGAACTTGTTCGACCAGTTGTGGAAGAACAAGGATATGAACTGGTTGATGTTGAGTATGCGAAAGAAGGGAAAAACTGGTTTTTAAAGCTGTATATCGATCAGCCTGATGGTATTCAACTGGATGATTGTGAGAAAGTTAGCAAAGCAGTTGATCTATTGCTGGACGAACACGACTTGATCCCCCATAGGTATTATCTGGAGGTTTCGTCCCCTGGCATTGAAAGGCCCCTGAAGACTAAAAAGGATTTTGAACGTTTTGCAGGGACTAAAGTGAAGGTAAACACCTATTCACCTGTTGAAGGTAAAAAGAACTTTTCTGGTTTGCTTCTGGGTCTTGAAGATGGGGCAGTGGTAATCGAAACTGAGGACAGCAAGATATCAATTCCTTTAGACCTCATTTCCATTGCTCATTTAGCAGCGGAATTCTAGAGGCAGGGGCTTTAGGAGGAATTAACGCTATGAATTTAGAGTTTATTGAGGCATTAAAAGAACTGGAAAAAGAGAAAGGCATTGACTCAGGAATTATCATTGAGGCAGTCGAAGCAGCCCTGCAGTCGGCATACAAAAAGAATTTTGCGTCTCCGCACGGAAAAGAGAGTGCTACCGTTCCGCAAATAAGGGTAGAAATCGATAAAGAGACAGGTACAGTTAAAGTCTATGCCAGAAAAGAGGTTGTTGAGGAGGTAGTTGATCCAAAAGGACAAATTTCTTTAAAAGAAGCGAGAATGATTAGCCCCAGCTATGATATCGGCGATATTATTGAGACAGAAGTTACTCCCAAATCCTTTGGGCGAATAGCTGCTCAAACTGCTAAGCAGGTTGTAGTTCAGCGGATCAGAGAAGCAGAACGAAGCATCATTTACGATGAATTTGCCAGCCGTGAAGAAGATATTGTAACGGGCGTAGTTCAAAGGCAAGAAAACAAAACTGTATATATTGACTTGGGCCGCATAGAAGCAGCCTTACCGCCAGCAGAACAAATGAATGGTGAGGACTATCATCAGGGTGACAGAATAAAAACCTATGTGGTAGAAGTAAAAAAGACAACCAAGGGGCCCCAAGTTTTAGTCTCCCGCACCCATCCGGGGCTCTTGAAACGCCTTTTCGAGCTGGAAGTGCCGGAAATTTTCGATGGGATAGTTGAGATAAAATCTGTTGCAAGGGAAGCTGGCGCCAGATCGAAGATTGCAGTATACTCCCGGGACGAAAATGTTGATCCCGTTGGCGCTTGCGTTGGCCCCAAAGGAATGCGAGTGCAAACCATTGTAAATGAGCTCAAAGGGGAAAAAATTGATATAGTAAGATGGAATAATGATCCGAAAACTTATGTGGCTAATGCCCTGAGCCCTTCTAAGGTCTTATCCGTTAATGTTGATGAGGCAAATAAGGTTGCAAGGGTAATAGTCCCTGATTATCAATTATCCTTGGCTATCGGGAAAGAGGGACAAAACGCCCGGCTAGCTGCAAAGCTTACTGGTTGGAAAATTGATATAAAAAGCATGTCCCAAGTTGAGGGCTTCGGAGATTCTTTAGCAGAGGAGGTTTAATTCGATGCTTAGAACAAAAAAAATCCCTCAACGGATGTGTGTGGGCTGCCGTGAAAAAAAAAATAAGCGGGAACTAATTCGGATCGTCCGGACGCCAGAAGGAAGCGTGTTAATTGATAAAACAGGTAAAAAGTCTGGCCGGGGCGCTTATATATGCAATGACTCCCAGTGCCTTTCCAAAGCAGTAAAATCCAAGTCCCTTGAAAAGGCTTTAAATACTACCATTAGTGCGGAAATCCCTGAACTCCTGCAAAGAGAGTTGGGCGAATTGTGTTAAAAGAGCTAAAAACCTTTTTGGGTTTTGCGCAAAAAGCAGGGCATGTTGTATCTGGCGAAACTTCGGTCAAATCCCATCTGGTAAAGCAGAAGATTTTTCTTCTGGTTCTGGCAGAAGACAGCTCTCAATCAGCCAAAGATTATTTCTTGCAGCTGGGCGAAAAAATGCAAATTCCTGTTTTTACTCTAGGAACAAAAGCTGACTTGGGATTAGCTATTGGCAAGTCACCCCGTTCTGTTGTAGGGGTAAAGAACAGGGGTTTTGCTGATAAAATTAATAAATTATTTACTGGTGAATGAGAAACCGGAAAGATCTATAAGCGGGGGTGAATGAATGGCTAAGATTCGTGTTTATGAATTAGCAAAGGAATTGAAATTAACTACCCAAGAAATAATGCGGGTGTTGTCAATTCTAAATATTACTGTAAAAACCCATATGAGTACTTTGGAGGATGATCAAGTTAAACGAATCAGAGACCACCTAATTGAAATACAAAAGCCGCTGCCCAAACCGGCTGAAGGAGAAAAGAAAAGAGAAATCCCTTCAGCCCCTAAAGGGGAGGTTAGGCCCCAAGCTGAGCAAAAACCGGATATGAGAAGTAATCAGGCTGGCCCTGTACAACCCAAATTTCCGCAAGAACAAAAGCGCCCTGAACAGAATCGGAACCAGCCCAGACCGGCCAATCCCCAAGCTAGGCCCTTTCCCAACCGTACTGGCGAAAGGCCGGAACAAACTAGGCCATTTACCAATCGCTTCGGGGCTAGAAATGAACCTACCAGACCTTCTCCTAACCGTCCTGGAGACAGACATGAGCAAGCAAAGCCTTATCCTAATCGTCCCGGAGAAAGGCCTGACTTTGGCATCCAACACAGACCGCCCTTCGTTCGTAATAACCAAGAAACCGACCGGCAGCCTGCAGGGTTTCAAGGACAAGGCAATAAAGGTCCGGGAGCCGGTTATGGGCCAAACCAACGAATGCCGTTGCCCCCAAACCAACATGGCGGCGCAACATGGAATCCGGCCAACAAACCCTTTCCGCCGCTTCAAAGGGAACAGCGCCAAGGACCGAAACCCGTGGCGCCCAGCGGCCCCATGCCAGGAAAAGGGGCAAAAATCTCCCCACCTGCAAAAGCTGGAAAACCAGACCAAAAAGCAAAGGATAGCGGAGACCGAAATAATCAAAGACGAGATCGGCCCGATGCCGATCGGGATTTTCGCAAGAAGGATTTTGTCGAAAACGAAGGTAAATTCAAAAATGCCCGCCCCAATCGAGGTAAGCAACCTGGGCGTACGGAAACTCCCAGTATTAAAAAAATTACCGTTGGGGATTCCGTTATTGTCCAGGATTTAGCCAAAAAGATGGGGAAAAGCGCCTCGGATGTGATCAAAAAACTGATGGGACTTGGTATGATGGTCACAATCAACCAAGAAATTGATTCTGAAACGGCTATTCTGCTGGCCAATGAGTTTGGGGTTGAAGTGGAAGTCAAGTCCGAAAAAGCTTTGGCAGAAGTAGTAGATATCGAAGACGAACCAGAAACCTTGGAGGATCGGTCACCGGTTGTCACCATTATGGGGCATGTTGATCATGGCAAGACTTCCTTGTTGGATGCTATTCGTCACACCAATGTAACAGCAACGGAAGCTGGCGGAATAACCCAGCATATTGGCGCCTATCAAGTAAAGATTAAAGATAAAACAATTACTTTTTTAGACACACCAGGACATGCAGCCTTTACGGCGATGAGAGCTCGTGGGGCGCAAGTTACCGATATTGCTGTTCTGGTTGTAGCAGCCGATGACGGAGTGATGCCCCAAACCATCGAGGCTTTAAATCATGCAAAAGCTGCCGGCGTACCAATTATTGTCGCAGTAAACAAAATAGATAAGCCGGATGCCAACCCTGAACGAGTAAAGCAACAGCTGACAGAATACGGTTTAGTTGCTGAGGAGTGGGGCGGTGACACCATTTTTGCTGAGGTGTCGGCGCTGAAAAAGGAGGGCTTAGGAAATCTCCTGGAAATGATTTTGCTTGTGTCAGAAGTGATGGAATTGAAAGCTAATCCTCACAGACCAGCTAAGGGAATTGTGGTTGAGGCTGAGCTGGATAGGGGGAGAGGACCTGTTGCTACCATGCTGGTCCAAAAGGGTACCCTAAAAATTGGAGATGGTGTAATAGTTGGCACAACTTACGGAAAAGTCAGAGCGATGTTAAATTTCAAAGGGGAAAGGATCAAGGAAGCGGGCCCTTCGGTGCCTGTCTTAGTATTAGGTTTATCTGAGGTTCCCCAGCCTGGCGATGTTTTTCAGGTTTTAAGCGATGAACGCCAAGCTAGAGATATTGCCGGTCACCGGCATAACCTGCGGAGAGCCGAAGAAATGCAAAAAACTAATCGAGTTCGGCTGGACGAGTTGTTCAAACGCTTGGGTACTGGGGAAGTCAAGGGGCTAAATATTGTGCTGAAAGCGGATGTCCACGGTTCCGCAGAAGCAATTAGCCAATCCCTGGAAAGGCTTAGTACCGAGGAGGTAAAAGTCAACATAATTCACAACGGTGTTGGAGCAATTTCCGAAACCGATATTATGCTGGCTGCAGCTTCAAATGCTATTGTGATCGGTTTTAATGTAAGACCTGATGCTAATGCCCGCAAGGCGGCGGATGCTGAACAGGTTGATATTCGCCTTTACCGGATCATCTATGAGGCTATTGATGATGTGAAGGCAGCCATGAGCGGATTATTAACACCGGAATTTAAAGAGGTAGTAGTTGGCAGAGCCGAGGTGCGGCAGGTGTTTAAAGTCCCTAAAGCAGGAACGGTAGCCGGTTGTTATGTTTCCGAAGGAAAAATTAATAATAAAAACAAATTAAGGGTAATAAGGGACGGTGTTGTTATTCACGAGGGTACCTTTGGTTCTTTACGCAGGTTTAAAGAAGATGTTCGAGAAGTTTCCCATGGCTATGAATGCGGTATCGGAATAGAAAGGTTTAACGATATCAAAGAGGGAGATATTATCGAAGCTTATACCATGGCAGAAGTAAAGCGTGAGTTATAAATGGGGTGAAGTTAAGAAATGTCCCAGCGACACCTTCGGGTTGCTGAAGAAATGAAAAAAGAAATTGCTGATATTTTGCAGAATGAGGTAAAAGACCCCCGGGTTGGATTTGTGACGATAACCTCTGTGGAACTTTCAACTGATCTTAGAAACGCCAAAATATTTGTCAGTATTTTTGGCGATGAAGAAAAGCAGCGCCAGTGCTTGGAAGCTTTGCACAAAGCAACAGGTTTTGTGCGGCGGGAAATAGGGCAACGCATCAAGCTAAGACATACACCTGAATTGGTTTTCAAGTTCGATAGTTCCATTGAACACGGAGATAAGATCGCCAGACTATTGTCCAAGGTTGTTGAACCTATGAAAGGTAACGAATAATGCTTGATTTTTCTGAGCTTCAACAAATACTTAACGGCCAACGGAGAGTTCTGGTTGTGTCCCATTTGTTGCCTGACGGTGATTGCTTAGGTTCCGCCGTTGCCTTGTCTATTGCTCTAAAACAAAATGGCCACATTGTACAGAATGTAAATGGGGATCCAATACCGGAAATGTATAGATTTCTCGCAGGGAGTGAAGGATTTTTACTCCCTTCTTGTGTTAAGGAAACCCCGGAAATTGCTTTTTTGGTTGATTGCTCTGACTTAGGTAGGACTGGGCCTATTCTACAAGAGACACTAAAAAAATGTCCGTGCATCGTAAATATTGATCACCATCAAACAAATCAGTATTTTGGCCATTACAATTATGTTGACCCGGCGGCAGCCGCTACAGGTGAATTGATCTATCAAATACTGCAAAGTTTTAATTGGCCTATATCTATCGAAATGGCTACAGCCCTGTATACCGCGATTGTAACTGACACCGGATCGTTTCAATTTGAAAATACAACAGCAGAAACTCTTAAACTAGCAGGTACCCTCAGGGAAATGGGGGCCAAAACAGAAGTGATCCGAAAATGGTTGTGGGAAAGCAGGCCTTTGGCTGGTTTGCTTCTGTTGAAGGAAGCTCTTAACACCTTGCAGTTCGACGCTGACGGTCGCCTCGCATGGATGGTGCTAAACCAGGAGACTTTTCAGAGGTTAGGAGCAACGAATGATCTGGCAGAGGGAGTGATTAATTACCCCCGCTCGTTAAAAGGTATTGAAATATCTATTCTATTCCGCGAGGTTAACGAAAAAGAGGTAAAAGTTGGGTTTAGATCTAAAGATTATATTGACGTATCTAAATTGGCTACCAGGTTTGGCGGTGGGGGGCACCAGAGGGCAGCGGGGTGCACAGTGCACGATACTATAAGAAATACAATTGACAGGGTTTTAGCTTTTGCCAAGGAAGCCTTGGAAGAATTTACTCCGTCGGAGGGCTAATGGAGCAGCAAAGTCTTCAAGGAATAATTAATGTTCTTAAGCCGCCAGGAATGACCTCCCACGATGTGATAAATAGACTGCGTCGAATCCTGGGTATAAAGCGCATTGGTCATGGGGGAACCTTGGACCCTGGCGCTGCGGGGGTTCTTGTTACCGCCGTTGGAAAAGCAAGCCGGATTATTGAGTTCCTAACGGAAGATAACAAGACTTATCTCGCAATGCTGCGGTTGGGTGCCGCTACATCTACTCAAGATTCTTTTGGAACAACAATCTTTAGCGGAGATTTGTCCCATTTAACTGTCGACGATGTGCATGAAGCTTTTAACGGGTTCCGCGGCAAGGTATGGCAAACCCCGCCCATGGTCTCAGCAATTAAGCATAAGGGTAAAAAACTTTATGAGTTTGCCCGTGAAGGAATTGAAGTGCCTCGGGCGCCAAGGCTGATTGAAATCTCATCTCTGAGAATCATCCAGATTAGTCTCCCCACAGTAATTTTTGAAGTAACCTGTTCAAAAGGGACTTATGTGAGAACTCTATGCCACGACATTGGTCTCAGACTCGGCTGCGGTGGCCATCTTTTTTATTTGCTGAGAACCTCTGTTGGCGGTTTTGACCTAGATACCAGTTTTACCCTGGAGGAAATTGCCTCAAATTACCTGGCAGGAAACCTTTCATTTTTAACTCCAATGGCTACTGCCTTAAATAGGTGGCTAAAGTTTACCATTCCACCTGTCTTAGTCGCTCAGGTGAAAAATGGGCGAACCATTGAAATTACCTTTGATTTGAACCAGTTGCAAGAAGATAATAAGCAGGTGGCCGTTTTCTCTGATGACAACTATTTGGTGGCCATTGGTTATTTAGACTGTTCAGATGGACATATACTATTCAAACCCAGAAAAGTGTTTGTTTAATGGGGCGAAGTTATGATAGTGATTAATGATTTAGATCATCTCGCAACTATTCATCATCATGATTTGGTCATTGCAATTGGAAATTTTGATGGTGTTCATCTTGGACACAGACAATTGCTCAAGGCCACCACCGAGAAAGCCGACCTGCTTCATGCTAGATCAATGGTATTAACATTTGAACCACATCCAGCCCGATTTTTTAACCGCAGCCATGCCCCTAAAATGTTGATTAGCCAAGCGCGCAAAGCTGATTTAATTAGGGAAATGGGCTTAGAAATTCTTTCGTTTATCCAGTTTAATCAGCAGTTCGCCGGATTAGCGCCAGAAACCTTTGTTAAAGAAATACTCCAGAAAAAGATAGGGCCGAAGGCAGTACTGGTGGGTTTTAATTTTACATTTGGAAGACATGGCTCAGGAGATACCGGTGTCTTAATTGAACTGGGCAAGACCTACGGTTTTGAGGTGGAAGTAATTCCGCCAGTATATCACCAAGGCCTTTTGGTTAGTAGCAGCTTGATCAGAGAGGCATTGTTGGATGGAAACGTTGAGTTAGCTCGGCAACTATTATCTTATTGGCCGGTGTTGGAAGGTACAGTAGTTCGAGGCTATGGGAGAGGGAAAACCATAGGGTTCCCCACAGCAAATTTGAAAATTAATGAAGAAATATTAATACCAGCTCCTGGCGTATATGCAGCAACAGCGGAAGTAGAGAAAGAGATCTTTAAAAGTGTGATAAACATTGGATGTTGCCCCACTTTTGCCAACCCTTTTCCCAGTTTAGAAGCGCATTTGCTTAATTTCAACGGAAACCTGTATGGAAAAACGGTAAAAGTGCATCTTCATAAAAGGCTGAGAGCAGAACAAAAGTTTCATGATATACAGGAGCTAAAGAAACAAATACTCAGAGATATTGCCGAAGCAGAATTTGCCTGCAGCAGAGGATAATAAAACCTTCATAAAGTAATTATGTCCAGCATAATTTTTTCTAACATGATATTTAGAAGGGGTTCCCTTTGCTGCCACAAACACAGGCTGATGCGCATCATAGGGACTTAGCTGACTATGCTTGTCTGATTACCTACATCTGCTTAAATGAAGAATTTAACTGTCTAAGATTAGAATTAGAAAAAACCTATACCAACTCCGGAATGGACGAACCTGTTTTTGCAGCCTTTAGAGACGCCCTATACACCATTCTTGTCCAAGAGGAGGCCAGTATTCCTCAAGTTTGTACCCATTAGCCAATGCAGACTCAATAAGCGACACCTCCTTTTAAAAAGAAGGTGGGTCGCTTATTTTCTTTTATGAATAATTTATTAAGAGAAATAATTTGGAAAAGGGTGATGGATTTGAAGGTAATCATCACCGAACATGCCAAGAAAAGACTGAGAGATCTAAGGCAGGAAGGAATTTTAGTAACAGACGTAATTGAGGCAGTTACAAAAATTCCTGGGCAAATTCCCATCGCTACTAGGTTTCGGGGCAATTTTTCCAAAAATGGCCGCATGTTTGATTTGGTTGCCAAGGATATTTACTCTGGAAGACTGGTGATTACTGTCATAGGCAAATAGTTTTTTTTGGTATGGCAAAGTTGATTATTTTTAATTATTTAAGTATAATGGTCTGGGATTAAAGAACATGATCCATCTGCTAGGAAGATTGCACTCCGGCTTTCTTCTTGGCTTATGGGGATTAGGGAAAGAAGGAGGTGAAGTCGTATGTCTTTATCCGGTGAAAAGAAACAGATGCTTATTGATAAGTTTAGGCTGCATGAAAACGATACCGGTTCGCCTGAGGTTCAGATTGCAATTTTGACGGAAAGAATTAACCATCTGACAGAACACTTGCGTTTTCACAAAAAAGACCATCATTCCCGCCGGGGGTTATTAAAAATGGTTGGTCAGCGCAGGGGCCTGCTTAATTATCTCAAGAATAATAACGTTGAACGATATCGACATATGATTGACGAGTTAGGGCTGAGAAGGTAACAAATGGGGCGACTAGCCCCCTTTTTTTTCTCTTGATTTACTGGTATTTTTTACACATGATGAAGGAAATACTAATAAAAAAGTCGAAGCTAACACGGTGGATTAAATGGGAAGAGGAGGGCATTAATAGCGTGATCGAAAACATGCAGCCAATACTGCGCAAGTCATTGGTCCTTGCTGATCGAGAAATTACTATGGAAACAGGTCGGTTTGCCAGACAAGCAGGGGGCGCAGTATTAGTAGGAAGTGGAGATACGGTTGTCTTAGTTACTGCCACTGCATCTGCAGCTCCCCGGGAGGGGATCGATTTTTTCCCGTTAACGGTTGATTATGAAGAAAGGCTTTATGCTGCTGGAAAGATCCCTGGGGGATTTATCAAAAGGGAAGGGCGGCCAAGTGAAAAGGCTATCTTATCTGCCCGATTGATCGATAGGCCAATTAGGCCTTTATTTCCTAAAAATTACCGTAATGATGTGCATATTGTTGCAACCGTTTTGTCAGTTGATCAAAACTGCCCTCCAGATGTGTTGGCAATAATTGGGGCCTCATCCGCGCTGGCCATTTCGGAGATACCTTTCCTGCAGACTATTGGAGCCGTGATAGTGGGCTTAATTGATGGTCAGATCATAATAAATCCAACATTAGATCAGGCTGAGAAAAGTAGTTTGCATTTAGCGGTTGCAGGAACCAGCGATGCTGTAATGATGGTAGAAGCCGGAGCCAAAGAAGTACCTGAACCGGTTATCTTGGATGCAATAATGACAGGACATGACAGTATTAAAAAAATTGTTCGGTTCATCGATGAATTTCGCGACGAAGCTCTGTCTTTAGGATTAGCAAAGCCTAAAAGTGAATTGGCTATTAACGATGACCAGACTGAACTAGAAATAGAAATTGAATCAAAGATTAAGACCGAGCTCTTGCAGATTATAAAAAACGCTGTCCTAAAAAAATGGAAAAAACAGCAAAGAGAAGCTGCTATCAATGAGATTAAAGATAGTCTATTCGAGCAACTTATCCAGGACTATGAAGAGCGCTTGCCTGAAGTGCCGGATTTGCCAAAAAAATTAAAAGAAATTATCAGCAAAACAGAGAAAGCTGTTGTGCGGGAATTAATTATCCGAGAAAATCTTAGAGTAGATGGCAGGGGAATGGACGAGGTCAGACCCATTTCCTGTGAAGTAGGTGTTTTGCCTCGTACCCATGGTTCAGGCGTTTTTGTCAGGGGAGAAACCCAAATACTGAATGTGGCCACTCTTGGAGCAGTCGGAGATGAACAGATCCTGGATGGATTAGGGGTTGAAGAATCTAAGCGCTATATGCATCACTATAACTTTCCCCCCTATAGTGT
Organism: Bacillota bacterium; assembly: GCA_040757295.1. Classification (GTDB taxonomy): domain Bacteria; phylum Bacillota; class PH28-bin88; order PH28-bin88; family PH28-bin88; genus JAGXSE01. The sequence goes on along the minus strand of JBFLXH010000004.1, from coordinate 34,410 downwards.
AGGCGAGGCAAGACCAATGCGCGGACCAGGTCGGAGAGAAATTGGACATGGCGCCTTGGCTGAAAGAGCTCTGGAACCAGTGTTGCCATCAGAAGAAGAATTTCCCTATACTATTCGCTTAGTTTCAGAAGTACTGGGGTCCAACGGCTCTACATCAATGGGTTCGGTTTGCGCTAGCACTCTGTCCCTGATGGATGCAGGAGTGCCAATTAAGGCTCCTGTTTCCGGCGTCGCTATGGGTTTAATTAAAGATGACACAGGTTTTGCAATTCTTACAGATATCCAAGGCATCGAAGATGCTTTAGGGGATATGGATTTTAAAGTTGCTGGTACCGCAAAAGGCATCACAGCTCTCCAAATGGACATAAAAATTCAGGGCATCGATGAAAATATTTTAAGCAAAGCGCTTGAACAGGCATACCGGGGCCGGATGCATATTATGCAGAAAATGCTGGATACCATCCAGGAACCTAGGAAGGAACTATCACCTTATGCTCCGAGAATTATTAGGACAGTGATTGACCCAGATAAGATCAGGGATATTATCGGTCCAGGTGGAAAAATCATTAAGAAAATAATTGAAGAAACTGGAGTAGAAATAGACATTGAAGACGATGGCAGAGTTTTTATTGCGGCAGTAGATCAGGCTGCAGGGCAAAAAGCGATGCACATCATTGAATGTTTAACCCAGGAGGTTCAGGTTGGCAAGACCTATGTTGGAAAGGTGACCAGGACAACGGATTTTGGCGCATTCGTAGAGGTTATTCCTGGAGTATTAGGCGTTCCGGGCAAGGAAGGGCTTGTCCACATTTCTCAACTGGCTGAAGAACGAGTTGGCAAAGTGGAAGACGTGGTACGAGAAGGGGACGAAATACTGGTAAAAGCTATAGGCTTTGACCAACAGGGCCGCCTAAAACTGTCCCGCAAAGAAGCGTTGCGAGCCAAAAAATAACCAAGGGCGCCCCTGAAAACCAGGCATTAAGTCTGGTTTTTTTATGCTTTATTTTAGACAATGGAAAGGAGATGGTTTAAGTTGCAGGGAAAAGCCGTGCATTAATAGAATTGACTAATTTGAGGCTTGAAGCAAAACAGGGGGATGTTTGACATGATTTTACCCAACCTTCCGATTGGACGGCTGCTAGAAATCATCAATTCTATACATAACGGGATTGTAGCTGTTGATGAAGAAGGCAGAATCTTGTTGTTTAATAAAGCGATGGAAAAAATTTATCGATGTCCGGCTGAGGAAGCAATAGGAAAACAAATAAAAAGAATCATTCCTTCAACTGGAATGTATAAAGTGCTTAAAACTGGCCAACTGCATATTGGTCGCAAGTTTTATCATGATAACAAGATGTACTTGGTTAACCGGACACCGATCTTTTCAGAAGGCCAAACCAGTGGGGCTGTTAGTGTGATCCAGGAAATAACCGAATTACAGTCTGTTTTGCAGGAGCTTCAAAGTGTAAAAGATTTAATGGGGACTCTGGAAACTATCCTCCAATCAGCATATGACGGATTAATTGTAGTTAATACGCAAGGGCTGGTAAATATGGTTAATGATGCCTTTTGCTCTTTATTTGAGGTCCAGTCTCAAGAATGCCTGGGAAAACACGTTCTCGACATTATTGAAAACAGCAAACTCCATTTTGTCGCTGCCAATGGAAAGGCGGAAAAAAGCGACTTAATTATCGTAAAAGGTAAAGAAGTATTGGTTATGCAGATTCCTATTGTTAAAGAAGGAGTAACCATTGGGGCATTAGGCAAGTTTATTTACAAAGATCTTAACGAACTTAATGCCCTAGCCTTAAAAGTAAACGCCTTACACAGCGAATTGGTCTATTACCGGGATGAAGTACAGAAATTTAGAAGCGCAAAATACGGACTTGATAACATTATTGGACATAACGCTGAAATCAGTCGATTACGGGAGACTATTAAAAGGGTTGCCTTAACTAACTCCACAGTGCTGATCCGCGGCGAGACAGGTACTGGAAAGGAGCTGGTAGCCCATGCCCTACACATGGAGAGCGGGAGAAAATATGGTCCTTTTATTAAAGTAAACTGTGCAGCTATTCCAGAACAATTATTGGAATCAGAGCTCTTTGGCTATGATGAAGGGGCATTTACTGGTGCAAAAAAACGGGGACAAATTGGAAAGTTTGAGCTGGCAGACGGAGGCACCATATTCCTTGATGAAATTGGGGATTTGCCTTTGCCGCTCCAGTCAAAACTATTAAGAGTCCTCCAGGAAAAGGAAATTGAGCGGCTGGGAAGCGGTAAAGCAAAAAAGATTGACGTTCGGGTTGTTGTTGCCACTAATCAAATATTGGAAGATCTTATTAAAAAAGGACGGTTTAGAGAAGATTTGTTTTACCGTCTAAATGTAGTTACATTAAGTCTTCCACCTTTACGGGAACGAAAGGAAGACTTGGATTGCCTGGTCGAACATTTTATTGCCAAATTTAACAGAGAATTTAGTGTTACGGTAAATGGCATGGCGCCTTCTGTCTGGAATTTATTTAGGAATTATCATTGGCCAGGTAATGTCCGTGAATTGGAAAACGTTATTGAACGGGCTTTCAATGTGGTGGAAGGGAATATGGTCTTGCTGCAGGACTTACCTTCATATCTGCGAAAATTCACTCAGTCAAGTCGCTTAATTGCCCGACCGCAGGCGTTACAAGCCCTGTTGGAACAGACGGAAAAAGCGGCAATTAAAGAAGTTTTAAATATTACTGAAGGTAATAAGGCTCAGGCCGCCAAATTGCTGGGCATCTCCCGCGCCTGGCTTTATCGGAAAATATCCCAGTATAATTTAGAAGATTAAAAGGAGGAGCAAAAATGAAAGTCCTGGCTATTAACGGTAGCCCCCGTAAGGGAAAGAACACCGCGCAGATGTTATCCCTGGCGTTGCAGGAAGCTGAGAGATTTGGCGCCCAAACCGAATTGATCGAAATTAGCGATTACAAGATTGAATATTGCCAAGGGTGTAACAAGTGCCTTAGACAGGATGCCTGTTCTATTTCCGATGACGACGGAGTTGTATTGTTGGAAAAAATGCGCAACGCTGACGGGATTTTGCTTGGATCCCCCGTTTACTTTGGGAATATCACAGGGCAATTAAAAACTCTAATTGACCGCACAAGGAGCCTCCACATGGTTAGAAACGCGCTGCAGGGGAAAGTTGGAGGTGCATTAGTTCAAGCAGGTTTGCGCCATGGCGGCCAAGAAGCTGCATTGGCTTTTCTGGAAAAATTCCTGCGGAGCCAAGGCCTGATCCTTGTTGAAGGTTTTGAGGCATGGGGTGACGAAGATCCCCGTTCCTTGTTTGCCAGTGGAACAATCGGCACTTTGTACAAAGATTCCGATGAGCAAGGTAAACCTCACTGGTTCAAAGGGGTTATGGAAGACCAACTAACGGTAAAAGCCTGCCGGTTATTAGGGCAGAATATGGTAAAGATGATCAAAATTCTATCTGGAACCCCAATAAAAATGTAAACAAATGGCGACATGTTAACGAGGGTTGACATGCATTTTTGTTGGCAAATTAGCACTTTTTAGGACAGGGTGTTTACAATCGTAGACAGGGCGATTGCGAGTAATAGTGATTACAAGCACATGAACTTTGGTATGATAATTGCTATGACAGAACAGTACCAGCCGTTGTAAGTACTTATTCAGCCGGAGGTGAGGCATTAAGATATACCGAAGAAAAATATTTTTCTCATAAATATATATTTCTATTAGGAGGGCGAATTATGAAGATTATTGTCTTAATGAAACAAACCTTTGATACCGAAGCTAAAATTCAACTTGATGGGGCTGGCAAAATTTCTACAGATGGGATTCAGTATATTATTAACCCATATGATGAATTCGCCGTAGAAGAGGCAATCAGAATTAAAGAAAAGCTGGGTACGGGAGAGGTAATCCTGGTTTCATTAGGAGGCTCCAAGGCTGAAGAAGCGCTGCGTCAGGCTTTAGCCATGGGTGCTGACCGAGCAGTATTGCTGCGGGATCCAATGTTTGACGGAGGAGACGAACATAGCTCAGCCGTTGCTTTAGCGGCGGCCTTGCGGCAAATCGGGTTCGATTTGGTGCTTGGCGGTCAAATTGCAATCGATGACGGTTCTGCTCAAGTAGCTACACGGGTAGCTGAAATTTTGGGTTTGCCCCAGGTAAATGTAGTAACAAAAATTGAATTAAACGAAAAACAAGTAGTTGCTTACCGAGAAGCGGATGGTACGGTTGAAGTAGTCGAATCAGCTTTGCCAGCTCTCATTACTGCCCAAAAAGGACTGAATGAACCCAGGTATCCTTCCCTTAAAGGCATCATGCAGGCAAAGAAAAAGGAACTCAAGGTGTTAGGGGTTCTTGATCTTGGTTTAAAGGCAGAAGATGTCGGCGCTCTTGGAGCTAAGACAAAAGTCCTTGAGTACTTCATGCCGCCTGCAAGAAAGGCCGGCCGGTTGCTGCAGGGCGAACCTTCTGAAACAGCGGCTGAGCTTGTTGCTTTATTGAGGGAAGAAGCAAAAGTAATTTAGTCCTACTTTTATTATAATGAGGGAGGTAAGCTGTAATGGCTAAAGGTATTTGGGTTTTTGCGGAACAACGCAACGGACAACTGCGCAAAGTGTCCTATGAAATGATTTCGGCAGGCATGAAGTATGGTCAAATACTGAAGCAAGAAGTTGATGTGGTGGTTATTGGTAGCAATATCTCCGGTGTTGTCGAAGAAATTGCAAAATATGGTGTAAACAAGGTTTTTGCTGCTGAACACCCCCAGTTGGAATCCTATACAACTGATGGTTATGCTTCCGTTTTGGCAGACCTTGTTAAAGAACATCAACCTGAAGCCCTTTTTATGGGAAATACCGCTATCGGCAAGGATTTAGCGCCACGGGTTGCCGAAAGAGTGGGTGCTGGCCTGATTACTGACTGCATTGCAGTTGAACTGCAAGGAACAGACTTTATCTTTACCCGACCAATTTATGCAGGGAAAGCCTTTGCAAAGGTCATGTGCCCTACCGCCAGACCGGTAATGGCTACCTTCAGGCCCAATGTTTTAGGCATTGACGAAATGGCCACCTCTGAAAAACCCCAATTAATTCAGGTTGAGGTCAAATTTGAAGATGGAGCTATTCGGACTAAGGTGCGGGAAGTTTTAGAAAAATCCACCGGGCGTGTTGAATTAACCGAAGCGGATATAATCGTTTCTGGCGGAAGAGGAATGAAAGGTCCAGAAAACTTTGCAATTCTTGAACAACTTGCCGACACAATTGGGGCAGCGGTAGGCGCCTCTAGGGCAGCCGTTGATGCTGGTTGGCGAGAACACCAGTATCAGGTTGGTCAGACTGGAAAAACCGTCTCCCCAACTCTTTATATTGCCTGTGGGATTTCAGGTGCTATCCAACATCTTGCCGGAATGTCATCTTCTAAATATATTGTGGCGATAAATAAGGATCCTGAAGCCAACATTTTTAAAGTAGCCGATTACGGTATTGCCGATGACCTATTCAAGGTTGTTCCTGCACTGACTGAAGAGGTGAAAAAGATTCTGTAATGGGGTACAAACCAGCAATTAAAAAGGGGAGTGGTTCTATTGGCTTTTGAAAAAATAATGGTTATTGGGGCAGGCCAAATGGGCAGTGGCATTGCCCAGGTAGCGGCTCAGGCAGGCCTCACGGTGTACCTAAACGATGTTTCTGAAGTTTTCATTAATAAGGGTTTGGCATCTATTGAAAAAAACCTGGCACGAAGTGTTGAAAAGGGTAAAATGGCCGCTGAAGAAAAGACGGCTGTTATGGGGAGAATACAGCCTCTTATCAGCTTTGAGGGAATTCCCAGTGTGGATTTGGTCATTGAAGCGGTGAGCGAAAACCTGCAAATAAAGGCAGACCTTTTTAAGCGTTTAGATCAGGTTTGCCCAGAAACAACCGTTTTTGCCAGCAACACCTCTTCCTTACCGATAACTGAATTGGCCTCCTTAACATCTCGTCCAGACAGGTTTATTGGCATGCACTTCTTTAATCCTGTCCCAGTAATGCAGCTGGTTGAGGTAATTAGGGGTTTAGCTACCTCAGATGCTGTTGCTCAGGATATTTATAACCTTGCGATTAAGCTGGGCAAGGTCCCTGTTATCGTTAGTGACTTTCCTGGTTTTGCAGCCAACAGGATTTTACTGCCAATGATCAATGAAGCGATCTACTGTGTCTATGAGGGTGTGGCAAGTGTTGAAGGCGTCGACCAGGTAATGAAACTTGGGATGAACCACCCCATGGGCCCGCTGGCGCTAGCTGATTTAATTGGTCTTGACACCTGCTTAGCCATAATGGAGGTCCTCTATCAGGGATTTGGTGATTCTAAATACCGTCCCTGCCCCCTTTTAAGAAAATATGTTAAAGCCGGTTGGCTTGGCAGAAAGTCTGGAAAAGGGTTTTATGATTACGGCAAATAACCGCTTTTTTCGAGAGTGGTTGTTAAGAAAGACCATTTTACCGGAATGGAGGTCGTGAGGCTTGTCATATGAAAACATTCTTTTGGAAATAGACAATAACATCGCCGTTATAACCATTAACAGACCTAAAGCCCTTAACGCGCTCAACTCAGCAACCCTTACCGAGTTGGCTCAGGCATTGGATGAAATTGAAAAAAGTGAGGCTGCAGAGGCTCTGATTATTTCTGGACAAGGGGAAAAGGCTTTTGTAGCTGGGGCAGATATTGCTTTTATGAAAGATCTTAATCCGATTGAGGCGCGTGAGTTTGCTATCCTTGGTCAGAAGTTGATGAGCAAAATAGAAAATTTCCCCAAACCCGTTATTGCAGCGGTTAACGGATTTGCCCTCGGTGGAGGGTGTGAATTAGCGATGAGCTGTGATATTCGGATCGCCTCCGAAAATGCCAAGTTCGGGCAGCCTGAGGTTGGATTAGGAATTATTCCAGGCTTTGCTGGGACACAACGCCTCTCTCGTTTAGTTGGTAAAGGTGTTGCTCTTCAATTAATGATGACAGGCGAGCAGATTTCAGCCCAAAGAGCTTTTGAAATTGGGCTTGTGAATGAAGTCATTCCCATAAGCGAATTGATGCCCAGGGCTAAAACCATTGCGGCGAGAATTACTGCCAATAGCCCATTTGCCGTAAGATTAGTAAAGGAAGCCGTAAATAATGGCTTGGAAATGGAGATAAATAGAGCCATTGCCTTTGAAGCTGAACTCTTCGCTTTATGTTTCACTTCTCCCGAACAAAAAGAAGGAATGACAGCATTTTTGGAAAAACGCAAACCAAAGTACCGTAATTAGCATACTACTGTTTATGAGGAGTGAATAAGTTGCGGGAAGTAGTAATTGTCGGGGCAGTAAGAACTCCTATCGGGAATATAGGAGGAGTTCTTAAAGACTTTTCATCTATAGACCTTGGTGCAATTGCTGCAAAAGAAGCAATGCAGAGGATTGACCTTAACCCTGGTGAAGTTGATGAAGTGATTTTTGGCAATGTATTGCAGGCCGGCCTGGGTCAGAACCCTGCTAGACAAATAGCCATTAGATCCGGAATTCCTGAAGAGACACCATCTTTTACCATCAATAAAGTCTGCGGATCGGGGCTGAAAGCAGTAAGCTTAGGGGCACAAGCAATAATGGCTGGCGATGCAGATATCGTTATTGCTGGCGGGTCAGAAAGCATGAGCATGGCGCCATACCTATTAAGTGATGCCCGCTGGGGCATGCGCATGGGAGATGGAAAAATTATTGATTCCATGATCAAGGATGGTCTTTGGTGTGCTTTTGGCAATGTGCATATGGGAATAACAGCTGAAAACATAGCCGAAAAGTTTGGCATCACCCGGGAGGAACAAGACGAGTTTGCTGTTGCCAGCCAGCAAAAGGCAGCGGCAGCGATTGAACAGGGAAGGTTTAAGGAAGAGATTGTGCCAATAACGATACCCCAGAAAAAGGGGGACCCCAAAGTCATTGATACTGATGAATTTCCTAGGCCTGGCACTACCCTAGAAACTTTGCAAAAACTGCGTCCGGCATTTAAACAGGGAGGCACAGTGACTGCTGGTAATGCCTCAGGAATAAATGATGGCGCCGCATGTTTAGTTTTGATGTCCCTGGATACTGCCAACAAAAAAGGTTTGCACCCCTTGGCTAAAATCAAGAGCTATGCCTCAGCAGGGGTTGATCCAGCCATTATGGGAACCGGTCCAATTCCAGCAACCCGGAAAGCTTTGGCCAAAGCCGGGCTTAACGTAGATGATCTGGATTTGATTGAAGCAAATGAAGCATTTGCAGCCCAGGCTATAAGCGTAGCCAAAGAATTAAACTTCCCTACCGCAAGGGTAAACGTAAACGGCGGCGCTATTGCTCTAGGACATCCTATTGGCGCTAGCGGTGCAAGGGTCTTAACCACTTTACTCTATGAAATGAGACGGAGAGAAGCAAAATATGGTTTAGCAACCCTTTGCATAGGCGGCGGCCAAGGGATAGCAATGGTTGTAGAACGTTAGCAAACTTAATAAATATTTTATTTTTAAGGCAATCTTATTTCCAGATTGCCTTTTTTCTTTTGTTAATAACATGGCTTATTACTGAATATATTACCTGTGTGGGAGGTGGAAGCGTGTATATAATGTATTGGAGTCAAAAACAGTTGTCCAAATTGATTGTTGCTGTTTTGCTGGCTACCATCTTTGGCATCATTCTGCAAGGAGTAAAAAGACAGGAATTAATTGTAACAACTATGCAAGTTGCGCCTATTTATCGAGGGGATTTCAATAAAAAGGCAGTATCCTTTACATTTAATGTTGACTGGGGTGAGGAAACGATTCCTGCCCTGCTGGAGGTTCTACGGAATCATAATGTTAAGGCAACCTTTTTTGTAACCGGACGATGGGCTAGGAAAAACCCAGAACTAATTAAAAAGATTTACGCCCAAGGCCACCAAATTGAAAATCACGGATATTCCCATCCCCATGCAGATAGATTGAGCAAGCAGGATAACAAAAGCGAGATTGAAAAAACTGAAAAAATCATATTCGAGTTAACTCAGCATCGAACCAAGTTTTTTGCTCCGCCCTATGGGGAGAAAAAACCTCATGTTGTGTCCGCAGCTTGGGAATTGGGCTATCGCACTATAATGTGGACAATTGACACTATTGATTGGCATCCTTCTACTAGCGAGGCGGATTTCTTAAATCGGATCAAAGGCAAAACGCAAAATGGCGCAATAATTTTAATGCATCCAAAACCAGTCACCGTTAAAGCTCTGCCGGCTCTCATTTCGTATTTAAAACAAGAGGGATATGACATATTATTATTGAAACAGATAGTTGAAGAACCTTGATGCTTTTAGTTTTATGATGGAAACTCGGCTGTTAGCATTGTTATTTAATTAATTACGTAAATAATGAAATAATAAGCTTAGAAAAACCATTTTTCTTATACCTTCCTCCATTTAACCAGGGACCAGGAAGGAGGGTGAGAAACTTTTTTTTTAACAAAAGGTGTCCAAGCCTTGAAAGGAATACTAATTGGACTATTGTTTCGATATTGTGCAGGAATTCCGGCACTTTAATCGAAAGCATCAGAAGGCTAAGCAAGGGGGAACCGAAAAATGTATATCAAAGAGACCCTACCTAATGGAGTTAGGTTAGTAACTGAGGAAATTAAATCTATTCATTCAGCGTCAATCGGTATTTGGGTAAAAACAGGTTCACGCTACGAAAAAGATCATAATCATGGCATTTCCCATTTCGTTGAGCACATGCTTTTTAAAGGCACTGCCAAACGTTCAGCAAGAAAAATTGCCGAAGAGTTGGAAGCAATTGGCGGCACTTTAAACGCTTTTACAGCTAAAGAGTATACGTGTTATTACGCAAAGGTATTAGCAGAAAATCTGGACACCGCTATGGATGTTTTGGCCGATATGTATTTCAACTCCTTGTTTGAACCAAAAGAAATTGAAAAAGAAAAAAATGTTATTATGGAAGAAATAAAAATGTACGAAGATTCCCCAGATGAACTGGTCCATGATTTATTTGCTAATGCAGTCTGGCCCAATCATCCTCTTGGAAGACCGATTATTGGAACGATTGATAGCCTCAAAAAAATACAATGTGCCGATCTGTTGGAATACTGCCGAAATCGGTATACTGCAAACAATACCGTTATTGCCATTGCCGGAAATATTGAACACAAAAATGTAGTGGACCAAATATCCGGCTATTTCGGGAATATGGCTGCAGGGCACGATGGAATAGAATCAGAACCTCCTGTGGCTGGGGCAACTGTATTAATGGCGCAAAAAGACCTGGAACAGCTTCAAATTTGCTTGGGTGGTCCGGGACTAGCCCAAGACGATGATGACATCTATGTATTAAACGTTTTAAATAACGTGTTAGGGGGCGGACTCAGTTCCCGCTTGTTTCAGGAAATCCGTGAGGAAAGGGGACTGGCCTATTCTGTCTATTCCTATCAGACTGCCTATCGAGATTCCGGTTTGTTTACAATTTATGCTGGCACAAGCCCTGACAACTTAGAAGCAGTGTTGCGCCTCATTGTTAAGGAGTTATTAAAGCTAGGTTCAGAAGGGATCTCTGAAGGAGAGCTAAAAAGAACAAAACAACAGCTTAAAGGCAACTTATTATTAAGCTTGGAAAATGTAAATAACCGCATGATGCGCCTTGGAAAAACTGAAATATGTTTTGACCGGGTAATTACCATTGAAGAGATTCTTAATAAAATAGCTGCCGTTGATTTGGAGGCAGTTAAATCCTTAGCTAAGCGGCTTTTTTTATTAGACAATTTAACATTTACTTCTATTGGCCCAGTAATTCATAAAGACTTATCCCTAAAAGATTTGGTTTGAAGGGGTGAATAATATGGATAAATTAGACTATATTTTTCAGCTGCAAAAAGCCTTTGATGACGAGTTATGCCGCCGTAGAAGCTTGAAGGATCTCGATCAAGAAACATGGCTGCAAAAGGAAGTTATGGCAATTATCGCTGAACTGGGAGAACTGCTGAATGAAGTAAACTTTAAATGGTGGAAGAACCCAAAGCCTTTGGACCGGGAAAAAATAAAAGAAGAATTGGTGGATATCCTTCATTTTTTTACTAGCATGTGTATTAAAATGGACATAACATCACAAGAACTTTTTGAGGCTTATAAGCTCAAAAATCAGGAAAACTTTGCGCGACAAAACGGGACTTCTGCCAAACAAGGTTATGAATCTATACCATAAACTTTCTGAAAGGCCATGCATATCCTGTCCATTTGCATCATAGACATAAGGCAGGGGGCGGGGATATGGACTTAAAACGGTGGGCGCTTTTTGCTCTTTTGTTGGGAGGGTTAATAGCGTTAGCTATTTTAAGGTCAAAAACTAACTTATTAAGGCCTCTACACCCAAATGGTACTGCCAGCCCGCTGTCCAAAGCCATTTCAGAACTAATTGGCATAGCGGGGGGAATATATCTTAGCTTGGAATTGGTAACAACTTTTTTGGACATATCGGTACCGGCAACGATTAAAGTCTATGGCCTTGGTTTTAATCCTCTGGCCTTATTATCCATGATCCTGGCAGCTCTCCAAACAATAGGCATTTCTGTATCCCGTTTGCGAAGAGTGAGGTGGTAAAGGTGAAACTGAGCGAGCTCATTGGCAAAGAAATTGTAAATATTTATGACGGAGCCAGGTTAGGCACCATCGGGGATTCAGATCTGATTATTGATTCCGCCAGTGGTATTGTAGATGCAATAATTATTCCGGGGAAAAATGGGCTCAGCCGCTTGTTTGCTAATCGCGGTCAAATGATTATTCCTTGGGAATCGGTTAAAAAAATCGGCGATGAAGTAATAATAGTGGAAATGGACCGGAATAATAAACGTCAACGGAAAATGTAGTTTGCTTTGTGCTCGCGTTGACATGTTTCCAAATTTATGTTAGTATTACTTCTAATAAATAAACCTCATCTCAACTTGAGGTGAGGTAGAGGAGCGGTCCATCAAGATTAGCACGGGATTAAAGCGGGGTGCTTCCGCGTGAAAGGGATGTCCGCCGAAGCCAAAGGAGATTCCCCCTCTTTCCTTTAGGCTGGGCATGCATTTAATAAATGCATGACTGTCATTAAAGGGTATCCCGGCCCTTTAGTGGAGCACTATCTCACAAGGGGAGATGGGCGTTGCCTTAAATGCCACGAAGGTATTTGGCGTTGAGCAGCTGCTCAGCGCTTTTAATTTTTTAGGGAATGCCTGCCTAAGGTAGGCTTAATTACCTTACCTTATTTTTTAGGAGGATTTTCTAAATGACTAGTAAAATTAAAGTTGTTGTTACTGGAGCATTTGGCCGGGTCGGTCAGGAGATTGCAAAGGCTTTGCTTCAGTCAAAAAAGTATCAACTGGTAGCAGCGGTTGACATGAATAATATTGATCAAGACATTGGATTGCTATTAGGTTTACCTCCCGCCGGAGTTTTCATTGCATCAAATTTGACCGACGTGATTAGGGAAACAAAACCTGATATTATGGTTGATTTTACACAACCGGCTACGGTAATGAAAAATATCCGCATTGCCCTTACAGCCGGAGTCCGACCCGTCGTCGGAACAACCGGGATAACTCCTGCTGATCTTGATGAAATACATGTCCTATGTGAACAAAACAATCTATCCGCAGTGGTGGCCCCCAATTTCGCCATAGGCGCGGTATTAATGATGCGTTTTGCCCAAGAAGCTGCCCGCTATTTTCCTAGAATTGAGATTATAGAACTGCATCATGAAATGAAACTGGATGCGCCTTCCGGCACCGCATTAAAAACTGCTGAAATGATTGCCCAAAATATAATTGACTTAAAAATAGACACTATTCAAAGCAGCGAGAAGTATCCCGGTGCGCGGGGAGCAGTTTATAATGGTATTCACATTCACAGCGTTCGCCTCCCAGGATTGATTGCTCACCAAGAAGTAATATTCGGCGGTTCAGGCCAAGCCCTGACAATTAAACACGATTCTTTTAACCGGGAATCCTTTGTTCCAGGCGTCCTTTTAGCTATTGAAAAGGTGATGGAGAGCAAAGGTCTTGTTTACGGCTTAGAGAATTTGCTTTAAATATGGATTCCGGGGTAACCTCCATTCCCCCCTCCACATATATTGTAGTGGTCGCGAGATGCTAGTGGGGGAGGGTGACTATGAGGCAATTGCTTAACGGAATTAGAATTGCGGTATTGGGTGGTGATGACCGCGAACTGGTTTTGATACCTGAACTAATTCGTTTGGGCGCCATAGTCAAGGTAGTAGGTTATCCTGAAAGCAGACCAGAATTGGCTGGCGCTGAAGTGGTAGCAGATATCTTGGACGGTATTAATAATGCTGATGCAGTGATTCTACCTATGCCTGGAACAGACGAGAAAGGTGTGATCCGGGCTGTTTATGCAACGGAGAAAATAGTTTTTTCCGAAGACGTTATTAAAAAAATCCCACCTCAAACTTCAATTTTTATTGGTACGGCTAAACCATTTCTTCGAGACCTTGCCCGCAAATATAACATTACGTTGATCGAAATTGCAGAAATTGACGAAATAGCAATTTTAAACTCCATTCCGACCGCCGAGGGCGCCGTACAAATAGCAATGCAAGAATTACCTATTACTATTCATGGTAGCAACATCTTCATACTAGGAATGGGCAGGACAGGTTTTACCCTGGCCCATCTATGCAGTGCGATGGGCGCCCATACTACCATAGTTGCACGCAAACCTGGCGATTTGGCTAGGGGCTATCAAATGGGCTTTCAGACCATGATCTTTTCGGATTTAGCTGAAAATATTCAGGCCGCTCAGATAATATATAACACAGTACCAGCGTTGGTTCTGACATCTGAAGTGCTCAAAAAGGTAAAGCAAGGATCGTTGATTGTTGACTTGGCTGCACAGCCTGGTGGTACGGATTTTCAAGCGGCGGCTCAGCTCGGAATTAAGGCCATCCTGGCGCCAGGACTTCCCGGAAAAGTAGCGTCGGTTACTGCAGGAAGGATTCTTGCGAAAGTCCTGCCTCCCATGATCAAAGAAAAAGTCGCGGCCCAACAAACCAATTTGGAGGTGCCGCATAATGAAAAAATTAGACGGTATTAACATCGGTTTTGCACTAACTGGCTCTCATTGCACTATTCAGGAGGTACTGCCGGAAATACGCCATTTAATCGAACAGGGTGCAAAAATTTTTCCGATTGCTTCTGTAAGTATCCAGGAAACAAGTACCCGATTTAATCAAGCAGAAGCATTGCTGCAGGAATTGGAGGAAATGACAGGTAATCCGGTGCTGACATCCATTGTAGAAGTTGAGCCGATTGGACCAAAGGGGTTTTTTCATGTTTTGGTTGTTTCTCCCTGTACTGGTAATACTTTAGCAAAAATGGCCAATGGGATAACCGATGGCCCTGTGCTAATGGCCGCTAAAGCTCATTTAAGGAACCAAAAACCGCTGGTAATTGGGATTTCAACCAATGACGGCTTAGGTGCAAATGCAAAAAATTGGGCTACATTAATAAACACAAAAAACATTTATATGATCCCCTTCGGACAAGATGATCCGATTAACAAAGTTAATTCCTTAAAATCTAAGATGGAGTTAACCCTGGATACCATTTTGGCTGCATTGGCCGGAAAACAGCTTCAACCGCTATTAGTTAGCTACTAATACTTTTGCTCTTAAATTTAAACCTATAGTTTACCCTGCTTGGAATTTCGAAAATGCATGCCAGTCAAAAACTTTCGCAGGAGGGAGAAAGGCGAGTGAAAAAATATAATGTTGCTATTGTTGGGACGGGAGCCGTTGGAAAAACCTTAATTGAAATACTGTTAGAAAGGAAATTTCCGGTAGGAAAACTCAAACTTTTGGCTACCAGCCGGTCGGCAGGCCAACTGGTTTCTTATGGTGATCAAGAATTAATAATTGAAGAAACCAGAGCAGATTCCTTTGACGGTATTGACCTGGCTCTCTTTGCAGGAGGCGGCGCAAGTAAGGAATTTGCTCATGAGGCAGTCCGGCGCGGCGCAACGGTTATTGACAACAGTAGTACATTTCGCTTAGACCCAACAGTTCCCCTGGTAGTTCCAGAAGTCAATCCGGATGATGTAAAGCTGCATCAAGGGATCATCGCTAATCCAAACTGCTCTACTATTCAGATGGTCGTTGCTTTAAAACCCCTCCATGATGCGGGTAAAATAAAAAGAGTTGTTGTTTCCACGTACCAGGCAGTCTCTGGAGCAGGGCAAGAAGCAATGGAAGAGCTGATCGACCAAACTAAATGGTTATTACAGGGCCAGCCTTTTGAGGTTAAAGCTTTCCCCTACCAAATAGCTTTTAACTTAATCCCGCAAATCGATGTCTTTGTTGAAAAGGATTTTACTAAAGAAGAAATGAAAATGGTTTATGAAACAAGAAAAATACTGCACGATGAAGAGATTTCTATCTGTGCTACCACTGTCAGGGTGCCAGTATTAAGAAGCCATTCCGAATCTATTAATATTGAAACAGCAATAAAAATAACTCCTGAAGAGGCAAGAAACCTCCTGCGGAATGCCCCTGGCGTGGTGGTTGTTGATGACCCTGCCAATCGTCGCTATCCAATGCCAGTAGATACATCTAATCATGATGAAGTATTTGTCGGTCGCATTCGGGAAGATATTTCCACAAAAAATGGGTTATGCATGTGGGTTGTGGCCGACCAGCTGCGAAAAGGCGCTGCCACCAATGCTATTCAAATAGCCGAATTATTGGTGCAACATCAGTTACTGTAAGGGAGAGAGGCCAAGTGAGAATTTTGGTGCAAAAATATGGGGGCACCTCAGTCGCAACCCAGGAACTGCGTCTAATGGTAGCCGAGAAAATTATTCATGCCACACAGCAGGGCTACTCGGTTGTTGCAGTTATTTCAGCAATGGGCAGGAAAGGCGCACCCTATGCCACAGACACCTTACTCCAGTTAGCCCTGGAGACTAATGGGAATATCAGCTATCGTGAAACAGATCTCTTGTTGAACTGCGGTGAAATCATATCAGGGGTGTTGATGACTGGCGCAATTTGTGGTTTAGGCACACCAGCCATATTTTTGACAGGGGCACAGGCGGGAATAATCACTAATGACCAATTCGGTGACGCTAGGATTCTCAGGATTGACCCGGAAAATATTCTAAATAATTTAAAGGAGGGGAAAGTTGTAGTTGTGGCTGGATTTCAGGGTATCACGGAAAACGGGGACCTAACTACCCTGGGACGAGGAGGCAGTGATACTACAGCAGCAGCCCTCGGAGTTGCTCTTGATGCAGAAGCAATTGAAATCTATACCGATGTGGATGGCATAAAAACAGCAGATCCCCGAATAGTCTCTGAAGCGAAAACGCTCAGTGCGGTAAGTTATACCGAAGCCTGCCAATTTGCCCATGAAGGGGCAAAAGTTATTCACCCTCGCGCTGTAGAAATTGCCATGCAAAAAAATATTCCAATTAAGGTTAAGTGTACCTTTAACGACAGCCCTGGAACATTGGTCACCACTTTAGGGGAAATGGGGAGTATCTCCCTTAGGGACAGGGTGATTACAGGAATTACCCATACCCCCAATTTGACCCAAATAACGATTGATATTGACGAAGGCCATCCCCAAGATATCCAGCTCAAGACTTTTAAGTCTCTTGCTCTCGCAGGAATAAGTGTTGATTTTATTAATGTTTCCCCTCGTACTGTGATGTTTACCGTGAAAAATGAGGTTACAGCTAAAGCTGAGGATGTTTTGGAAAACATGGGGATCCAGGCACGAATATTAAAAAACTGTGCCAAAATTGCCGCTGTTGGAGCAGGCATGACCGGACGCCCCGGTGTAATGGCCCAGATAGTAGAGGTATTTACTAAGGAAGGCATAAAAATCCTGCAATCTGCCGATTCTTACACCAGCATCTGGTGCTTGGTAGAAAATATAGATATGGAACGGGCTGTCAGATCCCTGCATGAGAGTTTCCAGCTAGGCGGTTAACAAACAAATGAAGTGGAGGTGCATTTCATGGATTTTGGACGAGTAATAACTGCAATGGTAACGCCTTTTAATGATGAAATGAAACTGGACCTGGAGAAAGCTCGAAAA
This sequence comes from Bacillota bacterium, assembly GCA_040757295.1. GTDB lineage: Bacteria > Bacillota > PH28-bin88 > PH28-bin88 > PH28-bin88 > JAGXSE01. Next base: position 17,275 of record JBFLXH010000004.1, on the reverse strand, counting down.
CTTGCTGTCTATCTTATCGCAAATGGTAGTGACGCATTGGTTGTTGGAGGAACTACAGGAGAGTCCCCTACCCTCACAAAAGAAGAAAAACTGTCCTTGTTCGAACTGGTTAAAGACGTTGCCCAAAATAAGGCCAAGGTAATTGCCGGCACTGGCAGTTATTCTACGGAAGAAAGCATCAAATTGACCAAAGAAGCAGAAAAAATAGGACTTGATGGGGTAATGCTGGTGGTTCCATACTACAACAGACCCACTCAAAAGGGCTTATTCGAACACTTTAAGGCTATAGCAACAACAACAAATCTTCCTGTAATGCTTTACAATGTTCCTTCTCGAACCGGACGGAATATGGAACCTGAAACTGTCAGTAAGCTAGCCCAAATTCCAAATATTGTTGCCCTTAAAGAAGCTGCAGGGGACATGGACCAAGTAAGCGCTTTAAGGGGACTGCTTGCACCAGATTTTGCCATCTATAGCGGAGACGATTCCCTAACTTTGCCGATGATGGCCCTAGGAGCAAAAGGTGTGGTTAGCGTTGCCTCTCATATAGTAGGCAATCAGCTTAAGCAAATGATTAATGCCTTTACCAATGGTCAAATTAATGAGGCTTTGGCAATACACCTTAGTTTAATGCCCCTTTTCAAAGCCTTGTTTATTGTGACAAATCCTGTGCCGGTCAAAACAGCCCTTAACATGGTTGGCCTAGATGTAGGAGGGGTTCGCCTACCCTTAGTTGCTGCCGGTGAAACAGAGATTAAGGTCTTACAAGATACGCTGGAAAAATTAAATCTACATAAAAGAAATAATTAAACTCCTCTCCGGTGACAGCCAAAAGGCTAGTCACCTTTTTTGTTGAGGTATCACAAACCGGAAAATAGTAATACTAACGCTATGGAGGTTGTATATTTGGTTTAATTCAATTATAATCAGCAATAGAAATAGGTGTAGATCGGCTTCAGCGCTTGGTCTGCCATGCCTGCAGGGTGGTGTGAACCATGCGCTTTGTTTGTGTATCTTTATTTCTTTTTTTGATGGACGGAAATTGCTGGCCATGATCGCCTGTGGCCATCATATTCGTTTGTTTTGTCGGCTTTGTTCCGACTGATTGCGGAGGTGGACTGATGGGAGAAAACAATAATAAACTCTGTGTTATTCCTCTTGGGGGCTTGGGTGAAATAGGCAAGAACCTGATGGTTATTAAATATCGGGAAGAAATCGTTGTCATTGATGCGGGTCTAAGTTTCCCTGAGGATGAACTATTAGGTATTGATATTGTCATACCCGATGTTACATACTTGTTGGAAAATAAGCAAAAGATTAAAGGCATCTTATTAACCCACGGCCATGATGACCACATTGGAGCGTTACCATACCTTTTGAAAGAACTGCCCGTGCCTGTTTATGGCACTCAGTTCACTTTAGGCTTGGTAAAGAGCAAACTTCAGGAACATGGGGATATTGGCCCAGTTCAGTTAAACTGTGTCAAGCCCAGGGATTCTATTAAATTGGGTGCCTTTAAAATAACTTTTTTCAGGGTTAATCACAGTATTGCTGATGCAGTAGGGTTAGCCATCCAGACCCCCTTAGGCACAGTAGTTCATACTGGAGACTTTAAAATCGATCAGACCCCCGTAGACGGACAATTAACGGACTTTCATATGCTAACAAAATTAGGCGAAAACGGCACCCTGTTGTTAATGTCAGACAGTACAAATGTTGAAGGTTCCGGTTATACCTTGTCGGAGCGGGTTGTGAGCCAGACCTATGACAGGAGCTTTCGCCTTGCCAAAGAAAGAGTTGTTGTGGCCTGCTTTTCTTCTAACATTCACAGGATCCAACAGATTATCGAGACTGCCCATCACCACAAACGAAAGGTTGCTATTATTGGTAAACACATCAATAGAATGGTGTCTGTAGCGTTAGATTTAGGTTATTTGAGGGTCCCTGCTGATACTTTGCAGGAAGCGGATACTGTTCTTTCTCTTCGCCGAAATCAGCAGGTAATAATTACAACAGGCTTTCAAGGTGAAGAAATATCAAGCTTGATTAAAATGGCCATGTCAGATAACCATAAATTAGATATCTTGCCGGGTGATACAGTAATTGTATCAGCCGTACCTATTCCGGGAAATGAAAAAGCCGTAGCCCGAGCAGTTGATTATATTTTTAAGCAGGGAGCCAATGTAATCTATGAAAACTTTCAAGGTGTACATGTTTCCGGCCATGGGAAACAGGAAGAACTTAAACTGATGATTAATCTGGTAAAGCCCAAATACTTTCTTCCAATTCATGGTGAATACAGGATGCTGGTCAGGCATGCCCGCCTTGCCGAGGAGCTTGGTATACCTGAAGAGAATGTATTTGTAATCGAAAACGGACAGACGCTGGAAATAACTCCGAAGTCTGCGCAAATAAACGGAAAAGTAAGCGCAGGCAAAGTATTGGTTGACGGTTTAGGGGTTGGCGATGTAGGAAACATTGTCTTAAGAGACCGCAAACAATTATCCCAAGACGGTATAGTAATAGTAGTAGTAACTTTGAATAAGGAAACCGGCCATGTCGTGGCAGGCCCGGATGTGGTTTCCCGGGGATTTGTTTATGTTAGAGAATCGGAAGAGCTAATGGAAGAAGTTAAGGAAAAGGTTCGATCTGCTTTGGAAAAATGTGAAGAGCGCGGCGTAACGGAATGGTCTGTGATTAAGTCTAGTATTAAAGACCTATTGGGGCGGTTCCTATATGAAAAAACCAGAAGGCGACCAATGATTTTGCCAATTATTATGGAAGTTTAAAATGTGCGAAACCGCGCATTTTTTTTCTTTATTAACACATAATACCTTTTAGTCATACTGTCGAGGAGTGGAAAGCTGTGGATTTTAAACAATTCTCCGATGTTAAACCTCAGGCCGAAAATCCTGGTAGAGTAAAAAAAATAAAGGCAGAAAAAAAGATTGAAGCCATTAAAGAATTAGGCGAAACAGAGGTTCCTGATTACCAGAACAAAATACACTGCCTAACTATTATTGGTCAAATAGAAGGTCATTTGATCATGCCGCCGCAAAACAAGACTACTAAATATGAGCATATTATCCCTCAACTTGTTGCCATTGAACAGAACCCTGAGATTGAAGGGATGCTGGTAATTCTAAACACCATTGGTGGGGATGTGGAAGCTGGATTGGCAATTGCTGAAATGATTTACAGCATTTCCAAACCAACTGTGTCCTTGGTTTTAGGAGGAGGCCACAGCATTGGCGTACCTATTGCCGTATCGACGGATTACTCCTTTATTGCTGAAACAGCGACGATGACCATTCACCCAATTCGCCTAACCGGATTAGTAGTAAGTGTACCCCAGACCTATGAGTATCTAGATAAAATGCAGGATCGGGTAGTTAGGTTTATCACGAAAAACTCCCGCGTTTCAGAACAGAAGTTTCGTGAAATGATGTTCCGGACAGGTGAATTGGCAAGGGATATCGGTACTGTGTTGGTCGGGAAAGATGCGGTGGAGGCAGGTTTGATCAATGAAGTAGGGGGACTGGATAAAGCAATTCAGAAGGCTCGCCTCTTAATTAAAGAACGACAGGATAGGCAAGGGGTTGAACATTGATGATTCTTTATACTCCCCTTCCTGAGGAGGTTATCAATTGCAACCCGGAATCAACGGAATTACAGTTTAAAGAACTGGGTTTCTGTGGCGGAAGACTGATCGTTCAACCTATCGGGCCCGCAACATTTAAAATATCTCGGATTATCTCAACGGATCCTCAAATTTATTTGGATCCCCGCTTGCAGCCTGGGGTGGTAATTAATCTAACAGAAGAGAAATTTACCGATTTGGAACTGAAGCTATAAATAGTTTCAGTTTTAAGTTTTTATAGGCAAAAAAAAATACCTGTGATATAATATTTTAGGTGTAAAGGCTAATTTAAATTATTATTTAGCAGAGAGGACTTAATCAGTATGAAAGAGTCTTTGTTTATTTTTCTAGGGGGACTAGCTCTTTTCTTGTTTGGGATGCAGCAAATGGGCAATGGATTGCAGCGGGCTGCTGGTGACCGGATGAGAAATATCCTGGAGGCTTTAACTGGACTCCCTGCAATAGGGGTTCTAGTAGGAACTATAGTTACTGCGATCATTCAAAGCAGTTCAGCTACTACCGTTATGGTAGTTGGATTTGTGAATGCCGGATTAATGACCCTAAAACAATCGGTGGGTATTATTATGGGCGCCAATATTGGCACTACAGTTACAGCCCAGCTAATTGCTTTTAAAATAACCAATTATATTTACCCGATAATCGCCGTAGGCTTTGCGATTCATTTTTTTGCAAAGAAAAAAAGCGCAAAGTACATCGGGCAGGTCTTTTTAGGTTTTGGTATCTTAATGCTCGGGATGGCCACAATGGGTACCGCTGTCGCTCCCCTAAAAAACTATCAAGGTTTTAAAGATTTGATGGTTACCTTCGGACAGAATCCAATGCTGGGTGTCGGTATAGGCGTTCTGATGACAATGATCATCCAAAGCAGCACTGCCACCATTGGTATCCTGATGGCCATGGCTGCTCAGGGATTAGTTCCTATTGAAGCAGCGCTTCCTATATTAATTGGGGATAATATTGGAACCTGCATAACTGCAGTATTGTCAAGTATTGGAACAAACCTTGCTGCCAGAAGGGCTGCCGCTGCTCATGTTCTGTTTAATGTTCTTGGGGCAATTGTCTTTATTTTATTAATGCCAATTTTTTTGAAGTTCATTTTGTATATTTCGCCTGACGGTGATATTGTTCGCCAGATAGCCAATGCCCACACCTCATTTAACGTACTAAATACTCTTTTATGGCTTCCCTTAATCAGTATTTTTACTGAAGTTGTTAGGCGTATTGTACCTGGAAAAGAGGAAACCGTTTTGTCTGGGCGTCCTGTTTACCTCGATGAAAGAATGCTTTCAGCGCCTGGCATTGCCTTGTCTTTGGCCACAAAGGAACTAATCAGGATGGCAAATTTAGCTGAAGATAATGTAAAAGATGCAATGGAAGGATTTTTCCAAAAAGATGTCTCTAAATTGCAGCAGGTTTTTGACCGGGAAAAAGTAATTGATGAATTGGAAACAGCCATAATTGTTTATTTAGCTAAACTTGCCCAATCAGAAATGCCTCCTTCTCTTTCCCATCGCCATACCCGTCTTTTGCATGCGGTAAATGATATTGAGCGGGTGGGTGATCACGCTGAGAACATCGCACAAATGGCTCAATCTCGGATTGAGGAAGATTTGCCTTTCAGTGACGAGGCTATTGAAGAGCTTGCCAATATGCATAACCTAGTTCAAAAGGCATTTGCAAGGGCTATCTATTCCATGCAAAACGATAACCAAGAAGTTGCTCGGGAAGTAGAAAACATTGAGCACAACATTGACTTGCTTGAGAGGGAGCTCAGAAAAAGCCATATCAGCAGGCTAAATTCCGGCAAGTGTTATCCGCAGGCTGGAGTTGTATTCTTGGACATTCTCAGCAACTTAGAAAGAGTAGGCGATCACTCTTACAATATTGCTCAAGTTGTATTGGACGAATTATAATGGAAGAGCCCTTATGGGCTCTTTTCTCTAATCCATACAAAAGGAAATACCATGGTTCACGTAGAATAGCCATTTGAGGTGATGGTGTTTAATGGCAAGAAAAAATCCTAATACCCCAGTTAAACCGAATTTCAAAAATGAAATTTTGGGATTGGGATTAATTTCTCTCGGCATTATTGGATTTTTCAGCATGTATCCCTTTCTTACTTCTAGGATTTCAGAAGCTATTCCTCTTACTGGGTTAGTGGGGAATATTCTTGACAGAATCATGACCATTATTGCTGGAAAAGGGAAATTTATGCTTCCTTTCTTTTTAATTTGGCTTGGAGTCGCCCTAATGCGGTTTGGAGCATCTTATTCAGTATCACAACGGAGTCTCGGCCTGTTCATGGTTTTTGTTTGTATTACTGCTTTCACTCATTTGCAAATGGGATTGCTTGGGTTTAATGATAATATGGCCGCAGGAAGGGCCGGCTACGGCGGAGGGGTTATCGGCGCCTTGCTATTGGTAGTGCTTCAAGCTGCATTTGGCTACTTAGGCAGTTATATTATTATTGTCACTATGGGTTTTATTTCTCTTATTCTACTCACAGAAAAATCACTAGTTGCCTCTTTTAAAAACCTGCTCATTGTGATTGCAAAAATCTATGAGTGGTTGCGCAAAGAACTAACCAACTTTCTGTTTACCATTGAGGATGACCAAAAAGAAACGAATACCAGCACGAAAACCCAACCCCTGATTATTAACCATGCAGATACTGCTAACAATAACAGAGGCGTTAGTCTTTCCGCTGAAATACCAACCGTTGGGCTGAAAGAATCAGACCATAAAGCCCATAATGAATCCGGCCCGTATATCCTTGAAAGAAAAAAGGCCATTGAGACTTCTCCAAAACATAGCCTTGATAATATGAGTATAACTAGCAGTGGTACTGCCAAGAAAACAGCTGCCGAATACTTGTTACCTCCTTTAACCCTATTGCCCAATCCGGTACGGTTAAGGAATAACCGTCTTAATAAGGATATTGCGGAAAAGGTAAAAATATTGGAAGAAACCTTGGACAGCTTTGGTGTCAAGGGAAAAGTGGCTCAGGTAAGTTTGGGGCCTTCTGTTGCTAGATTTGAACTTCAACCGGCGCCTGGGGTAAAAGTAAGCAAGATCGTAAGTTTAGCTGATGATATAGCTTTAAGCATGGCGGCTTCTGATGTTAGAATTGAAGCGCCTATTCCAGGCAAGGCAGCTGTTGGTATAGAGGTTCCTAATAAGGAAATATCTATCGTTCAATTTCGGGAAGTACTGGAAACTCCGGAATTCCATGATGCCCCTTCAAAGCTGACTGTTGCCCTTGGTAAAGACATAGCAGGGCAAACCATACTTGCAGATTTGGAGAAAATGCCTCATCTCCTTATAGCTGGGGCAACAGGTTCCGGCAAAAGTGTTTGCATGAATGCCTTGATTTGCAGCCTACTGTTTAAAAGCACACCTTTTGAACTAAAGTTCCTTATGATTGACCCCAAGATGGTTGAATTAACAACTTATAACGGGATTCCCCACTTAATTGCCCCAGTGGTTACAGAGCCCAAAAAGGCAGCTACAGCATTGAGATGGGTTGTGAACGAAATGGAACACCGTTATGAGTTGTTTAGCAAATCTGGTGTAAGGGACATTATTCGATATAATTTATTAAAAGCTAAAGAAGATCCCCAAAGACATGAACCCGCTTTACCTTATATTGTTGTACTCATCGATGAGTTAGCTGATCTGATGATGATTGCCCCCGCTGAAGTTGAAGATGCAATTTGCAGATTGGCTCAAATGGCTAGGGCTGCAGGAATTCACTTAGTTGTTGCCACCCAAAGGCCTTCAGTAGATGTTATTACAGGGGTTATTAAGGCAAACATCCCTTCCCGAATTGCTTTTGCCGTTTCCTCTCAAATTGATTCTCGTACAATCCTCGATATGGGGGGAGCAGAAAAGCTATTAGGCAGGGGTGACATGTTGTTTTTCCCAGTTGGCGCAAGCAAACCAATAAGACTCCAAGGGGTATATGTCTCTGATAAAGAAGTTGAGGATATTGTAGTTTTTCTAAAAGCCCAGGCAAAGCCTGAATACTTAACGGGGATTAGCGAAACTGAAGTTGAACTTGCTCCAAAAAAAGAAGATGAAGACGAACTATTACCTGAAGCTCTCAGGTTAACTATCGAAAGCGGGCAAGCTTCTATTTCAATGCTGCAGCGAAGACTTCATATTGGTTATACCAGGGCAGCAAGATTAATGGATATTATGGAGCAAAAAGGCCTGGTTGGTGGATATGAAGGCAGCAAACCCAGAGCTGTTTTGGCAAAATGGGAAGACTATCAAAGACTGTTAAGCGGTTAAAATAATAGTTATTTAAGAATGTTCAGGTGAAAAAAGTGCCCAAAGAAATAAGCTTTTCAGAAATAAAAAGCCTTAACCCTATTTTGGTTGATGTTAGATCAACTAGTGAGTATTTGGAAGACCATATTCCCGGGGCTGTTAATGTCCCTCTCCTGGACGATATGGAAAGGGCTGAGGTAGGCCTTACCTACAAAAAAGAAGGGGCCGACAAGGCAAAAATGCTTGCCTTAAAGATGATATCCCCCAGATTACCTGAGATGGTGGAAACCATAAAAGATCAGGCTGATGGTAAACCCGTTATTGTTTATTGCTGGAGAGGCGGGCTGCGCAGTTATTCTATCGCCAGTGTTTTATCTGCTATAGGAGTTAATGTATTTCGCCTGGATGGCGGGTATAAAAAATTCCGCAAGCAGGTGATACAATACCTCGAGGATGGGGTTCATTCTCTGCCGGTAATAAATCTTCACGGGCTTGCAGGGACAGGGAAGACCCAAGTGATCAGAGAGCTAATCAAAATGAGGGCTCCTGCTGTTGATCTAGAACGATTGGCTGGCCATAGAGGTTCAGTGTTCGGACATATTGGACTTACTTCTCAACCATCCCAAAAAGCTTTCGAAACCCGTTTGTTTTATGCTCTCTCTCAAGTTGAGCATGCTTCGTGTCGCATTCTTGAATGCGAAAGCAGGAGAATTGGCAAACTGTTATTACCCATTAACTTGCTAAAGGCTATGCGAAATGGAAGAAATATTCTTATCTATGATACCCTGGAAAACCGAGCCCGTCGGTTAGTAGAGGAATATACCAGATCAGGCTACAAAACAGTTGAACAAATCTATCAGGCTTTAGCCGGACTGAGAGACCGTTTAGGTTTAGCCAAGGTAAATACTATTCAAAATATGATCAAGAAGGGTGATTTAGTGGAGGCTGCAAAGTCCTTGTTAACAGACTACTATGACCCCCTTTATAAATACCCAAACCAGCCTTCTCCAGATTTTGAGCTGTGTATCAATAATTGGAACGTGGAAGAGACTGCAAAAATAATTTGCCAATACCTTCAGATTCCTTTCGAAAAAAATTAGGATGGAGGTTTTAGGTATGGCCGGGGTTGGTGAACAATTGCGTCAGGCGAGACTTAAACAAGGTATTGACCTGAAAGAGGCGGAAAGCGCTACAAAGATTCGCCTTCGGTACCTTGAAGCCCTGGAAAACGAAGAGTTTAATGTTTTGCCCGGAAGAGTGTATGTCATTGGCTTCTTAAGAACCTATGCCAAATTCCTCAATATTGACAGCGACAAACTCATTGAGGCCTTAAAATCTGCCTATCCGGATAAAGGCGCTGCGGCAGAGCCAAGCCCAAGACCGATGATCTCAGTTCCCAAACCCCGAAAGAATTTTGCCAGACGACTGATCTGGTTTCTACTTCTTGTCGTATTAGCAAGTGTGGCGATTATTGCCTTCAACTATGTGCTAGGATTTTTTAGGCAAACCCCGGAAGAGACTTTTAAACCTCTTCCGGTAGACACTAGTTCTAAAACCACCGAAACTCCCTCTGCACCTGTCGACTCACCACCAACTCCGACCCAGCTCCCGGATAAGCCAAGGATCGAATTAATTGTTATTATCGAACGGGATAAATGCTGGATTAGTGCCGAGTCTGACGGTAAACAGGACTTTAGAGGAACAATGGTGGCTGGGCAACAATTGGTTGTTGTGGCTGATCAGGTAATTAGGATTAATTTTGGAAACGCTGGTGCGGCCCGGGTTTTTAAAAATGGCGAAGATCAAGGTATCCTGGGGAAACCTGGGCAGGTTGTCAGCAAAGAATACCGAGTTGAAGACTAGGAAGGAGAAAAGTTTTGGGGATTAGTGTTGCTATTGTTACATTAGGTTGTGCAAAAAATGTAGTAGACACAGAGCTGATGCTGGGCTTAATTAAAAATGCTGGTTACCAAATAGAAGAGGATTATTCCAAGGCTGAAGTTATTGTGATAAATACCTGCGGTTTTATCAAGCCTGCAAAAGAAGAATCTATCGATACCATTCTGCAGGCGGCTGGTTATAAGAAAACAGGTAAATGCAGAAAACTTATAGTTACTGGCTGTTTAGGGCAGAAGTACCCGGATGAATTAGCAGCGGAAGTCCCTGAGATAGATGCAGTATTAGGTACTGGAGACGCCCATGCCATAGTGGAACACCTTCATAACTGCCTGCAGGGAAAAAGGATTAAAGCTGCCGGCGAACCGGATTATGATTTAATTTTCGGTCGAAAAAAAAACCATGAGAGGATTCTCACAACCCCTAAGCACACAGCTTATTTAAAAATTGCAGAAGGCTGCGATAATCGCTGCTCTTACTGCGTAATTCCAGATCTACGCGGCAGCTATTATAGCAGAGAAATAGAGCGGGTTTTGTCTGAAGCTGAGTCATTAGTTGCTTCCGGGGTTAAAGAAATCGTATTAATAGCGCAAGACACAACTCGCTATGGTTTAGATCGCTATAAAGAAAAGAAACTGGCTGATTTGGTGGCTGAGCTGACTAAAATTCCCCAGCTTCAATGGCTCCGGTTACTATACAGCTATCCGGATTTGGTGGATGATAAAATACTCCAGTCTATAAAAGATCACTCTAAGATCTGTCATTACCTGGACATACCATTGCAGCATGCCAGCAATCGAATTTTGCATAGGATGAACAGACGAACGACAAAGGAAAGAGCCATAAATCTAATATCAAAAATCAGGAAAATTTTGCCCGATGTTGCGCTTAGAACCTCCTTTATTGTCGGTTTTCCCGGCGAAACAGACCGTGATTTCCAGGAACTCCTTGATTTTATGGAGCTGATCCGCTTTGATTGGGTTGGCTTGTTCATTTATTCTCAAGAGGAGGGTACTCCCGCCGCTCAGATGGAGGATCAGCAGCCGGAGGAATTAAAGCGGGAAAGATACAATTCCGCTCTTGACCTCCAGCAAAGGATTACTAATGAAATACATTTTAAATTGATAAATAAGGTATTTGATATATTAGTTGAGGGACCATCGGACACTTTTCCTAACATGATGATGGGCAGATCCTATAGAAACGCGCCGGAAATTGATGGAGTAATTCATTTTACAGGTTCTGCGGTTACAGGTAGCTTTGCATTGGTTAAGATTCTGGATTCCCTCGGTTATGACCTGACGGGTATTGAATTGACTCCTCAGTAAGCAAAATTAATACAGTTTTTTTGGCAGCACAGGCTGCCTTTTTTTCTTATGTTTTCACTATAACCATTCATTTCATAAGGAGGTGGAATGAAAGGTATGCTATACTTTTTAGGTAATATCCCCTGAAGGAGGCAAGAGAATGAACTTAAAAGGATTGCGTTTGCCGATAATAGTAATAATTTTTCTCGTATCTCTATCTCTTCTCCTGGGGGGTCAGTGGATCTATCAAAAGAAACACGTACAAGGGAATCTGATAGAACAGCTAAATAATATTGATGGAGTGTACTCTTCTATAATTGATAAGAGCAATAAACACACCCAAATAAAAATTCATCTGGGTGAGGTTAATGACCTCCGCCATGTATATATGCAAGTAACAAGTGTTGCTGCTGCTCACCTGAAATCAGAAGAATTTACACTAGAAATTGTTGATCAACCCAATCAACAGCTAAAGTCTCTTTGGGAAGTTTCCCACTTAAGTATCTACCAATCTCTTGCACAGGCCCAGTTTGATGAAATTGATCGGAAGATTTCAATTGAAGCCAAAAAACACGATAATATTAAATACAAGGTGCAAATGGATTGGGATAATATTTATGTGCAGCTTCATGCTGAGGGAGATTATCTGTATCGAATAATCCCGCGATTACCCACCAATCAACCAGATATTTATCTAGCCCAAAGGGGTGAGAAAAAGTAATGTTAAAAGAAACCCTGTTGGGTTTAAGCGCAGCCCTGATAACTTTTCTAATCTTTCTTGGATATGACATTACTCCAATAATCCTTTTCGGCAGCGTAGGCCTACTTCTGTATTTTATCGTCGATAAAAGAGGTGGATTCTCCTCATCCGTTACTGTACCTTATGTTTCGCAAAAGCAAATTACTTTTGACATTATCGGCGGCCAAGATACTGCAATTCGGGAGTTGATTGAGGCATTGGACTTAATTACAAATATGGAAATAGCCGAAAAAATGGGCATTAGACCGTTGAAAGGCATACTTCTTACTGGCCCGCCCGGGACTGGCAAAACCCTCTTAGCAAAGGCTGCGGCTAGTTACACTGATGCAGTGTTTATGGCTAGTTCTGGTAGTGAATTCATCGAAGTGTATGCTGGAGTCGGAGCCCAACGGGTTAGGAACTTGTTTAAAACTGCTAAAGATTTGGCGTTAAAGCAAGGGAAAAAAAGGGCGATTATTTTTATCGACGAAATCGAGGTTTTAGGAGGTAAAAGGGGAAGCCATACCGGCCATCTTGAATACGACCAAACCCTTAATCAATTATTGGTAGAAATGGATGGGATAAAAGAGAATGAAGGTGTACGCCTTTTGATCATTGGCGCAACAAACCGTGCGGATATGTTGGACCCTGCACTAATGAGACCCGGGCGTTTTGATCGTTTTGTGAAGGTTGACCTTCCTGATAAAACCGGAAGAAAACGAATTCTTGAGCTGCACACCAAGAATAAACCGTTGGATCAAGACGTTGACCTGGCTGAAGTAGCAGCCGAGACGTTTGGGTTTTCCGGCGCTCAACTGGAAGGGGTTGCCAATGAGGCCGGGATAATCGCTATGCGGCAAAATGCGGGTGCAATTAACAGCAAGCATATAAAAGAAGCGATTGACAAAATACTGCTTGGTGAAAGAACTAATAGGTTTCCTAGCCGGGAAGAAATCTTCCGCATTGCCATCCATGAAGCCGGTCATGCCTTGGTAAGCGAGTTTCTAAAGCCTGGTTCAGTATCACACCTAACCATTTCTCCCAGGGGTAAAGCATTAGGTTATGTGCGCCATATCCCTGAGGAGGACTCGTATTTATTTACCTCTAAACAGTTGATGCAGCAAATAGATATCTGTTTAGCTGGCGCTATTGCGGAGGAGATTATTTTTGAGGATAAAAGCACAGGCGCTATGAATGACTATCATGAATGCGTTCGTTTGGCAAAGCATATTGTTTTTGCCGGAATGTCTGAAGCTGGGATTGTTACGGAAGATACTATTCCAAAAGATTTGCTTAATGAAACGGTGACGCGCCTCATTGCTCAGCGATCACAGGAAGTAAAAAAGAAACTAGCCCTTCATAACGAAATGCTGAGTAGCCTAGCAGCACAGCTGATCAAAGAGGAACAAGTTTCCGGCGAGGACCTGAGAGCTTTTATGTTAAGGGCAAAAACCGCATAGAACATTTATTCGTTAAACATTCGACAAAATGGGAGCGCAAAGGCCGTTCCCTTTTTTTTATAACATACCAAGCAAGATTCCTGGTTATAATTTCTGCAGAAAAAAGATCACTTAAAATCGGAGGAACCCCATTTGAAGTCAGGTTTTATTGCAGGCTTTTTACTGCTTTCAATTCTCGGAGGGCTAGTTTTTATCACCCTGTTTAGCCCAACAAGTTTTCATGTTGAAGCTTTAGAATTCGATATGAAAATAGTACCCTTCAACAAAGGTATCACCCAACTGCAAATCCCCCCGGTGGGAAATATCACCGCCCAAACCCATTTATCACCGGTAAAAATCATTTTGACTTTGCGCAACATCGATTTTAACCTCTTAAAAAGATTAATAGAGGAATCGCCAAGGCAACCGGTATTGCTTGAACGGGTTAGAGAAGATTTATTCGTGGCTGTCCGCTGGTTCTCCCTGCGGGTTCTGCTGTTGTCGGCTGTTGGGGGTACTCTTGCCGTATTTGTTTTAAAACCTAATTGCAGGGTTGACTATCTTCGAGGCGGTGTCATAGCTTTCTTATTCGCAGGGCTGCTTTTAGTAGCAACTGTTAATACTTACGACACAGAAAAATTTAAAAATCCTCAGTTTGAAGGTTTGCTGCAAGCGGCCCCTTGGATGATCAATACTATCGAAAATACCCTTGCTCGCATTGATGTTTTGGGGGAACAACTGCGAATGGTAGCGAAAAATCTTTATGACCTTTTTGAAAGCATTGATCAGGTCCAAGCAGCCGGAGTAATTCAGGGGACTAAAAGGATCTTGCACGTTTCGGATATTCATAACAATGTAGCAGCTTATGAATTTATCCATCAGATAATAGTGAGCTTTAAGATAGACTTAGTCATTGACACAGGAGATATTTCGGATTATGGAACCCCGTTGGAAGCCTTATTAACCAAAAGAATCGCGCAAATGGGAATACCCTATGTTTTTGTTGCCGGTAATCACGATTCCCCGGAAATTCTATCCACAATGAAAAGGATTCCTAATGTTACTGTGATAGACGGACAACTGACTCAAGTATCAAATTTAAGTATTCTAGGCTTGGCGGATCCCTCATCTTTAACCAGCTCCGTAATTCCACCTCCAGGTGAGACACTGGAAAAATATATTGAAAAAATGGACAACCTCTTGATGGCTCAAACCCAACCTCCAGACCTGATGATAATTCATAACCATAGGATTGCCAGAGCTTTCATCGGTAAAGTGCCATTAATTCTCCATGGCCATACCCATAGATTAAGTTTGGAAACATTTCCTGGCACGGTTATTATCAATGCCGGAACCACCGGTGCAGGTGGAGTGAGAGGACTCCAGACGGCTAATGAAGTCCCTTACAGTCTTTTGATCCTTTATATGAGGGAAAGGGAGGAGAAATGGGAATTGGTTGCGGTCGATATTGTAAAAGTTTATGATTTAAAGAGAGGTTTTACTGTGGAGCGGAGAATTATTGCAGTGGATTAACTTTCTAAAAAAAGGGTTAGCGGGGGGACGATTTACATGAGGTTGTTTTTTGCCATTCGGCTGACAAGTAGTGTAATAGGTCGATTAGCAGCACTACAAAAACAATTGAAAAGTTTCGATACCAATGTAAAATGGGTAGAGGAGCATAATCTGCATGTTACTATTAAATTTCTAGGAGAAACACCTAGAGACAAAATCATTTTATTGAAAGAAATTGGGACAACGGTAGCTAGACATACCAAACCTTTTCAGATGCAAATTGAAAAAGTCGGAGCTTTTCCAAACATAAAAAGTCCCAAGGTAATTTATGTTGCGATAACTCACGGGCTTAATGAAATAAAAAAACTCAACGAGACAATAACTTGTCAACTTGTCAAAAAACAATTTTCTTTTGATTTGAAATCTTTTCACCCTCATATAACTCTTGGTAGAGTAAAAAAACCCCTTCTGGATCCTGAGACTTTATTCTCAACCATAAATAAAGAAAATCAAATATCAATTATTCAACCCGCAAATTCAATTTGCCTTTTTGAAAGCCTTTTAATACCATATAAGCCACCAAAATATAATTTGGTTTTTGAACTTCCTTTTTTATCTACACTAGAAAATCACCAGCTATCTTGACAGAGTTTGGAAGAGTTCATATAATTAGCTTATCGAACAAATGTTTTGGGGAGGGCGGATATATGACGGACAAGCATCGCGCATTAGAAATAGCCCTTAGTCAAATAGAAAAACAATTTGGCAAAGGTTCTGTCATGAAGCTGGGTGAAACAGCAAACAATTTAGCGGTAGATGCTATTCCTTCCGGGGCTTTAGCCCTGGATATTGCTTTAGGAGTGGGCGGCATACCTAGAGGAAGGATAATAGAAATTTATGGACAAGAATCTTCAGGCAAGACTACTGTTGCCTTGCACATTATTGCTGAAGCGCAAAAAAATGGCGGGTTTGCTGCCTTTATTGATGCTGAACATGCGCTAGACCCTACATATGCGCGAAATCTTGGGGTTGATATTGATAATCTATTAGTTGCACAACCGGATACTGGCGAGCAAGCCCTGGAAATTGCAGAGGCATTGGTAAGAAGCGGAGCTGTTGATGTAATTGTAATTGACTCTGTTGCTGCTTTAGTTCCTCGGGCCGAACTAGAAGGAGAAATGGGTGACGCCCATGTAGGTTTACAGGCTAGGCTAATGTCCCAGGCCTTGCGCAAACTGGCAGGGGCAATTAATAAATCCCGGACCACAGCAATCTTTATTAACCAATTGCGTGAAAAGGTCGGTGTAATGTTTGGCAATCCGGAAACTACTCCAGGGGGAAGGGCTCTTAAATTTTATGCTTCCATAAGATTGGAAGTACGCAGAACTGAAACCCTAAAGCGAGGAGAGGAAATGATCGGTAACCGCACAAGGGTTAAAGTTGTTAAAAATAAAGTGGCGCCTCCGTTTAAACAGGCTGATTTTGATATTATGTATGGAGAAGGAATTTCTAAGGAAGGCTGCCTTGTGGACCTAGGCACAGAAATGGGTATAATTCAAAAAAGCGGCGCTTGGTATTCATATGCGGATGAGCGCCTAGGACAAGGACGGGAAAATGTAAAGGACTATTTGAAACAAAATCCTCAAGTTGCCCGGTCAATTGAAGAGAAGATTAGAAAAGCCGTAGCAGAACTTCATGACCGTAAAGCTACCAATTAAATTCCAGGCTGGATAAATTATGTGCGAGAAAGAAGGAAATAAAAGAGAAAAAGACGCCCTTAGCTACGCCTTAAAATTATTAGCTTTTAGAAACCGAAGTACGACCGAATTGTTGAACCGGCTTCAGTTAAAAGGCTTTTCTCTTTTTGAAAGTGAAAATACTATCTGTCTACTAAAAGAGCAGGCTTATGTTGATGATATAGGCTTTACTAAATCCTGGCTCCAAGAACGAATTAAGAATAAACCTATGGGGCGAAAACGATTATTGTATGAACTGGACCAAAAAGGTATCCCCCCGGATCTACGCCAAAAAGAGGTAAAGGCTATATTACCAGGAAACTCTGAACTTAGAATTGCACTGCAATTGGCCAAAAAACGATGGGAAAAGCTTCCCATGGATTGCCCTCATAAAAGGATCATCCGTATTGCAAGACTTCTGGCTAGAAGGGGATTTTCCAGCGGTATTATCCGGCAGGTATGCATTAAATTGTATTCCGGATGGGACGAAATACAAGGGATTGATTAGGAGGACTCCAGGGTAACGTCAAAGTTATTACCGTTATAGGCGCTTATTCACATACATCGGATGGAAAGGCCGTTCACTTGATGGCGGCATTCTTACATAAAGAGGGTTCAGTTATCGCCCAAAACCAGATTGACAGTAAAAGTAATGAGATTACCGCGCTAAAGCCTTTGCTGGAACCGCTAGACATCCAGGGAAAAGTGGTTAC
>JBFLXH010000003.1:0-119657 GCA_040757295.1 Bacillota bacterium | reverse complement strand
GTGGCCTCGCTCATTAAATGCCCGGCAAGGAATAAAATTTGATTACAGCCAATGAAGCCGGGCATGAAATTCGCTTGCAGGCCACATTTTAATTAGTGGCCTCGCTCATTATAAGAGCGGCTACGCCCCTGTATTAACTGGCCCCCTATGGGATTAACCAGTTCTAAGCTCCGGTAAACCGGAGCCAAGAACTGGTCGAATCTAAGCACGAGCGGGGGAAACAATCCCCCGCGAAAAGCCAAGACCCAGTTGAAGCAACTAGCCGGTCTTCGTCCCAGGTTGTCCTTTGGCGTCGGCCTCCACAGTTAGGGCCATGCCGCCCAGGCTTTGAGTTTCCATGGCCAATTCCTTCGCCAGGGCTTCAAACTCCTCCGTGATAAAGCGGGGAATTAGCTCCTCTGCCGCCTCGGAAAAAGACTGTCCCAAGCGGGCCCGGAAAACCAGCCACCTGAACAAAAGCATCCGTTTGGTAAAGGGCAAGGTTAAATGGTGGACTGCATTCCAAAGGTGCAAGGCCACTTCCTGGGGATCTCCTGTTTGGATCTGCTGGTTAAATTTGTCAACTGCTTTTCTGAAATGAGCCAAGCGCTCATCAGCCAGCTTCTGAAGATAGAAGTCATAATAGAAGTTCTCCGCCAGGCGCTTATAGTCTTCAGGGCCGGGGCGCTCGCGGGTAAACCCCATCATTTTGGTCTTGATCTCCTTGGTCAATACCGCAATTTCCTCTTCATGGCGGACCCGGTTCACCACTAATTCCAGCTTGCCGGTCATTGCCTGTTTCTCCAGGACCCGTCCCAGTTCCAGCATGTTATGAAAATACCTGACTACAAGTTCCGTTCCCGGCGCCAAGAGGATAATCCGGTGGGACATCTCTAGAACCTGGTACCCAATCTGATCCAGCCGGTTGGACATATCCACAAAAACCAAGTCGAATATCCCTGCCGCCTTTTCCAAGGCTCTAAATGATTCCCGGTTATCCGGCTTCAAATCACAGACTGCCACCGGCTTTTCCCGCTCATACTCCACCTCCCCTGATGCCAGAAACCCGGCTAGGGATACTTGCTTGCCGCTGAAATTGCAACTCAAATCAGTCCTGCTGGAAAAATCAAAGAGGGCTACAGTAAGTTCCGTGTCAGCTGCCAACCACTCAGCCACATTGATCAGCAAGGTTGTGAGGCCCGCACCCCGGCTAGGTGAATAAAAGGCATATATTTTGCCCATATCCCTTTCCCCCCTTTGGGGGACTAATTCTGTCTCGAGACTGTTAATCCCTGCCGGCTTTAATTATATGATGAAAAAAAGCCCCGGGTTACGAGGGCGCAAAAATCACCATTCATTTCAAAGGTCAAAGGCCAGACAAAAACCCCTTTAAACAAAAAATTGTTCTGCCTCTTTGTGCCGCAAGGCCGCTAAAGCCTGTTCCATCTTGCCGGTAA
This sequence comes from Bacillota bacterium, assembly GCA_040757295.1. GTDB lineage: Bacteria > Bacillota > PH28-bin88 > PH28-bin88 > PH28-bin88 > JAGXSE01. Next base: position 118,221 of record JBFLXH010000003.1, on the reverse strand, counting down.
TCCCAGACAGGGTAGTTTCTTCTGACTTTACCGCAAAAACTGCTACCGCATTAACTTCCCTCTCGGCCTGGGCCAGTTGTTGCAGGTATTCAAGGTACCGGGATCGGGTTTGATAGGCATCCACAATCAAATCCCGGTAGCTTTCTCCCGCAGCATTGAGAAGCTTTAAATAATGGTCTACCAGCAGGCTTATCTCCAGCATTTGCTTTTGGTAGATTTCCAGAATGTGGCCAACCGCGTCAGGTTTTTTATACACCTGCAGCCTGGCTTTTTCCAAAGCCTCCTCCCATGTTTGTTCATTTTTATAGATGAGGCATGCTGCCTCCAGGGCGACCTTTTTGGTGAATAGATAGCCCTGGCTGAAGACCTTCAAGGATTCTTTATAGGCTTTATGCCGGTACATGTAGGGCACAAAGACGATGGGAAAGAAAAACATCCAGAAAGAAAGTTCCGGTTTATCCAGGACCTTCGCCGGGACATTACGGGCAACCTCTTCCTCATAGGCCAGGATAACCTTATACTTCTCATCAGCCAAAATGGTTTGTCTGCTCAAAAAAAGCTCTCCCCCCAAAAATATTTGCCATTATTATGTCAAATTGGAACATATTTTTCAACTGGGCCTTGGCTTCAGCGGGATTGTTTCCCCCGCTCGTGCTCAGATTCGACCAGTTCTTGGCTCCGGTTTACCGGAGCTTAGAACTGGTTAATCCCATAGGGGGCCAGTTAATACAGAGGCGCAGCCGCTCTTATAATGAGCGAGGCCACCAATTATTCCTTGATTAAATGTAGCCTGAAAGCGAATTTCATGCCCGGCTTCATTGGCTGTAATCAAATTTTATTCCTTGCCGGGCATTTAATGAGCGAGGCCACTAATTAAAATGTGGCCTCAAAGCGAATTTCATGCCCGGCTTCATTGATTTTAATATTTTTCCTTTCCCGAGCATTTCCCGCCGCTTGGAGAAGCAAAGGGTTAGAGCGGGTAGCCATCTGTGATCAACAAGTCACTAAAACAAAAACTCCTCCGAGCAGAGGAGTTTTTGATGCCCTTAGGCAGGAAGCATGGCTATCGCAAGACAATGGTTATTACTGCCCGGCCTGCGTAGTGCCACTAGTAGGGGCAGCCATGAGGGACCTGATTCTAGGTTCAATTTCCCTGATCTTGGTGACACCGGTGTAAAAGAAGGCCCCGGCTTCAATCCCTTCTTCAATGACGACGTCATGGGCCTGCCGGAACCCTAAAAAATTAGAGAGAAACGGCAGGAAACCAAAGGCAAAGTACCCAAGCAACAAGGCTCCAATTATTAATGACACTAACCTGCGATGTACGCCGGGCGGACCTTTTGGGCCGCCCGGCACCCCCTTAAGAGCACTCAATATTAAGACCTCCAAATAACAGGCTTACTTGCCCATCAACTTTTCAGTGATCTGCGGGAAGACGATGAAGAACATCAGGTATGCCATGGCCAAGGTCAGGACCAAGTTGAAGGACTGGCCGCAGACATACAGGATCACCGGCTTGCCGCCCTTGAAGTAGTGAGCCAGTTCACGGAAGTTGGTAGACAGACCGATACTGGCGAAGGCCAAGGCGAAGAACCAGCCCTGGAGCGGGGAGATCAAGCCTCTGACAATCCCGGCATCAATCATTATTCTGCCTGCATCGTTACCCAGGACAGCATACAGGATGGAGAAGACGATGGATGCGCCGATAAAACCGAGCACGAACTTGGGGAAGCGGTTCCAGATTTCCCGCAGGGCGCCTTTGAAACTGAGGTCAGCTTCGGCTGCCCGGGAGCGGTCCACCACCAAGCACCAGTAGGCTGCTACGCAGAAGGCCATCAGACCGATCATGATGTTCTGGATCATCTTGATGGTAGCAGCAACGTCCCTGGCGACAGGGCCGAGGATTTCACCGGCTGCCACAACAGCGCCGGTGGAGTCGATGGTACCGCCCATCCAGGCGCCGCCCAATACATGGTGCATGCCGATCTGCTTGATAAACATGGGCATTACAACCATCATGACGGCGGTGAAGAGGATGGAGATACCGACAGCCAGGGTAAGCTCTTCTTTTTTGGCCCGGCTTGCAGCAGCAGCCGCGATAGCGGCGGACACACCGCTAACGGACATGTCAGCGGAGACTGTAATGTTCAGACTCTTGGATTCGATCTTTAATACATGCTGGCCGAACCAGAAGGTTCCAATCAAGACGATGGGGGTAACTACCCAGGTGACGAAAATGCCGGGGATCCCAATCAGGAGGATTTTGCCCATCAGGATGGTGGAACCCAGGAGCACCAGACCGGTCTTAATGTAGTACTCGGTCTGCACCGCCGGCATGATCCACTTGGGCGTGCCGATGGTGTTACTGATTAAGAAGCCCAGGAGGATGGCCCAGAGCACGTATTCAAGACCCCATGCCCTCAGCTGGGCCTGAGCTGCCAGGAAGTAGGACAGGGTGGCGATAGCAAAGACGAAGGGGAAACCGATCAGGAACTGGACCACGGAGCGGCCCATTACGGCAATACCGATGGAGAAAAACAATCCCAGGACAACGCAGAGCACGATTAGAGTACTCAGATGGTTGTATCCTTTAGCTTCTGCGGCGGTCTTGGCTTTGGATTCATCGGAACGGGCCTTGCGCCACTCGTTGATCTTGGTTTCAGCTTCCTTGTTCAGGGCTGCATCCTTGAAACCGGCGGCAGCGGCTTTTGCTTCCGCATCCTTGGCGGCGGCTAAAGCATCAGCGGTTTTCTTCTTGGCCTCGTCAAACTTGGGCTTTGCCGCTTCTCTGCCGGCTTTGAATTCATCATCACCGCGGTAGAAGGACTGCACGGGCTTATCTGACCAGTTGGCCGGCCTGGTAAAATACTTGGCAATATCTTTCGCAATCTGGGTATTGGCGCCTCTCATGCCGCTCTTAGCGTCATTGGCCTGGTGCCAGGCAACGGTCTTAAAAGGAGCCTTCTCAGCTTCTGCCTTCATGGTAGCATTGTACTGGCCAATCTTGTCATAGTTGGCGGGCGGGTTGCCAAAGTAAATAAAAAGTCCGAAGATAAGAATAATCATGCCTAGCCAAATTGCCCAATAGTCCTCATGTTTCCATAAATATGACAGGTCCTTGCCTTTTTTGGCTGCTGGCTGTTGTGGAGCCAATGGCTTTTCCACAAAAATGCACCTCCCGTTAATTTTAATCAGTCCAGTTGCCATTTACTGCCGCCTTTTTAGCTATTTTTCCGGATCACCCCTTTCATACATTGATTGCAGTCCTAAGGCTTATTACACCCGCATAAGCCTAGTTGCCATTTGTAAAGCGGCTTTCCTAAGCGAATAAGAACCGGGATGCTGGTTTATTTTACCTATAGCGTACTTGTGAACTTTTTAACTTTTAAGCTAAAAAAATATATGCTTGCTGGCCTTTTTAGTATTAATTATTCGCACCAGACTGCAAAATTCCTGCTTGGCAAAAATTTTTTATGAGGAATTTTAATTAAAGTATAAGCCTGTCTGATACTGCCTGTCAACTACCTATAGGCAATCCTGGTTTTCCTCTAAATAAACTTGATATAAGTTCTTCCCTATGAGTCATGCAAAATTTTTCATAAAAGCAGATTTCTCTTTCCCGGCAGGAATTTTTGCAGTAATCTAGAAAAGTAAGTTGAATATTGTTTTGCCCAGCACCCAGCGCTCCATGCATCTTTTTTCTTTATTACATTTTATTACATTCGTTTTAAGAAGGAGATGACTTTTTTGATGAAAGTTGGCACACTGGAACTCAAATTCCCCCTTACACCCACCAGAATTCTGCTGCTAGCCATTTTCGCCTTCGGTTCAGCGGTAATTGTATACCGGTATGCGGTGGGATTGGGACCGTCAACGAACTTAAACGACGCCTGGCCTTGGGGATGGTGGGTTAGCTTTGGCGTTCTCACCGGCGTGGCCTTGTCCGGCGGCGCCTTCGTAGTCACCTGCCTGGTGCATATCTTTAATGTTAGAAAGTTTGAGCCCTTTTTGCGCCCAGCCATCCTGGCAGGTTTTTTGGGCTATAACACCGTCGGCTTAACATTATTGGTGGAGCTGGGTTTCCCCTACCGGATCTGGCACCCCTGGGTTTACTGGCAGCACCATTCCATCATGTTTGAAGTGGCCTGGTGCGTTACATTGTACTTGTGCGTATTAGCCGTCGAGTTCTCCCCGGTGCTTTTGGAAAAGATCCGGCAGCACCGGCTGATCCACGCCATCCACCGGGTAGGCGTGCCCTTGGTCATTGCCGGGGTAATCATCTCTACCCTGCACCAATCATCCCTGGGCACCCTGTTTTTGGTGATGCCGACAAAACTGAACCCCCTCTGGTATACCCCCTGGCTGCCGTTATTGTTTTATATCTCGGCCATTTTCTCCGGAGTCAGCTTCTCTATTCTGATTTTATACGCTGCCTTCAAAACCTTTGGCCGCCAGGTTCCCTTTCAGCTCCTGGCTGATTTGGCGAAAGGCTTGCCTTGGGTAATGGGCCTTTACCTTATTTTGAAATTGGCGGATTTGCATACCAGGGGAATGCTGCCGGAGCTTTTGAAGGGCGATCTGTACAGCCTTTTGATGTGGGCGGAACTGCTGGTTGGCGTGGTTGTTCCGGGGATAATCCTAAGCTCTGGCAAGCTGAGGAACACCTTCGCAGGTTTGTTTGCCGGGGTTTGGCTGGTTGTAGCGGGACTTATTCTGAACAGGTTTAATGTCAGCCTGTTTGGCTTTATTGAAACAGCCTTCCTGCCCTATGTCCCGATGTGGATGGAAGTGATGATGTCTGCCGCCATTGTAACCGGCGCTATCTTGGTATTTATTGCTGTTGCCGAAAACCTCCCCCTGGTGGAAACTGAACATGGGGAAAAGTCCCATGGCCATCATTTGCCGCCAACACATAGCGTATCCCATGGAGTAAAAGGTTAAGCTGGAGTTGGTTCATACAGCCTTTGAGGGAGGGCGATGCCCTCCCTTTTACTTTGTGGAAAAAGATGAAATCTTTTTGTAGCAGAAAAAAAGGAACTGGTTCACCAATGTCGAATGATTATTTTTTCATAACGCCAGCAAATATGCACCTAAAAAAATATGGTTAATTCATAATTTCCGCAATGTGTTTCAACAAAATCAGTCACATTAAGTCTTCGAAAGGAAGATTTTGTTTTTAATACCCTTATTATTTTTACCCTAAGATCTTAGATTGAGGCGATGAAGCAAATGAGGTACAAAGTGATCCTAAATGCCCTTGGTTTCCTGTTAATTATCACAGGTGGAGCAATGGGCATTCCCCTTATATGGGCTCTTTATTTACGCGAACCCGCGGTAACGGCATTTTTCTTCTCTTCCCTGGCATCGGTTGCGGCGGGCTTGTTTATGTTCCAATTTTTCCCGGCAGGAGAAGAGATCAGGCACCGGGAGGGTTTTGCAATTGTAACCTTAAGCTGGCTATTGGTGTCCCTGTTCGGCAGCCTGCCTTATGTCTTGACCGGTACCCTCCCAAGCTTCATTGACGCCTACTTTGAAACCATGTCCGGCTTTACCACTACTGGGGCCAGTGTCTTGTCAGACATCGAAACCGTGTCTCTTTCGGTGCTTACCTGGCGCAGCCTGACCCAGTGGCTGGGAGGAATGGGCATTGTGGTGCTGTTTGTGGCCCTGCTCTCCCAGGCAGGTTCCAGCGCCATGCAGATGTTTAAGGCAGAAGCGCCCGGCCCGGTTTCGGAAAAGTTAAAGCCCCAGGCTAAAGAGACGGCTAAGGTGTTATGGCAGACCTACCTTGTGCTGTCCCTGGCCTGCTTCCTCCTGCTTTGGGCCGCCGGAATGGATTTTTACGAAGCTATGAACCATACCTTCACCACCATGGCTACCGGTGGGTATTCCACAAAAAATACCAGCATCGGCTATTACAGCCCCTTAATCCAATGGATTATCATCGCATTTATGACCATGGCCGGGATAAACTTTGGCCTTTATTACCTAAGCCTGAGAGCCAGAACTTTAAAAACCCTTTGGCGCAACCAGGAATTCCGCCTGTACCTTGGCATCATCCTCTGCGCCACCTTGGTAGTTGTTATTAATATTCACGGGAAGGTATCCCATACACTGGAGGAGAGTTTCCGGGCGGCCGCTTTTCAGGTGGTATCCATTACAACTACCACGGGCTTTGCCACTGCGGATTTTGACCAGTGGCCGGCCTTCTCCCGCATCCTCTTGTTTCTCCTAATGTTTGTCGGCGGCAGCACCGGGTCTACCGCAGGTTCGGTAAAGATATTCAGGTATTTAATCCTATTTAAACAGGCTGTTTTGGAACTTAGACGCCAGCTGCATCCCCGCCATGTATGCTGCTTAACCGTAGATCAAAAACCGGTTGACAACAATATTTTGATCAGCGTACTGTTGTTCTTTTTCTTATATATTTTGATATATTGCGTAGGGTGGCTGGTACTCTTATTAACCGGCATGGATATGACCAGCGCCGCCTCAGCGGTTGCCACCACCCTGGGCAATGTGGGTCCCGGACTGGGGTCTGTGGGTCCGGCCGCAAACTACGCCCATTTACTCCCCTTTGCCAAGGTGTTTCTGGCCTTTCTGATGCTGGTTGGCAGGCTGGAGATTTTCACGGTTATGGTACTGCTTCTGCCTGCAGCCTGGCGACGCTAGCATTTACAGTTGTTCTGTGGATAAGTCATAATTTCCATAGTGACTTTAGTCTCATATAAAAAGATTTCGTTCATATTTTTACCTTTCCTCCCTGGGTATTGGCAGGGATGCCCTGATTTTCAGCGAATTTTTCGCTATAGTAACCGCCAATCTTAGTGACAGTTCCGGCATTGTTTAAAAAGAACCTGGACCCGTAGCGCCGGGCTAAGGCAGCAGAAGCGGCAAACCCGGTACAGTGGGAAACCCCGATCTTCTGCAGGCCGAAAGCGGCCAGGTGATCCAGGGTCTCTTCCACTTGTTCCGGCGAAGCCTCCTTTAAATGGGTACCGCCCATCAAGGCATAGATTTGGGCTTCTCCGGTAATCTCCAGGACATGGCGCAGAGTGTTGATCAGGCCTGAGTGGGCACAGCCCAGGAGGACCAGCAACCCCGCCTCCAGACGCACCACCAGGGCCAAATCGTCAAATAAATAGTCTTTATGGAAACTCCCGCCGGGTGACTGTTCATAAAAGGAATGGTCCCCGGCTTCATCAGGCTGGTACCTTTTGACCTGACCGGTCAGGATTACCCCTGGAGCTACTTCCACCGGACCCTCGCTTAAATGAAAAACTGCCCCCTTCTGCTCCAGCTCCTCTCTGGTCCAGGGAATACCAACATACTCGGGCTGCCGGTCTTTCGCCAGTTTATACTTCCTGGCAAAAATCCCCGGATGGGCAAAGACAGGGCAACCGCCTCTGGCGGCTAAAAACGGCAGGAGCCCGCCGGTATGGTCAAAGTGGCCGTGGCTCAAAACCACCTTATCCACCTCTGCCAGGTTTACCTTTAGCTTCCCGGCATTGGGTAAGAGGGTATGCTCCCCGCCGGTGTCAAAAAGGATTTTTTCCCGGCCGGTATCAACCAGCATGGATAACCCGTGTTCAGCCAAGACCCCCGGTCCAGGCGCTGTGTTTTCGGCTAAGGTAGTAATCGTCACCTGTTTAAGCATCATGATCCTCCCTTTCCCAATAGTCCATGCGGACCAAATCACCATAAAGTTCCGGCCGCCTGGCCTTTAAAAAAAAGGTGTCCCTCATAGTTTTCCCCTGTTGCCGCCGAATAGTATTAATCAGATTCGGCTCAAGCTCCGCCACCAGGAGTCCCTCTGAACCGCTGAAATCTTCCGCTACCACATTTCCTCTGGGGTCTAAAACAATGGCTCCGCCGCAAAAGCCCTGTCCTTCCCCGTTGCCCCCTACCAGGTTGCAGGCAGCGACAAAAACAGAGTTGTCATAGGCCCTGGCAGCCAGGTATTTCAGCCAACTTCCCCGGCGGTCTGTCACAATGGCCGGCGAGGCATGGGGTGCAAAAATGATTTCACTGCCCCTCATGGATAAAATGGCGGTCACCTCTGGAAAGTGCAGGTCCCAGCAGATGGCGATGCCGAAGCTGGCCTTCGGTCTAATGAATACCGGCAGATCATCACCTGGGGTAAAATAGGGCTGCTCACTTTTCCCCAGATGGGTTTTGCGATATTTTCCCAGGGTCCTGTCGGGGAAAGCCACTACCTGGGTAACATAAGGCCGATCCGTGGCGGATTTTTCCGCCATACCTGCAATAATGATTAACCCCTTCTCCCGGGCCAGTTGGCTTAGAAATGTTGTGCTTGGTCCAGGTACCGGTTCTGCCAAAGCCCCGGCCCGGGGGCGGTTATAACCCTGGATGCACATTTCGGGAAAACAGATGATATCCACCCTTTGATTCCGGGCTTCAGCCACAAAACTGACCATTTTCTGCAAGTTTAGCCATGTCTCCCCTAGATACGCCTGCATTTGGACCAGGCCTATACGGATTTGCCGCATAACTCAGTCTCTCCTTCCAGCGGCAGACTAGTTTCAAAAGTTGTCCCATTACCGGGAACGCTGGTGAAACTGAGCCAGCCGCCGTGTTGTTGGACAATATTATAGACAATGCTTAAGCCCAGGCCGCTGCCCTGCTGCTTAGTGCTAAAGTGATACATCATTTGGCCAAGAATATCAGGATTAGTTCGTGGAAAAGCGGGGTTTCTCCTGCTCTAAAGCCGGTTTCCGGCCCTTCGCTTAAAAAAAAAGAGGCATCTTTTGCCTCTGAAATAAAACACTCTGAGAAGAACTAATGGTTCATTGAATTCAATTGGACTGGCCGATTTCTTTTGGGACATCAAGAGGAGGTTATTTCTGGTTGTTACCAGCTTCCAAGGCCTTTTGCTTGGCCTGGTGGGCCAGGTCCAGGGATTTGCCCAGAGTATCCATACTAAGCTGTGGGTTATGAAAACCCATGGAGTTTTCGGCTGCCACCCAATCTACATAGAACTGGGCATGACGCTGCAGTTTCCGGGCTTCCTCCAGCAAAGCCGGTTCAGCCCCTGCCTTGGCAGCTTCTGCAATAGCGTTGATGGCTTCCACCGTTACCTCTCCGGCCCGCTCCATCATCCGAGCAGTCTTGTCCTGGGTATAGAAAACCCGTTCTTTTAGCCATTCGGGGTCCTGGCGGTGACAGGTCATGCAGCTTTCCTTAATGTGCTTCAATGGACTGGTGATCCAATGGGAAGATATCTTTTCCCCACCCACTACCTGGTAAGGCATATGGCAGTCGGCACAAGCCAGACCGGCAGCCTGGTGGGCACTCCCCTGGAAGTGCTCAAACTCGGGATGCTGCACCTTGATCTGCCCGTTGCCGGACTTGGGATGGATCCAGTCGCTGAAATTCTTCTCGTCAAAATAAGCCAGGATATCGTCGGGAGTTAATCCCTTGTCCCAGGGGAAGGTAACCACTTTATTATCCCCTGCGAAATAATACTCTACATGGCATTGGGCGCAAACATAACTCCTCAGTTCTTGGCGGGTCAACTTGTCCGGGTCTTTGCCCTGGCGTTTAAGGGCATCCCGCAAAGGAGGCTGGGTAATCACCAGGTTCATGGTTTGAGGCTCATGGCAGTTGGCGCAGGTGATAGGGTGGTTAACCCGGTCCTTTAGCTGGTGAAAATTGGTCTTATAGTAGGCATCCCCCATCTCTTTAATCAGGCCTGGGGCATCAGCGCTTTTACAGGTCCAGCAGGAAGAAATGCTGTTGTCGTTAATCCGCTTTATTTTTTTGACGTCCTCCAAGGAATAGATGTGGCCCCGGTCTTCGTTATACTCTATGGCAAAACCAAAGCCTGCAAACATTTCTTTCAGGAAAGGCCACTGGGTCAGCTTATCATACTCCTCAGATCCGCCGTATTTACTGGGCTTGTTGGCCATTTCCGCCGTCTTTTTATAGCCGTCGTACTGTTTAGGGTAAAACTTGCCGAACTCCTCCGCTGCCAAGGTCCCCGCCGGGATATCAGCCCGGAAGGCAATAGGCTGTTTTGACTGAAAACCACATCCGGCAGCAAGGAGACCCAAGGCCAGCATCACAACCATGACCAAAACCAGCTTTTGTTTCACCATTCCTGTCTACATCCTTTCTATTACCGGATATTACCGTGGGGCGTAAAGCGATGACAGTCTGTGCAGCGCCGGTCCGCATCCATCTGTAGGTTTCGGGCGACTTCCCCGTGGCAGCGCAGGCAGTTTTGCTGGACCAACGCAGTGTTTTCTTTGGCAATCCTAATCCGCGGTGGAATATCACCTAAAGCGTAAACATACATATGCTTAGCTCCCGCCATAGCCTTGGAATAGGTCTTGGTGAGGTAGTTGCGCTGGTCAGAATGGCATCCCCCACAGTCAACAACCTCCCGGTGGGCTGAATGGCTCCAGGTACCATAAGCAGGCTCCATTACATGACAGGACACACAAAAACTTGCCTCTTTAGTAGCGCTGTTGACACTGTGCACCCCGCCAACCAGAAAAGTAATAGCGATAACTGCACCGATCAACAGGGGCGACCTGATCCTTAACCTGCCCCCCCCATTGCCTGCCTGCAGGTGGACCTGCCGGACTATACTGGGCAGCTTCATTTGTCTCCCCCCTTTATCTTGAGAAATGGAGAACATGGATTCCCAAAGCACGGAGTAACGAATACTGTTTTTAATATATTTGGAAAAAGTGACGGAATTCTAAAGTAAAAATAACAATTTGGTGACAAAGCTTCTACGGCAAAAAAACTACCCCGCCCAATGATACAGCGAGGTTTTTCTACCGAAATGAGTTGTCTAACCATTCCATAGCTCAAACTTGTAGCCAAGGCCCCAGACTGTCTTAATCCTGCGGGGCCGAGCAGGGTCTTCTTCGATTTTTTCCCGTAACCGTTTGATTAAAACAGTAACCACATTGCTGTCTCCGGCATAGTCGGTTTCCCAGAGGCGATCCAATAACTGGGCCCTGGAAAAAACCTGCCCGGGATGACCGGCCAAGAGCCAGAGGGCATCAAATTCTTTTACCGTTAACTCAACGGGTATACCTCTGACATGGACAGCCCGGGTGACGCTGTCCAGTTCCAGGTCTCCGGCAACCACCCGCCCCAGAGAGGAGTAGGCAGGCTCCCGGCTGCGGCGCAGGATGGCTTTAATCCGCAAAACCAACTCCTTTGGACTGAAAGGTTTAGTCAGATAATCATCAATGCCAAGGTTAAAGCCAACAACTTTGTCCATTTCTGCACCTTTAGCAGACAGGACAAGGATCGGCACTTCCCATTTGCTTCGTATGCGGCGGCAGACCTCAAACCCGTCCATCCTGGGCAGCATCAAATCCAGGAGCACCAGATGGGGCTTCTCAGAAGGAAGCAAAGACAGGGCTGTTTCCCCATCTGCCGCTTTAATCACGGCAAAACCTTCATTTCGCAAGGTAATTTCCAGTGCCTTCCGCACTTTGGGGTCATCTTCCACAACCATGATCTTGTAGAGTGTCAAGGGCAGTCCCCCTTCTCTTCCCAGCTTATCCTTCAACCGGCAGGACAAAGATAAACCTGCTGCCCCTGCCTGGCTCGCTTTCCACCCAGATACTGCCGCCATGGGCTTCCACCAACTGACGGGCCAAAGCCAGCCCCAGGCCTGATCCCGGGTATTCACGACTGGTTGATTGATCAACCTGGCGGAATTCCTGGAAAACTCGTTCATGATCATCAGGTTTAATTCCAATCCCTGTATCCGAAACGGTAACTTTAATGGCAGGCACAGGCTCATCTACCCTTTCCGCCATAAGGGTTATTTTACCCCCGGCAGGGGTAAATTTTACTGCATTTGTTAAAAGATTGCCCAGAACTTGTTTGATCTTGTCCTGGTCACCCCAAACAGCCGGAAGCCCTGTTTCTATAGTAGTCTCAAATACCAAACCCTTTCTCAACATCAGGGGCATGACCAGCCTGGAGGAAGCTTCTACTGCCTCTGCCAGACAAAAGCTTTCCCGGCGGATCTCCATTTTTCCTGCCTCCAGTTTGGAAAAATCCAGAATATCATTGATCTGGCGCAGCAAACTGGCCCCGCTTTCCTGAATATCCTGCAGGTACTCCTCTTGCTCCGGTGTCAGTTCCCCTGCTACCCGGTTCAAAAGCAATTCGGTGAAGGCAAGGACAGAAGTAAGAGGGGTTCTAAGTTCATGGCTCATGTTGGCCAAAAACTGGGATTTATACTTACTGGCTTGGGCCAACTGCTCGTTGGCCTGTTCCAGGGCAGCCTGCTGGACTTTAAGATGGGCCAAAGCATGAGAAAGCTCATTAGTTCGTTCATTTACCCGGTCCTCAAGCCGGTTATATAATTCCTGGAGTTTACCGGCCATTTGACAAAACTCTTCAGCCAGGCGACGGATTTCTCCCTGCCCAGACACCAAACCAGGCTCCATACTCAACTGCCCCTGCCCGAACCTAGATGCCATAGCCTCCAATTGAGCCAAGGGCACGATTACCAACCGCCGCATGAGAGTATAAATTGCCAGGGCCATCAAAGTTATCAACGAAGTTAAAAGCATCATCCGGTTGATGGCGTTTGTCCGAGCAGCAGCCTCGAAGGTGTCCATCGGGATGATGATACTCAGGGCCCCCGCCAATTCCCCAATGCGGTAACCCTCTTTCCGGTGGCCCGCAACATCCAACTGCCCCTGGGGTTCGCCGTGGCATTGCAGGCAGTCCGCAGTGATGTGCAGGGGAATCAAATAGCGAAATACGCTTTCCCCTGCCACCTTATCTTCACTCCAGATTTCTTTCAGTAACGGGTCAGCCGAAAACCTCTCCAACTGCTGACGCTCGAAGGAATCGGGGCTGTTTTCAGGGACGCGGGCACTCATGCGGGTCTGCTTAATCCGGTAGCGGGTAGTGGAATTGAAGATCTGGCTGGTTTCGCGGATAACCCGCGCCGGGTTCATGTGCTTGAACTCAAAGTTGCCTGCCCTATCCATGTTAATCCTGTCCTGGGAAGCGGCAATAAAAGCCCTGCTGGCAACAAGGTATTCGGTAATCATGGCAGCCTTATCCCGCAGTTCCAATAGGGCTTGCCTGCGCTGGGCCTGTAGTTCCAACAGGAAGCCCACCGCCAACACAACTACCAGCCCAGGTATAATTACCCGCAAAAAACGGTAGCTAAGGGTATCCCGCAAACCTTCCAGGCCTCCCTAACCACGATTTGGCAACATTTTTGAAACTGACTATTGTTTCTGCTTTTACCGCCTTAATCCCTGCCCGCAATCAAAGGTACTTTCAGGAAGCCTTCCCCATATTAATCAATAATTATTGATCTGCAAAAAACTTTCATAGCTCTTTAAGCCAGACTAATTTCGGGTGAGACAGGATGCCTTGGTGATTACCAGAATGACCTTTGAACTCGAAGCTATCAAAAAAAGAGGCCTGTTGCGGCCTCTAGTTCTTTCTGGAGATAATTCAGGGTCTACTTAGCTCTGGCTCTGGGGTGGCGGGGTTAATAAGGATACGATTACATAAGCTGCCAGGGAGATTAAACCACCTACCACAATATTGGGAATAGCTCCGTAACTAAATACCTTCAACAGTCCCAAGAGGCCGGCGAGAGCACCGAAGATAATGCCGGCGATGGCCCCCTGTGCATTGCCCCGCTTCCAGAACAGGCCCGCAACAACCGGCACAAAAACCCCGGAGGCATACATGGTATAGGAATAGATCAGGATCTTGATAATCCCGGGAATAGACAGGGCGATCACCAAAGCGGCAACCCCTAAAATTACAGTCCAGATGCGGGAAATAAGCAGCAGTTTCTTGGTGTCCCCGGCTGCTTCCGGATGCAAGGTCTTAATGTATATATCGTTTACTATATGAGAAGTGCCCGCTGTCAAGAGGGAATCAGCCGTGGACATCACTGCTGCCAGGATTGCCGCCACGAAAATTGACCCAACCCAGACAGGCAGCACAGTGGTGATCAGCTTGGGTAGGGCCTGGGCAGCTTCGATAGTGTTGCCGAAGATGGCCTTGGCTACCATACCGCAAATTGCCGGGAAGACCCCAAAGATAATCAGCATGAAGCCGGCCAAAATGGCGGCATTCTTGGCGGTCTTTTCATCCTTGGCCGAAAACAGCCGCTGGTAAAAATCCTGCCCTACCAAGTCGTACATAATGACCGGAATAATAATGCCCAGCATTACCGAGACACCTCTGCCCACAGGGCTGAAGAAACTCTCCGCGCCCCCGGGCAAGTTCAGGGCTGCGATGCTGGCCTGCATGGCTGCCCAACCCCCGGCGTGGTTAATGCCGGCTATGGCGGCCACTGGGAGACCAATCAGGATGATCAGCAATTGAACACCGTCGGTTAAGGTGACACCCCACATGCCGGAAAAGGTGGTATAAGCGATAAATAACAGCATAGCGATCACCGCACCAGCCTGGGGAGAAATTCCGAAAATACTCAGGGCGCCTTTGGAGGCTCCCACTTGGGCAGCAATAATACCTACTATCGCTACAAGGGAAAGCAGGGTGCCTAAGAGGCGGACAAACTTGCTGTTATATCTTAATTCCAGATAATCGGGTACAGTGTAAAGCCTTAGTTTGCGTAAGGGCATAGCAGACACCAGACCTAAGGTGATCAAGCCCAAGCCGGTACCGATAGCAAAGGCAAAGCCCGACAGGCCGAACCGGAACCCGTCCTGCCCCCCGCCCATAACGAAGCCACCGCCGAAATGAGTAGCCGCCAAAGTAGCTGTCGCCAAGAGCAATCCCAACCGCCTGCCAGCCAGGAGGAAATCCGTGGCGTCTTTAATCATCCGCGAGGCAAATACCCCTACGGCAAACACAACTACTAAATACAAAACAACTACGGTGATTTGAACTTCCATCAACTTGACCTCCTTTTTTCTCCTTCCCTCTTTGTCTTAAAACAAAACCATTTCCTTCGGCCATCCCCCTTCTTTTTAGCGTACCATTATGGTAGCGCACTAAAGTTTTCGGCGAAACCCCGGCATCTCCTGCCAGGACCGCCGGAGTAAAACAAATATTTTTTCCGGCCAGGCCCTTCGGCAAGTCTCTTTCAAAGGACTTGCACCGGGACCCGTCGAAATCTTATGGCGCTATGTCGTTGAATTGGAACCCCAGTGGACTCCTAAAAGGAGGTTTACTATGGCTAGGATACTATTCGTTTCCATCCTGATGATCATCTTGCTTGCAGCCGGTCTGCCTTCGGCTACCGCTGTTGCTCAAAGTGGGGCGATTAATGCTTCCGTTACGCTAGATGGGCTGCCGGTAGTCTTCGATGTACCGCCTGCCCTGGAGAATGGCCGGCTCCTAGTCCCTTTTCGCGCCCTTGCCGAAGCCCTAAATGTCCAGGTATTGTGGAACGACGTAAACCAAACGGTTTCAGCTAAGGGGCGTCTGGTGGATGTGGTGCTGCAGATCGCCAGCAAAACCGCCTACCTCAATGGGACAGGCACCCCTCTGGACGTCCCTCCGGCCCTAATCAACGGCAGGACCATGATCCCTTTGCGGTTTTTCAGCGAGGCTTTCGGCTGCCAGGTTAACTGGGACCCCTCAACTAACAGAGTAGAGGTTATTTCTCCCCCCAAACCAATGCATGTCACCGGTTTTTATGCTTTAGGCAGCAGACAGGCCAGCAGCTGGACCGACCTTTTTGGCCTGCCGTACCCGGAAACCGCCGCAGGGAATACTAATATCGTCAGTGAATTGGCTTTGGGTTGGTATACCTTGGACCGGGAAGGAACCCTCCTGACCAGCAGCGCCTCAGGGTGGCAGCGGCCTGCAGGTTGGGAAAGAGTATTAGAAGCAGCCGGGGAATATGGCTTGAGGACAGAAATGGTTATTTATGCCAATAATAAGGAGGGCATGCTGGAGGCTCTGCTGGCTGACGAGGGGGCGGTCTTAACGTTAATTGAAAGCATTGCGGCAGAGGTTCAGTTTTATGATGGGGTTAACCTGGACTTGGAAGGGCTGGGGCTTGTTAAGCCGAACCAAAACCTGCAGCCAACCCAACAGAACTTTAATAATTTTGTCAACCAGCTGGCCAGCCAGTTAAAAGCCAGAAACAAAACCATTACTTTAACCCTCCACCCACCCAACAGCGTCTACCGGGGCTACGACTACCATACCCTGGGAAAACTGGCAGACCAAATAATAATCATGGCTTATGACTACGGGCCAAAACCTGAACCCATCCGCCAGGTGGTGCAGGGGGTGGAATTAGCGCTGCAGGCTGTACCACCAGAAAAGCTGGCGCTTGGCATATCTATTCCCAGTGAAACACCGGAAAGCATTCTCACCAAGGTTGGGGTGGTTAAGCGTTACAGCCTGAAGGGAATTTCTTTGTGGCGTCTTGGTCTCATTCCGCCCGAAACCTGGAAGGCATTAAAAATGGTTATCGAACCAAGAAAATAGACCTGGTACCTGGTACTTAAGATATTAATATGGATTTTTAAAAAAAATAGGGCCGCCCGGCCCTTTGATTTTTTAAAAGATAATGTCCACAAACAGTGGAAGATAAGTAATAAACAACAAGACTGCGATAAGGCCCGCTACCATGGGAATAACTGATCGGCTGATCCGCTCGATAGGCAGTTGGGTAATGGTACTGGCAACATAAAGGTTGATGGCTACGGGTGGTGTGATCATCCCTATGGCCAGGCCCAGGACCATGATAACCCCAAAATGGACCAGGCTGATATCCAGCTGAATTATGAGGGGCAAAAATACCGGCGTTAAAATAATCAAAGCCGAAGCAGTTTCCATAAAGACCCCGGCCACCAGAATAATGAAATTAATTAGGAGCAGTACCACATATTTATTCTGGGACAGGCTCAATACTGACTTGGCGATTATTGACGGGATCTGCCAGTTAGCCAGGATCCAGCTTAAAACACTGGAGGTGGCAATGATAAACATGACCACAGACATGGTAACAGTTGACTTGGTAATTATGTTAAATACATCCCGCCAGCCCAGGTCCTTGTAAATAAACACGGCCACGAACAGGGCCCAGTTCACGGCAATTACCGCCGCCTCAGAGGGGGTGAAATAACCGGAAAAAATCCCGCCGAGGATGATGACTGGGGTCATCAGCCCCCAAAATGCGGCCTTAAAGGTTTGCCAAACATTGGCAAAAGAAAACGCCGCTCCCCGGGGATAGTTGTTTTTGGCAGCTTCCCGCAAAGCAATAGCCACGAGGACGGTCCCCATCAGGATGCCTGGGATGAAACCGTTTAGAAACAGGCTGCTGACCGACTCGTTGGCAATTACCGCATAAAGCACCATTGGAACTGAAGGTGGAATAACCACTCCCGTACAACCGCCAGCAGCTATCAGGGCTGCTGAAAACTCAGGCTTGTAATTCTTTTTCTTCAATTCAGGGACCAAGGGTGTACCTACAGCCGCCGTGGTAGCGGCAGAAGAACCGGAAATGGCGGCGAAAAACATGGAAGCCAATACGGATACTACCCAGAGGCCTCCCCGGAGAAAACCGAAAATAGATTCGGCAAACTCCACCAATTTTTCCGATACCCTTCCTTTAGCCAACAAATCCCCTGCCAGAATGAAAAAAGGTACTGCCACCAGGGGAAAGGTGTCCGTGCCGGCAAACATTCTTTGGGGAAGAACAATCAGGTTCACTCCTTTGGTCAGGAGGACCGTTGTTGAGGTCAGTCCGATCACCACAGCAACCGGCAAACCGAGCAAAAGCAAAATAAATAAGGTGCTAAACAAGAGACCGACCATCAGCTCTTCACCTCCCTACCCGGAAAAAGCTCCTCAACCATCCCTGATAAGGCATGGACCAGCATTGAGGCAAACCCCAGGGGGATGCTGAGATAGACAAAGCGCATGGAAACACCTAGAGCGGGTGAAACTTGATAAACCTGCAGGCTGATCATTTTCGTGGAATAATATATCGCCACTGCAAAAAAAGCAATTGTCAAAAGGTTGACTATCCAAAGGACCAGGGTTTTTGTCCAGCCCCGGAGGAGATCTACTGCAAAAGTAACCGCAATATGGCTTCTCCGTTTATATGCCATACTAGCCCCTAGAAAAGTACTCCAAACCAAAAGGTACCGGGATAATTCTTCTGTCCAGGAATAGGCAGAGAAAAACACGCGGCTGATGATCTGCAAGGAAATTACCAGGATTAAAGCTACAATCAGCAGGAAAACAAACCTAGTCACCAGCCAGTCAACGGCGTCACTAATTTTGCGCAAAAATAATATCATCCGCCCATGCTACTTCCTTTCTCCCCGGGCTATTCAGGGCAGCGGCAACAATGCCGCTGCCCTGAACTGTACCTGCCCGGATTACTTCTTGCTCAGCTGAGCTTCAATTTCACTAATGAGGTTGCCAAACCGGTCACTGTATTTCTGGTAAACAGGCTTCACTGCTTCTTTGAAAGGCGCCAGTTCGGGATAGTGAACCTGCAGACCTTTTTCTTCCACTTCTTTCAGCTGCTTCTCTTCATTTTCGGCAATCCAATTCCGCACATATTTACCGGCTTCCTTGGCTGCTTCCACCAGAATCTGTTGAGTTTCAGGGGTGAAATTTTTGTTAAATACATCCAGGCTCATGACAAACAGCGCAGGTGCATAGGTATGCCTGGTCATGGACAGGTGCTTCTGGGTTTCGTAAAGTTTAAAGGCATAAGCCACGTTGACCGGGTTCTCTTGTCCGTCAATGGTTCCCTGTTGCAGCGCTGTCAAGGCTTCAGGCCAGGCCATTGGTACGGCGTTGGCACCTAAGGTATTAAAAAGATCAATATACACAGGGTTTTGCATTACGCGAAGCTTCAAACCTTTAACATCAGCCGGGGTAAGCACAGGCCGCTTGGAATTGGTAAGATTTCGGAAACCCCGCTCAGCATAGGCCAGGCCTTTAAGTTTCACGCTTTCCAGCTCTTTTAGAATATTCTGGCCGATGGGGCCATCTAAAACAGCGTAAGCATCTTCACGCTTCGAAAACAAAAAAGGCATTTCAAAAACAGCAATTTTCGGTAAAAAGTTGGCCACCGGACCGTTGGTAATGACGCCCATGTCAATAGTACCAACCTGCATGCCTTCCAAGAGGGTACGCTCGTCTCCCAACACGGCATTCGGGTATACCTCTACCTTGATATTTCCGGCGGTTTTGGCTTCAACTAATTCCTTAAACTTTAACGCAGCAACATGATAGGGATCCTGCTCATTAACCACATGAGCCACCTTGATTACCCGAGACTCCTGCTTTGCCGGCCCTTGGGATTCCGCCGGTTTGTTTTCTTGACCCGTTTTGGATCCGCCACAACCGACCGCAAACAAAAGCACCAGAACCAAAACCATTGACAGTATTACCCAACCCTTTTTCAACTTTTCTTCCCCTCCAAAAATTTTTTTTATTTATAGAAAACCAAATTTCAAATAGCATTCGACAAGACTTCCCGAATCCCTGCCCTTCGCTATTAAAGTAAATAAATTAAATATAAGTACTCAGGAGTCAGGGTGAGAGGACAATAGTAACAATTAAATAATAATTGGTACAAAAAAATCGGCAACTATCTTTTCGCCATCTTAACAAAAAGTGCGGCCTGGTGGCCGCAGTTTTTGTTCTAGGTACCAGGTTTTGTCTTGATGACCAGCAGGGCCCCGGACTGCAGATTTACCTGAGCCTGATCGGCTGTTATCTGGTTGCTGATCCCCAGGGTATCTCCCGCTACCAAGGTAGTCTGGAATAACGGGTAGTAAAAACCGACCAGGGTTACTCCTGTAACGGTTTTGGACAGGGGCAGCAAAGAGACCAGATCTCCCACTTCCCCTTCCACCTTTACCTGGGCAGGGCCGTAGAGAACCCCTATTTCCTGGGTCTGGTCGACTAGCTTAATGTCTATCCCCCGTTCAGCCATAGGCAAAAGCAGAGCAATATTGGCCAGGGTATGATCCAGGCGAGCCCCAAGGCCTCCCAGCACAATCACTTTCCTGGGAAACCGTTTGACCGCCTCTGCCAGAGCCAGCTGCAGGTCGGTCTGATCCTTCTCCCTGGGGTAAACCAGGAAGGAACAGCCGGCTGCCCGCAATTCCCGTTCTACCAGAGGGTCGATGGAGTCCAGATCCCCCACCACCAGATTTGGAGTTAATCCCATTTTAAAGGCATGGTTTGCCCCGCCATCAGCGCAAATGATGAAGTCCTGCGGGGAAATAAATCCCCGGTGCCAGGAATAATCCTTTATTTCCCCACCGGCAATTACTAAACACCGAGATTGCATTAATTATTCCCCCATGGACTTAGGTCCCTGGACAGGCTGCAAAATGTCCGGGCGTTTGACCAGAACTAATACACAGGCCAGTGAAATGAGCATCTCAGGCAGGAGATACATGCTGTTATAAGCTATAGAATATACCACAGGGCTTAACCCGTATTCCGATCCGTATGCCCCCCAGAAAACAAAGCCAGAGACGAAATGAGACAGAAACCTCCCCAAAGATCCTATCACTACACCCAGGAAAGGACTCCCGGGAAAGCAGCCGGCCAGGCCCAATAAGGCGAAGGGCAGGGGGTAATCAAGCACCAGTTGAACCGGATGGACAATCCACTGCATGCCATCCACCATCAGGTTGACAAAGCCGTAAACCAGGCCGCCAGTCATCCCGGCAATCCAGCCCCGGCGTAGAGCCACGATAAAAATTGGAATCATTTCCAGGGAAACTGAGCCCCCAAAAGGCATCTGCCAAAGCTTAATTAACCCGAGAACATAAGCCAAGGCCACGCACAATGCTATTTCTACCATAACGGAAACCTTTTTGTTCCGCATCGTTTCACCCCCTTCCCTAGTTCCGCTCAGGTTTGCCTTACAGGACACAGGCTGGGGTTAATGCCTAAACGGAACTATGGCAAAAAGCCGCATTCCGAGAGAAGAATGCGGCTGAACTGACTTTATTACCGTCTTCCCTACGCTGGCATTACCCAGATCAGGTGCAAAGGGTTGCAGAAAAACCTGCTCTCAGCCGTTTGGCTCCCCCAGCGGTGCACAATATGCGGTTTTCCAACATATTTTACCACTTTTGGCTTGTCTTCCGCAAGCAAAACATTTTTTAAACCTTTACCTCCAGACCGTTCATCAGCAGGAACAGATATTTTTCTTTCACCGGCCGCCGGAGAATTATTTCTACCGCATGGGCATACAGATTGAGCTGCCCGCCGTAGCTCGCTACCAGAGGTTCCAACCGTCGGGGATCAACCTGGTCGGTCTTCCAGTCAATCAGCACCAGGCCATCTTCCTCCCCAAACAGACAATCAATCACCCCCTGCACCAGTACTTTTTCAGCCAAGGTTTGCCCTAAATCCGGATAAATTGTTCCCGCAGGCAGGACCAAGCTGAAGGGGATCTCCCGCCTAACCTCGGGTGAGCTTAACAGGCGCCGCCCCAAAGAGCCGGCAAAAAACCGGGCCAGGTTTTCCGGGTCTACCGCCCGGGCTTGTTCCTCAGCTAATATTTCCCGGCAGATCATTTCCTGGACTTGCCCCCTGATGCCTTCCGGGGTCAAACTGCCTTGGAAATTCAGGTGTTGCATCACCAGGTGATAAGCCGAGCCCCGGTCGGCGGTTGAAAAACCCTTTGCTGCAACGAAACTGGGTCTGGCGGCTTCAGCAGGGATGAAAGGCCTGGGGAAGGCCTGTTCAGCTTCTTCAATCTCAGGGTTAAACCGCCTCTTAATCTCCGTCACTGCTACTTTTGCGGCCTTCCCTAGGGATGACTTATGGGGATAAGCCCAGTTAAGCCTCTTTTCCACCCTATCCTGCTCTTCCGGCAGAATATCCAGGGGCTGCAGGTTTTTCAACCTCTTAAACAGTTCCCCAGCCTCCTTTTCGGTTGGGGCCTGTTGGCAGTGTCTTGGCTCCCATAAGAAAACTGACCACTGGGAGGAATCCTGCCAGGCTTCAGTCGAGGAATTAACCTCAGCCTGCAGGAAATGGCTTAAAGGTGCAGCATCAGGGTGGCGCAGGAGAGCGGGCCCCAACCAGTCTAAGCACGCCTTAGCTCCCGCTAGGGCCTTATCAGGCAAGCTCCATTCTTCAACATTGGCATATAGGCTCCACTCCTCCAACCTGGCCCTAAGTTTTTTGGTTGAAGCCACCAGAATCAGTTTTTCCCTAGCCCGGGTCATGGCGACATACAGAATCCTCATTTCTTCAGCAAGGGCCTCCAGCCTAAGCCTCTCTCTGATAGCTATTTTAGCTATACTGGGGTATTTGACCCTCTTGGCCAAATCAACCACATCCAGACCAATGCCCAGGTCTTTGTGCAAGAGAGTGTCCTCTTTAGCATCCCGCAGGTTAAACTGTTTTCCCAGCCCGGCCACGAATACCACCGGAAACTCCAGTCCCTTGCTTTTATGAACACTCATGATCCTGACCACGTCTTCGTTTTCCCCTAAAGCCCGTGCTGCCCCCATATCACTGCCGCTTTCCTGCAGCCGTTTAATAAAGCGCAGGAAATAAAACAGACCTCTGAACATGGTTGTTTCATACTGTCTCGCCCTGTCCTGAAGGGCTCGTAAATTAGCCTGACGCTGCCTTCCGCCCGGTAGGCCCCCCACGAAGTCGTAATAACCCGTATCCCGGTAAATCTGCCAGATTAACTCACTCAGGCTGCCTTGGCGGGCAAGGGTGCGCCATTGTTCCAACCGTTCCAAAAATGCTGATATCTTTTTGGCCAGTTCTCCTTGTTCACCCGCGGCATAACCCTTCAGGGCTTGATACAGGTTTCCCTCCGGGCAGGCTAAACGAATTTGGGCAAACTCTTCAGCTGTCAGGCCCATGGGTGGCAAACGCAGGGCCGCGGCCAGAGGAACGTCTTGCTGGGGATTATCGATTATCCTTAATAGAGACAGGGCAGCCTCTACTTCAATGGCTTCAAAATAACCTGTGCCTAGTTCGGCATAAGCAGGGATGCCGGCCAGGCGAAACTCTTCCAACAAGGTATTGGCAGCTCCTCTGGTGGCCCGCAGGAGCACCACAATATCCCGATAGCCCAGGGGGCGGTAACCGTAATTCTTATCGTATACCAGGTAGGGCCGGGAAGTCTTCCGGCAGCCCTGCATCAGTTCAATAATCCGCCGGGCAATAATCCTGGCCTCCATTTGCATTGCTTCCAGGTCCTCGACCTCATCCTCCGGCAGCGGAACTGTTTCTTCCTTTTCTTGTTCTTCCTGCGGCAGCTCTTCCTGCGG
Organism: Bacillota bacterium; assembly: GCA_040757295.1. Classification (GTDB taxonomy): domain Bacteria; phylum Bacillota; class PH28-bin88; order PH28-bin88; family PH28-bin88; genus JAGXSE01. Next base: position 94,975 of record JBFLXH010000003.1, on the reverse strand, counting down.
CAGCGTGCCTTGGTCCCCATACCGTTCAATCAGATGGAATTCCACTGGGGCAGCCAGGGTGCGCCCCCGGTCTTCCTCAACTTCGGGGTAAACAGCCGCCAGCGCTAGTTCCGCCGCCCGGTCATAGGCCACCTCTCCCACCCGCTCGGTCATGATTTGCCGGAAAATAAAGTTGACTGCATCTACGACTTCCCGGCGGCAGCGAAAGTTATTTGCCAGATCAACCCGGCGTTCCAACCCGCCTGCAACAATGGGAAAACTGCGGTATTTTCTGAGAAAAAGCCTCGGCTCGGCCAGGCGGAAGCGGTAGATGCTTTGTTTTACGTCTCCTACCATGAACAGGTTTGGGCGGCTTTCCCCCTGGCGGGAGACCAATTGTAGAATAGCCTCCTGCACCGGGTTGATATCCTGGTACTCATCTACCAACACCTCGGCAAACCGCCGCCGGAATTCACAGGCTATGTCAGAGGGAATTATTTCCCCAGGAGGGGTTCCGGGTGCTGTTAACAGGGCCAGGCAAAAATGCTCCAAGTCATTAAAGTCAACAATGCCCTGGGAACGCTTAGCCTTTTGCAGGGCTCCCTCAAAGGCCATCACCAGCTGGATTAAGGTTTGTCCAAAGGGAGCCAATGCCTGCAAGTCTGCCAAGTGCTCCAAGGCTGGGCGGGAAAAAACTTCAGCCAAAGAAGCCAGATCGTTTTTGACTCCTTCGCGGATCTTTTTCACCCGCTCTTTTAGGGTTTCGTCTACGTCTTTCGAACAGGGCCTAAGTCTCTCCCATGTCAAGCTGTGAAACCTATCCTGCAGGGCCTCCCAGGACCCCTTGCAGGCTCTAAGCAGATCCTGCATCATAGCCAGGTCAGCGGTTAGGGCTCCTTGGTAAGCCTGAGGCCCCCCAGGCATGCTACATAACCGCCAGGCTTTTTCCAACTGGGAAAGGGCGCCTTCCAGGGTGATAGCTGCAGATTGCAACAAACTCCTGCCCCAGGGGGAATCCTCGATTGACGAGGCCTTTTGTACCAAAAAAGAAGTTAAGGCCTCTTCCAGCCATCCCGCCGGCCAAGGGTTGCTGCGGGAAAAGCGATGCAAATTGAGGATTAATTCCTGCAACCTGGTGTCTTCCCGGTCTCCCCCATAACAATCCACCAAACTTAGAAACCCTGGGTCACCGGTTGTATAGTGGTCCTCCAGCAATTCTTCCAGGACGTGCAGTTTTAATAGGGCAACTTCGGTCTCGTCAGCAATCCGAAAAGCCGGGTCCAGGTCAAGGCGAAAATAATGCTGGCGCAAAACCTCCAGGCAAAAGGAGTGTAGGGTGGTTATGGAAGCCATCGGTAGCAAGGCCAGCTGGTGTTCCAGATGCTGTTGGCCGTGGTCCTGATTAATTCTTGCGGCAATAGCCTGTCCGATGCGCTCCCGCATTTCGGCTGCAGCAGCATTAGTAAAGGTAACTACCAGCAACCGATCAACATCAACAGGTTCCAGCGGGTCAACGATTCTGCGGAGGATCCTTTCTACTAAGACTGCGGTTTTGCCTGCGCCGGCTGCGGCAGCAACCAGAAGGTTGCAGTCCCTGGCCGTAATGGCTGACAGCTGAGCCTGGGTCCACTGTTGTTTAGACACCGCCTTCTCCTCCCTCTCCGGCCTGGTTTAGTTTAAACCAAAGGACCTCCTTAGGCTCGTCTTTTATTATTCGGAAGCCGTTACCTTCCAGCAGAAGGTCGTGCTGGCACACCGGCTTATAAATACAATAACGGCACGGGGTCAAATTCTTTTTTCGGTAAGGGTCAATAGCAACATCTCCAGCCAGGATTCTCTCTGCCGCCCGCATAAGTACCAGCCGCAGGTGCCGGCGAAGAGCGGCAAACTGGGCATCATCTATGACCGCACTGTCTTTGTAAAACCCTCCGTCTTGTTTCAAGGCTACCGGCAACAGTTCTGACCGGCCGTTAAGACAGTGGCTGTCCATCATCCTGACCACCCCTGCATCAGCCAAAACCAGCCCTTTTGTTTTCAAGGAGGCCAAAACCCGCCGCTCTGCCTCCGCCGGGTCAACGGGCCCTTGGGCAGAGATCAAGGGGTCTTGCAAGGAAAAGTAAAGGATGGCCCCGGGCAGGGCCGGGCCACCTGCTAAGAGAGGGGCATGGGTGAGGGCCACATCAAGGTAGGTCAACAGCTGGATCTCTAGCCCGTGGTATATATCGGTAAGGCTGAGGCCAGCCTTGCCGGATTTATAGTCAATAACCCGCAGGTATCTACTGCCCTCTCCGGCAACCCCCAGGTCAATCCGGTCGATCCGCCCTGCGACTTCCAGGGCGCTTCCACCAACCGTATTTAATACAAGGGGAGGAAGATCATGTCCGCTGCCAAATCCCACCTCCAGCCCAACCGGACGAAAAATCCCCCGGCGGGCATGTTCTGCCAAGAGCCCCACGGAGCGCTCCAGGGTACGGCGGAGCTTGTTTTGGAGATACCTGTAACGAGCTGTGCTGAGCAGAATCTCATTTTGTAGCTGGGGAGCCAGCTCTTCCGTTACGGCCCGCACCAAATCCCGGCACTGTTCTTTGGAGATAGCTCCCCAATCCAGCCCTGCCGCCTCTATCCTATCGCCTATTTTTTTTAAGGCTGCATGAAAAAACTGGCCCAGGTCCGGGGCTGCCAGTTTATACTGAGGCCTGTCTTTGAGTTCCAAACCATAGGACATAAAATGGGCAAAGGGACAGGCATTAAATTTTTCGATGCGGGATACGCTTACCTTCATCCGTTGGCCGTAAAGGTTTCGGGCCAAGCTGGGTATCGCCTTTTCCTGGTTTACATGGAATAGCCCTCCTATGATCCCCTTTAATGAAGTCAGATGCTGGAGGCGGAATAAAGCCCAGTTATACACTCCCCACCAGAGGGCGGGGATTGGGATGCCGGCTTTGGCCTCTCTTAGCTTGACGGCAAGATGGGATAAAGCCCTGCCAGGGTGTCCGATGAATTCCAGGTCCGCTGCCGGGAGACCAGGGGGTTCAACCGGCAGGATCCGCTCCCGCAAACCCGGCAGTATCTCTTTCAGCCTGGCAATGACGGTAGAAGGCATCATGGCCCGGCCTTCCTCGTCTGCCAGGGGATAGCTGACCCAAAGGTATTCGCTGCTTCTTGTCAATGCGGTATAAACCAGGAATTGTTCTTCTAACAGCCTGCGGCGCCCATCAGGAGCCAGATTAAGACCTGCCGATTGCAGCCGTTCCCGCTCAGGCTCGGAAAAAAAGCCCTCTCCTCCAGGGCGAGCCGGAAACACTCCGTCGCTTACCCCCAGCACAAAAGCTGCCCGCAGGTTAGGGTTGCGGGACCGGTCTAAGGATCCTACCAAAACCTGGTCCAGCCCAGGCGGTATTAAGCCAAGCTGCAAGCTCTCCAATCCCGCCAATAGCACCCTGGCATATTCTTCTAGAGATATTGCTTCCTCGCCAAGGGCTTCCACCATCTGGTCCAGCAAATCCACGACACCCTTCCAAACCTGGGCATGCTCCCTGGCAGCCTCCAAGCGGCCCTTTTTTTCTGCTTCCCTGCTCCATTGTTCCAGGCGGTGAGCCACCTCCAAATCCTCCAAGAGGTGAAACAAAGCCAGGGATACTTCTCTGACAGTAGCTGCTGCCTTGGCGGATTTTTCGAACCCTGCCAGAGCCTTAACCGCTTTGGCCCGGGCCCGGTTGATCTGGGCCAGTTGACTGGCTTCCCAAGACTTAAAGCCTTCGTCTTCCCCCAGAGTGTACCGCCGGCGAAAATTCCAGGGCTGACCATTGGTCCAATGGCCGCCGCGAATTCCATGGGCTAAAACGTAGTTCTCCAGTTGGTCCACTTCCTCCCTGGAAAGGGGGATTAAATCAGTTTTCAGATAACGGAAAACCGGGTCATAGGCCCAGTTCTCCAACACTACCTCCAGAGCAGAACGGATCAGTTCCGCCAATGGGTGAAACATCACAGTCCGTTTGGCATCGACAAAGAAGGCAATTCCGTAGTCAGCAAATATTGAGCTAATCAGGTCCCGGTAGCCTTCCACATCCCGCAAGACCACCCCTATTTCCCGCCACCGGTAGCCTTCATCGCGGCAAAGCCGGATTACCTCGCGGGCCACGCCTTCCACTTCAGCTCGCCGGTTAGCCGCCGCCACCAGACTAACCCCGGCAGTTTCCTTCTCCCATAGCCTGTTTGGCCGCTGAAAAAAAGCCCTTTCCAAATGACCGATGACGGGAGAAGAAACAAAACGCCAAGGCACCGCCTGTTCAAGGACCGTGGGGCTTTCGACCGGTACTCCCAGCTCCCCGGCTAAAGACAGCAGTTTATCCATGGTCTGGCGAGTGGAAAAAAAGATGTCTGTTTCCCCGGCCGGGCGGGACAGCTGGCGGCTGTCCAGGCACAAAGCCACACTTACCCTTTCCGCTGTCTGCAGGATAGCTGCCAGGACCTGGTACTCCTGCGGCGTAAAGCCAGTAAAACTGTCGATCCACACCTTAGCCCCTTGGACTGTAGGCGACAGGTTTATACGTTGCGCTAGCAAACCGAGATAATCATCAGGATGGATGTATCTCCCTGCCAGGTATTCCTCCAAATCACAATATAAATGGGCCAAATCCGCCAGTTTATCCGCCAGGCGTCCCGCATCTTCCCTTTCTTTTAGAATTTTGCTTTTTTCCTGCAAGATCTCCGGGGTAATACAATACAGTTTCAGCTCCGAGATTGTTTTGGCCAAGACGTTCGCAAACCCGGTTTGGTTAGCGGCCCGGGAAAAAACCCTTAACTGGTTCTTCCGCTGCTCCAAGAGCTGGCGCAAGACCATCCGCTGCCCCAAATCACCCAAAGGTATCCTGGCAGCGCCGCCAACCTCCAGGAGTACCCGATATGCAAGGCGGCGAAAGCTGAGCACCTGTGCCCGCATCATTCCGCCTAAATTAGGGGTGGAGGCCAAGGCATACTCCGTTTGAAATGTGGCCTGTTCAGGCACCAGCAAAACAAGGGAATTGCCCATGGGAGACTCCTGCAGGAGCTGCCTGACTTCTTCCAGGCATGTAGTGGTCTTGCCAGACCCAGCCCTACCGAGGATAAACCTTAGGCTCATCCTACCAACCTCTTTCTGCTGCTTTTCTTCATTATATATTTGGCCTTACTGCAGGGATATCCTGCCGGAAGGCAAGTCAAACAATACAAACTTCTCCTATATCCCCGCCCGGGGTAGTTTCAGATTTCAGCTTGCTCCCCTTATGTTTTATTGTATATAATTACTGTGGTCTCAAAAAATAGATACTGAGGTAGATAGCATGAACAAATACATTCTCTTTGACCTTGACGGAACATTAATCGATTCTTTGCCGATCATCCGCCAGACCTTTGAACACGTTTTTAGAGAAATGAATCTTCCCTGGGAAGAAGAACAGATCATGGAAACGGTTGGCCTCCCTCTCATCGAGGTATGCAGGCGTTTTGGAGGGGAAAGACAGCAAGAGATGTTTGACAGGTATTTGCGCCAACAAGAAACCCTCCATGACCACCTAATCCGCGGGTTCCCCGGCGCGGTGGAATGCCTGACTGAGCTTAGGAGAAAAGGACTCTCCCTGGGTGTTGTTACAGCAAAGCGCCGCCGCCTGGCCCTGCAGGGCTTGCGGCTGACCGCCATGGCAGGCTTTTTCAGCATTGTTGTAGCAATGGAAGATACAGCCAAACACAAACCGGATCCGGAACCGGTATTAAAAGCTATGGAGGGATTAAAGGCCGACCCGGCCCTTACCGTTTTCATCGGGGACAGCCCTTTTGACATTGCGGCGGGAAAAAATGCCGGGATTAAAACAATCGGCGTAACCTGGGGCATGGCTTCCGCAGAGCGGCTCCGGGCCCAAAAGCCCGACTTTTTAGCAGATAACTGGGAGCAACTGCTCCAGCATTTGATTACCAATTAACAGGACCTCTTCTTGTAAATTACTACTCTGCAAATCAGATACTATACTCGGCAAGGGATAAAATTGCATTATCATAATGAAGCCGAGTATGAAATTCGCTTTGAGGCCACGGTAAATCAATGAATAATTAGTGGCCTCGCTCATTATACACCAAGGGGCTGACCCACTTTGCTTTTGGGTTAGCCCCTTTTTTTCTAAACATATCCAACAAGTTGTTTGATTCGGGCTATTACCTTTTCTTCCTGGCAGTACAAGGAATTGGCTTCTTCCATCGTAACCTGCCTAAAAACTAACCTGTCACCCGGTTTGGCCTGGGCCAGTTTCCCGATATCAGGTGAAATCACTGTGGCAATTTTAGGGTAGCCGCCAGTTGTCTGCCGGTCTGCCAGTAAGATAATCGGAGATCCGTCGGCAGGTATTTGAATGGCCCCTAGGGGTATGCCATCGGAAATAATGTCTGCCTCTTTAGGCTTTACTAGGGGTCCCTCCAGCCGGTATCCCATCCGGTCGGATTCAGGCTTAATCATATACTCTGAACTTAGAAATGTATGGATTGCCTCCTGGTCGAAATAGTCGTCCTGAGGGCCTAATACCACCCGCACTTCTCCAGGATGAACAAGAGGAGACAACAAGTTCCTGGGGATGCCCCCCCTTTTGGCCCATTCCTTCTTTGACCTCGGAGGTCCTATCCTCAGCAAATCCCCTGCCTGGAGCTGGCGGCCATACAAACCGCCAAATTTTCCTCTTAGATAAGTTGATTTGCTATCCATTATTTCCGGGACAGCAATTCCTCCTGCCACCGCCAGGTAAGACCGGCAACCCTGCCTTGGGCCGGCAAAAGAAATGACACTTCCCGCCTTTACTGGTACCGCCTCCCATTGGGGCATAGGTTTTCCGTCCAGGGCAGCCCCCAGATCTCCTCCGGTAACAGCCACTACCCCATCACAAACTACCTCAAGCCGAGGACCAAAAACCGTTATTTCCAGGGCAGCTTCGCCTTCCGGATTACCGACCAAAATATTAGCGATCCGGAGGGAGAACCGGTCCATCGCCCCTGCCACAGGAACTCCATAAGCCTGGTAGCCCACCCTGCCCAAATCCTGCACTGTGGTCAAAAGTCCCGGGCGGATTACTTCAAAAAATGGGGTTCCACCAGCATCGGCAGTTTCATGCAGTGCAGCTAGAGCAGCCGTTTCGCATTCTACTGCCTCCTTAAGCTGTTGATACCTTTCTTCAGTTATGGGCACAAAACGAATTGTGTCGCCACTTTGCACCAACACCGGAGGCTGCCGCAAGGGGTCAAAGAGTTTTAACGGAGTACGACCAATAATTCGCCATCCCCCCGGGCTGGTTACCGGGTAAATCCCGGTCTGATTTCCGGCAATCCCTACCGAACCCGCCGGCGTTTCGGTTCTAGGCGTTTTAAGACGGGGAACGGCAATCCGGTGGTCCATTCCCCCCAGGTAAGGGTAACCGGGTGTAAAGCCCAGCATATACACCCGGTACTCCCCCTTGCTATGCAAGTCAATAATTTCTTGCGGTTTTAAACCACAGTATTCAGCTACTTCTACCAGATCGGGCCCGGCTTCGCCGCCGTAAAGGGTCGGAATCTCCCAGTCCCTGCCCTCTGGCCCGGCCAACACCCCAATAGCATTTTCCAGCTCTTGCAGCAACAGTTTCCAAGGAAGCACATCTGGCTGGTAATATACCAGTAAAGACCGGTAGGTTGGAACCATCTCAATTATGCCGGATACTCCTCTATTGTGAAGAGCCGATAACAGGCCATAGACCTTACGATTAGTATCGATACATATTTGATTGCCGAATTCCACCACTATAGCCTGATCACCAGCAGGCAAGTATCGCGGCTTAATATACATGGCTTTCCTCTCTCCGCTATAAGTTCTAAGTTTCTGCCTCGCCTAAACCAAGTTTAGGGCCAGATCTTTAAAGCCCGCAGGATCATTCTCACACCAAGCAATATAGTAACCAAGACAACTCCTGAGCCCAGAACGTTTTGCAGAGGTCCGTTGATAAACTTCTGCATGATCCGGCTCTGATTCACCACAACCAACAGGAATATGGCGGAAATCGGCAACAAGATGCCGTTTACTGCCTGGGCAAATAAAATGATTTGCACCGGGCTTACGCCACTAAAAGCGACAGTGGCCCCAGCTCCCAACACAATGAGCCAAACGGCCCTAAAAGCGCCGGATTTCATATCTGTGCTCCAGCCCGCTACACCCGTAATAGCGTAGGCAGCCGCTAGGGGAGCCGTAATCGCTGAAGTACCTCCTGCCGCAAATAGGCCAATCGCAAAGAACCATTTTGCCCACGAACCCAGGAGAGGCTCTAACTGTTTGGCCATATCCGCCGCATTTTTAACTGCGCCAGTCCCAAACATGGAAGCAGCTGTAACAATGATCGCCAGGGAAATAATGCCGCCTAAGCCGATGGATACCAATATGTCCAGCTTGCTGTTCTGGATACTCTCTTCTTTATCACTGGTTTTTCCCCACCGTTCGGCTACAGCCGCAGAATGCAGGTACAGATTATACGGGACAACAGTTGTTCCAATTATTCCAAGAGTAACTAGCAAAGCCCCTGGAGGAATGGAAGGTACCAATAGGCCCCGAAGCAATTCGGGAAAGTCGGGGCGGATAATCAATGCGGTTGTGAGAAAAACCAGGCTCATTACCACAACCATCGCCACCAGTACCTTTTCCACCAATTTGTAGCTGCCGGTCCACAGTAGGCCAAAAGCGGTCAAGGCTATTATGAATACCCAGGTCTTTCTTGTCAAGCCAAATAATACTTCCAAACCCATAGAAGCCCCGGTAATATTGCCCCCCTGGAAAGCCGAATTGCCAACTCCTATGGCGGCAACTATCAACAACACCGCAAAGGCCTTGGCAGCGGGCTGTTGAAAGGTTTCCCGGATAGCCGTCCCCAGTCCTTTTCCAGTAACAATACCTACCCTGGCCGACATTTCCTGGAGCAACATAGTTGCTATTGTGGAAAAAAGCATAGCCCAAAGCAAGGCATACTTGTAGTTAACCCCTGCCATGGTTGCAGTGGTAACTGTCCCCGGCCCGATAAAAGCTGCGGTAACTACTGCTGCCGGACCGATATGCTTTAATTTTATCCAGAGACTGGTGTTGCTGCCAATACCATTTTTGATCTCAGGTTTCATTACCCTTCCTCCATTCTTTTTTTCTAGCGGAAATTCTTTTTAGACAAAACAGATATCAAGTCTTCATCCTTAATATCGGTGATAAACATATGACCTGGTGCGTGGGTAATCATCAACTCAGGTTTGGCTTCCATCGCTACAGCCTGGGGGGTAACCCCGCAGGCCCAAAAAACGGGCATTTCGCCCGGATATACCGTGACAGCCTCCCCAAAATCGGGCTTTGCTAGATTGGCTATACCCAACTCAGACGGGTCACCAACATGAACCGGCGCCCCATGCACAGCCGGGTATCGGGCCGTGATTTCAACGGCCTTTTGCACCTGTTCCTTTGGGATAGGCCGCATGCTTACCACCAAAGGCCCATGAAAAAGACCCTGCGGAACGCACTGGCGGCTGGTAATATACATAGGAACATTCCTGTTTTCAGTTATGTGCCGCACAGGTAGGCCTTCTGTCAACAGCGCCCTTTCAAAGGTAAAACTGCAACCGATTAGAAAAGCCACCAGGTCCTCTCGCCACCAAGGAAGTATATCTGTTGTTTCAGCTTCCAGCTGGCCATACCGGTATACCCTGTACCGGGGCAGGTCAGTACGCAAATCTGCGCTCTGGGCCATAACTGTCGTATAGGGTACTCCCGGAGGCGTTACCTCCAGTACGGGGCAGGCCTTGGAATTGGCCTCGCAAAACATTTGAAAATCCGACGCCAGAGCCTCAGGCAGAATAACCAGGTTTGCCTGAGTGTAGCCTGGCGCCAAACCCGAGGTTGGCCCGGCAAACTCACCTCTCCTCATGGCCAAACGAAGTTCCTGGGGATTCATAACAGAAAATCACTCCCTTGCCGCAGCGATTATGCGGCCCATTGGAATTACTTCAATGCCTGCAGCAACCAGCTGCTGGTTTACCTTGCTGGCAAACACAACGGCATCCGGCGAATCTCCATGGATACATACCGTATCTGCTTGGACATCCAGTTCCTCGCCGGTAATGGCTGTTACCTTTCCTTCCGTCACCATCCGGTACACCCGCAGGGCAGCAACTGCGGGATCTTTAATCATAGCGCCCGGTTTTCCCCGCGGCACCAGACTTCCATCCGCGGCATAGGCCCGGTCGGCAAACACCTCACCTGCCACCCGCAGGCCCGCCTCTTTCCCAGCCCGGTAAAGTTCGGAACCTGCCAATGCTACCAGGATTAGCTCCCGGTCAACCAGGGAAATACCTTTGACAATTGCCTGAGCCAGTTCAGGCATCTTTGCGGCCATATTATATAGCGCTCCATGAGGTTTAACATGCTGCAAGAGACCACCGGCAGCCGTAATAAATGCCCTGAGGGCTCCAATTTGATAGATGATATAGGCCGTAGCCTCAGCCGGAGCAATATGCATTTCTCTCCTGCCAAAACCCAAAAGATCCGGAAAACCTGGGTGAGCTCCCAGGGCAACACCCTGCTTTATGGCCAAAGCAACAGTTTTCTGCATGGTTACGGGGTCACCGGCATGGAAACCGCAGGCTATGTTGGCCGAAGTTATGTATTGCATTACTTCTTCGTCCAACCCCATAACATAGGAACCGAAACTTTCTCCTAGGTCACAGTTCAGATCAACAGCTCTCGTATTGTACACCTCCCTTCTAAACCAACCTCCAGCCTATTTCCCTTGTTCACCTCCCGAAAAATTATTCCTATATCCCAATTCCTGAGAGATAGCGTCTACTGTTCGCTTAACCTCAGTGGCAATTGCAGGAATTCTTTCTGCCGGAAACTGGACCAAACTTCCTGCAACACTAAGGGAAGCAACTACCTGACCAGTGAAATTCCTGATGGGCATCCCGACTGCCGCTGTTCCTTCCACCAACTCACCCAGGCTGACGGTATACCCCTGAGAAATTTCCCTTGATATCCTTAACCGCAATTCATCAGGAGAAGAAATAGTGATCTGGGTGTAAGATTTAAGGGGTATTTTTACAATCAGGCTTTCTCTCTCTTTGTCCGGTAAAAAGGCTAATAACGCGCGGGGACAGGCACCAGCGTGCAATAAGGCTCTCCGTCCCATCCGGGTATAAAGACGAACAGGATGGGTAGTTTCTACTTTTTCAATGTACACAGCTTCTATTCCGTCTCTAACCAACAATTGCACCGTCATTTGAAGTATGTCCCGCAATCGCTGCATATGGGGTAAGGCAATAGAACGAAGCTCAAGCTGTTCAGCCACCAGATTTCCCAACTCCAGTAATTTAAGTCCAAGTTTATACCGCCGGTCAATGGTACGGGAAATAAAACCGCTGGTCTCCAGAGTACTGAGCAGCCGGTAAACTGTTGGTTTAGGCATACCTGAAAGCCGAGCAACCTCGGCAAGACTAAGCACAGACCTTTCTGGGGTGAACAGGAGCATTAATTCTATGGCCTTTTCCAAGCTATTGCTAATTATTACCACTCCGTTTCATATTTTGGAATGCCGGTTTGCATTTTGGAATTGTTTCTGCAATTCTCTAAATATTTCTTAATTCCTTCTGCCATGAAATATTTTTTTCCAATCATGCACCTGCCCAAAAAACCCGTTGGTGGGAGAGAATTACATTTCTTTAGACAGGTTTACCTGACCTTTCCTACACTAGTAGTTCTTTGCTTTAATTCCAGTAACGGTCCTGCATAAACGCTCCTCAATGCCCAAAGGGCAAAAAAGAAACTCCAGGCTAGTGGAGTATGGTTTTTTAAAACTTATATCGCTCTACGGCATCCCTGTTTTCGCTTCCCTGGTAGGGTTATCCATGCATCTTTTTGTTGATTTCATCCAGCCGTTTTTTCATCTCCTGCAGTGACTGCCTGCCCTGGGGGGCTAACATCTCCTGTTCCATTTCTTGCAACTGCTTAAAAATCTTTTTTTCAGTTGATATATGGATTTTATGTTCTTCGGTAAGTTCCCTAACTTTTTTGTGTACGTCTTCTTTAATGGATCTTAGCCGCAGCCGGTCAAAACCTGATACCTTCAAGCCAATGGAGATATCCTTGTCCACAACCACAGCCGTACTGGCATCAACACCCTTTACCCCTTGGGCAATGGCTTTGACTCTTTCTGCCAAAATAGGATTAAGCTGCACTTCCTGTTGAGTTTGACTCCCCTGCTGTTCTGACTGGGGCTTTTTAGCAGGGCCGCCGGGCATAGCACATCCTGCAATAAACATCAACAGGACCAATGGGTATATTAATTTTATCAACATTCTCATTTTATCCACCTCGATTAGCCTTTTGACTTAAAAAATAAGGAAGCCATAAAGCCAAAAATAATGGCAGCAGAAATACCTGCGCTAGTCACTTCAAAAATTCCGGTGATTATGCCAACCAACCCGCTGCGCTGAGCCTCGGCCATGGCCCCATGGACCAGAGCATTACCAAAACTGGTAATGGGGACGGTTGCCCCAGCGCCGGCAAAATCTATAAGAGGTTCGTAGAGGCCAAAGCCATCCAGAACCGCACCTGAAACTACCAGGATGCTCATGGTATGGGCGGGTGTATACTTGCCCACGTCAAGGAGCAACTGGCCGATTACGCAGATCAATCCTCCGACCACGAAGGCCCAAAAATAAGCTTCCAAAAGAATCACTCCTAATGGATATACTCGATTGAAACAGCATGAGCAATACAGGGAATACTTTCGTTCTGCTGATAGGAAAGAGGTGACAATAATGCGCCGGTTGCCACAACCAGGATTTTTTTCAACTCCCCTTTCCTCAACCTGTTCACCAGGTGCCCGTAGGTGACAACAGCTGAACAGCCGCAACCGCTTCCTCCCGAGAAAACCGGCTGGTCATCCCGGTAAATTAGGAGACCGCAATCGGTCAAGATTTCCGCCGGTATCTCAATACCATGTTTAGCCAACAGATCCGCCGCAATATGATGGCCCACCCGTCCCAAATCCCCGGTAGCGATCAAATCATAGCGATCGGGGGCAATGTTGAGGTCACGGAAATGGGCCGTAATGGTATCCACCGCCGCCGGCGCCATGGCAGCGCCCATATTGAAGGGATCACTAACCCCCATGTCCACTACCCGGCCAATGGTGGCACAAGTTATCCTTGGCCCTTCTCCTTCGGGACAAAGAATGGCAGCGCCAGCCCCGGTTACTGTCCACTGGGCGGAAGGCGGTTTTTGAGAGCCATACTCGGTGGGGTACCTGAACTGCTTTTCCACCGTTGCGTTATGACTGGCAGTCCCACACAGGACATAACGGGCGGCTCGGCTCTCGATCAGCAAAGCCCCTAAAGCCAAACCCTCCATGGAAGAAGAACACGCCCCAAAAAGCCCGAGGTAGGGAACTGCCAGGGTCCTGGCAGTAAAACTACTGGAGATGATCTGGTTCATTAAGTCACCGCTCAAAAAAAACTGGATGTCCTTTTTCTGCAGCCCGGCTTTATCAATGGCCTTCTCACAAGCTTCTTCCAACATCTTTTTTTCAGCCTTTTCAAAACTCGGCTGGCCTAGCCACAGGTCCCCGTGCAGGAGGTCAAAGTCCTCCGCCAGCGGCCCCTGGGCTTCAAAAGGCCCAACAACGGTACCTGTAGCAATTATTGTCGGTTTGTTGGCAAACACCCAGGTCTGGTGCCCTTGCAACATCTCTTTGTTGCCCCCCCTGACACAAAAAAGGTTTTTCTGAGGCTCAAGCATTATTTTGCGCCACAGCGCCTTTTGTATACAGGCAGCAAAAACAAGAAGAAGTATCAACATAATTTCTCAGTCGGCTCGGGTATCCTACTTTCTCACTTACTGAAAAAAGGCACTTCTAAGACCAGTCAAAAAAGCTAATTTAAATCGGCCTGTACCCTGTTAAGAAAAAAACTGTTGGACCGAGATTGGTCCAACAGTTTTGCAACAAGGGTATTATTCCATATCATGACTGTTTTTTTCCAGGGGGAGGATAAAGTAAAATGTGCTGCCGCTACCTAGGCGGCTCTCGACGCCTACCTGGCCGCCGTGGTTTTCGATGATGTGTTTGACAATGGCTAATCCAAGTCCGGTCCCGCCTGAACGCCGGGACCGCCCCTTATCCACCCGGTAAAACCGCTCAAAAACCCGGCTCACGTCCGCAGCAGGAATCCCTTCACCCGAATCCTTAACCCAGACCTTGATGCCCTGGTTTTCCACCTGCGCCCCAATAACGATCTCCCCTCCCGCAGGGGTATATTTAACAGCATTATCCACCAGATTTACCAGCACTTGTTTTAAGCGTTCTCTACTGCCTAACACCAGTGGAATTTTCTGCGGATACTCTACCCGGACTCCCAGTATACCATCAGCCAGCCTGGATTCAAACTCAGCCAAGACCTCCCCCACCAGCTCGGGGATATGCACAGGCTGCCGCTCTGTGATCTCCTTCCTGGCTTCCAGCTGTGACAGGTCCAGCAGTTCGTCAACTAGGTTGGACAGGCGGATGGCTTCCCGGTCGATGATTTCCAGGAAACGCCGGGCCGTGGCTGAATCTTCCAAGGCCCCGTCCAGCAGAGTTTCGACAAACCCCTTAATGGACGTAATTGGGGTTTTTAACTCATGAGATACATTGGCAACAAAGTCCTTGCGGACCTGTTCAAGCCGGCGAATAGCCGTAATGTCGTGCATCACCAGCAAAACCCCGGCTATCTTGTTTTCCCTGCCTGGTATCACAGCAAGATAAACCTGTAAAACCCTCTCCTCCGGGTGGATCAGGCCTATTTCCAGCATACCGTCCTTTCCGCCTTTGGCCATGGCCTGTACCCGCTCATTCAATTCCGGGTGACGTACCACTTCTAGCAAATGCCTGCCAATCATGGCCGCTTCCGCCATTCCCAGAAAACGGACTGCTGCCGGGTTAGCCATTTGCACCTTAGTCGTAGGGTCTAAGACTACCACCCCGCTGACCAGATGGTGCAAAATAGTGGCCAGACGCTGGCGAGAAGAGGAGATTTCATTGACCTTGTCACTGATGGTAGCGGCCATTTCATTAATAGTATGCGCAAGGGAACCAATTTCATCATTTCGATGCAGGTAAACCCGGTGGTGGAGATTTCCAATGGCAATGTACTTGGCGGCCTGGCTTAGTTCTTTCAATGGTTTTGTTAACGAAGCTGCCAAGCGAAAACTAAGCAGGACGGAAAAAATACCAGCCATTAAAGTAGCCATGCCCAGTAAGCGCCACAAGTGTCTAAGGTCTTGTTTAACTTGTGTATTGGGTACCGCCAGCCGCACTGCCCCGGCGATACCGTCCGGCCCCCTCACTGGTAGAGCGATATAGAGCATTTCCGTTTGCAGGGTGCTGCTGTAACGGGTAGAAATTCCCGTTTCCCCGGTCAAAGCAGCCCGGACTTCCGGCCTGGATAAATGGTTTTCCATCCTGGCGTAATTTTCCATACTGTCACCCAAAACCGTACCATCTTTCCCAATAACCGTAACCCTGACAGCAGCCTCCTTACCTAAACGGTTGGCCAGGTCATCGATTTCCCCAGCTCCCTTTCCTTCGATTACCGGGCCGGATAATACGGTTAGGGCTATCTTGGTCTGGAACAAAAGACTGTTTTCCAGGTTGCCTAAAAAATACCCTTTTAAAAGCCACAACAAAAAGGCTCCCAGCGCCAGCAAGGTGCCGCAAGCCAGCAACAGGTAAGTCTGAGTCACTTTAGCCCTGATACCGTAGAACATAAGACCGCCCCTAAAAAATAAAATGCAATAATATTGGCGTCACCTGATTAATTATAGCAGATTAGCGCCCCTTTAGACACAAGAAGTCCCTGGAACCTCTTAAACCCCTCCCTGTCTAACCCAAATAGAGGATATCAGTCGTTTAACTCTTTACGCTCGCCCGTGACCAAATAAATCACATCTTCCCCGATATTTGTCGCATGGTCGGCAATCCGTTCCAGGTAGCGGCTGACAAACAACAGGTAGGTGGCTTGGCTGATGGTTTTGGGGTCTTCCATCATATAAACCAGTAGTTCACGAAATACCTGGTTATGCAGGCTGTCTACCTGGTCATCGTCCTTGGCCATCCGGTAAGCCAGGTCGACGTTTTCCTGCACATAGGCATCCAAGGCCTCTTTCACCATTTTCTGAGCCAACTGGGCCATGCGGGGGATATCGATTAGGGGTTTGATTAATGGTTGGTGGGCTATCTTTTTTGCCACCTTGGCAATGTCCTCCGCATAGTCGGCCATCCGCTCCAGATCAGTAATGATTTTAAATCCGGCGCTGATCCGGCGCAAGTCCTTGGCCATGGGCTGTTGAGTGGCGATCAGTTTTAAACATAAGGCCTCAATCTGGACTTCCAATTCATCGATAAGGACATCTCCGTCTATTACTTTTTGGGCCAATTCCACATCCTGTTTTGCCAGGGCTTCTACAGCCTGGGCGATGGCCACCTCCACCAGGCTACCCATCCGCAAAATATCCTGCTGCAGGGCTTTTAAAGACTGATCAAAACTGGTCCTGGTCACCATCATGTTATTTCTCCTCCCTCTTCAAGATTTTTTTAACCGAACCTGCCAGTGATATAGTCTTCGGTACGCCGGTCCTTGGGTTTGGTAAAAATTAGTTCAGTATCATCATATTCAACCACCTCGCCGTTTAAGAAAAAGGCAGTAGTGTCAGATACCCGGGCGGCCTGCTGCATGTTATGGGTGACAATTACAATGGTATAACGGTCCTTCAGGCTCTGGATAAGTTCTTCAATCCGCAAAGACGAGATGGGATCCAGGGCAGAAGCTGGCTCATCCATCAAGAGCACTTCCGGCTCCACCGCCAACAGGCGGGCTATACAAAGGCGCTGCTGCTGCCCGCCGGACAACCCCAGGGCTGGCTGGCGCAGCCGGTCCTTAACCTCATCCCATAAAGCAGCCTTGATAAGACTGGTCTCCACCAGGTCATCCAGCGCTTTTTTCTTTTTGATGCCGTGCACCCGGGGGCCATAAGCCACATTATCATAGATAGTCATGGGGAAAGGATTAGGTTTTTGAAACACCATCCCCACCTTTTTCCGCAGCGCCACTACATTTACCCCTGGCTCATAAATATCTTGGCCGTCAAGGCAGATTTCCCCAGTCAGGCGCACCCCGGCGATTAAGTCATTCATCCTGTTCAGGGTCCTGATAAAAGTAGACTTGCCGCAGCCAGAAGGGCCGATTAAGGCTGTAACAGAATGCTCCCTGATGTTGAGGCAGATACTTTTTAACGCTTGGTAATCTCCGTACCACAGACAGAGGTTATTAACCAGGATTTTATTGTTTTGCAACATGCTGTCCTCCCAGCCTTCCCTTATCCGAATCGCCCCGTGATATAGTCTTCGGTCCGCTTATCCTTAGGGGTTGTAAAGATCTCAGCGGTAGGGCCACATTCAACCATTTCCCCCTGCAGAAAGAAAGCCGTATTGCCAGCCACCCGGGCCGCCTGCTGCATATTATGGGTCACCATGACGATGGTGTAATTGTTTTTTAGTTCAGAGATTAACTCTTCGATCTTTAAGGTAGAAAGAGGGTCCAGGGCAGAACAAGGTTCATCCATCAATAAGACCTCAGGTTCCACTGCTAAAGCCCTGGCAATACATAACCGCTGTTGCTGGCCGCCGGAAAGGCTGGCCCCTGAGTGATGCAGCCGGTCCTTGACCTCATCCCATAAAGCTGCCATCCGGAGGCTCTTTTCCACTATTTCCTCCAAACTGGTCCCTTGCCGTAGGCCGTTGATCTGGACCCCCACGGCCACATTTTGCCATATGGACATGGTTGGGAAAGGATTAGGTTTTTGAAACACCATGCCGATTTTGCGCCTAACCTCAGCGGGATCAATCCTGTCTGCATAGATATCTGTTTCATCGAGAAGGATCCGCCCGGTGGTCCTGGCACCCGGAACGGTTTCATGCATGCGGTTTAAGCACCTGATCATGGTTGATTTGCCGCACCCGGAGGGTCCGATAATGGCCGTCACCTCGTTTTGCACCACCTGCATGGAGACGTTTTTTACCGCCTGGGTTTGACCATACCAAGCGCTGAAATCCTCTACTTGTAATCTGATCTGCATGGCTATCTACCCCCATAGGCTTTTCTTCCCGCCAGCCGCGCCAGGATACTGGCAACCAAAACCAGGGACAAAAGAACCAAGGCTGCTCCCCAGGCCAACCGGTGCAGTTCTTCGTAAGGGGTACCTGCATAGGTAAAGATGTATACCGGCAGTGAAGCAATGCGCTGGTCAAGGCCAGTATGCCAGTACCGGCTGCTTAAGGCTGTGAACAACAGGGGAGCTGTTTCCCCTGCTACCCTGGCAACTGCCAGCATGGACCCTGTGATGATCCCGCCAGCAGCGCTCCTTAAAACCACACTCAAGGTCGTCCGCCAGTGGGAAGCCCCCAAAGCCAGGGAAGCCTCCCGCAAGCTGTTGGGGACCAGCCGAAGCATCTCTTCGGTAGTCCTGGTTACCAACGGCAGCATGATTACCGCCAGGGCTACCCCGCCGGCAAAAGCCGAATACCGCTTCATCGCCAGGACTATTGTCCCGTAAACAGCAATACCTACAATAATTGAAGGGATGCCTGTCATCACATCACAGAGGAACCTGACCAACCAGGCCAGCCGGCCCCGGCCAAACTCAGACAAGTAAATACCGGCTAGGATGCCCAGGGGAATACCCAGGGCCGATGCCAAGCCTACCAGGATCACAGACCCAATGACAGCATTGGCCAGCCCCCCGCCGGTTTCCCCAACCGGCTTAGGCAGCTGAGTAAAAAAATCCCAGTTGATGGCAGCCATACCCTTGGCAGTTACATAGATCAGGATGCTGGCCAGGGGAACCAGAGCTATCATGGTAGCAGCAACTGCTAGCCCCCCCATCACCCTGTCGATCACCTTCCGGCGCCGGTTCTGCCCTTTATTGCCGGGAGAAAGGGCTAGCCTCTTCAATAGTGGTTCCGCCGCATTTTTAGTTTTAGGCATGCTCATCCCCTGCCCACTCCTTCCGGCCCTCTGGCTACCCGCCATACCAACAGCCGAGCTATCATATTCAATAACAGGGTAACAACAAACAGGATCAGGCCAGCAGCCACCAGAGCTGAAAGATGCAGCTGATCAAAGGATTCATTGAACTCATTGGCGATAATACTGGAAATAGTCTGGGCCAAGTCAAACAAGGAAGGAGAGATCTGGGGCCGGTTACCGATCACCATGGTTACCGCCATGGTCTCCCCCAGGGCACGCCCTAAACCAAGGATGATAGCCCCCAGGATACCTGACCTGCCGTAGGGCAGTACAGCTCGCTTGATAGTCTCCCACCTGGTGGCGCCTAAGGCCAGCATGGCCTCCCGCTGGGAATTAGGTACCGCCAACAGTACCTCCCTGGAAACGGCCGAAATAGTGGGCGTGATCATAATCGCCAAAATGATGCCCGCTGCCAGCATGCCAAAACCATAAGGTGTTCCCTGGAACAAGGGAAGCCAGCCCAGGTGTTTGGCCAGGAAGGGTTCTACCGACGTTCTGATCCAGGGCACCAGGACAAACATCCCCCATATCCCGTATACAACACTGGGAATAGCTGCCAGCAGTTCTACCAAAAAGGATACCGGCGACCTCAGCCACTGGGGAGCAAGTTCCGCCAGGTAAATAGCGATGCCCAAGCTTAAAGGCACCGCAATAATCAAGGACAGCAACGAGGAAACAATGGTACCATAGATCAGAGGTAAGGCGCCGAAGTTTTCACTAACAGGATCCCAGCGGGAAGCGGTCAAAAACCTCCACCCGAATTTGGCAAAAGCAAGCTGGGATCCACTGACCAGTTCCCAGGCAATCACAAGGACTATCGCTACCAGACCCAGGGCTGCCATTAAAGTCAGGCCGCGAAACAGGTGATCCCCCCGCAACCGGTTTTTTTGGGTTATTCTTTTCATTTTGCATCTTTCCCCCACCCGATTCTAGATATATTGACCGCTATCTAAAAGGCTACAAGGGCACCCCGAAGCTGTCCTTTGGGAGTACCCCGTAACTGCATATTTTTTCT
The DNA here is from genome assembly GCA_040757295.1 of Bacillota bacterium. GTDB lineage: Bacteria > Bacillota > PH28-bin88 > PH28-bin88 > PH28-bin88 > JAGXSE01. The sequence continues at coordinate 74,853 of JBFLXH010000003.1, read as the reverse complement.
GTGGGTCTGGTTATTTCAGCAGGGATTCTCCCTGGTAGTTGATCTCTTTGATCTTAGCTTCCGCCAGTTTTACCACATTTTCCGGCAGCGGGGCATAGAGCAGATCCTTAGCCATCTTTTCTCCGTCATGAATGGCCCACCAGAGGAACTTAACCAGTTCAGCCCCTTTGGCTTTATCTTTTTGATCCCTATAGACCAACAAGTAGGTATAGCCGGCGATAGGATAGGAGTTTTCCCCCGGGGCGTTAACGATGGAGACCCGCATGTCTGCTGGCATGTTGGCAGCGGCGCCTGCTGCAGCGGCTGTCACAGTATCCAGGGTAGGTTCCACAAACCTGCCGGCTTGGTTCTGAATAAAGGCGTAAGGCAATTTGTTTTGGAGGGCGTAAGCCAATTCAACGTATCCTACAGCGCCTGGTGTTTGTTTAACAGTACCAGCTACGCCTTCGTTACCCTTGGCACCAATACCGGTAGGCCACTGGACAGAAGTACCTTTACCCACCTTTTCCTTCCAGATAGGGCTTACAGAACTAAGATAGTCAGTGAAGATACTGGTGGTGCCGCTGCCATCGGAACGGTGAACAATGACGATGTCCAGGTTAGGAAGTCTTACATCTGGGTTTAAGGCAGTAATTTTATTATCGTTCCACTTCTTGATGTTGCCTAAAAAGATATCTGCCACAACCTCTGGGGTCATCTTGAGGCCGGTCTGAATACCTTCTAGGTTAAAAGTTACTACAACCGCGCCCATTACTGTAGGGATGTGGAAAATCACGCCTGGCGCGCTGGCCAGTTGTTCGTCTTTCATTACAGCGTCAGAACCCGCAAAATCCAGGGTCTGATCGGTGATCCCCTTGATCCCGCCGCCGCTGCCAATGGACTGGTAGTCAATAGCAACATGGGGGGCAGTTTTGCGGTACTCGGCTATCCACTTGCTATAAAGGGGATAGGGGAAAGAAGCGCCTGCTCCATTTAGGGTGACTGCCTGGGGCTTTTGAGCTTGCTCTTGTTGCTCCGGAGCCTTGCCTGCCTCTTTTTGCCCGCCGCAACCGGTCACGGCCACAGTCACCATTAGAACCACTACCAACATTAGTACCCACTTTCTCTTTTTACTGAACATTTAAATGTTCTCCTCCCTTTTGCTGGCCAATAGTCTATGTTTTTGCTGTTACCAGCTCTAGGGTCAGTATACAGAATGCAAGTTAAACCTCAATAATTCTCATGTTAACTTTAGGTTAAGAATTGGTTGGGCAATATTTCCCGGAGCGATAAAAGGACAAGCCCGGGAGCATAGTCCCGGGCCTTTCCATATGCTAATGAGGTGGGTTGCTTAGATTGTAGCACTTTAATGTTAAAGAACAATTGCAACTCTGTTAATAATTTATTAAGTTAATAATTATTCGTGGTCCCTAAAACGATAACCTACACCCCTGACAGTCTCAATAAATTTGGGGTTGGCCGGGTCGGTTTCGATTTTTTGCCGCAAATAGCGGATATGCACATCCACGGTCCTGGTATCGGCAGCAAAGTCATAACCCCAGACCTGGTCCAGGAGGTAATCCCGCTTTAAGACCTTACCCGGGCTTTGCATTAAGTGGCGCAGGAGTTCGAATTCTTTGGGGGTTAAGTCGATTGATTCTCCGTGGAGCAGGACTTGAAAGTGCTCAGGGCGCATCACCAAGGCTCCAGCCCTGATTTCCCCGGCCAGTTCCTTAGGCAGCGGACGGGCCTCCGAATTCCGGCGCCGGAGGCGGGCTTTAACCCGTGCTGTCAATTCCCTTGGGCTAAAAGGTTTTGTGACATAATCGTCAGCTCCCAGTTCCAGGCCCAGGACTTTATCAAATTCTTCTCCTTTGGCAGTAAGCAGGATTATGGGGATGGCAGCAGTCTCATCACGGGCTCGCAATAACCGGCAGACCTCAAACCCGTCCCTGCCAGGCAGCATGACATCGAGAATTACCACATCGGGCTGCTGGGTTTCGGCCAGTTCCAAAGCCTTGTTGCCATCGTAGGCCGTTAATACCTGGTGTCCCTCTTTTTCCAGGTTGAATTTGATTAATTCAACAATCGGTTCTTCATCATCAACAACCAATACCTTGCCCATTTCATGCCTCCCGAACGGTAAACGGAACCCCTAAAGCTCTTATTTACAACAGTCTACCTCAGTTTCTCAACCTTCATGTTAAATAATTGTTAGGCCAGTATTAATCTTTGGTAAAATCTCTCTAATTTATTATATCTCAAATTAAACAGAGCCGCAGCCCTTGCTAAAAGAAATACCCCCTGCCTCCTAAGAGACAGGGGGAGCGAACTGTTTACTTCTCTAATTCAGCAATAGCTGCTTGCAGTTCGTTAATTAAGTTTGTTGCAATGCGGCCAATGAAATGGGAAACCGTACGATTGCTGGAATTAATCATCACATCAACATGTTTTCCTTTGGCGCGATCTGCCAAGTTTCTCGTCTTATTTCCCTTGGCGTCTTCAACGTGCCACGCTTTTACTGTCTGACCGTCAAACTCGTCAATAACAATCTTGAAGTAACCGTCTGGACCAACAAACACGTTGTTGGTGCTATCGAGGATGATCTCTTGATCATTCTCAAGCATCACCTCGTTTAGCAGGGAACAGGTTGCTCAGGTGTCAGGCCTAAAGAGGAACCGGGTATCACTAGGCCACTTGCCAGGATTGTTCAGCTTGACAATGTCGGTATACCCTACCAGGGCAACTTTGCCGTCTCTAAAGGGGTTGCGGTATACATCCAATTGAACTTGCACATCGTCCTTGGGTGGTCTTACTTGCAACAGGTTTCTTGGCACTTCCGCAGCCGGCAGGTAATTTAACACTTCCGGTGTCATGGGCCCAAGCACCTTTTTGGTGACAGTACCGTCTTTTGCTACCAGTTCCACCGCTGCCGAATCGGCAGTAATACCGGTAACTTTAACAGTATAGGCACCCAAAGCCGCCGTTTCTCCTTTGCCCAACAGCATTTCCACCGGGGCAGTTTCAGTTACCATGACCCAATCCAAAGCACCAGTGCCAAACTCTTTTATTTTAGTCCCTTGCGGATTCACTTCATCAACTACCAAATAGGATTGGCCGCTGGTGGCTACCGAAGAGTCATAGTACTCAATATGCCAGTTTTGCCCACCTTCTCCAGGGAGATAGGAACCTGTTCTCTTACTGGTGCCGTTATTCAGTGCACCCGTAGCAATATCAATTAACAGCGGATCGGTAGCAACCGTGAAGGCAGTCCCATAGTAATTGCCAGATGGTTTCAGGATTTGGAAGGTTGCTTTGGGGGCAATAAAACCGTTGCCGTCCAGACTGATGGAGGATAGCTCCAATACCTTGCTTCCATCACCCAGAGGAGCGGAACCGCCTCTCTTGACTTCCACATTCTTGACCACATCCATCCGGGTGCCAGTATCGACAAGGTGGTAGATCTTCCCAAGAATAGCTATCCGGTTCCCTTTCAACATCTGGGCATTGGAAGGGGAGGTCCGGACATCGTAGAACAGTCCGCCGGGAGGGATTATAATTTTCCCGTTCTCAATCCGGCTCTGGCGGATTATGAGCCCCTCCTGGACGGTGAATTTCCTAATAAAGCTGTCGAGGCTGGTATTCTTAAACCCTTCAAACTGGGACACAACAGCAGCATCCCTGGCAGGAGCCTGCATCAGCACCCTTTCAGCGGCCAAGCCGGGCGAAACGGCTGTTAAGAGCATGCAAACCACACTCAACAACACAAGCAGGCGAGTTTTTTGGCCTTTGCGCATCAAATACACTCCTTTCACTGGTTTTATTAAAGGCTGCGCTACCCCAGGGTTACTTTGTGGTGATAGTAACGGTCTGAGTGGCAGGGTCCCAGTTCACAACAGCACCGAGGGCTTCGCTGACAAAGCGGGCAGGTACCATGGTCCTTTCCTTCATGATCTGAGCAGCCTGAGCAAGGGGCACAGGTGCACCATTTTTAGTCGCTACAGAACTGCCGATCTTAAGGACAATCGTAACAGCACCTTTTGTGGCGGTGATGGTCTGAGTATCATTGTTCCAATCAACTTTCGCGCCTAAGGCCTCGAAGACGCCCCGTAGCGGCACCATGGTAGTGCCGTTAATGATTACCGGGCCGGGCGAGTAGATTTGTTCCTTTCCATCAATAAAAACCTTAATTCCTACAGGTGCGGACGGTTTGGCAGCCTTGCCAGCTTCCAGAGCGGCCTTTTTGGCTTCCAGCTCAGCAATCAGGGTTGTGGCAACGCGGTTGCCGAAGTGCCAAACGGTCCGGTTGCTGGCATTTACCAGGACATCAATGTGTTTGCCCTTGGCCCTCTCCGCCAGGTTGCCGGTCTTATTGCCTGAAGCGTCCTCAATGTGCCATGCTTTCACAGTCTGGCCATCAAACTGGTCAATGACTATCTTGAAATACCCATCTGGACCAACAAACACGTTGTTGGCGCTGTCGAGGATAATCGCTTGTTCGTTCTCCAACATTACCTCGATCAGCAGAGAGCAGGTGCTTCAAGTATCAGGCCTTGCAATAAACCGGGGGTCACTGGCCCATTTGTCGGGGTTATTGATTTTTATCAAATCAGTGTAACCAACCAAAGCTACCTTGCCGTCACGGAAAGGACTCCGGAAAACATCCAACTGAACCTGCACATCCTCCTTGGCAGGCCGCAGAACCATTTGGTTTCGGGTTATCTCATCAGCCGGGAGGTATTTCATGGTCTCAGCGTTAACCGGGCCCAGAACCTTCTTGGTTGTTGTTCCGTCTTTCGCTACCAATTCTACTGCTGCAGAATCAGCGGTAATCTCGGTTACCTTAACGGTATACCCGCCTAACGCCGCCGATTCCCCTTTAGCCAGCAGCATTTCCACTGGGGGCTTCTCGGTGATCAACATCCAGTTAATTGCACCGGTGGCAAATTCCTTTACTTTTGCCCCTTGGGCAGTTAATTCTTCAACCACCAGGTATGACTGACCGCTGGTGGCCACCGGAGTGTCATAGTACTCAACATGCCAGTTATGGCCGTCTTCCCCGGGCAGGTAGGAACCAGCTTTTTTAGCTGTACCGTCGTTTAGTACCCCGGTTGTGATATCCATTACCAGTGGATCTGTGGCTACCGGGAAGGCAGTCCCATAGTAATTGCCTGAGGGTTTGAGAATTTGAAACGATCCTGTCGGTGCTGCAAAGCCCATGGAGTCAAGGCTGATAGAGGACAGTTCCAACATCTTGGTCCCGTCACCCAGCGGTGCAGCGGCGCCTCTCTTAATTTCCACACCCTTGATGACGTCCAAACGGGTGCTATTGTCCACCAGGGTATAGATCTTGCCAAGGATAATCACTTTATCCCCCTGCAGGACCTTAGCCAGGGGAGTCCTGGAAGTGTAGTACAGGCCCGAGGGTGGAATGATTATTTTACCGTTTTCTATCCTGCTTTGCCGGATTACAAGGCCCTCCTGCAAACCGTACTTGCGTGCAGTTAAACTTTCGGTGTTCACATTCTTAAAGCCAGAAAACTGGGCGACAAAGGCTGCATCAGTCGCGGGAGCCTTCATCAAAACTCTTTCTGCCGCAAAGCCGGGGGTAATGGCACTGAACAATACGCATAAGACACCCAGCATTACCAGCAGACGGGTTTTCATGCTTTTGCGCATCAAATACACTCCTTTCTGATTGAGATCGGGGCTCAAACCTTGAGAATAATAGTGCATTCTACTTGCCGGCCTCATCCTCACCTCCTTTTCATTCCTCCGCTCCCCCAAATACCTGTTAGGGTTTACACAGTTTTCATCAAAACCGTCTATCAGCAGGTGCAGTCGTCCTTATCATCTTCCTGTACCGGAGCAGCCGGAGCGGTGCCCCCAGCAGGTTGCGAAAGAGGTTCAGATTTAGGTGTGCCGGCAGGTTGTGAAGCTGCCGGCTTTTCAGTTTTGGCTGGCTCAGCAGGTTTCGGCTGGGTTGGAGCAGGAGCCGCAGGTTTCGCCTCAGTTTTGGGCGCAGTTACAGGGGTGGAGGCAGGTTTTTCTTCTACTTTGGGCGCTGCAGGCTTTTCAGCCGGGGCGGGTTCCGATTTGGTTTCCGGGGCAGGAGCAGGCGGATCCTGCTTAACATCAACCGGCTGCTGCTGGGGGGCCGGCTCTTGCTTAGCCGGTTCTTCCTTTTTGATTTCCGGGGGCGCCGGTTTTGGCGGTTCGCTGGTGGTGGCCGTATTTCCGCCGCAGCCCGCCGTCATCAAACAAGCCGCAATTATAACCACCAAAACCAACAAAACTTTGTTTCTCACTGTAAACGACCTCCCTGGTTTAATTTTTTATAACTTCCGGATAACTTGCGGGCCGTTACCGCTTTCTTTAACGGCCTTGCCACCGGAAGTAACCTCGTCATACCAAAGAGCATGGTGTTCCTTGGCAAATTTCTGGGATACTGTCCCCCAAATCATCCCCTTCATGCTTTCTTTCGAGCCGGGGTGCAGCAAGGCCAGGTAGACGTGGCCAATCAACACTGTGCCCAATGTTAATGCTCCCGCCGCATGCAGGGTATAAGCAGTGAGCATTGTCGTCCGGGAAAACCCTTCCGGGTTAAGCATTATGAGCCCGGTAACAGCCATCACCCAAAAAGTAGCCATAGTGATCAGGGAATTGACCTTCTCTCCCCCGTTAAACTTTCCTTGCTTGGGAAGCTGCACCTTGAAACCAAAAAACTCCCTGGGAAAGCCCAGCAGGAACCCGACATCGTTTTTGCTCCACTTGAAACAGGCTTTGATCCAGGCCAAAAAAGTCCTGCCGGTGCCAAACAACAAAATCCCCAGGGGCACAAAAACAAACACATAACCCAGCCCATGGTGGATAGTGCGAAATACCCGTAAAACATTGGGCCCCATCAGATCGCCGTACTTGCTGAAGACCAAGGCCAGGCCGGTTGCCAAAAGGAAAATGCAGGCGACAGCATGAGTCCAGTGCCCTACTCGCTCCATCAGGTTAAACCGGGGCACTCTTCCCGTCTCATTCTGCATCGTGTTTCCCTCCTTTTACTGCGTTAATTGCTGTCCCTAGCAACACGGCTCCAGCAGCGACACCCATCATGACTTTTCCTGCAGGGTGGACAAGGTTTTTCCATAAACTGATTACCTTGTCATGCTGCAGCTCCTTGGGGATAAGGGAAGGGTCCATGCCTTGGGCTAACACGTAATATGTACTGGTCCCCTTTACCTGCCAGGCCTGGTGCTCCCTAATATACCTGGCCAGATAGCCCTGCGGATCGTCAAGATCGCCAAAGATCCTGGCATGAGAAATGCACGTGCTAACACAAACAGGCATTAACCCTGCCTCCACCCTGTGGTAGCACATAGTGCACTTATCGGCCTGACCTGTCACGGCATCTTTGAACCGGGCGCCGTAGGGACAGGCCGCAATGCAGTAACCGCACCCGATGCACTTATCCCGGTTAATTAGGACAACCCCTTCCTCACTGTGGAAATTGGCTTTAACAGGGCATACTTCCAGGCACGGAGCCTCTTGGCAGTGATTGCACAAAGTAGGAAGCTTAATTTTGCTTACTTGCGGGTAAGCCCCGTAATCCCACTCCCATACCCTTGTACGCCATTTTCCTTCATTAACCCGGTTTTCTATTTTGCAGGCGATGGAACAGGCTTCACAGCCCACACACTTTCTTAAATCTATGGCCATCCCGTATTTTGTCTTCAACTTAACAACCTCTCTTTTTCTCCCTGTTGGATTTGGCGGCAGTCATCCCCTACCCAAACGCTGGCAATGCCGGCCAAACTGCTAAAAAAGCCTTTCCCTGTCTCCCTGGCTAACAATGCATAATCGTGAATCCAAAGGCCCAGGTGTTGAGTTAGAAAATCCTGCTGCAATCTGCGCCACTGCAATCCCTGGGTTAAGCCAAGTTTTCTGTGGGCTTCCCCCTCGGCGTATCCCAAAAAGGCCATAAAAGCCAGTTCAAACCCAAGGTAATCTGCAAAAGGCATTTCCTTTAAGGGTTTATATGTGTCAAGTTTCCAAGGGTCAAAATTTACCGCTCTGTAGCAGTCCATAACATGGTGGGTTTCCACCCCGTTCAGAATCCCGTAGCGCAGCCTGCCATTGGAGATTTCCCGGCCTGTTACGGCCGATTCAAAGGGAGGGACAAAAAGGTCAGACCAAGGTACAAAAAAGCGGTCGAAGTATTCCTGCCGCAGACCCTCCCAGTCCTGGGGGGAGCACCAAGGCCCCTCCCCAACAGTAAAGCCTTCCTCCTCAAAGGCTTTGACTAGTCTCGAAAAACTGTGTAAAAAGGTCATGTCCGGTTCCCGCAAAAAACCCCTGGCAAGCAGTTCATAGACTTTTGCCCTGGTCTTCGCTTTTTCAACCTCACCGGGATAAAAGGCTGGTGTTGTTTCCACTTTCTCACCTCTTAGGCCTTGAGGATTTTATAGCGCCCACCGTTTCGGGCCGGTGCACCGCTTGCTAAATCACTTAATCCAAATACCCCATTAAAGGAAATGTCCATGGGGGAAATCTTTCCGGCCATGATGCCGGCCCCCCTTGCTGCTTCCCCTTTGGTTTTCTGGCTTGCAACTTGATACCCGGCAGCTCCGTATGCCCAGTGGCCGAACCCAAAGGAAATGCTAACTGTCCCCCGGGCGATCCCCTCCCGGGCAAGCAGCTCTCCTTTGATCTCCCCCCCGGTGGCAGAGACCAGCCTGACTTTAGTCCCGCTTTTTAAGCCTAGGGCCTCTGCATCCAGAATATTGACTTCGATCTGGTTGGACCTTTTTAGATCCGTTAAAACCGGAGCGTTGGCCAGCATCGAAACTGACCGCAGCTTGGCCTTGGCATTGACTAGTTTAAAGGGCCATTCCTCGGGTTGAAATACCTCATCAACAGGACTCCCATCGCTAAAGACCTCCGGCTGCCAGTAAGCAGTCCCTTCATAAAACTCTCCGTTCATGGAGTTCCTGGTGGTAGCAATCTTCTCGTTATAGATAGTGATCATCTCGGTGAAGGCATTCCGCTGTTTGTCTCCGTCCCAATCAGAATTGTAAGCATCAAACCTTCCACCTCGTGCGATCACATATAAGGCCTTTTTCCATTCCTCCGGCTTGACAGCCTGTTGCCAGTTGAACCATACCCGGTCCAGTCCCTGCAATCCCAGTTCCCCAGGGCAGATATCCTGCACTGGAGTTTTGTCATAAGCCACATTGACCAGGGCCTTTAAAAAATAGTCTTCAGGCCGTTCCAGGGGGTAGCTGCCCCCGTCCATATCCCTGATAGTATTAGGACCAAAACCAGGCAGGCCTAATCTTTTCGCTACATCGATGACATAGGTCTCAAAACAGGGATACCTTTGGGGTCCGATTTCCTGCATCGGCGGCTTTACCACCGGCCAGCGCAGTGTTGTCGCAGTAATACCCGTAAACCCGTAGATGGAAACCAGTCCCCAACTTTCGTACTGGGTCGTATCAGGAATGACATAATCAGCAACGGCAGTCAGTTCGCCCATAAAGGGGTCAACAGAAATAATTAAAGGTATCCGTTCCGGGTTTTTAAACTGATTAATTACTTCATCCTTAGCTGCGCCGGGGGTGGCAAAAAACAGGTTGGCCATCCAATTAAATAAGATCTTAGTTTTATAGGGGTAATCATTAACCATTGAATAGACGGCCTGGTTATCCATACCCTGATTTAAAGGATACCAGGGCAGTTTGGAGGGGTATGGGTTTTCACCTTTGCTAACTTTTTCGTGGTACTCTGATGTCCTTTCATATGGATAGTCTCTACTGATCCTGATGCCTACCCGGGAGGGAGCCCCGCTGATAGTCCTCAAGTCATACCGGGGACCGCGGGTGAAGGCAGAAAAGCTGGGAGGCTCATTGACCATGCCACCCCGCAGGTTCCAGGAGCCCATTAAAGCTGACAGCAAATAAAGGGCCACTCCTGTTGAGTAACCGTTGGCAGCTGCCAGGTTCCCCATCCCATCAATACCAACTTTAGTTCCATGGCTGGTAAACTCGTTTGCGATTTCCTCAATCTTTTCCCTGCAAACACCACAGGCCTGGGCGTAATCATCAATTGAATACTTATAGGAACTCTCTCGCAAGAGGCTAAGGGAGGTAGCTATTTTAATACTCCTGCCGTTCTTGTCCTGGACCTCTCCGGTGAAAAGCAACTCACCTGCCTCTGCTTCTGAACTCCTGGCCAATTGGCCCGAACTTTTGTCAATAACCACATAGTCCTCTTCCCCGCCAGGCCACCCCAGGTCGTTTGGCCGCAGCATCTTGCGGTAGTTAGGGTGATTGGGATCCAGGATTACCAAATGAGTGCTGTTGGTGTAGCTGAAATAGCCTGCCTGCTCTGCCGCCGGTAGGTTGGGTGCTGCCAAAAAGGCTTTATTGATCCTGTTGTTTTCAAACATCCAGCGGATAATAGCCATAATCAGCGCACCATCCGCAGTTGGCTTAATAGGAACCCACTCTGCATTGCCGCCAGGTCCAACCGAACCGCCGGACATAACAGGGTCGATTACCATGAATTTTAGTTTATGATCTACTGGGGCGGCAGTTGATTTTCTGCCGATAAGCTGCATCGGTTTCCCGCTAAATCCCGGATAAGCTCCAATAAAAAGGATAAACTCACAGTTTAAGATATCTGGCTTAAAAGAAGCATTGGCGTTATTTGCCACTGCCTTCCAGGCAGGACTCTTGGCCCCGCCTCAGGTTGAACCGTGAGTAAAATAGTTCACTGACCCAAATGCGTTCATGAAGCGGGAAGCGAAAATCATCCTCCCGTCACCCCTACCGCCAAAAAACACCAGTTGGTTAGCCTTGGGGCCGAACTCCGGGCAATTGGGATCAATGGGGGTCTTTAGATCCCGGACATGGCGGAACCCCTCAATTTCCCGGTCTTCTCCAATCTCTTTAAATAATCTTCCACCCTCAACAGTTTCTTGAACTGCCTCTTCCCAGGTGATAGGCTTCCATTTTCCTTCCCCTCTCCTGCCCGCCCGTTTGAAGGGGAACAAGGTGCGCATGGGGTCCTGGTGCGCCTGGAGAGTAGCGTTGCCCCGGCCGCACAGAGCACCCCGGCCAGTGTTTCCTTTTCCGGCGTGGCTACTGAAAGCAAGATATGCCTCATTTAAATGAGCCTGGTAGGGCAAGTGAGGTTCTGTATTGTTGGGGTTATAGGGGTTGCCAAACACTTGCAGGACCCTATCGTGCTCCAAATCGATTTTTACCCTGTTGCCACAGCTGCTGTAACAGCCAAGGCAGGCGCTGTGGCGCATTACAATCCCCTCAGTAGGAGATACAGCACCGGTTTTTAAATCTATCCAGGCCTCGGGGGTCTGCCCCCCGGTAACAGGCGGTTTTGAAGGGAAATCCCTGGCCGCAGCCGATTGGGCAGCCCTCTCTAAGCCCACACCCCATACCCCTGCAACTCCCAAAGCTGCCATAAGCTTAATAAAAGTCCTCCTCTGCAATTGAGTCGCCACCTCACTATCAAATCAATAATGGTGATAGTTCCATAACCAAGAACCTAAATAATTTTTACCTGCACCGAAATGATGAGAACACATTACCTCTTTCTTGCTCTGACATTGGAAACCCAAAAGCTAATAACGGCCTAACATCATCTGCCATTAGCCCTGCTAATGATACGATATGTTTTTCGCTATAACCCCTGCCCAACCTGCTGCTGGTTTATTGCATTTAGATTGCATTTTTTTTGCACAAATCTTATAAAAATCTTAACTTTTTACAACCAGCACCGGGGCGCCACCCGCTCCGCACTGCCTTCTTTGGTTGCCGCGGTTAAGACGGGGCAGCAAACTCCACCTGACCCTCGTTTTCGGGGACACCGGAAAAACTGCAGGTACTGCATGTGTGACCTGAAGGCAAAGGAATCAAAAAGACCGGGCAAAGCCCGGTGCAGGTTGTAGGATTAAAACTGCTTACAAGCTGCAAGGCTTGGAAGCAGTTTTTTGCTGGGACCAAATTGAAAATAAATTTTTTAACAAAGATGGAAAAAGGCCAAGACAGATTTAATCAACTTCCAGCTTATATCCTGAACCCCAAACAGTCTTGATCATTCTTGGCATGGCAGGGTCTTCCTCCAGTTTCTCCCGCAAGCGCCGGATCAACACACTTACATTATTAAGGTCTCCGGCATAATCAGAGTGCCAAACCAATTGGAGCAGCATTTCCTTTGAGATCACATGATTGGGCTTAGAGGCCAAATGCCATAACACATCAAACTCCTTAGCGGTAAGCTCCACCTTCTTACCCCTTGCAGTCACCTCCCGCCTGTCCTTGTCAATTCTGATGTCGCCAAAGGATAACACCTCATTGCTGTATTCGGCAGGAATCCCGCCGCGGTAACAACGGCGGACCAAGACATCCAAACGCATCTTCAGTTCCGAGGGGCTGAAGGGTTTAACCATATAATCATCGGCCCCCACCCGAAAGCCTACCAGCTTATCAATTTCATCGGTGCGGGCCGATAAAAATACGATGGGCACTGCAGACTTTTCCCTGACCAGCCGGCAAACCTCCAGGCCATCCAGCTCCGGCAGCATTACATCGAGTACCACTACGTGAGGTTGGTATTCCTGAAATTTTTTCAGAGCCTCTCGCCCATCATGGGCTATCTCCACCAGGTATCCGTCTGCAGCTAGCCGCCGGCAAACCACCTTCAGGATATCCGGCTCATCATCTACGACAAGAACTCGCCAGTTCACCCTTTTCACTCCTTCTCATTTAATGATACCGGCAGGCTGAAGCTAAAGCGGCTCCCTTTTCCAGGCGCACTTGTCACCCAGATATTTCCTCCATGGAGTTCTACCAGTCTTTTGGCCAGGGCCAAGCCCAATCCGGTCCCCTTTGCCTCACACTTCTCGGCCTCTCTGCCCTGGCGGTAGGCCTCAAAAATAATTCCCATGTCAGCCTCGGCAATACCGCAGCCCGTATCTTCGACAGAAATGATTACCTGGTCTCTGCCAGGTGACAACGTGGCCTCAATATTCACCCGCCCTCCTTCAGGAGTAAACTTTAAAGCATTGCCCACAAGATTTATCAACACCTGTCTGGCTCGGCTGCAATCAACAAACAGGCGGGGCAAATCCCTCCCTACATTTGACTGCAGGTCAATTTTTTTCCGCACGGCCAGAGGCCGCATCTGCCTGACCACCTCGTCTGCCAACTCCATGGGGATACAGAAATTCCGGTGAAGTTCCATCTTGCCTTCCTCAATTTTGGACAGGTCTAAAAGGCTGTTGATGGTGGCTACGAGCTGCTCACTGTTTCGGGCGATGCCTATCAGGTATTCGTCCTGTTCCGGCGATACTTCCCCCAAAAAACCGTCCCGCAAAACTTCGGTAAAGGCAACTATTGCCGTTAAAGGTGTTCGCAGGTCATGGCTAACAGCGGCCAAAAACTCCGACTTAACCTGATGTGCCCTCTCAAGGCGATCGTTCATTAAGCGAAGTTCTTCCTGCTTCTGCTGCAAGTAGAGGTTCAGTTCTTCTAATTGATGGGTCCGTTCTTCCACCTTCCTTTCCAGGTTCTGGTGCATTTCCTGCAACTGAGCGGCCATAGTCTTGAAGTGTTCGACCAAATCCTTGATCTCCCCTTCACCTTCCAACCCTCCCAATTCCAGCTGCAAATCACCTTTCCCCACCTGGTAAGCAGCGGCTGCTAGCCGCCTGAGGGGCAAGATCACCAATCTCCGCATTGACAAGTACAAACTGATCATTGCTCCCAGGATCAACATACCGGCAAGGATTAGATGCTGGAAAAGGTTTGAAACCACCATGCCCTCAAAAGTAGTCATGGGTAGTTTCAAAACAACGATTCCCAGAAGTTCCCCGATAGTCCCGGTGCCCAGCAGTCCTCCCGGAGCGCTTTCCGGTCCATGACACTTTAAACAGGACTCCTCCATGCGAACGGGAACGGCATACCGGTAAAATTGTTCCCCGTCATCTCTGACTGAGGCGCTCATTTCCGTCAAATTCTGGTCTTGACCGAAGGCTTCCATGGCAAAAGCCGTGAACTCGTTGACACTCTTTGGGTCAAATTCCGGCAACCAAAAAACTTTAAGCAAGCATTTCGGATTTCCGCCGAAAAATGCATGCAGTACCTCCTCGAAGGCAACAGGGCTTAAGTGGGGGTTACTCTTTTGGCAAATAATGGCGGCCTGCAGGGGGTGGGCTTTAGCCGAATACTTGTGAACGGCCAGGAATTCAGCCACAACCAATTTGGCTTCCCGGCGCATAAACGCTTCCGCCATCTGGCGAAGTTGAAAAAAGTTAAAGAAAAAATGGGTAATAACCACCAGAATGGTAACAACAGCTATTCCGCGCATGATACGGTAACCCAGGGAACTGCCCACATCCGGCACCTCTTTTGCTTTGAATTGTAAAAAATAACTTCAAAACTTAGTAGACAGGCATCTACCTTTTATGTTTTTATGCCATAAATTAGTAACTTCTACCAGCAATGGCATAAATCCTTCCGCCACATTAGGTTATCCTTCATAAATACAGTAGGGGGACCATTTTCATGGCTCCCCTCTTATGAAACCGCACGTGCCCGTCTTAGATTTTAACAATTTACCTCAATAGGAAACTGAAAAAAGAAAACCGGGCCGAAGCCCGGTGGATATTTCCTTCCTTAGTCCTGACGTTTAGTAGCCAGCCCTCCATTCACCGGTAAGGGCATCAATGATAAGGGGCACCGAGGTTTTAATCCGGTAAACAAGAACCACATCAGCCTGGATTTCTTTGTCGGACTCTGGGTCCCAACGGGAAATTCCTGTCCCTCGCTGGCAATTAATCGGCACACCGCCCCCCGTCAACCAGCAACAGGTGGCCGGTGACAAAGTTGGAGGCATCTGAAGCCAAAAATACTGCTGCCCCAACAATGTCGGCAGGTTCCCCTAGCCTCCCCATGGGGATTGTGGCGGCAATCTTTTGATAATGGTCGCCAATGGCCAGATAGTCGGCGGTAAGAGGGGTTTTGATATAGGCAGGGCAAATGGCGTTGACATTTATCCCCTGTTTTGCCCATTCCACTGCCAATACTTTTGTCAGCAAGGCGACTCCGCCCTTGCTGGCAGCATAAGGACCGTGGTTAGGATGCCCAAGGACCGAGGAAACCGATCCCATGTTGATTATTTTCCCCCTCTTCTGGGCCAGCATCACTTTGCCTACAGCCTGGGCGCAAAGGAAAGTCCCCTTCAGGTTAATGTCAATTATTTGATCCCATTCATGCATGGTATATTCCACGGCCGGCTTCCGGTTATTAATTCCGGCGCTGTTAACTAGGATATCGATTTGCCCGAAATCCTCCTGGACCTGGACCACCACCCGTTCAACGGCTTCTTTGTCAGTTACATCAAGCTGATAAGACCTGGCCTTTTTACCAAGCTTCGCAATAGTGGCAACTGTCTCTTGGGCATTTTCCGGCACCAAGTCAGTCAGCGCTATATCAGCACCGAACTCGGCCATGCCGACTGCCATCACCTGGCCCAACCCCCCGGCTGCACCAGTAATCAAAGCCACCCGCCCGCTCAAATCAAAGAGGTTTCGATAGCCCATTCTTCCTTCCTCCTTTAAAATACTAATCGTTACCTGACACCCGCCGGCAAATCGGCAACCAAAACCTGGGCGAGAGCATACCGCCGGGCAACATCTACGGATATTTTTTTCTTACCATAATGCAGTTTTCCAAAGGATTTTTTTCCACACTTTTGATGGTAGCCATCTCCGGTCGAGTTTTTTGGTGCAGGAGCTGTTAATATATTACACAGAAGCCCCCTGGTTTCCTCTATTGAGCACGAGTCAATTTGCAAATAGCCACGGGGAACCAACAAAAATAAGCCGAGACTCCTCTTTCAACTGGGTCTTGACTTCAGCGGGGGATTGTTACCCCCGCTGAAGGTTAGAGCCAGTTAATGCAGTGGCGTAGCCGCTCTTATCCCGCCGCTTCAAAGAAGCGGGGGTATTAGAGCGGGTAGCCATCTGTGATAAAAAGGAATATCGGCTTGATAAAGAAAAGGATATGGCATATGCAAATGCAAAAACCCAATTAACACTGGGCCTGGAACCAAACCGTCAACGTTGTGGGCTCTCCTGCGGCAGCAGACCGGTAACCCACAGCAGCATAGTGTAAAAAATATTTTGCAACTAACACCTCCATCTTCCCGGGTGCCTGTGTCAATTCTGGCCCGTCTGCAATCCAGTTAATGCCATCGGGACTGAGGTAAATCTTTACTATGGCCGGTTTTGCACCAGTATTTAACACCGCAAAAGAATAAACCTTTAGCTTGGATACGTTATAGGAGGCAGTTCGATTTAATGAGTCACCAGTGGTTACTGCTTGGGTAACCGAAGTAAAACTGTTTCCGGCAATCTCTACTTGAGCTTGGCCGTCGGGATTAGTTTTCAAAGGAGCACCAGATTGGCTGCCATAAATCCGTACCGTATCCCGCTGGTAACTGAGATTTCTGATGTCGGCATCTATACTTGCTTTGATATTGGCCTGAATTGGTGCATCCAATTTCACCCTAACAGGTTTAACAATTTCCTGGATGGTTTCCACATTTTTAACAAAAATTCTGCCTTTTTCGTCTACCCTAATATTCTTAATGGGGTAAAGTCTCCAGCAAAAAACTCCATTTATATAAAGGGTGCCTGCTTCTTCTAATCCCACCTCCACCAAGGCGGCAGAAGCACCACAGGGAGTAATCATCACGTCTTGATATTCAGTTTTATCTGGGTTTATTTTATGGTAAAACTCGGCAGACCCTAAGGGAAATCCTGCCGGATTCCGGTAATTGATGCGAATATAGGCCAACCGGCCTGGGGTGTCTGCTGTCAAAAAAACCTTTAGTAGCCACCGTTGTTTTTCGCCTATGGGAACATACACCGATTGTAGTTGTCTAATGCCTGCTTTTATGTTATGGGGATTAACGATTTTAACTTGTCCTTCTCCTGAAGGAGCTTTGTTCCAAACCCACTTGGTATCCTTATCTCCTCCTACTTCCAGCCAGCCATCAGGGAAGGAATAGTCGGGTGCCTTTCCATATATGAAATTAGAATTATAAATTTCATTTTGGCAATTCATTGCTCCACTTCCCTAACCTTTTTGTGCAAAAAAACTTGAAGCTAATATTATCCAAAAGGAATGAAAAAATTATGGCCTGCTAAACCAGCGCGAAAACAGCCATAAGATACTGCTTTTCATGGTGGTTAACAATTCGGATAACTATTCTGTCACCCCGTCTCCTCTTTGCCTTATACATTGTATGTTAGGGTTTAATAAAGGCAACTTATTAACAAGAAAATTGCCGAAACCCCATGCACTCCCACAATCTGAAATGAATAGTATAAAGCAGAGTACCAGAATATGGTTTTTAGTTGCATAATTCATGGAAAGATTTGGGGGGGGATTTTATTGGCTAATAATTTAGTGTTTAACGTGGAACCAGGTCAACTTAAAGTACAAATATTCGGTAGCGAAACTAACCAAGCCCTTTCAACGACCAGCGGCAGATTAAATATTCAAAGCATTACCGACACAGTGTCAACTACTTTCGGCGACATTAACGGTTCAGTTACTTTCGGTTCAGTAACCTTCGGCTCAGTAACCTTCGGCGACATTAACGGTTCAGTTACTTTCGGCTCAGTCACCTTCGGCGCCATTAACGGTTCAGTTACTTTCGGCTCAGTCACCTTCGGCGACATTAACGGTTCAGTTACTTTCGGCTCAGTCACCTTCGGCTCAGTAACTTTTGACGCAGTAACCTTCGGCGAAGCGGAAATTAAGCATACGTCCCGCTATGTGGCCACTGATACAGCTACTTCCGTCCTCTCATCTACTACAGTTTATGCTGGCATTCTGCAACAGGATGTATCCCCAATGTCCATGGTTTCTTTTGCCGTTCATAACAGGGGTGCCGCCCAAGTAAGTATTAAGGTGGAAGTTAGCCCCAATGCCAGTTTTTGGATTTTAGACACCAGTGCCTTTACCCTTGACGGTAATGTAGCAACAGTGTTTGTGCCTAAGTATTTCCTCAAATACGCCCGCCTTTCCTATGCTTCATTGACTAATTTGGCGGAAATCACCTTTGATGCTTATTACCAAGCCCACGTATAATCTCAAAGGCACCACCCTGTGGTGCCTTTATATTTTATTTATCAGTAACACATAGGTGGTTAGCCTCATAATTTGATAAAGAAAACCTGAATTGCGGCCAGCCTTAGCGAAGCCCAAAGCTTTGATTAATTACTTTGGAAAAAACAGCCTTCTGCCAAGGGGGAACCTTAATGAAAAAATACAGAGCCCCAGCAAAAAAGGCAAAAGCCACAGCCCAGCGCTATTTGAAAGTCATTCCGGGAGCACGGGATAAGGACAAGGAAAAGGAAAGCCTCTCCATTAGATATAACCTGGGGTTGGAACATTACCACCTGGGTAATTACCGCCAGGCTATCCACTGGTTTGAAGGAGTTTACCACGACTGTGACCGGCAGTGGCAGTATGCTGCCAGTTTATTTCTCAACTACGCCACCTGTCTCTTAGAGGAAAAGGAATACCCTGCTGCTGTGGAGGTGTTGCAACGAGGCATTGACTGGTTTCCTGCGTATACAGACTTGTTTTATTTAAAGGGGTTGGCTCATAAGTCATTAAACCAGCCGGATGCGGCTATGGACGCTTTTAACCATTGCCTGAAATTGGGGGAATCACCTCCCGGTTACGATACAACCGAGGGGGTAGGCAGTTATAAAGCCTGCCAAATGGCCGGAGAGGTTTTGGAGGAGGCGGAGGCCTATGATCAGGCAGTTAAAGCATATACCCTGGCTCTCCAGTGCCGGCCTAAGAACCCCCAATCCCTTAAGGGTTTAGCCCGCAGTTTGGTAAAAACCATGGATTATGACCAATGTTTGGCATACTTGGACCGCTATTTTATTTTTTCTGACCTTCATTCCCTCCACGGTATTGTTGATGCCTTTTTGGCAGCACAGGCAGCAGAAGTTGCCCTGATGGTAGCCCGCCGGGCGCTGGCCCAAGACCCCCAAGACAAGGCCTTGGCGCTGTTGACAGCTCAAGCCTGCCTCTGGCGGGAAAGGGAGATCCTCCACCAGGCTTCCCACTATTTTAAGGAAGTGCCTGCCATAGCCAGGGAGCAGCAGGGACTGGTCCTGGGCTTACAGCAATTGGAGGAGTTATATATGAGCCTTGCCAAAGGAGGCGAACCCGTTGGACAGTCCTAGAATTAGTTTATGCATGATCGTGAAAGATGAAGCAGAAAATCTGCCTCGGTGCCTGGAGAGCGTGGCAGGTTTGGTTGACGAAATTATTGTGGTGGATACCGGTTCCCAGGATAACACAGTAGAAATAGCTGAAAAATATGGGGCACGGGTGAGCATTTTTCCTTGGACCAACAGTTTTAGTGAAGCCCGCAACTGTTCATTGGAGCTTGCCACCGGTGACTGGATCCTGATCCTGGATGGTGATGATGAACTTTTTCGAGAAGACATACCTAATTTGAAACAATTACTGACAGTCCCTGAAGTAGAAGCTTATTTTCTCCAAACGGTCAACGAGATGGGCATAAATGACGCTGAGACAAGCCTCACTAACCTTACCATGCGCCTCTTTCGCAATAGGCCTCACTACCGCTATACCGGCCGCATCCACGAGGGGATCATTTCCAGTATCATGGAGGCTGCCGGCAGGGATGCCATCAAGGTAGCCTCCCAAATACGGGTGCGCCACTATGGTTATCTCAAGCGGGAAGTCGATAAAAAGGGAAAGGCCAGCCGCAACATGGCCCTCTTGCAACAGGAATTGGAGTCACGGCAACCTGATAATTTTCTCTATTACAACCTAGCCGTAGAGTATTTGCGTGCTGGTGAATACAATAAGGCCCTGGAATATTTTGACTTGGCGGAAAAGAACATCCGCTGGGAAGCGCCTTATGCCAGCTACCTAATACGAAGAAAGGCTGACTGCCTGGCACTGATGAACAAGAAACAGGAAGCCATTCTGTATTTACAACAGAGAACTTCCATATTTCCAGACTATACCGATTTATACTACCAAATGGCCGTGCTGCATCTGGAACTAAAGAATTATGGGCAAGCTGTTCAGCTTTTGGAGCGGTGCATTGCCATGGGTGAAGCACCGTCCAACTATGCCAGTGAGGCGGGGGTGAGTGGGGATCGGGCTTGGCTGGCAATGGCCGATGCTTATATTAAGATAGGGGAAAAGGAAAAGGCAGTGGAAGTCTTTCGGAGGCAATTAATTGCTGACTCAACCAATCTGCAGCCTTTGATCAGGATTATCCAGTTGCTATTGCCGTTGAAGGGAAAAGAAGAGACCATTGCTTATCTGAACAATTTCTTCCATATGGCAACCCCTGCAGCCAATTTGGCTTTGGCAGACATATTTTTAGCCGAAGGCCTCCCGCACCAAGCTTTGGACTTTTTGCATAAAGCAATCCAGCTAAAAGCGGAAGGCGATTATTACAATGCTGTAGCCGGGGAAGTATTTCTCCTATGCGGAGACTTAGCCAATGCCAAGAAGCATTTAAGCCAGATTCCCGCAAATAGTGATCATTACCCGCGTTCCGCCAGAAACCTGTGTTTGCTTTACTGGCTGGAAAGCAGCAATGACAAGGCGGCGGCTTTCCTTTCTGGTTGGCCTGAGGCCCCTATTAAAAAACTATATCAAGCCTGTCACAGCCTCATCTTTGAGACCAACTCTGTTCGGGCATTATCAAGGGAAGAGGCATTACCCTTGATAAAAGCATATACTGATTTAGTTAATAAACTGCTGCTGGCAAATAAATTGTCACTGGCAAAAAAAATATTATGCCTAGGAGCTAGGGAGCCTGAGCTGATGTTGGACCTGGGAAAGGTTTTTTATCGCCGGGGAGAGGAAGAATTGGCCCTTCAATGGTTGGGAGAAGCTTTGGCCGCTGGTTATGGGGATAGCCAAGGAGCACTGTATTTAGGGGATATTTACTGCAAACACCAGCAGTGGGATAAGGCTCGACAGGTCTATGAACAAGTACTGAACTGGCAGTTGGAGGACGTGGAAATACATCTGGCCTATGCCCGGATGTACCGACAGCAGACTTTGTCAATTTTACACAGCCTCTCCGGAACAGAACAAGTTTGTGCCTTATTGCAAAAAAATCGGCCCAGGATTAGTCTGTGCATGATCGTAAAGGATGAAGCCGAATACTTACCCCGCTGTTTAAATAGCGTACGGGAGGCAGTGGATGAAATTATCGTGGTAGATACCGGTTCCAGCGATACCACTATCCAGATAGCCCAGCAATTTGGCGCTAAGATTTATCGTTATCAATGGAATAATGATTTCGCCGCCGCCCGCAACTTTTCTTTAGACATGGCTACAGGGGAATGGCTGCTGGTTTTGGATGCAGACGAAGAGTTCCCTAAAGGGGAACAGGCAAAAATCCGGTCATTGCTCCTGGCCCAAAACGTGGAGGGTTATTGTTTTCAACTGTTTAACTATTACGGTCACGAGGTTGGCCATGATTTCATCACCGATCTGGTGTGCCGCCTGTTTCGCAATCGCCCCCAATACCGTTTTAAAAGGGCACTCCACGAACAGGTTGTAGATCAAATTATTGGAGTCGCTGGGGAATCGGCAGTAAAGATTGCTCCTGTCCGGATTTTCCACTACGGGCATTTATCATCCACCATTATCAAGAAAAATAAATCTGAGCGCAACCTGGCCATCATTCGCCGGGCTGTGACGGAGGATCCAGACAATAGATTTTTGCGCTACAGTTTAGGAGTAGAACTGTTGAACCTTGGGCAATACTCCCAGGCCCTGGAACAATTGAAACTATCCTATACACCCGGTCTAAACTACACCTCGGATGTGGTGTTAAAAATGGTGATCTGTTTAAAGGAACTCAGACAGTTTGAAACAGGCCTGCAGCTTATCGATAACTCAATGATTGATTACCCGAATTTCACCGATTTTCTGTTTTTAAAGGGCGAAATATACATGGAGCAAGGAAATTATGCGGGGGCAGCTCAAGCCTTTAGAAGCTGCTTAACTATGGGCGAAGCGCCAATATACTATTCCAGTACCAATGGCATGGGTGGATATCACGCTCACTATCGTTTGGGTAAGGCTTTGGAGGCAATGGGAAACTTTGAGCAGGCCGCAGCCTCCTATCAGCAGGCTTTGGCAGCCAACCCCAAATTTCATTTGCCCCTCTATGCTCTGGCAGGTATGTTGCGCCGCATCCATCCGGTGGAGGCAGTAAAGCAACAATTGGAGAACTGTTTAAGTTTGCCTGATGTAAATGCCTATTTGCTGTTAGCAGACATTTTCACGGGCACCGGGGACTATGCCATTTCTTTAGATTATCTGAAAACGGCCCTGCCTTTAGCAGGGGAAAACCAGGAGATAAAATTTAAAGCAGCTTATATGGAAGGTATTTGCCAAGCCCGTCTAGGTGATTATGGCGCGGCTATCAAGGCATTTGAAAAAGTCGGTCAAACCAGCAACTATTATTTGCTCGCTTTATCCTGGATATGGCTGCTGGGCTGGGTACAAGGGGATACAAGGCAGAGCCAAGAGGTTTTGGAAGCGATGAAACTTGTTCATGGGAACACAGGACAAATTTATGATTTTGTTCACCAAAGCCTACTTTCAGGCAAGTTGGCAGAAAGCTGTAATGATATGGCCGAGACACGGGCTACTGTGGAGACAATGATGCAACGGCTTAAAGCCTTGGGTGAGTCTTCACTTGCCATCAGCCTGGCTGCCATCGGCCAAAACCTTACCTCATGACACCTAGGCAATGGGCTCACCACGGGAGGGGGGAATTTCTATGCAATTTGGAGTGATCGGAGCTGGCAGATGGGGACATAACTACTTGAGGATACTAACCAATTTAGATGGGGTTAAGGTGAAATGGTGCTGTGATTGTGATCCCCGGCGAGTGGCAGCATTGAGTCTCACTTATCCCCAAGTTTCATACACCACACGGTGGCAAGATGTGGTTGATGATCAAGAGGTGGATGCGGTTGTAATTGCAACTCCTCCTGAAAGCCACTTTCCCTTAGTTATGGCTTCCTTGCAGGAGGGAAAACATGTTCTTGTGGAAAAGCCTTGTGCTGTTAAATTAAGTGACACGCAGCAGTTGTATCAAACAGCCGGGGAAAAGAAAAAGGTTCTGATGATAGGTCATGTGATGGAATACAATTCAGCTTTACAATGGGTTAAGAATCATTTGCATGATGGCAAATTGGGGAACCTTTTATATGCCTACTTTTCCAGAAGCAATTTGGGTATTGTCCGTAAGGACGTAAACATCCTATGGGATTTAGCGATTCACGAATTAGCCATGCTGCGTTTTTTATTAGAAAAAGAGCCTGAATTGGTCAGCGCTCAGGGAGGATGCTATTTACAACCGGGAATTCATGATGTTATTTTTATCACCCTTAGGTTTCCAGGAAATATCATGGCTCAGATCCATGCCAGCTGGCTAGAATCTTCTAAAACCCGCAAAGCCACCTTGATTGGTGACCGGCAAATGGTGGTTTTTGATGATGTGCAGAATCAAGACAAAATTTGGGTCTTTGACCGGGGAATGACTAGTTTCTTTGAACCGGTTGAAGGGGGAGCAGGCAATTACCAGTTTGTCCCTCGTTATGGTGACATTTATTTACCTGCAGTACAACTTCAGGAGCCTTTACAGAAACAATGCCAGCACTTTATTGAATGTATCACGTCCGGGAAAGAACCACTTACTGGGAAGACCGATGCCTTATGGGTAACCAAAGTCGCAGAATTGGCCCAGCAGTCATTAGACAGCCATGGTGTCCCAGTTCCCTGTCAACCTGACTGACAATCATTTTTGCTAGCCGGCTTCTTTTCAATGAACTCGTTTAGCTCGCGCCAGCATCAGCCTTCAGATAGCGATTTTACCGAAATAGATTAAATGCATTCACTAGGAATTCGGCTGGGTACTGGTTTTAAACCTGAGTTTTCTCGAGGGTCTGCACCCAAAATAAGTAACAGACTATTATTTTTTCACTTACCAGGGAGGGACTGGCGTGGAGAACCTTATTCACCCTACGGCCCAAATTAGCCCTAATTGCAAACTTGGTCCTGGGCTAACCATTGAGGACTCCGTATATATTGGCCAGGGAACCAGGGTAGGAGCTAACTGCCTGATTTACCAGGGTACTTATATAGGGCCAGATTCTATTATCCAACCTAACTGTATTCTAGGCCTGCCGGTGCAGGGTGTCACCCGGGGTTGCCACATTGGTTCCCGGGCGGTAATCCGAGCCGGGAGCATTATTTATGCCGGCGTAACGGCTGGGGATGACTTGCGTACGGGCCACTACACCGTTATCAGGGAACGGACTTTATTGGGGAATCGGGTTTTAGTTGGGACCAATGCAGTTATTGACGGAGATGCCGTCCTGGGGGATGGGGTTAGTTTGCAGACGGGAGTGTATATTACCAGGTATACTACTGTTGGAGACCGGGTATTTTTCGGACCGTTTGCTAAAACAACCAACGACCGATATATGCAAAGCGGCAATGATTTAATCGGACCCACTATTGAAAAACATTCACGCATCGGTTGCGGTGCTATTCTTCTTCCCGGAGTTACCATTGGTACCGGTGCTGTTGTGGGAGCAGGTGCAGTGGTCACTGCCAATGTGGACCCTTATACTACTGTGGCCGGGGTGCCGGCCAGGTACCTGCGGGGAAAAGGAGTTGATTTTTGATGATCCCTATCGCCAAGCCTTTGGTTGGTGAAAAGGAACAAAATGCAGTTATGGCTTTGCTGGAGTCCGGCCAACTGGCAAGCGGCGAAAGGGTTAACCAGTTTGAAACAGCCTTCGCCGATTTTGTGGGAGCAAAATATGCTGTAGCCACCTCTTCCGGCACCACAGCCCTCCACCTAGCCCTATTGGCCGCAGGCGTTCAACCAGGGGATAAGGTAATTACCACTCCCTTTACCTTTGCTGCCACCGCCAATGCGATTCTATACTGCGGGGCCATGCCGGTTTTTGTGGATATTGACCCTGTTACTTTAAATATTGATCCTCAGGCTGTGGAACAGGCAGCCCGAATGCCGGGGGTTAAAGCCCTACTGGTAGTCCACCTTTATGGCACCCCTTGCCAGATGGATGCACTAACCACCATAGCCAGTGATATGGGGTTACTGCTTATTGAAGATTGTGCACAAGCTCATGGTGCAAAATTTTGCGGTAGACATGTGGGCAACTTTGGCGAAGCTGGGGCTTTTAGCTTTTATGCGACGAAAAATATGACTACTGGAGAAGGTGGTATGGTAGTAACCAACCGGAAAGATATCTACCACAGCTTAAAACTGCTGGTTAACCACGGTTCACCTAGCAAGTATCGCCACGAAATACTGGGATATAATTACCGGTTAACGGAAGTTGCGGCTGCTATCGGTTTGGTTCAGCTGCAAAAACTTCCCCTTTGGACCAAACAGCGTCAAGATAATGCCAGGTATTTGACTCAAGGGCTGCAGCAACTTAGCAATCTAGTCTTGCCCCAGGAACCGCCTGATTGCGAATGCGTTTACCACCAGTATACAGTTCGCACCAAAAGAAGAGATGCTCTGGTCCACCATTTAAGGGAAAGGGGTGTTGGTACTGCAGTCCATTACCCCATTCCCGTCCACCAGCAGCCTTTATACCAAAAACTTGGTTTTGGAGATAGTCGTCTTCCTGTTGCAGAGGCAATGGCGGAACAAGTTTTGTCCCTGCCTGTTCATCCAGCCTTGAAAAATGAAGAGCTTCAGCACATAGTTGAAGCCCTAAGGATTTTTTTTGAAAAGCTTTAGGCTCATACCCAAGGGCATAAGCGCAATAAGCCCTATTATCAAGTACAGGCTAAGGAGCTGTTTTATCTGGGGTAAGTGGGGATCCAGGTTAGCCACCCCTCATCCGAAAAAATCCAGCCGAGGCCGCTGCACCAGAGCTCCTGCACCGGCCACTCGGTGGAGCGGACCGCCGCTACTAGATTTTCACTTCCTCCGGAAATCGGTGGCTAACCTACCCGTGCCAATACCATTTCGGCCAGGACTCTCTCCCCAGCAGAAATTCGGCCCAACAGGGCATTAAACATATTGTAACATTCTACTCGACAGCCAGCAGACTTTTCAGAATCTACCCCAGACTTTTCAGGGCATCTGCAAAAATGGCCAGGCCCTCGTCAATTACTGATTGGGCCACATTTAACGGGGTAATAAACCTGATGCAGTTTTTGTAAGTACCGCAGTTGAAAAACAATAAGCCGTGTTCAGCGCAATAGGCGGTTGCTTTCTTACAGGCTTCTCCGTCGGGATTCCCCTTGGTGTCAACAAATTCCACAGCCAGCATCAAACCAAGGCCCCTTACATCCCCAATAACGGGATATTTGTCTTGCAACCCCTGCAAGGCAGATTTAAAGTAGCCACCCATCTCATTGCACTTGTTCAGGATGTTTTCTTCGCGGAAGACTTCCAGCACAGCCAAGGCTGCTGCACAGCTGACCGGGTTGGCTCCGAAGGTGGTGCCGTGAGAACCGGGGGCCCAGTCCCCCATCAGGTCTTTGGAGGCCGCCACGGCTGAAAGAGGGAACCCTGAGGCAATGCCTTTTGCTAAGCACATAATATCCGGTACGATGTTAAAGTGTTCAGCTGCAAACATCTTGCCTGTCCGGCCAAAACCGGTTTGAATTTCATCGAAAATCAATAAAATGCCCTTCTCCTGGCATAAACCGGCCAGTTCGGTCATGTAGCGCACAGGCGGGACAATATAACCTCCCTCTCCTTGTACCGGCTCGAAAATTACCGCTGCAACGTCTTCCGGCGTTGTCTGGTATTTAAACAGCCTGTTGATCTCCTCCAAGCATTCCAGCCCACAGGTGTCCGGCTTGTTCCCATAATGGCAGCGGAAACAGTAGGGGTAGGAAACATGATAGACCGTAGGCAAGAAAGGTGCATATCTGGCCCGGAAACCAACGCTGGAGGTGGTAACGGAGGTAGCCCCCAGGGTCCGCCCGTGGAAAGCCCCCTGAAATGCAATAAAACATGGCCTGCGGGTTTTCCATCGCGCCAGTTTCAAAGCCCCGTCAACAGCTTCTGCACCTGTATTGCTAAAAAAGAACATATCTAGGTTGCCAGGGGTAACCTTAGCTAGTTCATGAGCAAAGGTAAGGGCTGAAGGGTAATGGCCCAGGTTGAAAGAACCATGGATGAGCTTATCAATTTGTGCCTTTGCCGCCGCCACTACTTTCGGGTGACAATGTCCCAACTGGTTTACCGCAATACCGGACACGAAATCAAGATAGCGCTTCCCGCCGGTATCAAACAGATATGGGCCTTCCCCCCGCTCAAACACAATCTGGGTTGCCTTAGCCAGGGCCGGGGACAGATGTTTTTTCGCGATCCCTTGAAAATCTAGACTCATTTTATTAATTAATCCTCCTTTGTCGTGCCTCAATTGATCAGCCTTTTATACAAAGGCCCGCTTAGTGTAGTAGACCTCCAAACCCCTTTTGGCAAGTTCTCGAAAGAAGGCTTTTGGCGGTACACAAAGCTCAGGAGGCAATACACCTTTTTCTGTTATTTGGCCCTTGGCCAGCATTTGCCCCACTATTGATGGAGGAACAGCAGTCTTTAAAGCCCCTGCAGGATAATTCCATCTCTTGGAGGAGCCTACATACATCTCCAGATTGTATTCAGTTATTACCCCATCTTTTTGGCCTCTTACCAGAACCCGGGTAACACTGTACTGGTTTACGTCAACTTCTTCCGCTGGCAGAGCAGTCAGCAGGCCCATCAAAACCTGCCTGGGGATTACCTGCTGCTCCCCGACACAGATTGGTTCCTTGCTCCCAAAGCCCAGTTCACACAAAAACTTGACCTTTGCCATAAAGTCCTGAGGCAAGGCAATCTGAAAACTGGCATTGCGCAAACCCCTACTTTTATAAGAACAAGCCAATGTAAAAGGCTCGGGGTGGATTACATAAGGCGGACAGACCACTCCAATCGGGTCTTCAAACCTGAACTGTTCATTGCAGGTAAGAGGGGGCACTTCAACCATTCTTCCGTCCCGGAAGACGGAGGCGGGCTCGGTAAATTCATCCAGAATTGTATCTATGGCATAGGGATAAGCAATTGGGGAGGAACGTTGGGTCAGGTCCCGCATGGCTATAATTATCCGAATATCTTCAACTGTGTCCAGCATGCCCACTCCGAGACTGGCCATTAGATTACTGATGCCTGGGGCACTGCCCATCCCAAGAACCGCAGTAATGCCGCGCTTTTTAAACTCCTGGTGATAGGTCAACTGCTGTTCCGTTGTATGGTTCCAGGCGCCCAGGTCCACATAATTAACCCCTGCTTCTAACGCTGCCAGCATTACAGGCAGGCAAAGATCCATTGTGGATGAATTGATCACGGCATCTACCTGTCCCAAGAGCTCTACCGCAGCCCTATGGTCTGTAATATCGGTTTCTACAGGTATTAACCTGGCATCACCCAGCGCTTCAGCCCTGCGTCTGGCAAGGCCTGGCCGGTTATCAACTACCAGCACCTTCTGGATACCATCACTTTCAATTAAATCCCGTAGAATCCCATAAGCCTGAATTCCGCCGCCCCCAATTACTGCGATCTTCATATTTCCTACCTCCTGGTTTGATTAGGCTTCTTTTCAGCAAGTTCTTTTTAGAGGAATGGCCTTCTTGAATTATTAAGGCCGTCCCCCTATTCTCTTTATTGCAAAAATGCGGAGTATTAGCCCTGACCTTGTTTGTAGATTGTATCCAGTTGGTTGGTGGTGGGGGGAGCAGTTAGATAGGAAACAACTACTACAACCACCAGTGCCACAACCGCACCAACGGCCTCCAAGGGAATTTCTGATTTAGCAAATTTCTCCCACAGGATACCGCTGATACCACCAGCAAACATGGAAGCGACAGCTCCCACGGCAGTGGCACGTTTCCAGAACAAGGCTGCCAGTACAGGGATCGCCAGGCCGGCAGACATAAAGGTATAGGCATACAGCATCAACCGAAATACTTCCGGCAGGGCTACCGCTACAACCATACACACAACACCGATGCCCAGCACCACAATCCGGGCAATTCTCATCAGTCCCTGTGAATCCACTGCCTTGCCAAGCCCCTTATTCCAGATATCCACTGACATGCTGGTGGCAGCGGCATGCAAGCAGGAGTCTGCAGTTGACATGATAGCAGCAAGGTAGGCGATTAACACTAACCCTGTTAAGCCTGACGGCAGCAGCACTGTGATTAGGGTAGGCAGGGCCTCTTCTTTGGCTACAGTGGGGTAAAGCACTTTCGCGGCCATCCCCAGGGTGCTGCCAACGAAGGCAAAAACTGCAAATAACAAGGCGGCCCACAACATGGCATTTTTCGCGGTCTTTTCGTCTTTAGCAGCCCATACCCGTTGATAAACGTCCTGGGTAACCAGAAATCCGAGGATGGTTGCTACAGCCAAGCCGACTAAATTCCAAGCTCCGTAGTTTGCAAAGGAAAAATGCTCTGCCGGCAATGCTGCCTGCAACCCGCTCCAGCCCCCGACTTTAGCCATAGCCATCGGGAAGGCAATCAAAACAATCCCCACCATCATGACAAACCATTGAACCAAATCCGTATAGGCAACTGCCCACAAACCGCCGAAATAGGTATAGGCAACGATCAGTGCCGCCCCGATTAAAATGCTCATGGTCAGATCCCAGCCCATTACCGCTTTAAGAATCTTGCCGCTGGCGGCAAACTGGCTGCTGGTGAAAGCAACATAGCTTAAAGCGATGACTATGCCGGCTACTACCCGCGCGGTTTGGTTGAAGCGCAAGTGTAAAATATCTCCGATTGTGATCTGCTTCATTTTTACTATCCTAGGAATAATGAAAACGGCAAAAATTAAATAAGCAATCGCCATACAAATGTTATAGCCCATGCCGCTGATCCCCACGGCGAAACCGACTCCCGCAACCCCCACCGTGCTGCCTGCCCCAACCTGTGTCCCTAAGTGGGTTGCCAAGTTAGGCCAAAAGCCCATCTTTCTCCCGGACACCAGGTAATCCTCAGCGTCATTTTGCATTTTGGTACACCACCAAGCCACTCCAACCAGGGCCACAAGGTACGCTAGCATTATTAAATAGTCCAGCATGGTAATATGTTCTTTTGCAGACATTAAAAGAACCTCCTCTTCTACCTATCGCTTGCTTGCACCTGTCTCTTTTTTCTCAGGCCAAAAGAATGGATTAAATAAGGGCACCACCAATTTTCACCTGCAAACCCTCAACTGCAACCCCTCCCCTGCATTCTTGCATCCCGGCATGGCAACAGCCGGCAACCTTTTTTGTGAGCAACTTTCATGCCAGCAGCAAGAATTTCCTGAAAAGGCATGTAGTTCCGAATTATTTAACCATTTTACGGCGGATAGGGCAGGCTCACTTCCAGAAAAATACTGCAGTTTTGCGTGGGCTTTAAGACAGAGTTTAGCAAAAACCCTGCAAGAAAAAGAAACAGCCAGCCCTGCAATTTTGCAGGGCTGGCCAGGTTAAGCTGCACTTTTGCAGGCTAAACACGGGAATACAATCACTAAAAGGGCTATTTCAAGGGCAGCTTAAGGCGCGGGCCGATAGGAGTAAAACTTTGGCCGAGATAAAAAGCAAGGGCAGGACCGGAGTTTGGTGACGCACCAACCTCGGATTCCGGCAGTTATTTTTGGTTAGCCCTTTGTTTTTGGGCCCGGCGCATTTTGCGCATAACCGTTGTTGGATGCACTCCAAGCAACCCGGCTGCAGCCTCGGCAGTGTGCAGCTGCTGCAGGGCCATATCGATTAACTGCTGCTCCAGTTCGCAGATGGCATCATTTAAAGGCATCATTCCTGTAACGATAACCCGCGGCTCGCGAGGCACACAGTCCCGCTTAATTTCCACCGGGAGGTCGTTGGCGCAGATCTCCCCGGTATCGGTTGTTACAACCAGACGCTCAATGATGTTGGCCAGCTGCCTCACATTCCCTGGCCAAGAAAACCTCAGCAGCAAATCCACCGCTTCTGCGTTAACCTTTTTCTTAATGCCGTACTTAATATTAAACTTCTCCAGAAAATGAAATACCAGCGGCGGGATATCATCAGGCCGCTCCCGTAAAGGGGCAATCTCAATGGGTACCACATTAAGGCGGTAATAAAGGTCTTGGCGGAATTTGGCCTCTTTTACCATGAGGGATAGGTCCCGATTGGTAGCGGCAATGATTCTGACATCGACTTCGAGAAAGCCAGTACCCCCTAGCCGGCTTATCCGCCTGTCCTGGAGCACTTGCAAGAGTTTGACCTGAAGAGCCAGAGGCAATTCCGCAATTTCATCCAAAAACACAGTACCCTTATGAGCCAGCTCGAATAGCCCCATTTTCCCTTCCCGGCGAGCACCGGTAAAAGCGCCAGACTCGTAGCCAAAAAACTCGGATTCCAGAAGAGCCTCCGGAATAGCCCCGCAATTTATTTGAATAAAGGGGCCATCCCTGCGGGGACTGAGCCGGTGAATTAATTTAGCCACCATGTCCTTTCCAACTCCAGACTCCCCTAACAGCAACACCGTGGAATCCACATTGGCTACTTTTTCAGCCATCTCGAGAACATACCGCATTTCCTGGCTGTAGGCAACCATACCGTCAAATTCGGTTAGGCGGTTTCTAAGTGCTATTAGCTCGGAAGTATAGCGCCGGTTGAGCTCCTCTGTTTGTTCCAATTGCTGGCGCAAGTAATTCATTTCCGTTATATCCCTGGAATTGGTGACTACCTTTATTACTTTGCCGTTTTCATCAAAGACAGGATTAGCTGTGATAGCAAGGGTTTTCCCCGTGTTGGTCCTTTGAATGGTGGTAAGACGCCGCTTTTTTTCAATTACGATGGAAGCTATGGAAGGGTAAAATACCCCCTCCCGCTCCAAATCTTTAACATTTTTCCCGATCAGCTGGTTGGCTTTTAAATTATAGAGCCTTTCGCAGGCAGCATTATTAACCCGCAGGGTATTGCCTTCTGCATCAACCACATAAAGTTCGTCATAAGCTGCTTCAAAAATAGCTTCAATCTCCCGGTTAAGATTCTTCAATTGGTTCAATTCCTTGGCAGTATGTACCCGTTCGGTAATATCCTCCAAGAAGATGCCCCAGATGGGGGTGCCCTGGGCACAGGTGCCCAGCTGCTGGCAAGAAAGCAACACTACCTTGTCCCCTACGGTATCCTGTACTCTTTCAAAGGGCTTCGGCAGGGTAAAAATAGCGGGAGGCAATACGGGCAAAGCACCATAGATCTCTTTGGCAGCAACATTACTATAAAGGATTTCTCCGCTGTCACCCACAACCAAAATACCTATAGGGTTTTCTTCCAGTACTTTTTCCAGGCACTTCTCCATTAGCCGTCCCTCCGTCCTTCACCAGGAAATTAGGGTTTTCCGAAAAAGCCTGACGGGTTTTTACTGGATCAAAAACGACCTGCGCATTGCCATATAGTTCCCTCCTTTGCATCAGGGTTTACAAATGCCTTCCCCCCATTAACCGGCCGGGCAGGGTCACTATGGCCTTAAACACCAACAGCACCCCTTCCACGGTAATACCAACCAGACGGAAAGGGATCAGCGCCAGCCAGACCACGGGGTACAAGATCAGGGCTAGTATTGCTAAAGGCCAACAGACCGCCAACAGAATACACCATAAAAGAAATTTCCCCATCATTTAAGCCCCCCGGTTGAAAATAATTCTAAGGAAACTTGCTGCTGTCCCGTGGTTAGGAGAGGTTTTTCAGGTATGCCAAGCACCTGTTTGCCGCGGCCTTCGGGCCAGTAAGGACAGGAACCCGCACTGCCACCCCATTCCCAAGATGAGCCAAGCTGTACTGGGACAGGACAATCACATCAACGGTACCCTCCAAGGGGCCGATCATGTCCTTAACCAACCTGTCATGCTCCGCAGTTTCTCCCCGCAGCATTAGCTGGAAAGCCTGAGCATTTACCAGGGATTTGACCTGGATACCCGGCCGCTTTTCCTCCATGTAGCTGATAAGGGCCGGAGGGGTTTCCTTCATCGTGGAAATCAGGCCAATCCGCTCATACTTCAAAGCCTCGTCCAGCATAGCTTCATCGGAGCGAAAAAGTTTGCTGGCAAATAAAGGCTGCAGAATAGCAGTTACGTTATTGAAAGCGGAACAGGTGAGCTGAATACAGCCTACCCCGGATTCTTCCGCTGATTCCAATAAGCGGGCAAAGCGGCGGGTGATAGCGGGAGTTAATTTGCTATGCTCCTGGATCATGGGCACCAGTCCCGTATCAACAAAATGAAGCAGTTTTGCCTCTGGGCCAGCCTCGCGGAACGCCATCTCAATAGGCTCAATTGCCATTGTGGTTGCATGAATTGCAGCTACCTTCATCCTTTTGCTACCTCTCTTCTTTTGTTGTTACTATACCGATCAAGCCTCCCCATTTAATCGTTATGCTGCTCTAACTGCCTTTCTGCCTCTAACGGGCAATGGCCAGCCAATTTTTTATTATAGTAATGGGCGGCATATACAGCCCCCAGGGGATTATGGGCCAGCACCCGGTCTTTTACTGCCAGTACAGTTATTGGGGCAGCGGAGTGCTTGATAAACAGGGTGTCATGGCCCACGCACAGGCCTACCAGGATATTCAGGTGGGTTTCGGCCTTATTTAAGAGTTTAGCCTGAGCAACAGGATTGCACATGGGCTCAAACTCTCCCGGTCTAATCTTGTCGGCCTGACCCAAGCCCAGTTCTTCTTTAGGAACAGCACCGGTTTTGCAGGTAACGGAAACCACCTCAAAACCGTTTTGCTGAAAAACGCCATGAATCAGCTTGGCTTCCTGCCGCAACCCAATACAAAAAGCCAAGCCCAAACGGCGCCAGCCTGCCCGGTGGCTAAACTCCATAATCTCTTCGAGGCGAGACCACCGGCAATAACCGGCAGCTTCCG
Organism: Bacillota bacterium; assembly: GCA_040757295.1. Taxonomy (GTDB): domain Bacteria; phylum Bacillota; class PH28-bin88; order PH28-bin88; family PH28-bin88; genus JAGXSE01. The sequence continues at coordinate 40,813 of JBFLXH010000003.1, read as the reverse complement.
TCCAGGCGGAAGCCAGGGCGATTTTCTCAGTCACCAGGTCTTTCCGGTAGGTTTCCAAACTTTTCTGATAAACTAGGGGTTCAGCTGTCATGGGGCAATCCCTGGGCTGTTTATTTGCCTCGCCCGACCGGCAAGCGTAGACTCCGCAGGTGGCACAACGCATTTTTTCAACCTCTTTCCTTAACAAATCTAGCTGCTACATTGCTATATTCCCTTAATTAAATAAGCAGCTAAGATTTCCTTCCGACCTTTTACCTTTTTTGCCCCAATTCTAAGACCCGCGAATAACTGGTTTGATGAATGGACATCCTTTTAAATGGAAAGGAGGTGTGGTAAATGGCAACTTGGGATAGAATTGCACTGGTACTAGTTATAATTGGGGCACTGAATTGGTTACTTGTCGGCACTCTCAGGGTAGATGTGGTAGCCTTCTTATTCGGCGGCCAGGAGGCTATAATCAGCCGCTTGGTATATTCCATCATTGGCTTAGCCGGAATCTGGACTATCAGCTTGCTTCTGAAACCAAAGGTGGAAAACAAGGCCTAACTATACTCTATCTGGTTATCAACCCGGAAAAAAAGTTATAAAGCTTTACACTGGAGGCAGCCTAAAAAGGCTGCTTTTTTCACCCCCTGTCCAGGAGGTTCATATTCTAGCACAAAGGAATTTATTACCAAGAGGAGGGCTGCAACGATGTTTCACTATTATGAACCTCTTTACACCATGTATCCTGATCTTTACTACCGGATTTATCCAATCGTACGCCGGGTTTGTGCCACATATGATGACCCGGCCAACCCGGAAATGTATCCCTATCCGACCCGGGCAGCAGTTTATCGGATGGCGGACCATGTTTATTCCCAGATAGTTGGAGACAGTGATATTATCAGGACGCTAGAAGGCATTGACCTTAGACAGAACGGTGGGAGGCAACTGCTGCAAAGTATTCTTATTCTCCTGATCCATGAACTGTTGAGATGGCGTTAAACCCTGCAAACAAAAGAACCCCAGAGCTTGGCGCTTCGGGGTTCTATGGTATTGGGTTATTTCCGGTTTAGTCCTGGGGCAGGATCTGATTTAAAATGATACCCACAATAGCAGCAAGCCCGATACCTTCCAACTTTACGCCTGCACCCAGGTCCAAAGCAGCTCCGCCGATACCCAGGACTAGGATCACGCTGCCGACGATGAGGTTGCGGGATTTCTTCATATCAATCTGATTTTCTACTACGGTCCGCACACCGATGGCTGCAATCATTCCAAACAGGATAATCGCTACTCCTCCTACAACCGCAACAGGGATGGTTGCTATCAGGCCGCCCAGTTTTTGTACAAATGCGATGGCCAGGGCGAACATAGCCGCTATCCGCATGATGGAAGGATCCCATACCCTGGTTAAGGCTAATACGCCGGTGTTTTCGGAATAGGTAGTGTTGGGAGGTCCACCGAAAAGGCCGGCCAGGGAAGTGGCCAAGCCATCGCCCAGCAGGGTCCGGTGCACGCCGGGCTCCTTCAGAAAATCTTCTTCCACAGTTGACCCTACCGCCAGGATGTCTCCGAAGTGCTCAACGGAAGTGGCAATGGCAATAGGCGCGATGATCATTATGGCGGCCATATCAAAAGTGGGGGCAGTAAAGGCAGGAATATCGATCCAGGCAGCCTCCTTCAAGGCGGTAAAGTCAACGATGCCAAGGGCTAAGGAAGCCAAATAACCTGCAGCTAAACCGATTAAGACAGGCAGCATTTTGAAAAAGCCCCTGACGTAAACGTTAACCACTGTCACTACCAGCAGGGTGAAAATCGCGATGCCCCAACCTTTGCTGGCCATGTCGATGGCAACAGGAGCCAGTTTTAAACCGATGATCATAATGATTGGTCCCGTGACAATTGGCGGGAACAGCTTTTTCATGATGCCAGGACCAAGGAAATAAACCAGGAGGGCCAAGACCAGGTAGACCAAACCAGCCACAATTACCCCGCCCTGAACGGCCGGGATGCCGCCGTGTTCCGCAATAACCAGCTGGATTGCCGCAATAAATGCAAAAGAGGAGCCAAGGAATACAGGCACCATCCGCTTAGTTAACAGATGGAATAAGAGGGTACCAGCACCGGCGGTAAACAGGGCCACTGAAATATCCAGCCCTGTTAAAATGGGCACCAGTACCGTTGCTCCGAACATGGTGAAAAGATGTTGCAGACCAAAAGCCATACTCTTAGGGAGGGGTAAATAATCTCCCCGCCTGATGGCGGGAACGCTTTGAGCTTTTGCCTCCATTTAAATAACCATCCTTTCTTGTCAGCTTGCTGTAAGATTAAACCAATGGTACTCGTTTCGCCTTACTCACCCCCTTTGCCTTTTAACCGCAGTGCGGCTAAGACCTTTTCCGGTGTGATCGGCAAGTCTGTTATCCTTACACCCACTGCGTCGAAGACTGCATTGGCTATGGCCGGCGCAGTAGGCACCATCGTATGCTCACCAAACCCGCGGGCTCCATAAGGACCGTCCGCAAGGGGGGTTTCCACAAAGCCGACATCCATCTCCGGAACATCGGCCGCAGTGGCGATCTTGTAATCTACAAAGGAGGGGTTCATGAGGCGGCCCTGCCGCAGATGCAGCTGTTCATAAAGGGCCACACTCAGCCCCTGAATTATTCCCCCTTCGGTCTGGCCTATAGCCAGTAAGGGGTTGATTGCTTTCCCCACGTCGTATACTGCCGCAACTTTCTTTACTTCTACCCGGCCTGTCTGGGGGTCTACCTCGACTTCTGCCGCCTGCACGCCAAAGGTCCAGTGGGCCACGGCCTTAGCGCTTTGCCCAGTTTCCGGGTCGAGGCCTTCAATGCCTTCAGGAATAAAGTGCCCGCGCCCGATTACCGGGCCGTATCTCCCCGAACCGTCCGGCATGGTAAGACCTAAGGCCAGGTCTGCCACTCCAATGGATTTAGCGGGATCGTCTACTGCATGCACCATACCGGCGGTAATGGTCAGTCGGTCCTCCGGCAGGCCAAGCCCCTCGGCAGCCATTGTCAAAAGCTGGCGGCGGGCATCCTGGGCAGCCCGCATCACCGCATTCCCTGCCGAATAGGTAATGCGGCTGGCTACTGTCTGCCACTCATAGGGAGTATAGCCGGTATCAGGTTGGGCTACATTAACCCGATCAACAGGCAGCCCCAGTTCGTGGGCGGCAATCTGGGCCAGGACTGTTTCCGCCCCTTGGCCGATTTCGGTAGCTGTTATTAAAAGGTTAGCGCTGCCGTCCTCGTTCAGCTTGATCACGGCAGAAGAAGCAGCATTTCCGGGCATTGCCGGCGCTTTTACCATACAAGCTATTCCTTTGCCTGTCAACGGTTTTTTGGGTTCATCCCAGCCGATTTTTTTGGCCGCTGACTTAATGCACTCAGCCAGGCCGATGTCTTTTAACACCTCGCCGGTAGCGGTAGTGGTACCGTCCCGGGCAGCATTAATCAGTCTAATTTCCACAGGATCCAAGCCCAAGCGGTGAGCAATTTGGTCTAACTGCTGGTCCAGGGCCCAGTGAAGCTCCCCCATGCCAAAGCCCCGGAAGGGTCCTCCGGCCGGGTGGTTAGTGTAAATACAGTAGGAGTCTGTTTTCAGGTAGGGTATATAGTAAGGCCCAGCGGAAGAATAGGCTGCTGCCCGGACGATGTTCACCCCGTATTCGCAGTAAGCTCCCGCATCCCAGAACAGTTCCGCTGCTTGGGCTATCAGCCGCCCATCCCGCATGTAGCCGGTCTTAATCCTGGCTACCAGCCCCTGGCGGACAGTGGTACCCTGAAATACTTCTTCCCGGGTCAGCACTAGCTTGACAGGCCGCCCCCCGGTCTTCATGGCCAAAGCCACCAGGATCCCTTCAATGGAAACCCCTGCTTTCCCGCCAAAGCCGCCTCCCACATATGGTGTAATCACCCGGACCTTTCCCACTGGAATGTCGAAAGCAACAGCCAGGAGCTTCCGGACCGCGTTGGGGGACTGGCAGCTGGACCAGACAGTGACCGTGCCCCCGGCTTCCACCTGGGCAACAGCGGCATGGGGTTCTAACTGGCAGTGCTGCATGTGAGGCACATGGTACGCAGCCTCAAACACTTCATCCGACTGCTTGAAGCCTTCCTCAATATCTCCCTTGCGGATTTTAACATGGTTGGCTATGTTGGTAAAGGGAACGGGGTGATAAGCGGGCACTCGCTTGTACTGGTGCAGGTTTTCATGGATCAGCGGCGCGTCAGGTGCAATGGCCGATAAGGGGTCGAATACCCCCGGCAGTTCCTCGCACTCTACTTCAATAAGTCCCAGAGCCTCTTCCGCCGCCTGGAGGGATAGGGCGGCCACCGCAGCAACAGGGTCGCCGATAAAACGAACCTTATCTACCGCAAAGATATTGCGGTCTACTAAATAAAGACCTACGAAATTGGGGAAATCCCGCCCGGTTACCACCGCCTTGACCCCCGGCACCCGGAAGGCCCGGCTCACATCAATAGAGCGAATACGGGCATGGGGGTAGGGGCTGCGCAGGACCCGGGCAAAAAGCATGCCCGGCAGGTGCAGGTCTCCTACAAACCGCGCCCGGCCGGTCACTTTTTCCAAACTGTCCTTTCGGGGCACACTTGCTCCTATCAGCGTTTCACTCATGGTTCCCTCTCCTCCCGCAGCTAGCTTTCCTTTTGGGCAGCATCCAGCACCGCTTCTACAATACTCTTGTAGCCGGTGCAGCGACAGAGGTTCCCGCTAATGGCTTCTTTCACTTCCGTTTCTGTTGGATGGGGGTTACGCAAGAGCAGGGCTTTAGCAGACATGATCATGCCAGGGGTGCAGAAACCGCACTGCAGGGCGGCATGCTTAATAAAAGTTTCCTGCAGGGGATCCAGCCGACCTTCTTTAGCTAGCCCCTCAATAGTGGTAATCTCCCGCCCCTCAGCCTCAACTGCTAAAACCAGGCAGGCATTGACCGGCTCGTTATCCATTAATACAGTACAGGCGCCACACTCCCCACCGCCGCATCCCTCTTTGGCTCCGGTAAGGAAAAGGTCATCCCGCAAAACATCGATCAATCGATGGTGATGTTCCACGGCCAGTTCCACTTGCTCACCGTTTACGGAAAACCGGATTTTTTCAGGCAAGGGTTACTCCTCCCTTCGTGCAGCCGGATTGAGGCTTAACTGGGTAAAAAGCTCAGTCAGGGCGCGGGTTGTCAGCACTTCAATCATTTCCAGGCGGTACTCCCTGGAAGCCCGGATATCGCCGATTGGGCTGGCAGAATTGGCAGCAGCCCTGGCCACGGCCTGGATATCTATTTCCGCCAAAGGACGCCCGGCGGCCAGGGTTTCGGCCTCGGTGGCCCGGATAGGGGTAGGCGCCACAGCGCCCAGGGCAATCCGCAGCCCCTGCCCGGCAAATACTACAGCGACACCGACTTGAGACAAGTCTACAGCCTTCGTCCGCATTAACTTACAGTAGGCGCTGGCGCTTCCCGGAGGCAAAGGCGGCAGCTTGACGGCAGTCAGCAATTCCCCGGGAGCCAGCACAGGTTGGCCAGGTCCGTTGAAAAAATCTTGCAGGAGCACTTCTCGCCGGCTGTCAGGCCCGGCAATCAGGGCAATTGCATTTAAAGCCAATAAGGGCGCTGCGGTGTCCGCCGCTGGGGAAGCGTTGCAAAGGTTGCCTCCAATGGTGGCCCTGTTCCGGATCTGATATGACCCCACCGAATGGGCCGCCTGAGCCAAGAGGGTATAGTGCTCCCTGATTAATTGGTGGCGGGCAATGGCATTGAGAGGGGTGCAGGCGCCAATGGTTAATCCGGAATCATCCCTAGGAGAAATCCCGTTCAGCCCGGGAATCTTCTTAATATCTACCACATAGACAGGCTTAAGCTGGCGGTCATGCATTCTGACCAACAAATCGGTTCCACCCGCCATGGGTACCGCCTGGCCGGCATGCTCCCGCAGAAAGGTGCAGGCCTCTGCCAGAGAATGGGGGGCCAGATAATGAAAGGGCTGAAACACTTACCGTTCACCTCCTTGGTTATTGCCAAGCCGCAACAGTTCATTCCGGCAGTATTACCAGGCGAGGGCGCCCCAGTATATTGCCGGCATTGCCCGAAACCCTATTCCTCGTCAAAGGCCACAATCCGGCAGATGGAAGACTCGCCCCCTACAAAACGCCAGGGGAAACAGCCGATGATCAGGCGCCGGTTGAGAATTTTTACAATATCCCCGCCCAGGTTTTCAGCATGGATGATGTCGTGGGGGAACAGGTCAATATGCATTAGCTGGTAATCTGCAGGGGGGAATATTTCGTCCAGGGTTTGGCCATATTTCTTTTGCATATAGGCGTCAGCTTCTTTGGCCTGCACAGGGGCCCATTCCCGGATCTTGGTGTTCATGGGGTGGTCAGCAGAACCGCAGTCTACGCCAATCCACTTTATTTTCATTTGCTTGCACCAGTGGGCAAACTCCCTGGTAGGGCCGGGATGTTTGACCATATACCGGACCTCGTCAGCCTCAGGCTGGTCCCAGGAATACTTGTGATAACCGGTATAGATAATCAGGATGTCGCCTTCCTTTACCTCAACCCTGTCGGTAATGTCCTTGGAGGTATAGATGCCGTAATCCTCAGCCATATCGCTCAGGTCAACCACTACCCCCGGACCAATCAGTTCATGCAAGGGGATGCTGGCAATATCCCGGCCATGGGTGCAAAAATGCAGGGAACCGTCCAGATGGGTCCCTACATGATTACTGGTGGTAATCAGCTGCCCATTGGCGCCATTTGGGCAGAGGCGTTTAAAGAACTTGATCTGCAGGGGTTCGTAGGTCGGCCAGGGGGGAGTCAAGTGGCTTAAAGGCTGGGTCAAATCATACATTTTGACGTTCTGCCAGTTTTTTATCATCCGGCTTTCTCCTCCTAAAATTTATTCAACAGCTGTCCTGTTTCTTCCTTGAAGTGACAATCTGGCTAAATCACCCCCTGCCGGCGCAGGTCCTCCAGGCGCTGATCTGGCAGGACTAACAGTTCTGCCAAGACCTCTTTGGTATGCTGCCCCAGGGCGGGAGCGGCTGGCCTAACCTCTGGGTCAGGCATATTTGAAAGCTTAATAGGGTTACCGGCCATAGGCAGCCTGCCTGTCACCGGGTCTTCTACTTCCACAATCATATTCCTGGCCCGCACCTGAGGATGGCTAACCACTTGGGCAATATTATTGATAGGGCCGCAGGGCACTCCCGCCTCCTCCAGGATAGTCAACCATTCCCCGGTTGACCGTTGCGAAAAGGCCTCAACCAGGTGGGGCCTTAGTTCCTGATAATGGTCGGTCCTGGCCTTGTTGGTGGCGAACTGAGGCAAGTTAATCAGGTCTTCCCGTCCAAGAGCCCTGCAAAGCCGGCCCCATAGCTGGTCATTGCCTGCCGCCACAATAATCCACCCGTCAGCGGTTGCAAAATTCTCAAAGGGGGTGATGGATGGATGGCGGCCCCCCAGGGGGCCGGGGATCTCACCGGTAACGGCGTACCGGGCAATAGCATTTTCCAAGAGAGCAACCTGTCCATCCAGCATGGACACATCCACAACCTGGCCTTGGCCTGTTAACCGGCGGCTGTAAAGAGCTGTAACAATCCCAATGGCGGTAAATAACCCGGCCGTCAGGTCCCCAATGGAAGCCCCTACCCTGGTAGGCTGGCCGCCTGGTTGGCCGGTAATGCTCATCATCCCGCCTGCGCCCTGGACAATCATGTCGTATGCAGGTTTCCCAGCCCAGGGACCGGTCTGGCCAAAGCCGGAGCAAGCCGCATAAATTAGGGCAGGGTTGATTGCCCGCAAGCTCTTAGCTCCTAATCCCAGGCGGTCCATGGTCCCTGGCCGGAAGTTCTCAACCACCACATCAACCTTCTGGGCCAATTGGCTGATCAGTTCCCGGCCCTCCACGGACTTCAGGTTTACGGTAATACTCTTCTTACCCCGGTTGACGCTCATGAAATAGGCGCTCTTGCCCCCCTGAAAAGGACCGAAAGCCCTGGCATCGTCTCCCCCTTCCGGATGTTCCACTTTAATCACTTCAGCCCCCAGGTCAGCCAGGATCATGGTGCAGTAAGGCCCGGCCAAGACGCGAGTGAAATCCAGCACTCGGATGCCTTGCAGGGGATAGCTAGGAACAGAACTGGGAATTTCTAGCATTTATTATCCTCCTTAATTTGGGCGGCTAGAGCCAGCAAGGCCTCTTCGAAACACCGGCGAGGCGGGTGTACCAAACCGGCGCCAACCTGGCCGACTCCCGGCTCCCTGTGGGCAATACCCGTATTAATAATCGGCAAGAGCCCGGTATTAACCACCTTGGTTATATCGATACCGGTGGGTGTTCCCCGGAAGTTAAGATAGGGAATATTGAATCCCAGATTTTCGCCCCAGGTTATTTCATACATGGAATTGGTGTAGCGGAAGGCATCACTGACTGTTCCTCCGACAAACTTAACAATAGCAGCGGCCCCAGCCATGGCAAACCCGCCGATTCCCGCAGTCTCCGTGATGGCGGAATCACCGATGTCCGGGTTGGCATCCTCCTCTGAATAGCCGGGGAAGTAGAGTCCCTTAATCTTTTCCGCCGGGGCGGTGAACCAGCGGTCCGGCAAGCCGCTGACCCGGATACCGAAATCTGTCCCGTTACGGCACATAGCAGTAACCAGGGTGCAGTTGGCAATCCCGTGGGCGGCATCAGTTACCGCCTTACAGAAGGGCATGGAAAGGTTCAAGAAAAAGTGGTCATTTCGATCCATGAATTCCAGGGCACCTGCTAGAGCATCCCCTGTTACCCCAGCCCTGACCAGGTGGGGAGCAATGGTCCGGATAAACAGGGAGGTTCCGGCCTTGTTCCTGTTATGGCACTCATCCCCCATGTGCAGGGATTGAGCAATCAAGGCTTTCAGGTCGATGCCCCCCGAAGCCCGAATCCCCAGGGCCAGTGCAGGAGCTAAAACTTCAGCCATCCAGCGGAGACGTTCCAAGACCTCCGGGCTGTAAGCCCCATAGCGCAGAACCTTTCCCAGGCCCTCATTAATTGTGCAGTAGGCCCGGTTGCCGTAAACAGGGTTCTCAATAATAAATACGGGCATGGAAGGAGATATCAGGCCTGCCATAGGCCCAACCGCCTGGTGTTCATGGCAGGGCCTAAAGGAGATCTGGCCGGAAGATGCCAGGGTTTCCGCTGCTTGGGGTTCCTTTGCCCAGCCCTCGTACAGGATAGCTCCGATGACTGCTCCCCGCATGGGGCCGGACATCCTGTCCCAGGTCAAGGGTGGGCCGGCATGCAGCAGGGTACGTTCTCCCATTCCGGGGATTACCTGGCCGGCCAGGCCCATGTCTGTCAGCATGGGGCGGGAAGCCATCATCCTGGCGAAGGCTTCCTCATTGGCAGACTGCACCTCCGGCCGGCCAGTAAGAATGTCCAAGGCAGCCAGGAGTCTGGCATCCCCTCTCGCGGGGGGCTGCCAATCCACATGGGCCACCCGGGCCCCTTGGGTTTTCAATTCGTGATAGAAATGGGTAGTTCCCAGGTTCAAAACCTGCAGGGGCTGGTTAAACAGCTTGTTGATTTCACTCACCGTTTCTACCCCCTGTCCGCTGTGTTATAATCTCTGCTGCCAGTAGGGCTGCCTCTGCATTAGTTGGTAAAACCAGTGCCCCGGCCTCGGCCAGCTGACGTTCCTGTTCTGCCAGGTTTTGCGGGTCTTGGTCGGTACCGCAGAGGCTGACTACCAGAGACAGGTAGCGCCCAGCCAGACGGGCCGTTTCTTTGGCTTCAGCAATGGCCGGGGCCAGCACTCCCGCAGGGTCTCGATGGGAGCCGTATCCCAACACCACATCCATTAACACCACTGCCACTTCGGGATCTGCTGCCTCTTGAAAAAGGCGGCTTACCCTGAGGACAGGCTCTATCATCGGGTGGGGCCGTCCCACGGTAAAAAAATCATCACCCATGTCCAGCATGGTATGTTCCTTGCTGACCAGGGGGTCCGGCAGTTGCCAGCGGGAATCCACGGCCACATTGGAAAAAATCCCTCCGGTTACCGGCCCTAGTAAAAACATTGCTTCATCACAAAGAGTGCCGCCGCCGAACAGTCCCCGGACCCAGCGCTGAAAAGGAGCCATGGCTGCCGCCTCTCGTTGGGCTGCTTGTTTTGGCACAGGAGGTTCCGCCACCGGTATGGACAGGCCTTGAGCCAGGGACACTGCTTTTCTGGCGGTATCGGCCAGGTTTCTCCCGGCAATCAGCCCCCTTTTTTCTATTTCTTGCTGGTCCCCGCCAAGGAAGTGTACCACTACTGGCTTGCCCAGCCCGGCCAGTTTATCCAAGACCCTCCTGGCAACTTCCCTTGCCGGCGGTTTGCTGATTACCACGATCACCCGGGTGGCTGGATCGGCTCCCAAGGCCTCCAGAGCTGCCAAGGTGGTCCGGCCTGCTACCGCACCAGACAGGTCCCGGCCGCCTGTGCCGATAACCTGGGAGACACCCGCCCCTAAACGGTGGATTATGCTGGTAACTTCCTGGGTACCGGTGCCGGAAGCGCCAACCACTCCAATTGAGCCCTGGCGTACAGCATTGGCAAACCCCAGAGGGACACCGTTAATGATGGCTGTCCCACAATCCGGGCCCATTAGGAGGAGGCCGCGTTGGCTGGCCAGGTCCTTCAAGGCTATTTCCTCTTCTAAAGGAACATTGTCACTAAACAGCATTACATGGCGGCCGGCCTCCAGGGCCCGGCGGGCTTCTCTGGCTGCATAGAGGCCCGGTACCGAAATCAAAACCAGGTTAGTCTCCGGGTAGGACATCAGCCCCCCTGCCAGGGACCTGGGCTTTGCTGTCTCCGAACCCGTTTCTTGCGCCTGCCCTTTCAGTTTCTGGCCGGCTAAAGCTACGGCCTCTTCCAAGACATGAGCCTCATTGGCCTTAATCCCAACCATCAGGTCATTAGGGGTTGCCTGCAAGGCTTCGGCAGTGGCCAGGCCCACTCGGGCCAGAAGTTCCTTGTTCATCTCCGTGCCCATGGCCAGAACGGCTTCCTCCACCCCAGCCAATTCCTTTAAAGAACGGGAAACCGCCATTAACACAACGGAATCAAAATATGCGTTTGGCTTGATGAAAACCCGGTTAAAGATCATAATCCCCTCCATGCACCAGCTTGTTTATCACAGATGGCTACCCAGCAGCCGAAAGCAATGCCTGTAATCTGGTCGGCGCCGGAGGTGGATCCATGGGCTAAGACCTCCTGAGCTGCCACCAAGACATCTTCCCCGCTGCCGCCGGCAAGGGCCGCGGCCAGGGTTACTGCTCCCGGCGGACCCTGACCTAGGACTGCATAACGCAACATTGAATAGCTAATTAGATTCGTGGCTTTCCTGGCATGAGACAAGAGGGCCTGGCTAAACAGTTCCATCCAGCCTGAGTCAGGCCGATTTACTACCTGAACGGCAGCTGTCCAGCCAGCCAAAAAGTCATCCCCAGCCGGCGTCAGGCCAGGCCCCAGGCCGACCAAACCCTTCACGGACGGGACCAGGCTATCTCTGTCCTGCCGGCGCCAAGCCCGGCACAGTGCTAGAATATGGGGCAGGGCTGCCTCGCCTGATTGGGTAAAGGGCCGCAATCCCACCCGGTTTTCCCCCTGCAGGTAGCCCGACAGCCAGCTCAAGAGAGGACCAAAACCCGACCTATCCTTTAAGAGCTCCTCCAAAAGCAAGAGGTTTTTTTCCAACCTGCTCTGGTTTGGAACCACTGCCGGCACTTCCTCCCCGGCCCAAATTCTGGCTCCCCGCCAAGAATAAGCTGTTTGGCCGCCTCCAAACACCAGCAAAAACGGCCCGCAGTTGGCCACTGCTTCCCCTGGCCGCACCAGTCCGTTTAACCCCTCTGGATGCCCTGGCGGGGGCACCAGCAAGCTATTGAGAACAGGACCGCCGGTTGAACGGATGGAAAAAAGGTCTCCTTGGCTGTCCTCTATATTAATGGTCTGCGGAAAAACGCTATGGACATGACCAAAAAAGGGTCTATGCAAACGGGATACCATATCGCTGCCAATAACCAGGGCCGTTGCTACCGCCATTCCTGTCATCCTCTTTTTTGCTATGATGTTTCTGCTTCCAGGGGGGAATTTCCTTGCACCTTGAAAAGCTTTTGGTAAAAAAGTCCCCTGACAGCGGGGGTGACCGGAAACTTATCCTTCACCATTTAATTTCTCCCTTATCAAAGAATTAACCTTTTTACTTATAATGAGCGAGGCCACTAATTATTCATTGATTTACCGGGCCTCAAAGCGAATTTCATAGTCGGCTTCATTATGATAATGCAATTTTATCCCTTGCCGAGTATATACTCACCTTGCTTTATACTCGCCAATTTGCCATAATCAGGGAGACAAATCCCTTTCGAACCAAAACTACCGGTGAGGTGAAAAAATGGCCTTGATTGAACTGATCGCTACTGCTACCTTCGGCCTGGAAGCGGTGGTGGCCCGAGAAGTAAAGGAACTTGGATATGAAGACGTTAAAGTTGAAAACGCCAGGGTTACCTTTAAGGCCGACATCGAAGCCATCTGCCGGACCAACCTGTGGCTCAGGAGCGCAGACCGGATCTTAATCAAAATGGGAGAATTCCCGGCCACCACCTTCGAAGAACTCTTCGAAAAGACCAAGGCCCTGCCCTGGGCAGACTGGATTCCCGGAGACGGCAACTTTCCGGTGGAAGGAAAGTCCGTTAAATCCAAACTCTACAGTGTCCCCGACTGCCAGGCCATTGTCAAAAAGGCAGTGGTGGAAAGCATGAAACGCCGCTACCGGCGCCAGTGGTTTGAGGAGAAAGGGCCCCGGTACACCATTGAGGTGGCTTTATTGAAAGATATCGCTACCCTGACCATTGACACCAGCGGCCCGGGACTACACAAGCGGGGTTACCGGAAACTGGCCAGCGCCGCCCCTCTAAAGGAAACCCTGGCAGCGGCCATGATCAATCTAAGTTACTGGAACCAGGACCGGTTACTGCTAGACCCCTTTTGTGGGTCTGGGACTATCCCCATTGAGGCGGCCTTAATTGGATTAAACATGGCACCAGGACTTAACCGGGAATTTGCCGCCGAAAAATGGCCCGGCATCCCTCCAAAGCTGTGGCAGGCAGCCCGCCAGGAGGCCTTAGACTTGGTCCGGTCAGACATTAACCTGGATATCCGGGGGACTGATATGGACAAGGAGGTCTTGAGCATGGCCAGGTACCATGCCCGGCAGGCCGGTGTGGAAAGCCATATCCACTGGCAGCAAATGCCCTTGGCGGAAGTGCGCACGAAGCAAAAATACGGTTGCGTAATCTGCAATCCCCCTTATGGGGAGCGCCTGAAGGAACGGAGCACTGTGGAAGGGTTGTACCGGGAAATGGGGCAGGTATTCCGCCCCCTTGACACATGGTCTTTCTATGTTCTGACCGCCCACCAAGGGTTCGAAAAACTCTTCGGCCGACGGGCAGACAAAAAGCGCAAGCTATATAATGGGCGCATCGAGTGCCATTACTACCAGTATTACGGCCCCAAACCGCCCCGCCGGGAAGCCTAATCTCATGCAAAAAAAGAGCCCCTTGGTCTCACCGGCCAAAGGGTTTCAGCGTAAGCGGAGAACCCTATCTGAAGTCAAACAGGAACAGGATCAACAGGAAAATCAGTAGCATCCTGCTTCCACCGAAAAGGCCATAGGAGGGTTTGCCGCAACCAGGACCGTAACCGGGAGTGTAGCCTTGAAAATAAGACATAAAAGGTCTCCCCCTTCGTTCTTCAACTGGGTCTTGGCTTCAGAGGGGGATTGTGACCCCCGCTCGTGCTTAGATTCGACCAGTTCTTGGCTCCGGTTTACCGGAGCTTAGAACTGGTTAATCCCATAGGGGGCCAGTTAATGCAATGGCGTAGCCGCTCTTATAATGAGCCAGGCCGCTAATTATCAATCAATAGTAACCGTCACGGCCTGGGAGTGCCAGGTGACACCAGCTCCCATGAACTCGGCCACAAACCGGACTGGAACCATGGTGCGCCCGCTTTTGATCACGGGCCTGGTGTCCATTGGTCTTTCCTCGCCGTTGACAAATGCGGCTGCGCTGCCGATTGTCAGCTGGATGTGGGCGCCCGGCCGGATAATGGAAACGGCTTGGGTGCCTGGATTCCAAAATACATTTGCCCCCAGGGCTTCAGCAATGAATCTAATGGGAACCATCATTCGGTGGTTGATGTCAATAAAGGGCGGAGAATCAAAGCTGACCGGTTTTCCCTCCACTTCCACCCTAATCTGCCCGTCCACGGCAAAGCCCCGGCTTGCTTCATTGCCGTACAGCAGGTATTGTTTTCTTTCCTCCTTAAACTTGTTCAATCCCGGGGCATAGTTGGCCTCGATCTGCTGGGGTGAAAGCCGCTGCTCCAGGTACTGGCCGATCTTGTTGGTCCCCATGATTTTGTCAAACATAACGATATTGGTCCCGCTGCTTTTAGGCACCTTAAAGCTCCCTAGGGAAAAGGCATAAGCCAAGGCGTAAAACCCTGTCCGGGCTGGGTTATAGGTATAGGGGTCGTAGATATTCAGCCTGACACCGCCGGATTCCCCCCGGTTTTCGGGGATAAAGGTTACCCCCGATAATCCCGCCTGGTTCAGGACTTCCGCATACCTTTCCGCATTCAGTCCCCGGCCGCCGATCCATTTAAATTTATCAGCCATGGCTACCCCGGTCCCTTCACCAAGGCCGGTGGCCATGTAGCCGAAAACCGAATCCAGGTCCGGGATGTTGGGCGAAGTCTGCACCCAGGGCAGGCCAGTATCCTGGTACACCATTTTCCTGGTATAGCCTTCCATGGTGATTACCGTCAGGTCAGCCCCGATCTTGCGGTTGAAAAACCTGGCCAGTTCACCGGCAGTCATCCCATGGGCCATGGGCAGGTTGTCCACCCCGACAAAAGAAATATATGGGTCTTCCATCACCGGGCCTTCCACCATCTCGCCCCCCACCGGGTTGGGCCGGTCTAAGACGATTATCGGCTTATTGTGCTCTTTTGCAGCTACCATGCAGTAATTCATAGTAGACATGAAGGTGTAGGTGCGGGAACCGATGTCCTGCATGTCAAAGACCAGTATATCTATATTTCTCAGCATTTGTGCCGTGGGTTTCCGGGTAGGCCCATAGAGACTGTAGACGGGGATCCCCAAGCGTGGGTGGGTGGTTGATTCCACATAGGCACCGGCCTTGGCGGTGCCCTCAATCCCATGCTCCGGGCCATAGAGAGCCACCAGGTTAATCGCCGGGTCATCGGCAAATATATCAATCAGGCTCCTGCCTTTGCTGTCTACCCCGGCCTGATGGGTAACCAAACCTACCCGCTTGCCTTCGATCAGGTGGCGGTACTTGGCCAGCAACACTTCGTTACCCAGCTTGATCCGGGGTCCTGAGGCCTGGGCAAACTGATTAACTTGGAACATCATCAAGGCGGCAATTAACATCAACACAACTACTCTTCTCATGGCTTCTCCCCCCTGCCTTCTCTTTTCCTTGAAAACCCGCCCCCTAAAAGCTTTGACGAGCTTGGGCTATGGATAGTTCCCCTTAAAGGCGAACCCTTAGGTGAACGTGTAAAATTAATTCTTGGCCCTTCCGCCCATCTCCTCTATCCACCGGGAATACTTCTTTTTCCAGCAGGAAGAACAAAGGCTCCCAAGCATCAGCCGGGAGCCAGAAACGAAACAGTAAGTTAGCAAAAGGCGAATAGCCGAAGGACCTAAAACAGGTTAAATATACCTGCCGAAATAGGTCTCAGCTGTTTCTTGCTTTGCGTTTTTGTAAGGGTCGAATAAGGCTTTCCGAAACAGGCAAGCCAGTTTCTTATCACATATCCTTGCACAGCCCGAAACAATCGAGTACCCTATCTAATCAATTCATATGAATATCCGAAAGTTATTACCGTTTTACCAAAACCGTGACCCTGCCAGGGTCTTGAGGCGGAAAATGATCGGAGCGGTAAACCGCACACTAGGGATTTGGCCTTCTGCTGGCCGGATTAGGGCAAGGGGGGCTGCCCTTCAATTCCCTGGGATAGTGCGTTCCTTCTTACTCGCTCCAGGCAAGACAGCATCAAATTCACCCGCTGCTGCCACCCCTGAGACCTGGCTGCCCGGATACGCCGGAGTGCCGGGCCGGGAGATTCCTGCAAGGCCTGCAGTACGCGCACATAAAATTCTTTGGGGGTCTGTGCCAGGTAGATCAGTTCCTGCAGTCGCTTGGCACCCGCCACCCGGGTAGCTACCACTGGTTTCCCCAGGGCCAGGTACTCATATAGTTTTATTGGATCCATGCTCTCAGTCAGGGAATTGACGAAATGAGGAAGCAGGCACACGTCAAACCTTTTGATGTAACCGGGTACCTTCAGGTAATGGCGTAAACCCAGGAAGCGGATATTGGGATACCGGGCCAGTGCTTGGCGGATTGCTTCCTGGACCGGCCCGACCAGCACTATGGTGGCATGGGGCATTTGGGTTGCCAGGTAGCCCAAGAGGCCGGTGTCAACTCGTTCCTGGATTACTCCCACGTACCCCAGGAGCGGTCGCCGCAAGCCCAGCAGGTCCGGAGGCTCCGTGCGAGCCGCAGCCTGTAGAAAGTCAACGTCTACTCCATTGGGGATCCAGTGAACCTGTCCCCGGCAGCCGGACAAAATTTTGGCCAAACCGGTTGAGACGGTAAAGATGACGTCCGCCTGCTCCCTGATGGTCTGGTAACCTTGCGCTACCTGTTCTTTTGCTCCGCGGAACTGGAGGTGTTCCAGCCAGTTGTCCACTGCGTCAAACACAACCAGTCGTTCTCCCACCCGGCGGATGTACGGGGTAGCCAGAGGAGAACTTAGCCAGAGCACCGGGTCGGAAAAGTCCAGCTTCCTGGCTATTGCAGTCACCAGTGCCGGTGCATCCAGGTCAACAGGCACCCCTGGCCGGAAGTCTACTGCCCATACCCGGGGCAGGGGCGCGTATACCTCCCACCACGGGCCTGCCAGGACTGGCGGGTATTTGCGGAGTAACCCTGGTTGATCGGCCGGGGGTACATACAGCACTTTTCCAACTTGGGAAGTACGGCTCATAGTCTCAACCAGGTGACCCGGTCGGGTGCGGAACCCCTGATCTTCAAATGTCTTCCATGGATGGTAGCCGATCATGATGATGTCCCTGATAGGATTATCCGTCATGGGAAATTCCCCTTCGATTTCCTTTTGCCCTGCTGCGGGACAGTCCTGCAGGAGCAGCTTAGCTTGGTTTAGCCCTTTCCAATTGGCTAGGGATACAACTTTTACGCTGGGTGAGTCTCTTTGCCTTGAAGCGGGCAGATTACCTTTTTATATGTGGGAAGTATGGGTGCCTGTTAACGGCTCCCCCGCACCGGCTAGGTTTTACAAGCCAGTACCTTGAGCCCTTGGGCCAATCCCCTGCCGTCCCGGCTGGGGATGCTGCCTTCCCGCAAGTCCAGCCGGAACAGCCGCCGGAAGATATCGGTGGTTTCCGTGTCCGGAGTTCCCACCTTCTCCAATAACCGCCGGGCCAGACCGCCCCGGTCTTCCCAGTAACAGTTGGAATGTTTGAGCATCCGGAACCCGTTGGCTCTCAAGTGCTTACATATCTCTTGCCGGGTGAATCCCACGTGCTGGTGCCCGAGTGCACGGCGCAGGTGTTCTTTTTGTTCCGGGGTAGTATTGTGCCACTGGGGCACTAACAGGAACAGGTAGTTCGCATGTCGGCACATAGCAGTTAATACTGGCCACGGTTCAGGGATGTGTTCCAGCACCTCGATGGAAAAAACCAGGTCGTAAGCCTGCCTGACCTGCTGGTAATCCCCCAAGATAAAGCGCAGGTTGGGGGCATGGTAGTGGCGGCAAGCGTATCCGATAGCCCGGCTGTCAATATCCAGGGCATCAATCTGAACAGACGGAAAGGCTCTGGCGAGGTAATATTCATGGAAACCCATGCCGCAGCCATAGGAGAGGACGTTCCGGGGCAGCGGGATTTGCTGTAAACTGTCCAGCAAATAGATGAGGCGCAGGTAGGTCCAACCTCCCCGCCGGATCATGAACCTTTCCAGTTCCAATAATTCCTGAGTAGTTGCCATGGTTTTTGTCATCCCTTTATTTGCCTCATTTTCCTGGATGCATTAAAGAAATGGGGGACTTGGTCAAAACCGTCTTGCCGGTAATACTGGGCCGCATCAGCCGTGATCTTTCCCAGCCATTTGGCCTGCAGCCGAGCCCGGTTCTCCAGGATGTACCTGTGCCGGCCCGGAGTGCTGGATTCAAAGTGGCAGAGGACGCTGGCCGGCGTATAGACTATCCGGTATCCCAGCCGCCTGACTTCAAAACAGAAGTCCAGGTCTTCGCAGCCGTTAATGTAACCCTCGTCAAATCCTCCCGCCGCTTCGAACACCTGTCGCCGCACCAGCATGCTTGCCCCACTCACTGCTTGAAAGTCTCGGGTCTTGTTGACATAAGGAGCTTTGGCGGGGGCCCCCTGGTAGATAAGCACCGGCACAATGGGATTTTCTCCGGAAATCACTACCCCCGCGTGCTGAACGGTCCCGTCGGGATACAGCAGCTTGCTGCCAACTACCCCGATGCGAGGCTCAGATTCTATTAACGCCAGCAGCGAGCTAAGCCAGCCCGACTGGCAAATGGTATCGTTGTTTAAAAAACATAGGTACCTTCCGGCGGCGGCGCGGGCGCCCAGGTTGCAGGCGCGGGCAAACCCATCGTTGGTGGAATTGCGGATTGTTTTAAGCCTGCGGCCCTTTTCCTGCAGGTAAGAGGCGGTGCCGTCCGATGAGGCATTATCGATCACGATGACTTCCTGCCGGATGCCATTCTCCGTAACAAACAGGGAGTTCAGGCATTGCCTGGTATACGCCAGTTGATTGTGCACCGGAATGATTACAGAAACTAGCAATTTCTTGTTCCTCCAAGGATTAAGTCCAGTAATAACAAACATCATTGGCCGGAAGGGTAAACCTGGCGGCGCCTCCCTGTTTCTGGGCGAGTATCACAAAGTACAGGGATTGCTTAATATCCGCCGAGGCATCTCGCAGCCTGGAGGGTGCCGACAAGGAGTTGTAGTGCTTGCTTCCGTTTCGGTATGGTAGCAGGCGGACCGGCACCTGTACCAGGTGCACCCTCTCTGCCTGGGGGTTGGCCAGGTTTCGAAAGATGACCGGTTTGGCGAAACCCTGGCCGAAAACAGCCACTTCCTGGAAATAACGACCAAGGATTTGGCGAAATTCATCCAGCTTAAATTCGATGACATGATAGGGGTTGGCAGGCCGCGGGCGCTGGGGGGACCACACCTCCTTATTGGGTGTGGAAACGAACTAATATTGATATTCCCGACTGGTATTAACCCTCTCACCTCCACTCGGTCATGGTATACGTGAACGGTAATATGGAGCTTATCAAATAGCTGACGTGTTGCAATCTTACCACCTCCGTGCATAGCAAGAGTAAGCAGTTCTTCCTGTTCTTGAACTTGTTCGTCAGCATTGCTGAAGTCAATAGTAACTTTCTTTTCCTCTCTGGGAGTGGTAACAACTACCTCTCCTGTCTTATTGTCAATAGTTAAAGCGGTGTCCCATATCATTTTTATTTCGCTTTGCAGTGCTTCGTACTCTACTTTCCAGTAGCCGTTCTCAAGAGCCTGCTTGATAAAGTCTAAGTCCTTTTCAAGCTTCTGTAGGTGACGGAGTTCATTAGTTTGGTGTTTATGCTGCTCACGGAGTTCAGCTATCTTCTTATCCAGCGTAGAAGCTTCCTTCTCGTATTCTGATACCGATATTCTTCCTTTGCGGAAGAGGTAGTTCAACCTTTCCTGCTCATCCTCAAATTCCTTCATCTGTTTTACTGAAGGCCCAACTAGAAGCTCCAGTTCTCGTTTTCTTCGCTCCCAACTTTCTAAGTGAGCCATAATCGCTTCTTTCATTTGTTCTGGTTTCTGCAAAGCCTCCAGTACCTTCAACACAACCTGTTGGTCAAGCCAGTCAGCAGGAATTCTTGGAGAGTCGCATGTGGGACTCCCATCTCTGTGGTAGCGTTTAAGTCTGCCGTAGCAGGAGTAAACCGCCGTTGTTCCGTGGTCATAGGTTCCTCTAAACTGTAAACCGCATATGCCACAGTGAATAATGCCAGTAAGCAATGGCGTTTCGTGTTTTCTCTGCCAGAACTTTGCTCTGTTTCTTCTTTCTTGTGCTAACTGATAGATGTACTCGTCTACAATAGGAGGGAAGGGAATAACAATCCAGTCATCCTCTATCTTGTCTGGTTCGGCATTCTTACCATCCCTACCAAAGTAATTCTTACCTATGTATGCCTGATGGGTAAGAATCTGTCTGACAGTAGCGTTTGACCAGTGCTTGACGTATTCACCTTTTTGACCTCTCTTGCCTCTGACTCCTACTCGAACTCCACGGACAGCAGAGGGAGGGAGGATACCCATTTGCGTTAGTTTATCCGCTATAGCTTCCATCCCCAGTGGTTGGCCGCTTTCATCGCCATACACGTACCAGTGGTAGATTAACTTGATAATCCGGGCTTCCTCTTCGTTAACCTCGAACTCGCAAGTTGAGGGATTTTTCTTGTAACCGTATAGCACGTGACCGCCCGGAAACTGTCCCAGCCGTGCCTTTTGGTACTTTCCCATCTTCATCCTTTCGGTAATCATTTCTCTCTCCAGTTGAGCGAAAACAGCAACTATCTGCATTGCGGCTTTTCCAAAAGCTGTGGTTGTATCAAATTTTTCTTGTATGCTGGTAAAACCTATCTCGTTCTTCTCAAAGACATCATCGAGGAGATAGAGAGTATCTTTTAAGTTGCGGCTCAATCTGTCCAGCTTCCAAACGACAACAGTATCGAAATGGCGCAGGTGCAGGTCTGCAAGGAGTTGTTCCAATGCTGGTCTTTCCATAGAAGCGCCACTGTATCCATCATCGCGGTAAATCCGTAATAGTTCCCAACCTTGAATTTCGCAGTATTTCTTTATTGCTTCGGTTTGGGCTTCCAGGGAGTAACCGTGCTGGGTCTGTTCTTCTGTACTTACCCTTACATATCCAACGGCTCTACTCACAGGGGGACACCTTCCTCCACAGCTTGCCCTCTAATTCTGGCTTTGTGCTGGAGCATATTGAAAATAGCCAACCCGGCGCAGTAGAGGGCAACGTCTTCCCGCCTGATGAACCAGCGGTCAATTCCGTCAATACCTCGTTTCTTGATACCTGGCAGTTTCTTATCCCGAAGGAGATTGGCGACCGCAATGGGCGATATTCCGAGGATTTCAGCCGTTTCATTGGTAGTAAGTAGCTCGTTCACCAGATTTCACCTCCTATGTTATTATTATAGGATGTATGCTAGGAACTTAAAAGAGGGCTTCCAAAAAATCTCACGAGTTTCGACACGCCCAGCTTAGGCAATAGCTACTCTTACCGGCTGAACATTTAATGAATTACTCGTTTGCGGAACCCTCCCCCAAGTACCTCGTGAACATTTTCTATGGCTACGAAAGCGCTATCGTCAATTTCTCGGATAATAGATTTTAGTTTAGCCAATTCTAGGCGAGAAACAATGCAATAAAGAATCTCTTATCTTAGGCTACTCCAGCAGAGCTATCAGGTGCTCTTTATCTTCCTGGTAGGTCAGGATAAATAAGATATCTCCCTCCTGGATCTCCGTGTCACCCCTGGGAGGTACTATATCGACATGTCTTACAATGGCAGTAACCAGCGTGGTCTTTGGTAGAGGGATATGCTCCAAACGCTTACCGATCAAAGAAGACCCTTTTTCCACTTCAAACTCCAACAACTCGCATTTGGTATTTTCCGTGGAGATTAACTCCAGGGAATGGGGAGAAGTCTTTTTGGTTCCAGCAAATAACTTGAGCTTGTGGGCTAAAATGTCGAGGGATGACCCCTGGATTAAGGCTGTTAGTAAAACGATGAAGAACACGACGTTAAAAAAATAGTTGCTGTGGTCGACTCCTGCAACGTAGGGGTAAGTGGCCAGTACAATGGGGACTGCGCCCCTTATACCTCCCCAACAGAGGAATAATTTTTCCTTGAGGTTGTAATCCCAGAACAGTGTCGTTAAAAAGACCGCTGTCGGCCGTGCCACTAGCATTAGCAGCAGAGCAATAAACACCCCCTCCTTGATAAAGGCGGGAAGTTGCGAAGGAAAGACCAGCAGCCCCAGCATTAGAAAGAGAATGATGTTGCAGAAAGTGGAGGTGCCTTCTAGGAAGCGGGCTATTCCCTGCTTGTAGACGAACTTGCTGTTCCCCAGCAAATAACCAGCTATGAATACAGCGAGGAAGCCGTTGGCTTTGATTATCTCCGCTACTCCGAAGCTCAAATAGCAGAAACCGAGACTCAAAACATAGTAAAAACCACCCGATTCAAGGCGGGCCCGGTTAAAGAGATAGGGTCCAAGCTTACCGAACAAGTACCCCACACCAATTCCGGCCACAATCTGCCACATTAAGTGAGCGATAAAGGGAAAAAGGTTGAAATTTGTATTCTTCATATAGTCGAGCAGAGCTATGGTCAGGATAATGGCCATTGGATCGTTGGAGGCAGATTCGGCTTTCAGGGTGGTGGCCAGTTTGGGCTGAATGCTCTTATTGCGAAAAATAGAAAAAACTGCTGCAGCATCGGTGGAAGAAACGATGGCCCCTACCAGTAGGGAGGCCTCGAGGCTGAGCCCAACGATGTAGTGGGTGGCCAGTCCTAGAGTTACGGCGGTAATAAAGACACCTACCGTCGCCAAGGTAAAAGCTGGTTTGAAGGACGACTGTAATTCCTCTCTTTTGGTATTAAAGCCACCTTCAAAAAGGATAATAATGAGGGCTACATTGGCTATCCGCTGGGCTAGTAAAGGGTCATCAAAATATATTAGGTTAAGGCCATCGCTCCCGAAAAGCATTCCCAAGCCCAAAAAAATCACTAAACCGGGAACGCCGAATCGAGAGATCAGTTTGGTCGAAAAAGTGGCCAGAAGTAACAAAATAGATAATAACAGGATCAACTATCTTTTCTCCCTTTCCATAAAAACCAAACTAAAACACCTAGTGTTCCAAAATACGTCTCCACACCCTTCTAATAGGGAAGAGCAGCTACACCTTTGTCAAAACGATAAACCAGCAACTACTTAGCTTCTTTATCGATATAAATTGGTATTTTCAATGTGTCTAGCGCCTTGATAAAGTGAGGGTCGATAATGTTGTTAAGTTTCAAAACCTGTTTGGCATACCATTCATAATTCATTCTGAAATGCTCATTCATAAAGTATGGGTTGATAATGTCAACCAGCGTATCTCCTGATTTAATAGTTATCTCCCGTATCTCTTTTAGCTCCCACACATCATTGGGACGGTTTGAAATATTTATACCGCTGGGGATACCTATTTTATCGGGGTCAAAATATTCTTCGGGGGGTATTACCTTATATCCGTCCTTAACGATATACCAAACACCGGTAGTTTTGTTAATATACCGTCCAGTTTGCTCATCATAAATGTATCCATCAACTAGTTCCTGAACCTGATTATTTTTAGCTGGTTGCGTCACCACTTGAGGCTTTGAAAAAATTAAATATCCGCCGACAGTGGCAGCAGCTATTACCACCGGTATGACAATCTTATACCAATTTTTCATCACCGATTTCCTCCTTTACAACCTCGCCGCTTGGCAGCAGGTCCACCTCTCTAAGGTACTTTATTGCAGCCCACCGGACAAGAGCAGCTAGACTGCGGTCGGTCATCAACGCTGCCTTCTTAACGGCTTCGTATTCGTCTTCGGTAAAGGTAACGCTTACTAATTTAGTACGTGGTTCCGATTTCCGAGGAGCCATACAACCCACCTCAATCAACTTGATGTATTCTGATAGAAATTATATCAAAGTCTATCACGAAAGTCAACTACGGAAACTAAATCGAGGTGGCTTGGGCAACTTATAGATAAAGCTGATACTTTAATGTACCAGAATTCTTCCAACGGTTGTATTGACAGACGTAATCGCTACCGTAAGTAGCCATCGCTTTCTCTGTAGCCCGTTTGGTAGGAGGGTTAACGAATCCCATCCGGCAACAGGAAAACCCCCTATCGTAGAGAGGGCAGGTCTTGCAGGTACGTATTTTCGTCATGGTATCACCTCCCAATAAAGTTGGTAATTGGCATCGGAGTATAAAAGTATTGAGGAAAGAAGTTCCGTAGGGCATAGAGTCGTATAATTGGTTTGCAAGAGAGAAAAACCAGAAGGCGCCACGTTTTTCTTTACGCAACGCCTTCCTTTTTGGCTTTTTCCTGTTCAGGTTCCGGTTCTTTCTTTTCCGCTTTACGCTTGAGATAGTATCGCTGGATTTCCTGTTCTACTTCGGCAATCTTTTTTGAGTACCAGTCAACCCGTAGCCTTTGTTCCAGCATCTTCAGTTCTGCTAACTCATCACCGTTTTCAAATCTCTCGCGATAGGTTTCTTCCTGTTTGATGGCGTACTGAAGATTAGCGCGGAAAGAATCTCTTTTTGACCGTAATGCTTGTAACTCCGGAGGGGTATTGCCTGCAGGAATTACTAAAGACTGCTTGGGTTCAACTGGCTCACTCTTTGCTCTTGGTGCCACAATCAATCACCTCCCTTAGTTATATAGAAGTTGTTTAAGTCGATTTAGGACAGTATCTACTTCATTTCCAGAGCGGATAAGCTGACTGTGAATGCAGGAAAGCTCATAAACGAGAGAAGCTGGAGCCTCTTTCACGAGCATCTCCAGCTTCTTCGCAGCTACCACAGAACAGGTATCTGTATGTAGCGTTTGATTGTGTTCCAGACATCGGATGATGTCTCGCACTCTTTTGAGTGTCTCTCGTTTGGTCATAGTAATCATCTCCCTTCTTGTGTTGGAAAATTTTAACATCTTATGATTATATTATAGTATAGGTCAGTCATGAATAAAAGAGGGGAACCAATTTTTTGTCGGGAATTGTCGAATATTTACAAGAAAAAAGAGCCTGCTTTTAAGGCTCACCATCAAAAGACTATGCAGGATAAGGAAGAAGAGGTTACTTGCGAGGACGGAGTTCCATCGATTTAGCTTCGATACACTGCTGAGCGTTATAATTTTCAGCCAACGGATACTTGAGCGGTAGCATAAACCGGAGCGGTAAGAATAGCAAAAATGGAAGAGCGAGGTATGTTTTTATCCACCCACTTCAAAATGTCTTCCAGAAGGAAGCTGTAGTCTTCCTGTTCTGATGGGTCACTCCAGTTACTGTATAAGAATCTTGCTTTCGTAGGAGTAATGTCAACACAGGAGAGCCATCCATGACGCTTGCTAATTCTCTCCAGAGCCTTCATCTCGGAAGGGAGAAATTTTAGTCCGGTGGATGAGAGGTCAAGGGTAACTTCGCAGTAGTTGTGCTCCGTCTGGAAATCTACAATAATCATTGGAAGACTGTTTTCGTAACATACTTGCTTGTATGTCTCAAACCTTTGATAAGAGGTAGAGTCGCAGTCGCTTATTTTAAGAACAGGGTAGGGCATAGTAATCACCTCCAATATTTTCCTCTAATTTCTACTTCGGACGGCATCGAAAAACTTATCAAGGAACTGCTGTTTCTCGTGCCGAGGGATGATAACATCGAAGAAGTAGCGAACTCTTTCGTCTGGCGAGTTGATGTAGTAGGTTGGGCGGACTGTTGCTCCTAACTCTAGCATGATTGGTAACATCTTCATAGTGAAACCATCTCCAAGAGCGTCTATTACATCCGCGTGCCATTTATACGTTTTCCCTTCAACAACAACCAGTGGTGCCTCCGGTAACTCATCAATATCGTGATAATATGAAGCACAGATTGTATCCCAAAGCTCCTGGTCGTAATTCGTAACCCACGGTATAACCTCAATCAGAATAGCGTACTGCTGGTTGCTCCATCGCTGGTTTTGATATTCGATTTCCTTCAAGAATTCCTCATAAGCGGAATTACGCATATAATCTCACTCCCTACCATTTACTGTTAATGATTAAATTATAAATGGCTTGATAGGAACTTTATAGGGAGGAACTTTTTTACTTCGGAAGAGAGAGGAAGAAGCTGCCTTACAGAGGAGCTTGTCGTTAGCTTTGCTAGCTTAGGGCTAGAACCCGCTAGCTCGAAGCTAGCAACAGCAAATATACTATTTGCAAGTATTTTACGATTCGCACCTAGCTATCTTAGGTTTTTGGGTATATCTCTATATATAGTTTTTATAAACACCTCTCTTAAAAAATTCCATATAAAGAGATATGCTAAAAAAGCTAAAAAAGCTAGCAAAAACGCTGCAAACTATTGATTTTATTGGATTTTCGATTGCTAGCTTCGTGCTAGCTTAGCTAGCTTCGATGCTAGCAAAGCTAGGTGTGGGAACCAACAGAAAAGCCCAGCCAAGCGTTTTGCTTAGCTGGGCTTGAATGGGTGGTGGTTTTTAGCAGGTGTAATAAGTAGTGTTCGGGTCTCTTCGGTGAACTCGAATTCCAGTAACTTCTGCTACCAGCTCCTCCTGCTCCCGAATGTAGCCAGCAAGTTCCTGCGGATTATGGAAGGGATAAGGTATGGTACTTGGGCCATTGGAGTTAGCGAGAACCCAATCAGTAATTTCTCTAAGCTGGAAGACAGGTTTCTTTTGTCCTGCTTCTACTTCTTGTCTTCTCTTCTCCGCAAATTCTCTCAAAACCATCAATGCGTTATCGGCTTGATATTGCGTTTCCCGTATCACCTTTGGTAGCTTGTCAACAACGGATTCCATTGTAGAAAGTAGCTGTTTGCTTTCATCAAGAGCTTCTGCCATCAGCAGCAATGCTCTCTCAAAGCCTTCAAGCCGTATACTTTTACGCCGGTACGCTTCAAACTTCGTATCGACAAGCTGGAAGAAACGTTGAGCGGCAACGAGCATATCGGAAAGCAAGGCTTCTCTTCCCGGCGTATCATAAAGAACCTTCCACTCCCAGTCATCTACTTTTTGCCCTTCCGGTATCTTTTTGAATCGAAAAACCAACGACCGCTCCATCAAATCTGAAGCGTGGATGGGTAGACGGGTAGCAGTAATGGCGAAAGTGCAGTCTGTTTTAACTGTCACGTCCGTGTTAGAGTAGAGAGGACGGTACTGGATTTTCTTAAGCGTAACCGCTCTTGCGATTTCTTCCTCAAACTGTTCCCGGTAGTTTCTCAGGCTGCCTGGTCTGACGTTATCAAAAACGTAAATCCCACGGGCACTAGCAAGGAAAGTTCTCAACTCTTGTATATCCCTTGGAGTGACTCCAACGCCTATCTCTCCAACAAGAACTCCTGTCCGAACGTAGTAAAAACGAGATTTACCTGAACCGGCCTCACCGATAGCCATTTCAACTGGCAACTCCAATCCTCTCCAATCCCGGAAAAGAGGAGAGAGGTAACAGAGGACTTCAAGCAGTGCTCTCTGCTCTTCATCCGTAAAAATGGAATGACTGTCAAGGTTGAGAGTGTCCACTACCTGACGCCATAACCGTTTTGGTCGTGAAGGCAGGTTTTGGAAGTCTATCTTAACCGGCTTAACAATTCCTTTCTTAAACAGCACTCCGTCAACGCCGTTATCCTCTAGAGTGATAGCATCCTTAGTCACTCTTACAACTGCCGAATCGCTTAGCTGAACGTATAAGGTGTCCGTTGGTATTTTGGGCGGTTCGTTCACATAGGAAACCTTACGAGTCCTCACGCGAGGGCAGCCCTGTATGAAAGCTGTTGACAAACGGCTTATAACCTCTCTATCGGCGGTTCCAATACCGTATTTAGCTGTGATTAACTCCGCAAACTCTCCAACCCGGAAAGCATTCGCATTTTCAGTCCAGTCTACTTCGTAAAGAAGTTTTTCTTTTCCGTCAAAGTAGTAGAACTTTCTGTTATCTGCTTCGTCACGGTAGCGATGTCCCTCAAAATCGAGGTCGGCTACTACTGCCGTAGCTGCCATTTCGTAATCGTCACGGTTTAGACCCCGCTTTCTTAGGTGCCTTTGCAACCAGCTTCGCAGTTGCGGTTGTATCGGAAATCGAGCCTGTTTAGCCAATTCCCAAAAATCGTCAGCGGTGTGGGTAAGCAGGAAGTCATCCAGTCCAACCTTTTCTCCTTCCTTTTCCGGATGAGGTAGGATAACCTGCTTTACATCAGCCCCTCGTTTGAACAACCAGAAAGCGAAATCAAAAGCGGCTTGCTGGACTTGCTCTTTGACTGGAAAGCCAATTGATGAATCGCTATCGAAGACAATGTAGACTGTCCGCTGTCTCCAGTCAAATTCGAGAAGTTCTGGAGCTACATGCTCTTCCAGCAACTGGATAGCCTCAGCATCCTTTATCGTAAAAGTGATAAAGCCTCTTTTGCTTTCTCCAATTTCGCTAGGCTTAATTCTGTACTTACCGTGCCTGACGTTATTAACACCACCAAGGGCAATAGCAGGAATTCCTTCCTGTACTGCTTTGGCGGCCTTCTTTTCACCTTCCACGATAACAAGTGGTTTAGAAGTATCTTTGGCTATCTTCCATATTTCCGGTAGTACGTAAACGTGAACGCCAGTATCCTTTGGCTGAGCGTACTTAACCTGCTTCCCTTCTGAATTGACCGGCGGTTGATGGTAGCGAATACGGAAGAAGGGAATTTCCTCTTTCTCTCCGGTAACAAGCCGGTCATAAATGGCACTTCCATCTTTGTTGAAGTAAGGAATAACGTAACCGGTGCTTTGTGGGAAAGGGGTCAAGTTTCTCTCTACATCTGTAGCATCCCTTACGCCCATCTTCTTAATGGTTTCTTCATTTAGTCCGCTTCGTTTCAGGTCTTTCATCGAAAGTGGTGAAAGTAGCTGCAACAAGCTGTCCTGAACGTTACATTCCAACGCCCTCGCTGTGGTCATTTTGACCAGCCTCCTTCTTCAATGTCTCTCGTTTGATGTAGTTAATGCGGTCGCCAAGCTCCCGCATCGCTCTAACGTAGTCGAACAGGTTCACAGTCAGGTTTTTGTCACCCTCAAATTTCGTCCGCAAGTCCCGTAGGGTGGAGAAGTCAGCATCCGGGTAAAGGAATATCGCTCTTCTCGCCTTAAAATATGGAATCTTAATTTCCGGCTCATAACCGTTTAACATTAAGTAAGCAGCGAAGTGCAAGTCCTTTGTATAGAAAGGCTCTCGTTGCATAGTTATCAAACCTCCTTAAAATAAGTTGGTTTTTCTTTTCACGTATAAAAATAGTTGATGAAAATAGTTCCTAGGTGCATAGAGGCTTATAAACGTTAATCCAACGATATTTTCACGTGCTAAAATACGATTTTGTCTCTTTTCAAATAAAGATAGCCGTTTCCGATTACAGATAAAGTTACCAGCGATCATATCAGCCAGAACATTCTTTATCACCATCCTTTGGTGGTCTGCCAATAAGTTTTGAGCTTTTTCGCATTCCTTCGGAGATGCGTTTCCTCCGTTCTTCATTAGCTTCTGGGTCACGGAGGTAGTTCAGATACTTTTCTCTAATCTCCGGATTTTCCCAAGCTCGTTTTACGCCTTCGATTTGTCGTGATTTTACCTCTGGGTTGTTCAATGCTGCTTTTACGCCGCTACTTACCTTGTTCCGGAATTCTTCCGATTGACAAGCACGACGGATATTTGAGTTAAGGTCTTGCCATTGTGCTTTCAAAAACTGGCGTTTTTTCTCTCTATATTCATCGGATTGCAGTTTTTGGCGTAACTTTGAGTTAGGGTCTTGCCAGAGGCTCCTTACTACTTGACTTGTCTTTTTTCGCCACTCCTCACAGGCTGGAGAATTACGCCACGCTTCATATTCTGGCGTTCCTCTTTTAGGTAGAGGCATTGTCTCACCTCCTTAGTTTCTTTAATGGATAAATTTCAGATTATACCAACGGAACTTTATATAGAGCAACTTTTTTTCTTCGGAGGAGAAAGTCTTATCCGGCACTCTCCAGTTGCTTTTTGATATGATGAGGTACTAGCTCGTAATGGTAAGTTGCTTCGCAGCATTGCATTCCCAATGGACAATGACGGAGAGCTTGCCATTCGTTATCTCCAAAGGCGCAGAGAAAGTCGTACCCGAAATTCCCAAAACAGGTTTGAGATAACTTTTCAGCCAGCTCATCTTTCATTAGGTCATTCCACTTAATCCAGTAAAAAATAGGTAGCATCATATTCATCTCCCTTCTGTTACTCGTTAAAGATTTTTTGGTTAATAAGCCTGCTGAGTTCGTGAGAAGGTGGTAGTGTTCTAAAAATATCACTCCAGAAACCGCTGTCGTCACGCTTTTCAACGTCCGGCTGAATGCTATCAGGATACTGCCAGCGTGCCACGTTGGACAAAGTTTTTAAGTCTCCGGAGAGGTAACTCCTTTCTGACTTCTCCTTTTCTACGGTAGCCTGAACTCTCTTAACAAAGGTGTACCAGTTGCTGGCAAGCTCTTGGCCTCTCTTGAAGAACTCTTCCATCTCCATCTGCGTGTATGTGGCACTGTCACGTTTTCGGATGGGTGTAGAAACCTTATCGACTGTGGCATCATCCAAAGTACCTACGGTCATCAACATAGAGAGAATATCGGTTAGCTGTTTAGTAACCTTTTCCTTAGCGGTGTAGGTGAGCCGGTCACGATAGCTGAGAGCATTTGGCAATTCTTTCAACCATTGGCTTAACCGCCCCTGCAAATCCTTTGCCTGGAGCGTTACTGCACGGTACATACTTGAAGGGTATGGTTCGTAGTGTTCTTTATTGTCTTTAGAGAGTCTTGAAAAATCATCAGGTGTAAACGGCGGACGTTTTAGCCCGTAGGTATCTTCGAGGAAGCGGCCAATGCGCTCCAAGTCGTAGCTTCCTTCTTCAACCTCTCTCTGCAAAGCGGTAGCTCGCCTGAAATTCTTCTGCACGACATCCTCTTTAACGGAATCTAAGAGTCCCTGAAGGATTTCATCGTCTGAAAGGGCAAAGGATGTCCCTTTAACAACAGATTTCGATACCTCGTAGTTGCGGAGCACTATCTCTACGTAGCTTTCCAGAGAGTTTCTGTTACCTCTCAATGCTTGCCATTGTTTGGCCACCTTGTCAACTTTCTTGCGGAATATCTCATCGGTTTCGTAGCGTTTCCTAATCTCATTACGCATATTTGACCCCTCCTTTTGAGATTTTGAAGCGGTAGCCGTACTTGCGGCTTTAGTGATAAAATGTTGGGAAAGCAGGTTCATCAAATTGTCCATGCGCTCCACTGTTTGAGCTTCTTCCAAACTGTTATTAACGTACTTAACGAAGGCATCTTCCTGCGGAAATTTGTTCAGTTGTTCCAATGCTCGTTTGCGAGCGGTTTCTACCTCACTGGCAGTATTTTTCTTGATTGGGCGTTTCGCAAGCGGGTCAATAAACGAGTTGCCAATCTGTTCACCGTGAGGAGCGAAAAAGGCAGTCTCGCCCGTTGCTGGATTAAATCGCTTAATTGCAGGACCGAATTCGGTATTGACTTTTTCTTCGACCCAATCAACGAACGACATCTTGAAAACACCTCCTTTGCAATGAATGATTAGGCTGCTTTAATGGTAATCAGGAAACCGATACTTGAGGGAAATTCAAGATTAGTTCGTTGAAACAAGTAATAGGCCTCCCGGTTTCAGCGCCCGCTTGACTTCTGCCAGAAACTGCAGGTACTGGTTCAGGTGTTCGATGATTTCCAAAGCGACTACTGCATCGAAACTGTTACGGGGGAATTTCAGATCACAGCAATCCCCCACTTGGAAAGTTAAATTGGCGGCCTGAAAATTTATTTTGGCGTAGTTAATGGCCTCAGGGGATAGATCTATCCCTACTACCGCCTTGGCGCCGTTAACGGCCAAAAAGGCAGAGCCATAACCGGCGCCGCAGCCGGCATCCAGCACTTTTTTCCCTTTAAACAGGCTTTGAGCCAGCAGGTACCTGCTCATGTGTTTAAAGAACAGTTCCGCGGCATGCTCCAGGTGGGGCACCAGTCTCTCGCCTGTAAATTCCATTCTTATTCTCCTCTCAAAAGCGAAGGCTAAAATACTTTAGGGTGTGGGGGCGAGGTTGAGTCGGCCTGGTAGTAAAGGTGGGCGTCAGCCTTGATTTTTCCGGCCCACTGGGCGTTCAACCGCTGAAAATTTTCCACGTCTTTCAGGTGCCGGCCCTCTGTGGCCGACTCGTAGTGGAACAACACGCTCCTTGGTGTATAAACCACTCGCCATCCTGCCTGGCGCACCCGCAGGCAGAAGTCTACGTCCTCGTAGCTGTTTATATAGCCTTCGTCAAAGCCATTTAACTGCTCAAACACGCTCCGCCGCACCAGCATGCAGGCGCCGGTTACCACCTGGAAATCCCGTTCTTTATTGACCTGAGGAGCACTGGCCGGGTATCCCCTGTAAATGTGCCGGGTACCTATAGGGTGTTCCTGCCGGATCACTACTCCCGCATGCTGAACCCGCCCGTCAGGGTACAGCAGCTTACTGCCCACTACCCCAATGCATGGGCAGCGCCGGGCTACCGCCACCATGGCTGTCAGCCAGCCGGGCTGGGGAATGGTATCGTTGTTTAAGAAAACCAGGTACTGCCCCCGGGCGGCTCTGGCCCCCTGGTTGCAGGCCTTGGCAAAGCCCAAATTTGTCTGGTTGGTGAGCACCCTTACGTCGGGCCTCAAGCGATGGAGATACTCTCCGGTACCGTCTGTTGACGCGTTGTTGATGACCATGACCTCGTAGACCTCGTATGTTACTCCGCTGGTGTTGCTCCGCAGGGCTTGCAGGCACTGCCTGGTATAAGCCAGCCCGTTATAAACAGGGATTATCACTGAAGCCAAAATTGCCGAGCCGGTGTTTGGAGGCATCATGCAACCCATCCTTTCAGGATGACCGCTCAAAAGGCGAAGTGAAGCCAAATGGCCAGGGCATCAGGAGACTTAAGCATTTTGTGCCATCTAAAACCAATATATGCATTCCTTGGTCGACAGGTTACTCTTACGGCAGGCTTGTCCGGAGCCGCAGCCGGAGAAAACCGGGATCAAGTTGGTAATCGAAGTTCAAAGTTAGAACGTTGATGCTGGTCAAGCCTGATCCCATGGCATTCTTCCTTCCTTGGCCGGCTCCGGCTTTTTCCTATATCTCCAATATATGCATGACGGGGAGGTTAGGTCCTCCCCGGTGTGCTTCGTCTTGCGGGCCTTGTGCCCAGAAGAAGGAACAGCCGTGGCACCAAATGGCTGATCCCTTACATATAATGAATTATTAGGGTTTCAAAAAACAGGAATTGTGCCCGGGGAGAAAATAGACCCATTT
This sequence comes from Bacillota bacterium, assembly GCA_040757295.1. Classification (GTDB taxonomy): domain Bacteria; phylum Bacillota; class PH28-bin88; order PH28-bin88; family PH28-bin88; genus JAGXSE01. Next base: position 7,422 of record JBFLXH010000003.1, on the reverse strand, counting down.
CCCGGGCTGCAGTTAAACCCTGGTTGCCCTGAGCAGCCGGACGGTACGACCGGCGGCTTCATTCCATAAGCACCGGCTGACGCTCAGCCGCGCATAGTTGTTTGAGGAGCTAAATGCCGTGAAGGTCGGCAATACCAGGGAAAGCTATTGGTTATTCCTTCAAAAATCATGATGATGCAAAACTGGAGTGGTGGAGTTGGACCTGGATTTATTGATGCGTTATGCCCCGCTGGTGGAATGCCTACAGCGCCAAAAAGCGGCCAGTATCCTGGAAGTGGGCAGCGGGTCTTATGGGATTACCCGTTTTTACCGGCGCCGGGTGGTGGCTCTGGACACCAGCTTTCCTCCGCCGGTTTCTCCCTATTTAGAGCCACGAATTGGTACTGCCACCTCACTTCCCTTTCCTGGCTTGAGTTTTGACTTCGTTATATCGGTTGATGTGCTGGAACACCTGCCGCCAGGAGAAAGGGAAAGGGCTTTGCGGGAAATGTGGCGGGTTGCCCGAAAATGCGTGATCTGTGGCGTGCCCTGCGGTCGGCAGGCCATGGCCCATGAGGAAAGGTATAATACGGCTTACCAGCACAAGTTCGGTCACGAAAACAAGTGGCTGGTGGAACATAAAAAACACGGCTTGCCCGAAAAGAGTGATGTGGAAAGAATTGTTGGGCGGGTGGCATCGCCTGGCAAAGTTTCCGTCATCCCCAACGTTAACCTGGATTTTTGGTATGCCACCCGCATCTGTGAACTGACGGTGCCTTTTTCCCAGGAATATCAAAAACTGCTGCAAACTGCGCGGGAGAACCCTTGCCGGTTCACGATGGAAAATAGTAAAGGGGACTGCTATCGCTATATTTTCCTGCTGTCCCGTTAAGGGAAAAGGCTTTTTCCATAATCCCAGAAGCCCTGCGGCTTCTGTTTTTTTGTTGCCATCGGATCCAGGCCTACTCAGCTCTGACGCATGGATAGAGCGTTGGGGTTACCCAGAGTGACGGCGGTCTTTCTCAATTCCATCACCACTAGACAGTGCCGGGCCACCTCCAGCGGCAGCAGGGCGGCCTGCTTCAGCGCCTCCTGAATGGCCCGGGAGCGCTGCTGCTTCTCTTTATCGGTCCCTTTGGTCAGTAAAAGGGACCTAAAAGTAATACCAAGAACTAACCGCTGGAAGCTGGGCACTGGCCACTATTCGTTGAGCCTGGTCTCCAGTACCTGCCCCCGCTGGAAGTTCTCCAGCCGGAGGTAAAACTCGGCGGCTTCCACCAACGCCTCCATGGGCACCAGTCCCACGATTTCGCTGCCAATGATGCTCACGCCGCAGCGGGACGCCTCGCTCTTCACCGTTTCAAAGACCCGGTGCAGGGGTACCTCCCGGAAGTTGCACACGTTGATGGTCACCTGGGCGACGTTTTTGTCTTCCAGCATCACTCCCAGAGCCTTAATGCTCCGGTAGCCGCCGCTAGACCCGCGGATGGCCCTGGCGATGGCCTTGGCGACGTTGACATCGGAGGTGCTCAAGTTGATGTTGTAGGCGATGAGCGGCGGCCGGGCCCCTACGGCAGTAGCGCCGGCGGTGGGGTGTACCCTGGCGGGCCCGAAGTCTGGCTGCCGTTCCGGCAGGTGGATGGTTTCCTTGAGCCCTTCGAATTCTCCCTTGCGGACGTTGGGGAGGCTTTTCCGCTCGGGGCGGGTGGCAGCCGCTTCGTACAGGTAGACCGGGATCTCCAGCTTTTCACCGATCTCCCGGCCCAGTTCCCGGGCCAGTTCTACGCAATCTTCCATGGTTATACCGGCGATAGGGACAAAGGGGATAACGTCTGTGGCTCCCATGCGGGGGTGTTCTCCCCGGTGCTCTTCCATGTTGATGAGTTCTTGAGCTTTTTTAACCGCCAGGAAGGCGGCCCGTTTAACGGCCTGGGGCTCTCCCACGAAGGTGACCACCGACCTGTTGTGGCTCTGGTCGGAAGAATGGTCCAAAAGCTTGACTGCTTCTACCCCCTGTATCACGTTAAGGATCTGTTGAATGACTTCCGGACGGCGGCCCTCACTGAAGTTGGGAATACACTCGACCAGTTTACTCATGTCTAGCCTCCTACAACTATTTGTCCAGCTTTGATAACGGTCTCTACCAGGTTGGTGCCGAAGCGGTACGGCAGGTACTGGTACGTGGGGGCGTCAAAGACCACCAGGTCGGCTTTTTTACCTACCTCGATGCTGCCTACCTCCGCCGCCTTGCCGATGGCGTGGGCGGCGTTGATGGTGACCGCTGAAATGACCTCCGCCGGGGTCATCTTGAGCTGCCGGCAGGCGATGCCCATCACCACCTGCAGGGAGTTGACAGGGGAACTGCCGGGGTTGAAATCGCTGGCCAGGGCCACCGGCAATCCCTTTTCAAGCATCTTCCTGGCGGGGGCATACTGTTTGCCCATCAGGCAGAAGGTGGTGGCGGGTAATAAAACCGCGATGGTGCCATTTCGGGCCATTTGTTCAATCCCTTGATCGGAAACCGCCATCAAATGATCGGCGGACACGGCGCCCACCTCCGCCGCCAGTTCCCCGCCGCCCAAAGAAACGATCTCGTCGGCGTGGATCTTCAGCTTGAACCCTTTCTCTTTGGCGGCCAGGAGGATGCGGCGGGACTGCTCGACGGAGAAGACGCCCTCCTCGCAGAAGACGTCGCAAAACTCCGCCAGCCCCTCCCGGGCCACTGCGGGAAGCATTTCTTCCACCACCAGGTTGACGTACCCTTCCGGGTTACCCCTGTTGTATTCCTCTGGAATCGCGTGGGCCCCCAAAAAGGTGGGGACCAGGTCCACCGGGTGAGACCGGTCCAGCTCCCGGATCACCTCCAGGGTTTTGATCTCGTCCTCCAGGGTCAGGCCGTAACCGCTTTTTACCTCGGCAGTGGTGGTGCCCTGGGAGAGCACCTGGTCCAGGTACTTGCGGCCGATGAGCACCAGTTCCTCTTTACCGGCTGCCCTGGCGGCCCGGACGGTGCTTAAGATTCCCCCGCCCGCCTTCAAGATGTCCAGGTATCCCATCCCTCTAAGCTTCAGTTCCAGCTCATGCTCCCGGGAACCGGCAAAGACCAGGTGGGTGTGGGGGTCCACCAGCCCCGGCAGCACCACCTTTCCGCCTGCGTCAACCACCCTGGTATCCAGGTAGCTCTCCACCTTTGCCAGCACTTCCCGGGTGGTGCCTACGGCAACGATGACACCGCCTCTAACCGCCACCGCCCCGTCTTCGATTACGCCGATTTGGGTCATCTCCGCGCCCCGTTTGGGGCTAGCCGAGGCCCCGGCCACGGTGACCAACTGCCCGGCGTGCAAAAGGAGCAGATCCACTAAGGGTTTCTCCGCCATTTTACCATCACCTTCTGCCTATTTTATCACATATGGCTACCCGCTCTAATACCCCCGCTTCTTTAAAGCGGTGGGATAAGAGCGGCTACGCCATTGCATTAACTGGCTCTAAGCTTCAGCGGGGGTCACAATCCCCCTCTGAAGCCAAGACCCAGTTGAACATGGGGATCTTGACACCTTTTTCCTTGGCCACCTGGATGGCCTTCTCGTACCCGGCGTCGGCGTGGCGGGCAATGCCCATGCCGGGGTCGGTAGTCAGCACCCGCTGCAACCTCTCCGCTGCTTCCGGGGTACCGTCGGCCACTACCACCATACCGGCGTGCAGGGCATACCCGATACCTACCCCTCCGCCGTGGTGGACCGACACCCAGGAAGCGCCGCCCACCGCGTTGATCAGGGCGTTCAAAATCGGCCAGTCGGCAATGGAGTCGCTGCCGTCCTTCATGGCCTCGGTCTCCCGGTTGGGTGAGGCGACTGAACCGCAGTCCAGGTGGTCCCGGCCGATAACGATGGGCGCCTTGATTTCCCCGCTGGCTACCATGTCGTTGATGATCTGGCCGAACCGTGCCCGTTCGCCGTAACCCAGCCAGCAGATGCGGGCGGGCAGGCCCTGGAAGGCGATCCGCTCCTGCGCCATCTTGATCCACCGACATAAAGATTCGTTGTAAGCGAACTCCTTCAGAATTATCTCGTCCGTCTTGTAAATATCCCCGGGGTCCCCGGACAGGGCGGCCCACCGGAAGGGCCCCTTGCCCTCGCAGAACAGCGGGCGGATGTATGCCGGCACAAAGCCGGGGAAGTCGAAGGCGTTCTCCACCCCCTGGGCCTTAGCCTGGGCGCGGATGTTGTTGCCGTAGTCGAAAACCACCGCACCCCGCTCTTGCATGTCCAGCATGGCCCGTACCTGGACCGCCATGGATTCCATGGCCATGCGCCTGTACTTTTCGGGATCGTCCTGGCGCAGCCGCAGCGCCTCTTCGAAACCAATCCCCGCGGGAACGTATCCGTTCAGGGGGTCATGGGCGGAGGTCTGGTCGGTGACGACGTCAGGGGTAATGCCCCGGCGAACCAACTCCGGGTAGACGTCCGCCGCATTGGCTACCAGGCCCACCGACAGGGCTTTTTTCTGCTCTAGCGCCTCGCCCACCAGCCTTAGCGCCTCGTCCAGGCTTTCGGTCATCACGTCACAAAATCTTTGCCGGATGCGGCGTTCGATGCGCTGCCGGTCAACCTCCACATCCAGGCAAACGCCGTCGTTCATGGTCACAGCCAGGGGTTGGGCGCCGCTCATACCTCCCATACCGGCGGTAAGGACGAACTTGCCTTTCAGGGTGCCGCCAAAGTGCTGCCGGGCCAGTTCCGCCAGGGTCTCATAGGTCCCCTGGATGATGCCCTGGCTACCGATGTAGATCCAGCTCCCGGCAGTCATCTGGCCGAACATGATAAGCCCTTTCTTTTCCAGTTCCCAGAAATGCTCCCAGGTGGCCCAGCGAGGTACCAGCAGCGAGTTGGCCAGGAGCACCCGGGGAGCATTGATATGGGTTTTAAACACCGCCACCGGCTTCCCCGACTGGACCAGCAGCGTCTCGTCGTTCTCCAGTTCTTTCAAGGTCCGTACAATGGCCTCAAAACACTCCCAGTTGCGGGCCGCCTTGCCAGAACCCCCGTATACGATCAGGTCTTCAGGCTTTTCCGCCACCTCAGGGTCCAGGTTGTTCATCAGCATGCGCATGGCCGCTTCCTGGATCCAGCCCTTGCAGCTCAATTCAGTACCACGCGGGGCGCTGATCTCTCGAGTCATGTTTCCCATCCTCCTTGGCTTCTTTCACCTATTTAGACTGATGTAATCAGAGAAAATACACTCCCATGTAGCCCAGGCCGTTGCAAGCAGGAAACTCGCTATTAATGCAATCAAATATGGTTAATACCGAGACCCATCGCCTCGTGTTCGTATCCCTTGACGGGAGCTCCGATGGTACCGTAAAGACCGACAGCCAGCCACTCACCGTCTGAATAATCTTCAGAGATGCGAGGCCCCCTGGCAATGCTGAACACCAAACCCACACTTCGAAGAATACTCCCCAAAGCCAATTGTCCCCGTCCGATCCCGTGGAAGGCGTCCAGCACGGCGTGGTAAAGCGCGTGTTCCTCCCGATAAAGGGGCTGTACTAGTCCGTTTCTTTTGGCCGCCGTTTCCACCGCCGCGAAGATTTTTTCCGCTTCCATGGACCCCACCCGGCCCTTGCACACCTTAAAACCCGCTTCCTCCGCCTGCTTGAACAAGCGCTGCTCGTCCTCGCCGGAACTGACAACCAGCAAGACCGCCAGCTTGCCGATGCCGATAATGTTACTCATGTGTTTTGCCCTCCTATAGCCCGGCTGGCCGCGCCGATCTCCTCGATCACACTCCGCAAGAGGCGCCTGGTAGACAATAGTTCCTCTGCCTTCTGTACATCGGTGTACATCACCCGGTCGCTTTCTAGCTTGGGTATCACTTCTCTGATTACCCGGTATGCGGCCGAGGTCCCCCTGCCCAGGGTTCCCAGAACCTGCAGGTCAACAGCCTGTGCCGCGCACATCAATTCAATGGCCAGCACGTGCCTCAGGTTTTCCAGCACCTCTCCCGCCTTTCGGGCGGCGATAGCTCCCATGCTGACATGATCCTCCTGGTTGGCGGAGGTCGGAATGGAGTCCACGCTTGCAGGCGAAGCCAGTATTTTGTTTTCGGATACTAGCGCCGCCGCGGTATACTGGGCGATCATCAACCCCGAGTTCAACCCGCTCCGGGGAGTGAGGAACGGGGGCAGGCCGCTCAACTGGGGATTGACCATCCGCTCGATCCTCCGTTCGCTGATGTTCGCCAGTTCGGACATAGCAATGGCCAGCAGGTCCATCGCGATTGCCAGGGGCTGCCCGTGAAAATTCCCGCCGGATACGACTTCTCCGTCCTCGGGAAAAACGAGGGGGTTATCGGTAACCGAGTTGATCTCGGTCTGGATCACTCTCTTGACATAACCGATCGCATCAACCGAAGCGCCATGAACCTGGGGCACGCAGCGCAACGAGTAGGCGTCCTGCACCCGGCCGGACTGGCCAGCGTAGGTGCTTCCTTCCAGCATGGCCCGCAGGAAGGCCGCGCAGGCCGACTGGCCGGGATGCGGCCTTACCGCGTGAACCCTGGGGTCCAGCGCCTGGGAGAGGCCCATTAAAGCCTCGAAGGTCAAGGCTGCGGCAATATTGGCTGTTTCCGCAAGAGTCTGAGCCTCATCTACCCATAAAGCACCCAACGCTGACATAACCTGAGTCCCGTTGATCAAACCCAGCCCGTCTTTACCCTCAGGATCGATGGTCGGAATCCCCGCCATGTGCATCGCCTTGCGGCCGGGCAGGCGCTGGCCCCGAAAATAAGCCTCACCGTGGCCGATCATCACGAGAGCGATGTGAGCCAGAGGCGCCAGGTCGCCGCTCGCGCCCAGGGAACCCTTTTCGGGCACCACCGGGTGGACCCCCTTGTTGAGCATGTGGACAAGGGTTTCCACCACAGGCAGCCTGACACCGGAATAACCCTTCGCCAGGGTATTGGCCCTGAGTAGCATAATCGCCCGCACCACTTCCTCGGGGAAGGGCTTTCCTACGCCGCAGGCATGGCTTATGATCAGATTCTTCTGCAGTTCGCGGGATTCCTCTTTTGATATGAAGACAGAGCTCAATTTGCCAAATCCGGTGGAAACCCCGTAGATGGTTTGCCTGTTATCAATGAGCGCTTTTAACGTCTCCCACGCCCTCAGGATTTTCTGGCACGCTTCCTGGCTTAATTGGACCGGGAACCGGTCCCTGGCCACCCGGACGACGTCCTCGACCCGTAAGGATTCGCCGTCGATAAAAACAGGATACGGGCGTTCTTCATTCCCGGCTTCCATCAATCCGCTCATCGCTCTTCCTCCCTTGTATACTAAGAGTAGCTAAGAATTTGGTTTACATAATACCAAATTTGCAGTTGCTCTTTAGTTTTGATCTTTGATAATTAAATACTTAATTCCTCACAATAAGTGTTTACGGTCTTGGG
>JBFLXH010000002.1:0-135023 GCA_040757295.1 Bacillota bacterium | reverse complement strand
AGCGGTACCAGCGGAGCGAGCAGGCGCTGTTGCTGGCCATGGTCGAGATAATCGTCAATGGCGTATCCACTCCTGATGGTGCGGGCGGTTGTTGAGGAACTCTGCGGCATGGAGTTCTCCAAGTCCACCGTCTCTGCCCTGTGCAAGGGGCTGGACGACACCGTAAAGGAATGGAACGAGCGAAACTTGAGTGGCCAAGAGTACCCCTTCTTGTTGGTGGATGCTCTGGTCAGCCGGGTGCGGCTTTTAAGCACGCTCATCGCCACCGGAATCAACCGGGACGGCTACCGCGAGATTCTGGGACTTATGCTTGGGGATAGCGAATCGGAGGCCACCTGGTCGGAATTCTTTAGTCGGCTCAAGGCGCGGGGCCTCAAAGGGGTGGACCTGGTGGTATCCGATGACCACAAGGGGTTAGTCAAAGCGATCGAGACGCATTTCCAGGGGGCCACCTGGCAGCGCTGTCAGACCCTCTTTATCCGGAACATCCTGGACGCCTGCCCCAAAGCCCTGCAGGGCGAGTTGCACGGGCGACTGCGGTTGATCTTCGACGCGCCCGATCTGGTGACGGCGCGCCGACTTATGGAGGAGACAATCCGTGATTATGGCGAACGCGCGCCCAAGGCGGTGGAGCGGCTTGAGGCTGGCTTCGAGGACGCGATGGCTGCGATGGCGTTGCCTGAACGCTACCGGAAACGGCTACGCACCACCAACGGAGTTGAGCGGCTCAACCAGGATATCCGCCGGCGGGAGCTGGTGATCCGGATCTTCCCCAACGAGGATTCGGCCATGAGGCTGATCGGGGCGGTGCTTGTGGAGATGAATGAGGCTAGGTCTTCTGGATCCCGCTATTTCGATATGGCGGAGTATTGGCATAAAAATACACCCCCAACTTAAGTTACCTTAGATTGGGAGGTGTTGTCAATAACCCCGTCCCCTTGACAACCCCCGGGTTTCGACACGTTTTATCTGAACTATGCACTCAACGTGGTAGGTGTGGGGGAACATGTCCACAGGCTGGACAACGCCAATGGAATAATTATGGGCTGCCAAATAGCTGAGGTCCCTGGCTAGGGTGGCAGGGTTACAGGAGACGTATACAATCCTCTGCGGTTCCATGTTGATGACTGTTTCCAGGACCCGGGAGCTGCACCCCTGACGGGGCGGGTCGAGCACCACGACTTCTGGCCGGAAACCATTGCTGTACAAGTCCGGCAAAACGGCTTCGGCTTCTCCGGGTAAAAACCTTACGTTTTCGATTCCGTTCAGCCAGGCGTTTTTTTCCGCATCCTCTACAGCTTTTTCGAAAGTCTCCACGCCATAAACCAGCCCAGCGCTTTTAGCTAAAAACAAGGATATGGCGCCTGTGCCACAGTAGAGATCTACAGCCGAATCCTTTGGACTTAGCGCAGCCGTTTCTGCAACCAGGTTGAAAAGGTTTTCGGCCATTATTGAATTGACCTGAAAAAAGGAACCGGGGGAAATCATAAACTGGAACTCTCCAACCAGTTCCATAATGTGGTCCCTGCCACCAAGCAGAAGATTGTTTTCGCCTACCGGCAAGCCAGAGTCCGGGTCTTTAATGTTTTGCATAACAGAGACAAGCTCGGTCCTGTCTTCCATTAAGGTTGCGGCAATACCTTGCAGAGAGAGAGAGGCAGACGTGGTAACCAGCACCAGCATCACTTCACCGGTTGCCAAACCCTGGCGGATCACCACGCCGATCAACTGGCATTTACCGTCATGAAAAAGCCCTTCCCTTATTTCCTTGCAATTTAATAACTGTTCCAGATCCCGGGCGAGGCTAACCATGTCTTTGGGCAACAAAGCGCATTCAACATTTCCCCCCAGAGCATGGGAGGCCTCTTGAAAGAAACCCAGTTGAATATTGCTTTGATCTGAAGCCACATGAAAAAAAGCCTTGTTGCGGTAATGCCACGGGTAGTCCATGCCGATAACCGGCCTTAGGTGATAGCCCTCCAGCTTACCAAGCCGGCGCAAAGCCTGGTCTACTTGATCCGCTTTAAACTGCAGCTGTTGGCTGTAATCAATGTGTTGCAGGTGACAGCCCCCGCAAAGGGAAAAAGCGTTACAATGAGGATCCATCCGGGCTGGTGCCCGGCGAATAATCTCCAGAAGGCTGGCCCTTGCAAAGGTTTTCTTAACCTCCGTCACCCTGCATGAGACTTGTTCACCCGGGATAGTGTTGGGAACAAATACCGCCAAGTTGGCCAGCCGCCCTACCCCTTCTCCCCGATGCCCGCAGCCATTAATATCAATCTGAATAGTATCTCCTGGCTTTATTACCGAAGCCATAATCTTACCTCCAACCAAAGGCTTTTATTCAAACTTGGCCAGCAGCAACACAGCAAGCATCAAAGCGTTCCATGTGCTGTGAGCAGCAATAGCCACATATAGGTTCCTACTCCTGTTAAATAACCATGCCAGAAGCATCCCGCCCACAGCTAAAGGAATGAACCTAAATAAATCCATATGGACTCCTGCAAAAACCGCTCCATTAAGTATTATTGCTGTGGCTAGCCCCATCTTCTCCCGCATAGCAGGGAACAGCATACCCCTAAACAATAGTTCTTCTGCCAGAGGGGCCAGAACGACCCCAATCAGAATTCCTGCCCCCAATTCCACCGGTAGCCGGGCGGCAAGCAGGACATCGGTGAAAGCCTGGGGTTTTGGAGGAAAAGGCAATAGAAGTTGAACCAACATCCCAGTAAATACTACGCCGATAAAAATGCCTATTCCCCAATTAATTCCTAAGCCAAGACCCCGGAAAAAACCAGACAAGTCTAAACCTAGATCTTGCAAGGAAAGCTGGCGGCTAAAGAAGACTAAACCTACAATGCCGATAACCACTAGCGATTGCCAAAAAGTAAGGATAAAAAAGCGCCAAATGTCGGGCCAAGGTTTGATTATTACATTTATAATCGAAGCAGAAACTGTAATAATAAGGGCTATAAGCGCCAGAAGGACTGCCGCCTCTTTTAAGCTCAACAAAGAGGATGGCGGCTCTTTGTCTTCAATCATGGTACCCCTCCCGCCAGTGATTACAATATCGATATGACATAACGTTACATAATCCTGCCAGTATTCCTGTCTAAATAAAAACTTAAGAGAAAAAAAATTTAAAAAGCAAATAAACCGCCGGGAAGAAGAACATAATAATGCTGACATAGCCGCTATTTCATGTTAAGCATTCCACCCGGCGGTTTTAATTATGTTTTTCCGCTATTATCTAGAAAATAATATCTCAGTTTAGGAGGCAAGGAGTAGAGTCATGGAAATACTATTAATCTCTCTAATTATTATTCTGGGTGCAGTTGGGCTAGGCCTAGTGGCTTACCGGTTTTTTTTAGCTCCTCCGGCCAGAAAACCCCAGGAAAACCCCAAATTACGGGAGGAAAATTACTACCTGCCGCCAGTTTATGGCGAAGATGAGTTAGTAGCTCTAGTAAAGGATCCCTACTGGATCTATGCCTACTGGGAAGTAACCGATAAAACCCGCCAGCATTTCAATAAAACTTATGGGGAAGGCATGTGGGAGCTATCCACTCCCCTCTTACGGATCTATGACCTGACCGAATCGGGAGCAGCTGTCACCCTTGATGTTCCCTTTACCGACCTCCCTATTAACCCTTTCGCCGACAACTGGTACATTAATGTTGGGCAACCAAATCATACTTATTGCCTCGATTTGGGTCGCCTGTTGCCTAACGGAATATTTGTCACCGTTTTACGGTCCAATACCGTTACTACCCCTAGCGATCGGGTTTCTGATATCATTGACCCGCTATGGCCACCCATTGACGCTATCTGGCGCACCTTTGGCCGCACTGTATCCGGAGCGCCCGGGATACAGCCCACCGGTCTAAGCTCACCGGTCCTGATCCATGGCATCAGCAGTGAAATAGTTATTAAATCTAAGGAGTGATCCTGTGACTAAAGGTTACCTCTGTTTGGTACTTCATGCCCATCTGCCCTATGTAAGGCATCCGGAAGATGAACATGCCCTCGCCCAGCGGTGGCTTTATGAAGCCATAACTGAGACTTATATCCCTCTGCTCCTGGCAATGGAGAATTTGGAGAGAGACGGGGTTGACTTTAGACTAACCCTTTCCCTGAGTCCCCCGTTAATATGTATGCTGGCTGATTCTTTAGTTCAGTCTAGGTATCTAAAACACCTGGAAAAACTCAAGAAACTAACCGAGCAGGAAGTGAAGCGAACCAAGGAAGAGCCTCATTTCAATTACCTTGCGAGGACTTATCAGGATTATATTAACAGGTGCCATGAACTGTTCCACGTTCGCTATAACAATAACCTTTTGCACGCTTTTAAAAGGCTAATGGATTTAGGTAAACTGGAGCTGATAACCTGTGCGGCAACCCATGGTTTTTTGCCTTTAATCGGGATTCGGCCGCAGGTGGTAAAAGCTCAAATCAGTATAGCAACAGAAGTCTTCACTAGGAATTTCGGACACCCCCCTAACGGGATGTGGCTGCCGGAATGCGGTTATGCACCTGGCATAGACGAAGTATTGCGTGACTTTGGCATAAAGTATTTCTTTGTGGATACTCACGGCATCTTGTTTGCCACACCTCGCCCGAGATATGGGATATTTGCCCCTATTAGCTGCCCTAAATCGGGGGTAGCTGTTTTTGGCCGGGATGTGGAATCTTCCCTGCAGGTTTGGAGCTCCCAGGAAGGCTATCCTGGGGACTTTGATTACCGGGAGTTTTACCGTGACATTGGCTTTGACCTGGATTATGAATTAATTAAGGATTACATTCATCCGGAAGGTATTCGGGTAGACACCGGCATAAAGTATTACCGTATTACTGGAAAAACCAATCACAAGGAGCCCTATCATCCGGATTGGGCCAGAGAAAAAGCCGCAATCCACGCTGGAAACTTTCTTTTCAACCGGGAAAAGCAAATCGAGTATTTAGCAGCTCATATGGACCGCGCCCCAATTATTGTAGCTCCCTATGACGCGGAATTATTCGGTCATTGGTGGTTCGAAGGGCCGATGTGGCTAGAATTCCTGCTGCGCAAGATCGCCTTTGACACCAACATGTTTAAGACTATTACCCCCAGCGAATACCTAAGACTATACCCGGTTAACCAACCTTCGACACCATGCATGTCCAGTTGGGGCAGCAAAGGATACAATGACGTTTGGCTGGATAGCAGCAACCACTGGATTTACCGCCACCTCCATCAAGCTGCAAAGCGAATGACTAATCTGGCCTTCCAGATGCCAAATTCTAGTGGGCTAACGAGGGAAGCTCTTAACCAAGCAGCAAGAGAAGTCTTATTGGCGGAAAGCAGTGACTGGGCCTTTATCATGAAAACCGGCACTATGGTGGATTATGCCTGTAAACGCACGGTTAACCATGTTGGCAGGTTTTTTAGGCTCCATCATGAAGTATCCAACGGTTGTATTGACGAGGGCTTCCTATCAGAAGTTAGAGAAAGAGATAGTATTTTTCCAGACCTGAATTATCAGGTTTATTGCTGATTTAGAAAGCAAGCGCTCAAATGAACAAAACCTTCCTTTAGAAGACTTAATGTGGTTGATTTGGTTGAGACACATTACGGAAATTAAAACTTATCCACATTTTTTAAACGAGTTTCCTATATGTGATCAAAAAAGATAGGCAAGGCGCCATCTTTGTTTTTTATTAATTTAGACCTTCAGAGGCTCAAGCGCTGGAAATATGGGACCAGGCCCTGCGGGATGGAGAGCCCAATCTAGGGCTCCCCTTTCTTCATTAATTAATTCTGGCGGTCTTTGGTCAAGATGGCACGAATCTTATTAATGTAAAGATTGGTTAATTCCTCGGCATATTCCTGGTTAAAGCCTTCACTGAAGACCTGGTAAGAGGGCTCGTCCGTATGAGGCAATACCAGGGCCCATCCTTGTTCATGGTTAATCTTGATTCCATCTAAGAGCTCAACCCCGCTCCCAGTTTCCTCCTCAATCAATGTCCGCATAACCTTTCCTTTGGCTTCCCAAGGACAATCGGTAGCTTGGCTGTGAACATAGCTTTCCGGCAGGGACGCAACTAGCTCTGACAGGGATACCTTGTTTAATGCCAGGTAATCCATCAATTTAACCATACCTTGGACTGCGTCAAACTGCAGGCCCATCTGACAGTATTTTCCTTGTTTTTCCTTGATTTCTTCCCGCATTACGGCTTCCATCAGCGCATAAGGGGCTGTCTTAGTCCGGATCACTTGGCCGTTATAGCGCTCGGCTAATTGTTCCACCGCCTTTGAAGCAGTAACAGGAACAACTACTACAGAACCGGGTTTAGAATGGAACACAATCAGCGACATTAATATGGTTAAATGAGGGTCCTGGATTACTTGCCCTTTGTCGTCAACCAAAACCAGGTTTTCAGCATTACTGTCCATCATCACACCCAAATCTGCTCCATGCTGCAGAACCTCTCTTGCCAAGTGGGGCAGCATTTTGGGTAGTTCCTGAAAATCCTGCTCCTGGTTCGTAATAGGCACAAAAAAGGGTTCTATTTCACAGCCCAGCACTTCCCATAAGGGGTCCAACAGATCTGCCACATGGGCGGCATGGCAGTCCACAACTACCCGAAAATGTTTCTTTTTTATTGCTTCCAAATCAACTTCATTTATTAACCAGCGAATGTAAGAATCGGATATATGGGGAAACACCTGCTCTTTGCCTACCTCAGACCCTTTAACCCGGCGGAAATCCTCCCGCCAGAACATGTTTTCCACTTTGCGGGCAGTATTGGGAGTGATATCGATCCCTTTGTCGTCCATAAAATGCAGCCAAATTTTTTCATGGTCCCTGGCATCTCGTTTTACATGGACGCCGCCTTTGACTTTTATTGCAGATAGCGCAAAACGGTGCATAGGTGTTGCCAAGTCGCCCAAATCAACAGTAGAAACTCCCGTGGAGCGGATGCCGGTGGCAAAGGCCTGTTTTAGCATCCCGGTAATCGTTGACCCGTCACAGCTGACAGCAACCATACTGTCTTTCGGCAAGGAGCTGCCATAAGCTGATCCCAGGCGAACAGCAAACTCCGGTGAAATATCCATATTAGCTATACCGGGGACACCCCATTTCCCAAACAGGGATTTAGCTGTTCTACCGCCCCACACGAGGCTGGTGGTCAGGGTTGTGCCACTTTCGATTATCTTATAAGGCCAGACCTTGACATCGGGTTTTACAACCGCCCTGTCCCCAACTCTTGTTTCATCGCCTATTACCGCACCCTCATAGATTGCGGCTTTGACGCCAATCCTTACCTGGCGACCCACTACACTACCCCGCAAAGCTGCATGCCTTCCAACGGCAACATTCTCCCACAAGATGGCTCTTTTAATGCTGGCGCCTTCCTCCACAACTGTTCGATCCCCAATTACCGAATAAGGGCTAACCACCGCATTCGGTCCAATTACACAGTAGTCTCCTAGAAGCAGCGGCCCTTCCAAAGTTGCGCTGGGGTGCACTTCTACACCCTGACCCCAGCGGATACCCTGGGCATCCATATCCGGCAGGCTGGCCTTTACCTTGCCCTCTAATAGATCATAGTGGGACTGCCTGTATTGCTGCAGGTTGCCGATATCGCACCAGTACCCATCCAGGACACAGCCGAACATTGGCATACCCTTAGCCAGCAAGGCGGGAAATAAATCTTTGCTGAAATCGAACATGCGGCCCGGAGGTATCCAAGAAAGAACTTCCGGTTCCAGTATGTAGATACCCGTATTAACCCTGTCGCTAAACACTTCACCCCAGCTCGGTTTTTCCAAAAACCGCCGGATTCTCCCTTCTTTATCTGTAATGACCACTCCATATTCCAACGGGTTTTCTACCGTTGTCAGGACCAAAGTGGCTATGGAACCCTGTTCTTTGTGAAAAGCAATTGCCTGAGATAGGTCAAAGTCCGTTAAGGCGTCTCCACTGACAACAATAAAGGTGTCATCAAGAAAGGGTTCGGCATTTTTTACACTGCCGGCAGTACCCAAAGGTGTTTCTTCGATATAATAGGAAAGGTTTACTCCATAGTTATCGCCATCACCGAAATAATCTTGAATAGCTTGGGGTAAATACTGGAGGGTAACCCCAATATCGATGATCCCGTATTTTTTTAGCAGTTCGATGGCATAGGCCATGATTGGCTGGTTTGCTACCGGAACCATTGGTTTCGGTCTATCACAGGTTAACGGTCTTAAACGGGAGCCCTCGCCACCTGCCATTATTATTGCTTTCACAGGCCCTTCCTCCCTTCGCGGTGATAGTGAACCGACTTAACCCTCTGTTCAACTAAACTATAACGGTTATGATGAACAGCGTTTTGGGCGCTTTCCGGCTGCCGGCGCCCTACTAATGAAAGAGCGTAACGCCGGGCTTTCTGAATAGGGGTATTCTTTAGGGTCCAGGAACTGTGCCGGTATTCCCTGAATACCCTTGTATATAGCTGAATGGTTTTTCTGGCTATCTGCTGCCAGTCATACACTTCTTCTATCTGACGTGAGGCATGTTCACGTAACTTTTCCCCATAAGCCGGGTCTTTTAAAATTGTTAGGATATTGCTTGCTAAAGAGTTGGAATCACCCGTATAAGCCTTCAGTCCATTACGTCCATGGTGGATAATTTCCCCCAAACCCCCAGTATCAGATACAATTACAGGCACTCCAGCCGCCATTGCTTCTAAAGCCACAATCCCAAAGGGCTCATATAAGCTGGGAAAGGCTGCTACGGAAGAGATATAATACAGGTTATTCCTGGTAGTGTCATCTATATATCCGGTAAAGCAGAACTTATGCCCCACACCTGAACTCCAAGCCTGGTGTTTTAACTGGCTCTCCATCGGGCCCACCCCTGCCACCACAAACTTGGCTTCAGGGCACGCCGATAGAACTTTAGGGGCTGCCTCGATCAGGACGTGTACCCCCTTTTCTCTAACCAGCCTCCCTACAAAGAAGACCACTTTCTCCCATGGTTTGGCAAATCCGTCCCGGAAATGGGGCTGAGGACGGGCCGTTCTGAATTTCTCTGCATTGACCCCATTAGGAATCACCTCAACCTTATCAGTTGGAAGCTGAAAGAGACCCTGGACCTCATGCCGCATGGATTCACTACAAACAATAACCCGCCAGGCTTCGTATGTCAACCACCATTCCACACTGCTGATATATCTCTGCATGTCATTATGGAGGCCCTGGTTACGCCCTGCTTCCGTTGCATGAACGGTAGCGATTAACGGCAGCTGATACGCGTGTTTTAAGGCCCGCCCGGTAAAAGCCACCAGCCAATCGTGAGCATGAATGACGTCGAAAGGGCCTTGTTCTTGGATTATGGTTATGGCATGTTCCAACATAGCCAGGTTTAACTGCAGGATCCATCCGGTAAAATCCACAGAGTTGACTGGATAGGCATGCACCCTGTGAACCGTAACGCCAGAATGGATCTCATAGAGAGGCGTCTCCGGGCCAGCGCATGTCAGCACATGAACCTGGAAGCCTTCTTTCGCCATGGCAATCGATAATCCTTCTACATGTCGAGCCAATCCTCCCACACTATGAGGAGGATATTCCCAAGACAACATTAAAACCCGCACTTAATTCCCCCCCAACAAAAAACTTCTTCAACTGGGTCTTGACTTCAGCGGGGGATTGTTACCCCCGCTGAAGGTTAGAGCCAGTTAATGCAGTGGCGTAGCCGCTCTTAAAATGAGCCAGGCCACAAATTATTCATTAATTTACCGTGGCCTGAAAGCGAATTTCATGCTCGGCTTCCTTGACTGTAATCAAATTTTATTTCTTGCCGAGCATATCCCGCCGCTTCAAAGAAGCGGGGATATTAGAGCGGGTAGCCATCTGTGATAAAGGTGTAACCAAAAGTCATCCAGGAGGATGACAGCCTTATTTTATCAATAGTACCGGGATTTTATGCCGATTTTTTCCGATAAAAAAATCACCGGCATAATAAAGAAGCAAAATGTTTAGGCTAGAAAGAAGCAAACAATAGGAGGATTAACCAGTGGCACAAATCAAAGTATTAATTGTCGGCTCAGAAGTTACACCCTTCGCTAAGACAGGAGGTCTCGCCGATGTACTGGGATCATTACCAAAAGCTTTATCTGAACTAGATTTGGATGTCCGGGTAGCCATGCCGTGCCACAAACAAGTAGCCAAATCTCAGTATTTAACCGACCTGCCGGTAGGTATGGATGGGTATTGGGAAACTGCAATTATCCGGCAAGCTCGCATTGACGCTCAACCCGGTTCCAGCAAACCGGTTCCGGTTTATATGGTTGATAACTATAAGTTTTTTCACCGGGAAAGTCTTTATGGTTATCATGATGATGCACAAAGATATGACTTTTTTTGCAAAGCCGTATTGGCCATGCTTCCCCTGATCGGGTTTAAGCCCGAGGTGATTCACTGCAATGACTGGCCAACAGGACCGTTACCTTTGCACCTAAAAGTAAGACACGAGGATGAACCGTTTTATAAAGATATCGCGACTCTTTTTACAGTCCATAACCTGGCCTACCAAGGAAGGTTTGGTCGGGAAGTGATGGTAAGCATGGGTCTGGGAAATGAATTTTTTACTCCAGCTAGAATAGAATTTTACGGCCAGGTGAACTTTATGAAGGCTGGACTCGTTTACGCAGACGTGATTAATACTGTCAGCAAAAAGTATTCCATGGAGATTCAAGATCCGGAGTATGGGGAAGGCTTAGACGGTTTATTGAGACAGCGGGCAGGAGACTTATACGGTATCTTAAATGGTATCGACTACCAGGTTTTTGACCCAGCCACCGATCCACATATCGCCGCAAATTATAGCGCAGCCGACATATCTCCCAAAAAGGCAAATAAAAAGGCACTGCAAGAAAAAATGGGGCTCCCAGGGCGCGAAGTACCGGTAATCGGCCTGGTAACCAGACTGGCGGCCCAAAAAGGGCTAGACTTAATTGACGGGATGGCCCACCAGTTCTTAAGGGAAGACATCCAATTCATTGTTTTGGGGAAAGGCGAGGACCAGTTTCAACAGATGTTTATTCAACTGGGAAAAGCCTATAGATCTAAGGTTGGAGTTACAATTGGTTTTGATACGGAATTAGCTCAGCTTATTTATGCTGGAAGCGATATGTTCCTGATGCCATCCCGATATGAACCCTGCGGCTTAGGACAAATGATCAGTCTAAGGTATGGGACCATTCCTATCGTGAGAGCAACGGGAGGCTTGGAAGATACAATTTTAGACTATAACCAGAACAGCGAACAAGGAACGGGTTTTTCTTTTAAAGAAATAAATGCAGACGCCTTGTTTTCTACTGTGCAAAGGGCATTGTCCCTATACCGCAACAATTCCTCGGAATGGGAAAGAATGATGATTCGGGGAATGCAAGCTGATTTCTCATGGAACAAGTCTGCCAGGGAATACCTCAAAGCATATGAAAGAGCTGTTGTTAAACGGCAAGATCACTACAGAATGCAAGCAGGATAGAAGGAAGGGGCTACCTCACTTTTGAGATAGCCCCTTTTGGAGAAAACTAATGCATTGTACCACCGTGGATTTCGAAACTCCAGTTTAAACCATTATTATTATCCCAGTTGTTGGCGCTGTCTTTAAAGCAGATATTGAGACGGGTATCATGGTGGACAGTAAAGGTTTTTGCCCAGCCCCGGGCAGTCTTTTCCATCCGGGTTGTTTGGATGTCCTCCCAGTTATGGGCGTCGCCATACCCTGTGTGCAGGTAAATCTGGTCTGCGCCCGCCTGGGACAGCAGCCCATAATACAGCACTGAAACTTCCTCACCCTGAGTAATTGGGACTGGGTCGACCACTACTCCGTCAGGCCTGTTGGTTTCCCGCATAGCCAGCAGTTTCTGATCACCCTCCCGGAACCTGGAGTTTTTATTATGTTCGTTAATCATATTTATCCCTCCACACCAGTTTTGGTTTCTTAGTTTATTATTTGGGTGGATAGGGAGAACTATAACAGGAAAGTTTTGTTGCTGTCCGCGGTTTTACTATGCAAAACAGAAATTTGGTCTATAATATTTACAGAAGATTGGAAAGGATGAAGCTGATGGAAGGATCTATAGGCACTGCCCGGTATATGTCCATTGCCACTGATTTAGCTACAAGAATTGCTCGAGGCGAGTATAAAGAGAACCAAAAATTACTTGGGCGTTCTTCTTTGGCCGGAAGGTATAATGTCTCACCAGAAACCATCCGGAGGGCATTATCTTTGCTTCAGGACAAAGGCATTGTAGAAGTAATTGCCGGAACAGGGGTTTTGGTTACTTCTAAGGAGGCTGCTGAAGCCTACTTAACTCAGGTTAGCCAGCATCAGGCCTTGCAGGAAATACAACAGCGTCTCTCCAATTTAATTGAAGAAAGAAATAGACTGGATGCAGAAATCGGCCATATGATGGAAGAATTGCTGAATTATACCTTCAAGTTTTTTACCAGGATGCAAAAAATCCAGGAATACAAAATTCCCGCAGGCTCAAGACTTGCGGGCAAGACGCTGGAAAACTCCGAGTTTAGAGGAAAGACCGGCGCTACCGTGCTCGCTGTAGAAAAAAGCGGAGAAACCATCTTTTCACCGCCTCCGCATACGGAGATCAGCGCTGGGGATGTGCTGGTAATTATCGGGCCACCAGAGGCTAAAAACCTGGTCGAAGACTTAATCAACGGTTAATCATAACCACCGGGCTACAGTTTTCCTTCAAAGCAAAGAATATTATTATCACCAACCCTGCTGGCAAGTAAGAACCGTACCAGACGTTCAATTTCCGGTTCTTCTTCTTTTTCTTTTCTTAATACAATTGAAATCTGGTACTGCAATATTGGTTCAGCAAAGGGGACTTCTTTTAAAAGGCCCAAATTTAATTCTTTAATAACGGTCCAGCGAGACATTATTGCTGCGCCAAATCCCGACTGCAGTATGGCTTTAATTGCTTCATTATCCGGTACCACCATGGACAGATTAAGCTTTTCCATCCTAATGCCCTGGTTTAGACAGGCCTCCTCCAGCATTTCTCGAGAGGCAGACCCCTTTTCCCGAACAACCAGTTGAAGACTTTCCAGTTCCTGTGGCTGAATATACGGTTTTCCAGCTACAGGGTGGGAAGGAGAAACGACAAGGAGCAACTCATCTTCTAAAAAGGGGTAGATGGAAAACCCTTCTTCGGCAAAATTTGGGTTGCCAACAACGCAAATGTCTACTAAATCTTTTCGCAACCAGGTATTAACCTCTTTTGTGTTGCCTGCCTGACAGATCACCCCTAAATAGGGATAGCGCTGCTTAAAGCATCCCAGCAGGCGAGGCAAAATATAGTTGCATGTATCGGTTTCTATTCCAACCAGGATTTTTTCCAAGACACGGCCGTGAGACTGGTTCAGGATATCCATAGCTTGCTTGTGTAGACTTACAATTTCCTTGGCAAACCTATAATAGGTTTTTCCTTGGGCTGTTAAGTTAATACCCCGGCGGGAACGGGTAAAAAGAGTAACCCCTAATTGTTTCTCCAAGGACTGCATTTGAAAAGAAATGGCTGGCTGGGTCATGCGCAGGAGTCGCCCCACCTCTGAAAAGCTTTGCTTTTCAACGATAAGGATAAATACTTCCAATTGCTGTATGTTCATTCCAGCCCTCCTTCTTACCCAAACCCTGATAAAACCCCAATTTAATGATATTTTTCACAAGCTAGTTTGTCAACCTTGAATAGAAATATTGTATTAGTAGGATTTTTCTGTCAGCTTGCCAAAATCTACAAGCCGGGTTTTTCCCGGCTTGTAGACCCTCAGTGATTAACGTTCTCTTAACCGCCACCTACGGGAGGAAAAATACCGATGCGATCTCCCTCTTTCAGCGGGTGGAGCAAATCCTCTTTACGCCCGTTAATTACTAATATTTTAGGAACATCATCGGGAATGCCCAACACCTGAACTAAATCCTTGCCGGAAGCGCCTTCGGGCACCTCAATTATTTGCGACTGGCCGATCGACAGGTGAGGGGCATATGCTCTCATGCCAGCATACAAGCGAACTTCCACCTGCATTGGCCTTCCCTCCTAAGACAATGAGCGAAACCCCTAAGCAGGACGCACGGGCGCCACAGCAGCAGGTATCACTGTAACTAATTCTTCGTCTGGCACATCAAAGACCATTTGATGGGGAGGCAGCACTTCTTTATAGAAAAACTCCGGCAAGCGGTCATGGGCTGCTGTGAAGCCGGCCCGCCGGTTAAAGTCAAGCTCATCCGCCAATACCTCTTGGCCCAGCTTGGTAACGTCTGCGCCGGTCAGGCTCAATCCGAACTTGGCGTTTAGCATTTCAATTACCGCATCCATGCCCTTGGGAATGTCGAGCAGGGCAAAGGCCGTAAACACGCACAACCCGGCAGAGTCAATGGCAGCTGTTGCAATCTGCAGGTTACGGGACAATTCAGCTTGACCTTCCGGCTTTAAGGGATCAACATAGCCGCCAACCTTTAAAATATTGGTTGCCACGCTGTAACCAGCTGTGTGGTCAGCGCCCATGGTGCTGGTGGCATAAGTGACTCCAATGCCCTTTACCGCTCTGGGGTCATAGGCAGGGATGCCTTGACCTTTAACAACGGGAACTCTGGTTATACCAAAGACCTTGCCAACCGTTTCTGTCCCAGCCCCTAAAATCCGGCCTAAAGGAGTGCCTTGCTGAATCTCTTCCAGCAGCTTGATAGCTCCTTCACCATCTCCGAAGGGTACCACCCCTGCCTCCATTGCAACAGCCAAGGCTACACCGGTTTCAATGGTATCGATGCCAATATCGTTGCAGAGACGATTGAGCCGGGCAATGGTATCCAGGTCACCAATACCACAGTTAGCGCCAAGGGACCAGTCAGATTCATATTCCACTGGGGAGCATAAAGTTTCACCGTTTTCATCGGGATAGATATTAGAGCAGCGTATAACACAGCCGGGATGGCAGGCATGACCCATCTTGCCTTTTCCGCCCCGCTTCTGAACCATTTCTGCTATCGCCTCACCGCTGATCTCTGCCGCCTTTTCAAACCTGCCCTCACTGAAGTT
Organism: Bacillota bacterium; assembly: GCA_040757295.1. Lineage (GTDB taxonomy): Bacteria > Bacillota > PH28-bin88 > PH28-bin88 > PH28-bin88 > JAGXSE01. The sequence continues at coordinate 119,924 of JBFLXH010000002.1, read as the reverse complement.
CCGGGTCGGTAGGCCACCAGCTTCATTCAAAACGTTAATTAGTACAGCTGTGCCGTATGCCGGCAGGGTTTGGCCAGTGACCGGGTGGCTTTGGAGCACTTTGGTTAACTTTTGAGCTGCTTCTCTAAAGGCCTCTTTGTTCTGGACAGGCGCTTCAAACAGCTTGGAGGTCTGAAGTACAATAGCCTTAAGCCCCTTGCTGCCCATTACCGCCCCCATGCCTCCACGGCCACAATAGCGGCCTGGTTGGCCTTCCATATCATTGTTGGATACCCCGGCAATTGGCATTTTCCTTTCGCCAGCAGGACCAACACAGATGACGCCAATCTTGGACCCGTATTTTTCCCTTAACTTACTGTTTAATTCGTAAGTCCCCATCAAGGCATATTCATCGGCCGGGAGCAGTTCTGCCCCCTCATCAGTAATTAGCAATAAAAATAACCTTGAGCCAGGCTGCCCTTCGACAACTACTGCACTGATACCAAGGCTAGCCAACTTTTGGGAAGTCATGCTACCGGCATTTGATTCTTTAATTGTGCCAGTTAGCGGGCTTTTTGCGCCAATTGAAATCCGGCCCGATGAAGGACAACTGGTGCCGGTTAATAAGCCAGGGGCAATAACCAATTTATTGGTAGGACCAAGAGGGTGGCAGGTCGGATCCACTTCGCTGCAAACAATCTTAGAAGTAAGGGCTCTTCCTCCAAGGCCAAGATAGGCTCCAGCAATATCTTCAAAAGCTACCGTTAACGAACTCATGTTCACGCGTAGAATCTTGCTCATTTTTTTAATTCCCCTTCCTTAATTTTTTCTCTTTTGTCTTTTTGTGAAATATCCCACAACCCTTATGCCAGTCTCCTCACCTCCTGTTTTTTATGGTAATGAAAAAAGGAGTCCCCTATTAAGGGGCCTCCTTTGCTCAGCGGCGGGGAAAGTAATTGCTTACTTACCCTATCGTCCAACCTGTCCCCAGGGGAGAGGTTGGATCGGAACCCATTTTAAGTATTCTGCCCAAAAGCAAATTTTCCTGCTAGGAATAGTAACAAGAAAATTTTAATTTCCATTTAAACCCATTCCGCAACCAGACGGGAACGACGCCAAACGTTGTCAAGGCGAATCCTCAGATCCTTCTTGTATCTGGTGCCTTTTCTTACATAAACCTTAACGCCATCAACAACCCAAAACAGGCCATCGGCCTCAGCTGGTTGACCCAGACTAACATAAGGGATAAGCGCACTTCCGCAGCAACTTACAGGGACTTCTTCAGTCCAAACCGTAATTGCTCCATTATTTTCCTGTATGTGCCGCAACGCCTGCGGAGTAAACCTGATCTGCACGGTTTGATTCACCCCCATGGGAAATGGTCATAAGCCATTATATGTGAGGGCTTCTTGGGAGGTGAACAGCAAAGAGATCCGCTATTAGTTTTTTTCGACAGGGGCGAACTCGCCTATCGTCTCATCCATGGCTGCTGCAATTAATTCCCGTAAAAGCTCCTGTTTTTCTCGATCCGGTTCATAGTTTAAGGCAGCTGCCCATTGTTCTAAAGCGGCGTTTTTTGACTGTGAAAAGGGGGCCTCAAAACTACAAGAGCAGTATAAAGCAACCCTGCAACTAGCAAGGATGTTATAGCATAGAGCACTAGATTTCTATACAATTTGCCACCTTAAGCCAGCAGGGCCCCCTCCTTTACAGGATATTAATACGTTTTTGTTCTCCATGATAAACCAAATAACCTATCTCAGGACAAAACATCCCTATGATCAATAAAAAGCCGCACTCAGTGCGGCTAAGAAATCTTTATTCCTGTGTCTTACCCGAGGTGTTCCTTTAATAACTGGTTTACCATAGCCGGGTTAGCCTTCCCCCTGGTCTCTCTCATCACCTGGCCCACCAGGAAACCAAGGGCTTTCTCTTTACCTGCTTTATAATCCTCAACTACTGAAGGGTTAGCTGCCAACACCCGGTCAACCACAACAGCAATCTCCCCGGCATCAGAGATTTGGGTTAAACCCTTTTCATGTATTATATCGGCAGGCTTCTTCCCGCTGGCAAACATTTCTTCAAAGATGGTTTTGGCTAGTTTTCCACTGATAGTGCCACTCTCAATGAGTTTCAGCATTTCCGCCAACCCTTGGGGGGTGATCTTAGCCTGTTCGATCTCCATATTATTGGCATTTAGTAGGCGCAGCAACTCACCCATTACCCAGTTGCTGACGGTCTTAGCGTCTGGGTAAAAGGCAACGGACTTGTCGAAGAAGTCAGCTAAAGCCTTAGAACTGGTAATCACTCCGGCATCATAAGCGGGCAATCCGTAATCCCGGATAAGCCTTTCTTTTTTGGTTTGGGGCAGCTCCGGCAAGCTTTGGCGTATTTTTTCTACCCAGTCCTCGTCAATAGCCAGAGGTACCAGGTCGGGGTCTGGAAAATAGCGGTAGTCATGAGCCTGTTCTTTACTGCGCATGGAAAAGGTAATTCCTTTGTTCTCGTCCCAAGAGCGGGTCTCCTGGATGATCCTGCCCCCTGACTCTATTTCATCTATTTGCCTCTTTATTTCATACTCCAAAGCCCTTTGCACAGCCCGGAAGGAGTTCATATTCTTGATCTCTGTTTTAGTACCGAACTTAGTACTACCCACAGGCATAACAGAAATATTTGCATCGCACCGGAGAGAACCTTCCTCCATCTTGCAGTCAGATACATCAATGTATTGGAGAATTAATTTTAGGGCCTCAAGGTAGGCCTTAGCCTCATCCGGAGACCGGAGATCCGGTTCAGAGACAATTTCCATTAAGGGCACACCGGTCCGGTTATAATCAACCAAGGATTGCCTTCCCTCATGCATTAATTTTCCTGCATCTTCCTCCATGTGAACCCTGGTGATGCCAATGCGCTTTTTCTCTCTATTGACTTCGATTTCCAGATGGCCGCCGCTGGCAATGGGCAAGTCGTACTGGGAGATCTGGTAGTTCTTAGGCAAGTCAGGGTAGTAATAATTCTTGCGGTCAAATTTGCTGAAACCCGCAATCTTACAGTTTAAGGCCAGCCCCGCCCGTATGGCCAGCTCCACCACCTTTTTGTTCAAGACCGGGAGTACCCCAGGCAACCCCAGGCAAACAGGGCAGACATTGGTATTGGGTTCACCGCCGAACTGGGTAGAACAGGGACAAAATATCTTGGAATTGGTCTTCATTTCCACGTGGACTTCCAGCCCGATAACAGCTTGATAATCCAAGGCTAGTTCACCTCCAGGCCAGGCTTAACCAGGTGATGGGGAGTGTTTTGTTCATAAGTATAAGCAACTCTCAACAAAAGAGCTTCTGAAAAGGGCTTGCCTATAAACTGGAGCCCTACCGGCATCCCCTCACTGAATCCGCAAGGAATAGATATGCCGGGAATACCAGCCATATTTACAGGAATAGTGAAGAGGTCGGCCAAATACATGGACAGAGGGTCTTCAGCCTTCTCCCCAAGTTTAAAAGCCACTGTAGGGCTGGTTGGAGCGGCCAGTACATCAAAACGCTCAAAGGCTTTCTCAAAATCTTGTTTAACCAAGGTTCGGACCTTTAGTGCTTTTAGATAATAAGCATCGTAATAACCGGAGCTTAGGGCATAGGTACCCAACATTATCCGGCGCTTGACTTCTGGGCCGAAACCTTCCCGGCGGGTTTTTTTGTACATCTCTACTACATCCGTTGCGGCTATATCCCGGAAACCGTAACCTACTCCGTCATACCTGGCCAAATTTGAGCTGGCTTCTGCCGGAGCAACTATGTAATAAGCAGGCAGGGCATATTCTGTGTGGGGCAAGGATACTTCTTCACAAATCGCACCCAGTTCCTCCAGCTTGGAAATGGCTTCTCGCACTACCTTCTCGACTCCTGGCTCCAAACCAGCTACAAAATATTCTTTGGGGATGCCAATGCGCAAACCCTTAATATCGTTAACTAGGGCCTTGCGATAATTGGGCGGCAAATAGTCTGCAGAGGTAGAGTCCAGCGGATCATGGCCGGCAATTGCCTGCAGGACCAGAGCACAGTCAGCCACATCCTTAGTCAGAGGGCCAATTTGGTCTAAGGAGGAGGCATAAGCCACCAGCCCGTAACGGGAGACTAAGCCGTAAGTGGGCTTCATGCCTACTATCCCGCAAAAAGAGGCTGGCTGCCGGATTGATCCTCCAGTATCTGACCCCAGGGAGAAAGCTACTTCCCCGGCTGCCACAGCCGCTGCAGGACCTCCGCTTGAACCGCCGGGCACCCGGTTCAAGTCCCAGGGATTCTTGGTAGGGAAAAAGCGGGAGTTTTCATTAGAAGAACCCATGGCGAACTCGTCCATGTTAAGCTTGCCTGCTAAAACGGCCCCCTTCTCCGCCAGACGAGATACCACTGTAGCATCATAGGGAGGGATAAAATTTTCCAGGATTTTAGAAGAGCACGTAGTTTGGATACCTTTAGTACACAGGTTGTCCTTCAAGCCCATAGGGATGCCTGCCAAGGGACTAATCCACTCACCTGCCGCTAAACGGTGATCGACGTCCTCAGCTTTGACCAAAGCCGCTTCAGAAGTAATGGTGACAAAGGAACGGACTGCACTATCTACGGCATCAATTCGCTTAAGAAAAGCTTCTGTGATTTCCCTGGCGCTGACTTCCTGTTTAATCAACAGGTCATGCAACTGGTGAATCGGTAATGAATGCAGATCCAACTTCGTGTCCCCTTCCTAAATCAAAATATCTTTCCGGCAAAGCTTATACAATCCTTGGGACTTTAAACTGACCGGCCTCTTTATCCGGGGCATTGACCAAGGCCTCATCTTGCGGTAGTCCAGGTTTATTCACATCTTCTCGGAATACATTCTTTAGGGGCAGCACATGGGCGGTTGGCTCCACCCCCTTAGTATCCAGGGCGTTCATTTTTTCCATATAGCCCAAGATGCTGTTTAATTGCTGGGTATAGGCCTCTATTTCCTCGTCATTAAGCGCCAAGCGGGCTAAAAGAGCTACATGTTCGACATCCTGCTTGGTAATTGTCATATTTCTTCAACCCCTGTCATCATTAGCCTTGTTTACCATTATTTCATTATAACAGACGTATCCCACAAGAGCAAACCCGTGTCAGTCTAACATTTGGCGTCTGCCATGCAATACCTGCTTACCCAGTCGTAGCTGAGTTAATCAGACAGCCTCTTCCGGAATAAGACGCAGTCTCTTCCAATTCCGTCATAGTCTTTGGTGACCGGAACACCGTCTATGGTACAATCGCCAGGCTCAATTTCGAAACCCCTGCCGCCCCACCATTCATTTAATACGGAAATGATAGGAATATAATCGGTTTCTTCTACATTCCTAATCTTCACCCTTTTTTCGTCTTCAATCTTCCCACCATTTTTTCATTCTTCCTTTCCACAAAAAGTACGTTATATGAATTTTAGCTCATGCCCACCCCTTGTCTATTTTATCTTTATTTAAGAAGAATTTTTTTTCTAAGGCCACGTTTCTCTTGTAATTTTGCTAACTTATGGTTATACTATTAAATGCTCGGAGATGCGTATGGATATATTCAAAACCTCCTCGGTTGCCTCTGGCAAGGGAAGTATGTTGATTTGTCTTTGCAACGGGCAATAAATTTTTGGAGGTTTTTATGATGTCAAATGACAAGGTATTAGGTTGTAAAGACTGCGGAAAGGAATTCGTTTTCACTGCCTCAGAACAGGAATTCTACGCACAAAAAGGCTTTACCAATGAGCCAGGCCGTTGCCCCGAATGCCGCTCTGCCAGAAAAGCACAGGGCAATTCTAATAGAGGTGGCGGATACGGGCGCACTCAGCGAGAAATGTTTCCCGCAACCTGCGCTTCATGTGGAAAACGTACAACTGTTCCTTTTCAACCTACCGGCGATAAACCCGTATATTGCAGAGACTGTTACCAACCCCGCAGCCGAAACAACTGGTAGACCATTGCTAATGAAACCTTTCTGGCTTAAAAAACCAGGAAGGTTTTTTTATATCCATGAAATCCGGGATCCACTGGAATGCAATTAAGAACATTTTACAACTAATTAATGCAAGGCAAATTGAACAAATAAATAATACTAGCTATACTTTAATTGCAAACTGGAATGGCTTGCTAGCTCTTTGAAGGGTGGTCGAACCAATTGCATAATGAACCTCTTAACAAGTTTGCCGGGAGTTGGAATAGCCCGATTAATCATTTTGATTATCCTTTTGACATTAAAACCATACTGGATATGGCTACAGTTCCCGAACATTCGGTTTTTTTTATGCAGGCAATGTCCGGCGGGGAACCTTTCATGAGGGGACCCTATCTTTTCCTTTCGGCCGGAGATTTGCTTCTGGCTGTTGGCTATCCGATTTTAGGCGATTACGACCCAAGAGACTTCGACCAAGCACTCATAGAAGCAGTAAGCCAGACAAAAGCAAAGGATTGCATGGCTATCTCACCCTCTTTACCGGAAAGACTACAGCCCCACAGCCGGGAGCAGGATCATTATTACGTTCTACCTGCTAATGCTCCAGTACCTGCCCGTCTCGAACGCCTGGCAAACCGTGCCGCCGCATCCCTGCAGGTTGAGGAAGGAAAGACTTTCACCCTTTTCCACCGGCGCCTTTGGGCCGAATTTGTGGGGCGGGAACCATTACCCCCCAATGTACGCAGGCTCTATGAACGGACAGAAACAGTATTTCCCGCCAATTCCGACCTAATCCTGCTTAACGCATGGACCAAAGACGGGCAGCTAACGGCGTGTCTCCTGTTAGACTTGGCGCCGAAAGATTTCCTCAGCTACATAATCGGCGCCCATTCCCGCATTCATTACACCCCTTATGCCTCGGACCTGCTTTTTAAGGAGATGATCCATATCGCAAGGCGGGAGGGTAAGAGCTACCTACACCTGGGTCTTGGTGTCAACGATGGCATCCGCCGCTTCAAATCCAAATGGGGTGGCACCCCTTCCCTGCCGTACGAAATGGCTGCTTGGAAGGAAGAACACCCGCTAAGTGCAAAGGAAATTCTACAGATGCTGTCTCCCCCATCGGAAAAAACTATGACCAAGCAGCAGTACCTGGATAGCCTCCCCAAAGAGAGGCCTTTTGCCATGCTATGGGAAATTGAGAAGAACGGTTGCCGGTCCTGGATTGGCGGCACAGCCCACTTTTTTCGCTACAGCTTTGAGTCTTCCTTCCGGGAATTATTCAACCATGTTCACACGGTTATTTTTGAAGGTCCCTTGGATCAGGTGAGCATGGAACAGGTCAATGAAGCCGGGCAAAAACCCGATCCCAACACCCCCAACCTGATTGAAGCCTTGAGCGAGGAAGAGATCCGCCGGCTTGAAAAGGTTGTCTCCGGACCCCGGGGAATTTGGGCCAAGCTTATAGGGGTGGAACACCCAAAAGCCCCGGACGTGCGTTATTATTTATCCAGAACCCGGCCCTGGCTGGCTTTCTTCTTCTTGTGGTGCGCCTTCCTGCAGCGCAAGGGATGGGATCAGTCCGTGGATATGGAGGCGTGGCACTTGGCCCGGGATATGGGAAAGATAGTATTCGGCATGGAAACTATTGCCGAGCAAATCGAGACCCTGGAGAGCATCCCATTCCAGCGCATACTAAACTTTTTCCGAGATTGCAACAAGTGGAACTCCTACACCCTTCGCCATGAAAAGGCCTACCTCCAAGGCAACCTGGAAGCCATGCTGGGCACCTCGGCTGAGTTCCCCTCGCGCACTGAAATGGTTATTAACCGCCGCGACGAGACTTTCTTCAAGCGCATGCTGCCATTTCTGGACAAAGGTGGCTGTGCGGTGTTCGTGGGGGCAGCCCACATGTTGAACCTGCGCCAGATGATTGCCGAAGCAGGCTTTAATATTCGAAAAACCGGTAAGAATCCTCGTTTTTATTAAATACATTGGCAAAATAGTGGGCTTCACCCTTTAATCGACGGCAATAAATAATAATTATTGAACGTAACGCCTGTACCAGATACAGTAACCATTAGCATATTGCCGCCTGGCCTAAAGACCGGGCTTGTGCCGATATCCCTCGTTGACGTAACCTTCTTGCTTTTTGTATAATAATACCAACAATGTACAAGGTTTTATTTAATTGGGAGGGGAAAAGTATGAGTGAAATTTATTCTGAACAACTGTCATATCTTCAGAAGCCTGATCCCTCAGAAATCCCACAGGAGCTTCAGGAGCTTTTTGATAAACACATGAAATACCAAATGGAAAACTGGGGCTTTATTAACAATCTCTTCAAGGTTCTTCCTCTTAATGCATGGCAATTCAAAGGTTTTCTGGACTTTAAGGCTTCCCTTTTTACGCCTGAAACCTGTTACCTGAGTAATATCGACAAGGAAATGATCGCACTTGTAGTATCCGCTACCAACAACTGCTGTTATTGCCTCACTACCCACAGCGATGCCCTGCGCGGACTCACAGGGGATCCCGTTCTGGTTGATAAACTCACATACAATTACCGCAGCGCCAAACTAACGGAGAAGCAACGTGCCCTGTGCGATTATGCATATTTTGCGACCGCATATCCCAGAGAGATTGATACAAAGCAAGTTGACAAGCTTCGCGAGGTAGGCTTTAATGATCACGAGATATTGGAGGCTGCCTTTGTCACCGGCTTTTTTAACTACACCAACAGATGGGTCAGCACAATTGCCCCCATCCCCAACGAAGGCCATTTCAGCCACAACAGATAAGCACACTCTTCGCAGGAAATAGAACCTCCAAACATATTTCACGCCCGGCATAAGATTGTCCTTATGTCGCCCTTCTTGCCGGGCTTGATGAATTGAAAGCCTGGCTGGAATCGGAAAACTGCCGCCATGTTGCCATGGAGTATATTACCGCCCGGTCGAAAAATGAGGCCTTCCCGCTTTAACGGACACAACTGAGTGTGATTTGCTCGCCTTTTCGCAGGATTGCTTGAAATATAGATGATAACTACTATAAACAAATCGGAAATCTTGACAACTTCACGAATTATTTCTCCTTGTCCTTTATACTGCTTGACAATCTATGTATTGTCTTAAGTAAGCTACCGGTGTCGGATAACGCTATCCTTGAATTCCTTGTTATACCGCTTTCCTGTCTTTGCCATTTTTCTCGACCTCCACAAGAGTATTTTATCTCACTCTTGTGTGTCCGAAAAATCGGGTATAGGTCAGTGTGCGATGTAATAGAAGCACAGAATAGATCTTAATTGCTAGGAAAGTTTTGTTAGTGTGTGGGAGGTTTTCATACAACGTCAGTCATTTGCTATTGCAAAGCCTTTCAGTAAGCTTGGTATTGCGTCTTATACTCTTGTTATTGCTTACAGCCATTCCCACTGCTTTTTTTGTTCCTACAAGAATCATTAATTTTTTAGCCCTTGTAATGCAAGTATAAAGCAGATTTCTCTTCAGCATCATGTAATGCTGTATTGTGAAGGGAGCAACCACAATCTTATATTCGCTCCCCTGGCTCTTGTGTACGGTTGTAGCATAGGCAAGCACTACTTCGTCAAGCTCGGTTGCGTCATACTCCACAAATTCTCCGTCAAAATTGATAACCAGCCTTCTTTCTTCCTGATCAATATGCGTAATGTTGCCAATATCTCCATTAAACACATTCTTATCATAATTGTTTTTTATCTGCATGACTTTATCGCCAAGTTTGAAAACTGTTCCGCCATACCTGATGGAAAATTCCGATTTATTCAGCGCATCCTGCAGCACCATGTTGAGATTATGTGCGCCGGTTTCTCCGCGCTGCATGGGACAAAGTACCTGAATATCTTTTATAGGATCAACCTTGTAGTATGCCGGGAGCCTCTTGGCGCAAAGCTCCCTGATGATTTGTACCGCTTTTGCCGGTTCTTCCTCTTCGATAAAGAAAAAATCGCTGCACTTTCCTCCTTTAAGTTGGGGAAATTCTCCCCGGTTGATCTTATGGGCATTGGTGATGATGGCACTTCCCTGGGCCTGCCTGAATATTTTGGTTAGCCTGACCACATTGACAATGCCGGAATCAATGATATCCTTCAGCACGTTTCCTGGCCCCACAGAAGGAAGCTGGTCCACATCACCCACCAGGATGACGATTGTTTTATCAGCTACTGCCTTTAACAAGTTGTACATCAGAATAATATCGACCATGGAAGTTTCATCGATGATGAGAACATCACATTCCAAGGGATTTTCAGCATTCCTTTTATAGCCCTCAGGAGGTTTGTACTCAAGCAGGCGGTGGATTGTTTTCGCTTCCATGCCAGTGGCTTCCGACATTCTTTTGGCCGCCCTGCCTGTGGGTGCTGCCAGCAACACCCTAGCGCCAAGGCGCTGGAAAACCTTGATGATGGCAAGGGTGGTAGTTGTTTTACCTGTTCCCGGACCACCTGTCAGAACCATGAACTTTGCAGCAGCGGCAGTCCTGACGGCTTCTCTCTGAACCTCATCATACAGGATGCCTTCTTCCTGCTCCACTGCCTCTATTACGTCCTGAACATCTAATGTTTGGTAAGGACTTTTAACCGCAAGAATTTCCTTTATTCTTTTGGCCGTGCCAAGTTCACTGTGATAAAAGGGGGGAAGAAAAATAGCGTTTTCTTCATCCGCTATGACTGTCTTTTCTGCAATCATTCTTTCAAGGGTCTCACCAATCAAAGGTTTTTCAAGCTCCAGCATCTTCTCTGACTCATTTAAAAGCTGCTCTCTGGTGGCATAGCAATGGCCTTCGTTGGACAACTCATTTAATACATAAATAATCCCTGAGCGGCAGCGCTCAAAGGAATTCCTTGCAAATCCCATCTGTTGAGCGATTTTATCGGCGGTTTTGAAGCCAATACCCCAAATATCATCTGCCAGCCTGTAAGGATTGGCTTTCACGATATCGATACTATCATTGCCATAGGTTTTATATATTTTTACTGCATAAGCTGTAGAAACCCCGTTACTTTGTAAAAAAAGCATGACATTCTTGATTTCTTTCTGTTCTTGCCATGCTTTTTTAATCATCTCCAACCGCTTGTGACCAATTCCTTCAACTTCCATAAGGCGATCTGCTTGCTCTTCCAGAATTCGCAAGGTATCTTCCTTGAAATGGTTCACAATTCTTTTTGCATACACAGGACCAATACCCTTTATCAGCCCGCTTCCGAGATATTTTTCTATACCCGCAATAGTAGCGGGCATGGTTTCCCGGTAATCCTGTGCTACAAACTGCCTTCCATATTTACTATCGACCTTCCACTGGCCTTTTAAACGAACAATGGACCCGACACTTACAGCAGCAAGATTCCCTACCACCGTAACAAGGTCAGAAAAACCCTTGGATTTTATTTTTATGACGCAGAAACCGTTTTCTTCGTTTTCATAGGTGATTCGTTCAACAACACCGCTTAAATATTCCATACCCAGTCCTGCCAATCTTCTAATTAAGTAACATATATTTTATACCGTAATTTTAACCGAGTACAGTCCATCCCCCCTTTTGAAAACATAGACAAAGCCAAGGTAAAGGCAGAAGAATTTAATTTAGCCGGTACGGGCACATTTTGGTACCGGTGCGTGGGTATGACCTCCACAGCAGGTTTCTTGCTCCGGTTCGGCTCCCATTCTCAGGAGCCGGATACCGTTTAAGGTAACTAACAAGGACGCCCCCATGTCTGCCATAATCGCCAGCCATAGGGTTAACCATCCAAAAATGGCAAATGCTACAGCCAGGAACTTAAGCCCCAGGGCTAAAGCAATGTTCTGCTTGATGACCCCTAAAGCGGCCCTGCTCAATTTAATGGTAAAGGGCAGTTTGGACAGGTCATCGGCCATTAAGACGATATCCGCTGTTTCCAGAGCCGTGTCTGCCCCCGATCCTCCCATGGCAATCCCCAGGGAAGCGGCCGCCATGGCCGGGGTATCGTTAATCCCATCTCCTACCATTGCTACTTTGCCGTATTTCTGCCTCAGGGAATGGACAGCATTAGCCTTATCTTCCGGCAATAGGCCAGCCATAAACTCATTTACTCCCGTCTGGCTGGCGATGGCCTCGGCAGTTGCCTGGTGGTCACCGGTCAACATGATGGTGGTTTTTATCCCGGCATCTTTAAGGCTCTTAACCACTTTGCCGACTCCAGGCCGCATTTCATCAGCCAGGCCAATGATACCAAGAACCCGGTCAGCGGCGCTTAAGACCATGACAGTCTTACCGCCTCCCATTAAGGTATTAAGCTGCTCATTAAAGGCATCCAGCTTTACCCCTGCTTGGATCAGGGAAGAGGGGCTGCCTAAGCGGTACTCCACACCCTCAATTTGCCCAACCAGGCCCTGCCCGGGGATATCGGTTAACTCATCCACGGCCAAGGGTTGTACTTGGCAGGTCTCGGCTTTGGCCATGACTGCCCTGGCCAAGGGGTGCTGGGATAATTGCTCCAGGCTGGCAGCCAGGGTAAGAACTTTTTCCGAGGCCACACCTGGGGCAGGAATCAGGTCTGTGACAAGGGGCTTACCCTTGGTTAGGGTGCCGGTCTTGTCAAAAGCAACCGCTGTTAAGGTACCGGCCTGTTCCAAGTAGGCCCCGCCCTTAATCAGTACTCCGTGGCGGGCCGCATTGCCGATGGCCGAGACCATTGCCACGGGAGTTGAAACCACCAGGGCACAGGGGCAGGAGACCACCAGCAGGGCCAGTCCCCGGTAGATCCAGGGTGCCCAGGGCTGGTTAAAGAAGATTGGCGGCACCAGCACTATTCCGGCTGCCAATACCAGCACAATTGGGGTATAAACAGCTGCAAACCGCTCCACAAAAGCCTGCGTAGGAGCCTTTTTGGCCTGGGCCTCTTCCACCATGTGGATAATCCTGGACAAGGTGGTGTCCTGCACCAGTTTGGTTGTTTCCACTTCCAGCAGGCCGTGGTGGTTGATTGTTCCAGCAAAGACCTGATCTTCCGGGCCTTTTTCCACTGGGACGGATTCTCCTGTGATTGGTGCCTGGTTTACTGCCGAATAACCCAGAATGACCTTTCCATCTACAGGAATCTTCTCCCCTGGCTTGATCAGGATAACATCTCCTACCAGTATTTCTTCCACAGGCAGGATTACCAGCTGGCCGCCACGGCGGACTAAGGCCTCTTTCGGAGCCAGGTCCATTAGTGATTTGATGGCCTGCCGGGCCTTGTTGACGGTATAGGCCTCGAGGCTGGCGGAGACGGAAAACAGGAAAGCTACCACGGCCCCTTCGGTCCACTCGCCAAGCAGTACCGCCCCGGCCACAGCCACCACCATCAGCACATTCATGTCAAAACGCAGTTTAGATAGGTTGTAAAGAGCTTTTCGACCGGTGGTATAACCACCAATAACCATAGCCGCCAGGAATACGGCTTGAAATAACGGGGAGGCATAGCCCCACCATTTGAAAAACCAGGCAGTAATAATTAAAAGGCCCGAAAGGGAGGGGATAATCACCCGGCTGTATTTGAGCCACAAGCTGGTGGACGAATTATTTTCCTCTCCTGCCGGCCTGGCCCCCAGACCCCCTGCAGCAGCTTCCTTAATTACCGCGCCGGGGTCAAAAGAGCCGGCAACGTTCAGTTTGGCAGCCCCAAAGTTTAGTTCTGCCCTGGTCACGCCAGGGAGAGTTGCCACTCGTTTGGCAACCTTTTCAGCACAGTCTATTCAGGTCAGGCCCGTCAAATGGAAAACCACCGCCCCGGGCTCCATGCCTTTGCTTATTTCTTTCACCTGACATTATCCTCCTTGAATTCTGTTGCGACTTTGTTAAGCAACATAGCAATAGCCGGGCTCCTCAGAGAATAGTGGACCAGTTTGCCATCCTTCCGGCAAGAGGCCAGGCCCAGATTCCGCAGAAGCCTTAAGTGGTGAGACGCGGTCTGCACCGAACAACCGATGATTGTGGCCACATCACAGACACAAAGTTCCTCCCTGGAAAGGGCATAGACTATTTTTAACCTGGTGTCATCGGCCAGGGCCTTAAATAATTGGGCCAAACCTTCAGTCGACTCAACTTCAGCTTTCAGCCGTTCGACCTTTTCCTTATTGTATTCAAAAACCTGGCAAAGGTCATCGCCGCCGTCATGGTGACATTCTTTCACCGGCCCCACCCCTCATTAAAATATTCAAATAACTGTTTTAATGTTAGCTTAGGGATCAGGGCTTGTCAACCGAAAAAAAGATACCAGTTTGCAAAACTGGTACCTAATGCCGATTTCTCTCTTCGATAGGCTTAGCCCTTGATTATTGCTCCTTCGGCGGCCGAAGCTGCCAGCTTGGAATACAAGGCGAGGTAGCCTCTTTTAAACTTCGGCTGCGGCGGCTGCCAGTAGCTTTGCATATTGCAGCTGAATATTAATTCCTTACGAGCTGGGCAAACTCCTCTTCAGATAGAATTTTTAAGGGCAGATCCGGGTTGGCTTTCAATAGGGCTTTGGCTTTGTCATACTTGGATCCCGGGCTAGCCCCCACCACTACATAATCGGTGGTCTTGCTGACACTGCCGGTGACTTGGCCGCCCCTCTCTTCGATCAACTTTTGGGCCTCCGACCTGGTCAGAGTTTCCAGCGTCCCTGTGAGGACAAACTTCTTGCCGGCCAAAGGCAGGTCTACTTGAGGAGGTTTCTCCGCAGCCATATTGACTCCTGCCGCTTTAAGCTTGGCTAAAACCTTTTGGTTATGTTCTTCTCGGAAAAAGGACAGTACACTTTCCGCCATCCGGGGCCCGATATCGGGCACTGCTACCAGTTCCTCGTAGGTAGCGGTTTGTAACCGGTCCATAGAACGGAAATGTTCCGCTAAAAGCCGGGAAGCCCGCTGTCCTACGTGCCTAATTCCCAGGGCAAAAATCAACTGGGCCAGGGGGTTCTCCTTGCTTTTGGCGATAGCATCCAACAGGTTTTGGGAAGACTGCAGACCCATCCGCTCCAGATTTAGCAAACTGGCCTGGGATAAACTGTACAAGTCAGCCACATCCCTCACCAGGCCTGCGTCAATGAGCTGGGTTACTACAGCCGGCCCTAAGCCTTCGATATTTATGGCATCCCGCGAAACAAAATGGATAATTGCTTCCCGTACCTGCGCAGGACAGACCAATCCACCCATGCATCTGGCGGCAGCCTCTCCTGCCTGCCGCTCCACCTTTGATCCGCACTCAGGACAGGTCTCCGGCATGACAAACTCCTGCTCATTTCCAGTTCGGCGCTCCTTCAACACCTGAACAACTTCCGGGATGATTTCTCCCGCCTTCTCTATCACAACGGTGTCCCCGATCCGGATGTCCTTTTGGCGGATAACATCCTCGTTATGCAAGGTGGCCCTGCTGACGGTAGTTCCAGCCAACCTAACTGGTTGAAGCACAGCGTTAGGGGTCAAGACCCCGGTACGCCCTACCCGTACAAAAATGTTCTGCAAAACAGTAACTGCCTGCTGAGCAGGGAATTTATAGGCAACTGCCCAACGGGGAGACTTGCTGCGGGCGCCTAGTTTCTGCTGGTGCTCCAGACTGTTAACCTTGACCACCATTCCATCAATTTCATAAGGAAGCGCATCTCTCCGCTCTGCCCATTCCAGGCAGTGGTTAATCACCTGCTGGATGTCTTCACAGTATAGGCGGTAGGGGTCTACCTGAAAGCCCATTTTCTCCAAGAGCTCCAGTCCCTCCCAGTGAGTCTTGATAGTATATCCCTCCACATGCAACACTTCATAAGCCATTACACTCAAAAAACGGCGGGCCGTAACCCGGGGATCCAGCTGCCGCAGAGAGCCTGCTGCCGCGTTTCTGGGGTTGGCAAACAAGGGCTCCCCTTTTGCTTCCCTGGCAGAATTTAACCGTTCAAAGGCTTCTTTAGGCATATAAGCCTCACCCCGCACCTCCAGTCTTAGGAGAGGTTCTTTTAAAAGCATAGGCACGGCAGCTATGGTCTTAATGTTTTGCGATACGTCTTCGCCCGTCTCCCCATCGCCCCGGGTAGCGCCGGTGAAAAAGTGGCCATCCACGTAACTCAAGGCGACGGATAATCCGTCGATCTTCGGTTCAACAACATAAGCCACCGGTTCGTCTAATGCCGACCGCACGCGACGGTCGAATTCCAAAAGGTCTGCCTTGCTAAAGGCATTATCAAGACTTAAGAGAGGTGTGCGGTGCCTGATGGTGCCGAAGACTTCCAGGGGCTTCCCTCCTACCCGTTGGGTAGGGGAATTGGGTTCAAAAAACTCAGGGTGCTCTTCTTCCAACCGGATTAACTCTGCCATAAGCTGATCGTATTCGTGATCGGATACTTCAGGGTTGTCTTGCTGGTAGTATAGGTAATTATGCCTGTCTATCAACCGGCGCAGTTCTTCTATCCGTTCTCTTATTTGTTCTTTCAACATCTTCACCTCTTAAAGGGAATTTCCGGGAGAAGCCTGTCATAGGCATCTTTAGTTTCGCCAGTCTTCCAGTTTTTCCTTCAAGGGGGAATCAAGGTATTGCTTACCTTAACATTGGAAATAATGGCTTTTAATTTACTTTAATTGTATTTAGCAGTTGTTTCTTGGCTGTTAAAGGAATATAATATTATCAAATGACAAGGAGGTAATGTGATGGAAAAGGAAATTTTAACCCTTGAGGAGGCAAGCCAGCTGTTTCAGGTGACCCCCAAGACCTTATTAAAGACCTTGAAGGAAGAGAAGGTACCGGCGCGGAAAATCGGGCGAGAATGGCGGTTTAGCCGGCAGGCCTTGATGGACTGGCTGCGGACCGGGGATTCCCGGGATTATTCCCTGGCAGAAGTACAGGTAAAGGATTACTTCAATCAGATCGCGCCTCAATGGGAACATATGAAGGATGAGTATTTCGGGGAATCAGTTAAGAGAAGGCTACTGGAAACTGTACCCTTAGGGAAGGAATGGCAGGTTATTGATGTCGGCACAGGTAGTGGTTATTTGGCCAGGGCAATAGCCCCGCGGGTAAAAAAGGTGATTGCCGTTGACAACTCAGAGCTAATGCTTAAAGAAGCCGCCAGGATTGCCAAACTTGAGGGTATTTCCAATATCAAGTTTTTAGAGGGAGATGGCTACGAATTGCCTGTTTCTGACAACGCCTCTGAACTAGTGCTTGCAAATATGTTCCTTCACCACTTGGAAGATCCCGCGATAGCTATCCAGGAAATGGCAAGGGTTTTAAAGCCCGGGGGTACATTGGTAATCACCGACCTTTTCCAGCATAGCAATGAATGGATGCGGGAAGAAATGGCGGATATTTGGCTGGGTTTCACGGCCGAAGAAGTGGCATGCTGGATGCAGGATGCTGGCTTAATTGAGGCGAAAGTTGAGGCTCTTGATTGCCGGTGTTGCGGCCAAAGCAGCTGCGGCAAAGCCGCGGCCATCGAGATCTTTATGGCCAGCAGCAAGAAGCCCGCCCAGGCATGCCAGTGCGGCTAGGATTAGGGCTGGTGCTCCCTTAAGGCTACATACCGGTCAGCTATGGAGTTTAATTCTTGTTCTAACTTTAGGTTCCAAAGCTCGTTTACCAGACCAAAGACCCTCAATACGGCCTCCAGGGCGGCAGGAATGGCCTCCCCTACCCAGTCGGGAGAAGGACCAACCAATACCGCAAGCCGCCCGCCGGAGGCTTCTTTTATATAAGGCTTAACCCCTACCACATTGCTATGGGAAAGGTTAGACAGATGGGCATAGAGCACATGAACATGCCAAGACATTTGCACTTCTGCCGCCATTTCGGCTAAGGTGATACCAGACCAGTTGCCCTTCTTTTTATCTTCCCGGAAGTTTTTGGCCACTTTCCGGTAAAGATCAAGCACCCGTTTTCTTTCAGCAAAATATTTTTTGCTCACCTGGGGGTGGTACGCCTCCATTTGCCGCCATAACCATTCCTTACGAATCGGCTCCCAGTCAACATACCTTTGAGTACGGGGGCGCGGGTCCTGAGCAATGTATAGAATGTTAATGGCCAATTCTATTATTGTCCGGGTAATTACACTGGCATCCTCGCCAAAGCCCCGTTTAGCCAATATGGTAAGACTTTCCAGTGATTTATGGGCCTTAACGGCACATGCCAGTAAAACATCACCAAACAGTTCTTTGTGGGGGAAAGGTTTTGCAAACAGCCGGTAGCCAAGTCTTACCAATTCATCGGCCAGGCTAAACTCCCCGCCGAACCTTTCTTCCAGTTCCTTTACCAGTTGCTTCTTTGAGATTCGTTTCATTTTTCCCACCACCCAATCGGTAGTATGGTTCCCAATGGTCCATTCCATAACACCTCCGCTGTAGGCTAGCCTAAGGGCCCAAAATTCTGACAGCTAACCGCTGCAACACTCTATTCAGCAACAATTACAACCAGGCAGCAATCACCAGGATTAGTCCTATGAGAGAAAGAGGAAGTGACCGGCAAGGAAAGGGAACTTCCTGGGCTTGTGGCCTCTCTGGATCAGAATGACAAAAAACGCGCCTCTCCCGTAGAGTAATTCACCTTTGTTATTCTAGATCTTTTTTAAAGGAGCATAAGCAATCATCAGTTCTTTGAGCCCCTGGTTCGGAAAGGCTACAGTTATTTTCCCGTCTGCGCCTTCCCCCTGCACCTTTACTACTACCCCCTCACCCCACTTGGAGTGTTCTACTCTGTCTCCCAGGTTGAAACTGACAGTTTTTTCGCCAGCCGTTTTTACCCCCTGGCTTCTTGACTTGCTTGCCTGCCAAGTCTCTTGACGGGGACTAAACTGGGATCCATGACCAAGGCCTTCCTGCAGGGAAAGGCGGTTCCCCTCAACCAACAGCAGTTCTCCCGGCACCTCATAGATAAATCTGGACTGCTTATTGGCCACCAAATTGCCATACAGAGTTCTTTCCCTGGCATTAGAAAGATAGAGCTTCTGTTGGGCACGGGTCATCCCGACATAACACAAACGCCGTTCTTCTTCCAATTCGACCTCATCAAGCAAGGCCTGGTTGTGGGGGAAAATCCCCTCCTCCATCCCAACAAGAAAAACCACCGGAAACTCCAAACCCTTAGCTGTGTGGAGAGTCATTAAAGTTACGGCATCGCCTTCCTCATAGGTATCAATATCGGCCACTAACGAAACTTGAGTCAGGAAACCCTCCAGTGTCTTTTCTTCGCTGTTTTGGTCATAATTGCGAGTGACTGATTTGAATTCCTGCAGGTTCTCTAATCTGGCCCATGCTTCCGGGGTATTCTCTGCCTCCAGTTCCTGCAAATATCCGGTAGCCAAAAGCACCTTGTCCACCAGTTCTGTGACAGTTAAACGGAAACGAGCTTCACAGAGGTCCTCGATCAACTCCTTGAAAGCCGCCAAAGCCTTTGCGGCTCTACCACCAACTTCAGCGTTATCCAAAACTTCAATTACAGAAAGGCCGTACTGGGCAGCAAGCGTTTCCAACCGGGACCAGGTTGTTTCCCCAATACCGCGGCGGGGCACATTGATCACCCGTTGCAGACTGATATTGTCAGCCGGGTTTTGCAGCACCCGCAAATAAGCCAAAAGATCCTTGATTTCTTTTCGCTCATAAAACCGCAAGCCGCCTAAAATTTGGTACGGCAGGCCTTTTTGCATTAGCATTTCTTCCAACACCCGGGACTGGGCATGAGTCCGGTACAGGAGGGCAAAATTCCGGTAGTCCAGTCCCTCTTCACGGTGAAGACGCATAATTTCTTCAACCACAAAACGGGCTTCCGCCCATTCACTCTCTCCGGCAAAGAGGACAAGAGGATGGCCTGCAGACTGGTCCGTCCAAAGATTTTTATGCTTACGGTTACTGTTACAGGCAATAACTGCATTGGCAGCAGACAAGATGTTGCCGGTGGACCGGTAATTTTGTTCCAAACGGATTACTTTGGCTTCTGGATAGTCCTTTTCAAAATCAAGGATGTTTTGGATGTCGGCACCGCGCCAGCGGTAAATGGATTGATCAGGGTCACCAACCACGCATAAGTTGTGATGCCGTTGGCTTAGAAGCTTTACTAATTTGTACTGGGCATGGTTGGTGTCCTGGTATTCATCTACCAAGATATATTTGAACTTCTCCTGGTAATAGCGAAGCACCTCGGGGTGCCGCTCAAAAAGCTCCACCGTCTTCATGATCAGGTCATCGAAGTCACAGGCGTTAAAAGCACGCAATCTGTGCTGATAAAGGTGATAAACCCTGGCTATCTCCTGCTCGTACCAGGTTGAGGCAAGGGATGAAAACTGGTCTGGGTTTAAAAGCCGGTTTTTTGCCTGATTGATAGCATGACCTACCGCCCTGGGCGGAAACCTTTTATCATCAAAACTCAATTCTTTTAAGCAGTTTTTCAGCAATACCTGCTGGTCAGAGGTATCATAAATGACAAAGTTGGGTTGGTAGCCCAGGACCCCAATCTCCCGCCGCAGGATGCGCACACAGGCAGCGTGGAAAGTGCTGACCCATAGATCTTCTGCCAGGGGACCCACCATAAGAGCCAGGCGTTCTTTCATTTCCTGGGCAGCCTTATTAGTAAAAGTAATTGCCAGGATCTGAAAAGGACGGACGCCCTCAAACAGCAGATAGGCCACCCGGCTGGTCAGCACTCTGGTTTTCCCGGTACCAGCGCCCGCCAGTACCAGTAGGGGCCCTTCAATGTGCTTCACTGCTTCTTCTTGCTCTGGGTTCAGGTTCGCAAACAATTCCTTCAATCTCAGGCCTCCTCAAACAAGTAACAGTGCAATTCTAGATGTATTCTTTCCTTGAAACCTGAAATCCTGCCTGAAGCAAAGGCACCTTAACTAAGGAGGCTTATTCCATGGCTTCGGCCAAAATTTGCACCGGATGCAGCGTTTGCCCAGCCACTCCGTTTTTCTTTAGGCCAAAATTAAGTTGCATCATACAGGTTGGACAACAAGTGGCTACGGTATCGGCTCCGGTGGCTGCCAAACCGGAAATCTTTTTATTTAAAATTTTCATCGACAGGTCATAATGAGCTAAACTGAAGCTCCCCGCCGAACCACAGCATTGGGCTGCATTACCGGCTTCTTTTAAGCTAACCCCGGGAATGGCCCGCAGTAATTCCCTAGGCTGCCGGGATACCTTTTGACAGTGGATCAAATGGCAGGGGTCATGATAGGTTACTGTCCTGTTGACTTCCTTCAGGTTTGCTGGAACCCCGGCCTTCTCAACAATGAATTTTGTCAGATCCATGGCTTTGTGGGATAGAGCTTGGGCTTTTGTGTATTCCAAGCTGTCTTCCGGGAACAGCCTGGGGTATTCAGCGATAAGGGTGGAACTGCAGGTAGCGCAATCTGACACCACTGCCTCCACTCCTTCCTCCAATAATATAGATATATTTGCGAGAGCAAGGTCTCGGGTAACCCTCTCCTGGCCGTAAGCCAACGCCGGCATACCACAGCATTTCAACTCCTGAGAGATGATTACCTCAAACCCAAGCTTGCTTAAGACCTCCACAGCGGCCAAAGGTATTTCCGGATAAATCAAATTTGAGGCACAACCCAGAAAATAGGCCACTTTTATCTTTTTGAGGCCCTTTGCAGGAACCCGGTCAGGCAACATTTTACGGGCCGGAATACCGGAAACGACCGGCATTATTTTTTCCGCTTGAGGCAAATCCCCCGGTAGAAGTTCAATCATCCTGGTCTTGGTTAACAATGATTGCAAACCGGTTTTTTGGTAAAGGCGCATCAGCCCAAAACAGCAATGCAGGAGTGCCGGCCGGGTTAGAAATCCCTGAAAAACTGTCTTTTTCCACCATGGTGTGCCCATGACCTGGTCCAGGTAAGCCCGGCTTTTAAGAATCAGTTCATCAGTAAGGACTCCGGATGGACACTCGCTGACACAGGTCTTGCAAAGCAGACAGTTATACATTTTCTGCAGCATGTCCTGGGAAGGCTGATATTTTCCTTCTTGCATGGCCTTAACCAGGGCAATGCGCCCTCGCGGTGAGGATGCCTCATCCTTCTCTTGTTCAAAAATCGGACACACAAAGCGGCACTGACCACAGCGCACACATTTTTTAAGGCCTTCGGTTAAGTTTAGTTCCGGCATCGTCTTACTCTCCTTCCAAAGGCCAGATTTTACCTGGGTTCATTATTCCCTTCGAATCAAGAGTTTTCTTTAACCTGAACATTACATCCAAGGCATTGCCGTGCTCTTCCCGCATGTAAGGCCTTCTGACAATACCCACCCCATGTTCTCCAGTGGTTGAGCCCCCTAGTTCAATCGCCAGGCGGTGAATCTCATCGGCAAGCTGCAAAGTCTTCTGTACTTCGTTGGCATCGGTAGGATCAATGATGGGCGCAGTATGCATGTTGCCATCGCCAACATGTCCGTAAATCACCACTATGATGCTATATTTCTGGGCAATTTCTTTAATGCGTCTTAAGGCCTTAGGGACATTTTCCAAGGGGATGGTGATGTCTTCCCCGGCAAAGATGCGGGTTGCCCCCTCTTTAACCCGCGCAGAGGCAGAGCCGATTACACCCCTAGCCTCCCATAACTTGGCCATCCGGGCCTTTTCCGTAGCCCATTCTACGTTTTTGGCCCTTTTCTTGACGATTTCCTGCAAGAGCATACCTTCATGCTCTACACTTGGCTGGTTGCCGTCAATTTCAAACAAGAGCATTGCCTCGGCGGCAGGGATATTTAAACCTGGCTTGTAAAGATTTGCCGCTTTGATGGCGGCGTCATCCAGAATCTCGATGCCCGAAGGCAGGATGCCGGCCTTAAAAACCTCTAAAACGGTTTCCCCACTGTCCTCCAGCTTATCAAAAAGGGCCGTTAAAAGGCCCCTAGCAGCGGGCTTGGGCAAGACCTTCAGCCGGACTCTGGTGATAATTCCACAAGTCCCCTCCGCCCCTACAAAAAGCTTAGTCAAATCGATGCCTGAAACACTCTTTAAGGCCTTAGAGGTCAATCCACCGGTAATAATGACCTCTCCGTCCGGCAGTACTACTTCCAAACCAAGTACATACTGACCCGTATTCCCGTACTTAACGGCTCGCAAACCGCTGCTGTTATTAGAAACCATCCCCCCGATGGTAGCCATCTTGGTGCTGCCGGGGTCTGGAGGGAAGAACAGGTTATAGGGAGCTAAAGCCTGGTTAAGATTGGCATGGACTACTCCGGGCCTCACAACTACCTGCATGTTTTTAGCGTCTATCTCCTCAATGGTGTCCCAGCAGGAGAGGTCCAATAGGATCCCTTTACTAGCCGGCACGCTGCCACCTGTTTGGCCGCTGCCTGCTCCCCTTGGTGTTACCGGTATTTCATTCGCAAAGGCATACTTCATAATGCTGGAGACTACGGCAGTGCTCTTCACCTTTACAACAATCTCAGGCAGTAATTGCACCAGGCTGGAGTGAAAAGAACTGTCATAAGAATAGGTATACTTGTCCAATTCCCTTGTTAAGACATTTTCCGGACCGGCAATTTCCATCATTTTACCGACTAAATTATCCACCCCACTCACTCCCCTATCCCCTCCTATAGTCCAGCCTCTGCAAATGCCCGCTGTGCTGCTACCAGGCTAGCACCTAGTTCTACCGGGAAGTTGAAATCTTTCAAAGCCAACTCCATCCCCGAAAGACCCGCAATTATCTGCGCCCGGCCGATATAACCCATATGGCCAACCCGGAAAGTAGCGGCTTCTATCTTACCCAGCCCGCCCGCAACAGAAACCCAGTACTTGTTGCGTAGGGTTTGCCGCCATGCCGCACCGTCGATACCCGGAGGATATTTTACAGTTGTTACAGTTGCCGAAGCCCATTCATCGGGCACATATAATTCAAGACCCATTGCTCTGATCCCTGCTCTTAAAGCCTTGGCAATTACTCGGTGGCGTTCTAATACCTGTTCCAACCCTTCTTCAAAGATCATGGTCAGAGCTTCCTTTAAACCATACATAGCGCTAGTCGGCGCTGTATAAGGAGCAAGCTTCTTCTCCCCATAAAAATCTTTAATCCAGCGCAAGTCCCAGTAATACTTGGTGAACTGGGATTTTTCAATGGCAGTCCAGGCTTTAGGGCTGACACTGACCATCACAATTCCCGGGGCTGCCATTAAAGCTTTTTGGGAGGCAGAAACAACGATATCTAACCCCCACTCATCTGTTCTTAAATCTATCCCAGCCAAGGAACTAATCGCATCTACCAGGGCCAAGGCCCCATGTTCCTGGGCTAAAAGACCCAGATCTGCCAGATTATTGGCCACACCAGTCGAGGTTTCATTATGGGTAATCAAGAGAGCCTTTATTTCCTTCCTGCTATCCTGGCGGAGGATTTCTTTAACCTTTTCAATGGATACTCCCTCACCCCAGGCAAAATCAGTTTTAATAACATTTAATTTATGAGTCCTGGCAATATCTGCAAACCTGTCGCCAAATACCCCGCAACTTAAGGACAATACCGTATCCCCAGGTGATAAGGTATTAATTAAGGCCAGTTCCAAACCGCCTGTCCCCGAAGCCGGAAATAACAAGACATCATGGGAGGTTTTAAAAACAGCTTTGAGCCCATAAATGATTTCTTCCATCAGGGCTTTAACGTCCGGCCCCCGGCGTTCGATCATTTGCTTGCTCATGGCATCCCGCACCCGGTCAGGAAGATAAACAGGGCCTGTTAATAATAGACAGCGATTATCCTTCAATTTAATGACCTCCTTGCCCGTAATTCTATTCTCCCTTACTGCTGCACAGTTTTTGCTGCCGCAAATATTCCTAAAACCGTCAACTTGTCTTCCGGAATTGTTCTTGAACTTCAGCCACTGCCTGAGCTACCACTGGCAAGTCTTCTTCTCTTATTTGGCAGTGGGTAACCAGCCTGAAAGCCGTCCTGCCGATCTTTTTAATCTTAATGCCTCGGGCCAGCAGTTCCTTGACAAAGATATCTCCATCTACACCCCAGTGGGCTATGTCGATAGCAATAATGTTTGTCTGAACATCTTTAATGTTTAACAAGTCCTGATCTACCTCTAGGAGCATTTTTGCCAAGGTTTTGGCACGATGATGGTCTTCGGGCAATCTGTGCACCATTTCCTCCAAGGCTACAATGCCTGCTGCAGCCATAATCCCGGCTTGGCGCATTCCCCCGCCAATTCTTTGCTTCATCTTCCTGGCTTTATGGATAAACTCGGCGGAACCAACCAAGACTGAGCCAAAGGGCGCCGCCAATCCTTTGGTCAGGCAAACCTGTAAAGAATCGACGGGTCCGGTCAACTCCTGCACACCGATGCCTAAAGCTGCGGCGGCATTAAAAATCCTGGCCCCGTCCATGTATACCGGGATATGGTATTCTCTTCCCACAGCGCATACTTCTTCAATGTTTTCCAAAGTTACTGGCAGCCCTTTGTTCAGGTTATATGTATTCTCAATACAGATGAGGCAGGTGTCTGGAGACTGCACACCTTGGGGACGGACATTCGCCTGCACAACGGCAGGGTCATAATAGCCGTTGACCACTTCGATAGGCCGAGGTTGAACACCGCTTAAGGCTGACAGCCCGCCTACCTCGAGATTAAAGATATGGGTATCTTTGCCCACAATCACTTCATCGCCAATCCGGCTATAGACCATAACCGCTATTTGATTGGCCATGGTGCCTGAGGTAACGAATAAGCCGGCTTCCTTGCCGAAAATTTGGGCCGCCAGCTCCTCTAATTTTTTGACAGTAGGGTCTTCGCCCAAAATGTCATCGCCGACAACCGCCGTATACATGGCTGCCCGCATTTTCTCTGTCGGCTGGGTCACTGTGTCGCTCCTTAAGTCTATCAAAAAATCACCCCCTCGGCTTGCTGCTAAAAATAAGCCAGGCTAACCTGGCTTGCAAAAAAAATGTAAACTATTTTTTCAAAAACTACTTGTTATCCCAATACTAATCTCGCTCTCTTTTTAACCAAGGCATCATAGCCCGGAGCTGGGCACCAACTACTTCGATCTGGTGTTCCTTTTCCCGCTTCCGCAGTGCGTTAAATACGGGGCGGTTGGCTTTATTTTCCAGGACCCATTCCCTGGCAAACTCGCCGTTTTGGATTTCTTTTAGGATCTTTTTCATCTCTTGACGGGTTTCCTCGGTAATGATCCGCGGGCCGCGGGTATAGTCGCCGTATTCGCAAGTATTACTGACAGAGTAGCGCATGAAGTCCAGACCGCCTTCATACACCAGGTCAACTATAAGTTTCATTTCGTGCAGGCACTCAAAATAAGCCATTTCCGGAGCGTAACCAGCTTCCACCAGAGTTTCAAAACCCGCTTTAATAAGCGCCGACAAGCCGCCAGTTAACACACACTGTTCCCCAAAGAGATCAGTTTCTGTTTCTTCGGCAAAGGTCGTCTCGAATACCCCTGCCTTGGTAGAGCCGATGGCTTTAGCGTATGCCAGGGCCACGTCCTTGGCCTTACCGGAATAATCCTGGTGAACGGCCACCAGCGCCGGCACCCCTTTCCCCTCTTCAAACATCCAGCGAAGCAGGTGTCCCGGGCTTTTAGGGGCGACCATAAAAACATCTACATTTTTGGGCGGTTGGATCTGATTAAAATGTATATTAAACCCGTGGGAAAACATTAGGGTTTTGCCTTCGGTTAGATGGGGTAATATTTCCTCCTGATAAACTTCGGCTTGGACTTCATCAGGGAGCAATACCTGAATTATTTGGGCAGCGGCACAAGCCTCGGAAACTGCAGCAACTTTCAACCCTGCTTTTTCGGCTTTGGCCCAGCTGGCGCTGTCCTTCCGAAGCCCCACAACAACATCAAAACCGCTGTCCTTCAGGTTTTGGGCCTGAGCATGCCCCTGGCTGCCGTAACCCAAAACAGCTATCGTCTTACCTTTCAGCAGGGCTAAATCGGCATCGTGATCGTAATAGATTTTTGGCATATAGTTCTCCTCCTTAAAATATCTTAGCAAATAGCTTAATTTCAGCTTAGTTTATCCAATTTGCCCCAGCATTGTCAAGGCATGTTTTCCAAAATAAAAGGGCCTTTTTTAGAAGTCCAATCAAAAAGCAGGCTTTTTGGCCTCCTGAGTCGCCAGGAGGCCAAAAAAGCTTTACTGCGCGGGCAGGTCCGTGCCCTTTTGCTTTTGGCCTTTAACCAGTTTTGCCACTACCGGCCAGAACATTAAAACAGCTCCGGCAATTAATAATGAAAGGGCAATCGGGCTCTGCAAAAAGACGCCCCATTTCCCGCCCGACATGATTAAGGCACGGCGCAGTTCCTGTTCAGCCATTCCACCCAACACCAGCCCCAGGATAATCGGCGCCAAAGGGAAATGGTACTTCTCCAAAACATAACCGATTACACCGAACAGGAGGGCGAACCAAACGTCCATAATATTGTTGCGAATGGCAAAAGTGCCAAGGATGCACAGCATTAAGATTAAGGGGCCAAGAATAGAGTA
This sequence comes from Bacillota bacterium, assembly GCA_040757295.1. Taxonomy (GTDB): domain Bacteria; phylum Bacillota; class PH28-bin88; order PH28-bin88; family PH28-bin88; genus JAGXSE01. The sequence goes on along the minus strand of JBFLXH010000002.1, from coordinate 92,543 downwards.
GGGAATGCGGATGATATTGGCAAACCCTTTGATGAAAGGCTTAGCCATAAACAGAATTAAGAAGTTTGAAATAAACAGCCCCAAAAACAGGGTATTGACAAGCAAAGGCTGCTGAAAAAACAGCAAGGGTCCCGGCTGGATGCCGTGGAGAATAAATGCTCCTAACAGAACAGCAGTAGTAGCGCTGCCTGGAATCCCAAGGGCCAACAACGGGACCATAGCCCCATTAGCAGCAGCGTTGTTGGATGATTCGGGCGCTGCCACGCCTTCCTCCACACCGGTGCCAAATTTCTCTGGATGCTTGGACCACCTGACAGCCTCGCTGTATCCTACCATTGCAGCGGTGGTGGCGCCGATCCCCGGCAAAATGCCAATAAAGGTGCCAATTAAGGACGAGCGGAAAATAGTACCAGAAAGCCTTTTGATCATAGGCAGATTTGGTAAGGTTGAGGTAATTTTACCTACCTGCTGTTTTACTGTATTGTCCTCTAAGACTCGCCTTAACACTTCCGAAATAGCGAACAAACCGATTAAGACGGAAACAAGTTCCATACCACTCATCAGGGCCCCAATCCCAAAGGTAAAGCGGGGAACTCCTGCCGTCGGGTCAATCCCGATTGTAGCCAGGAACAAACCGAACAAGCCGGAAATTACTGCCTTGACCATGTTGCTGGCGCCTAAAACTGTAATAACACTTAAACCTACCATCGCCAAAGCAAAATACTCGGTGGGGCCGAATTTTAAAGCAACCTTGGCCAAGCGGGGAGCTACGGTGATCAGGATGATTGTGCCAATCAGGCCTCCGGTCGCCGAACTAAAAATCGAGACCCCTAAGGCCTCAGCTGCCTTACCTTTTTTGGTCATCTCATAGCCATCAAGTGTTGTAGCCACTGCTTCAGGGGCCCCTGGGGTACGGAACAAAATGGCGCTGATTGAGCCCGAAAATACTGAAGCACAATATACAGCCGCCAGCAATAGAAAAGAGGTATCGGCGGGTAATGAGTAGGTAATCGGGATCAATAGAACAACCATCATAGTTCCGCTTATCCCGGGAGTGGCGCCGCTCAACAGCCCCAGGAAAACGCCACCCACCAAAACAGCAAGGTTAGCCGGTTCCAATAAATTTACTAATGCGGCAAATAATGCATTCAAGCAACTGACCTCCTTTCCAAACACTTTAATTTAATAAAAGAACAGGGTAATCATTCGGAAAAGGCCAGTTCCCCTGGGCAGCGGGATTGACAGTAACCGGGGGAAAAGCATGACCAAAAGGATGGTTGAACCAACTGTCACCAAACATATGCTTTTTATACACCTGTATTTAAGCAGCCACAAAAACGCAATGAAAAAAAGTAAAGTTGCAATAGGAAAACCAACGACGGGAAGAGCCTTGATATAAAAAACCGTAATGGCAATAGCAAACCAGAAATTCAAAGGATATGGTTTAGGTTCTTCCGGTGGGGCTTCGCCAATTTTCTGTTTATTTGCAAAAATACTGATAAGTAAGATCAACGAGAAAAGAATCATTCCGCCAAGAACAATCTGCGGCCAGTATTCCGGGCCTATATCTGTGAACCTTGTGGGAGGAAACTTGGTAGTTTCATAAAACATCAGCCCTGAAAATAGTAAGATTCCTAGCGCTATTATTAACTCAATAACCACAGCCTGCCACCTCCCTCATTTGAAAAATGGGGGAGGGGTTAGCCCCTCCCCAGCAAATACTACTTAATATGGCCCAGCTTTTTAAGGGCTGAAATATAGGTATTGATACTGTCTTCGATGTTCTTTTTAAAGTCATCACCCTTCAGGTATCCAGGCACCAGGTCAAGATACCTTTCGGCTTCCATGGCTTTGTATTCGGGGTCATCCTTGGCCTTTTCGATAGCAGCCTGAAGGGCTTTTACAACGTGATCCGGAGTGCCTTTCTTGACCATAATCCCCCGCCACAGACCCAAGGTAATATTCCAACCCTTATCGGGAGCAATCGGCAGATCGTCAAAGCCTCTGATTTTGGACTTGGAAAATGCCAGAACCGGCTTGATATTACCAGCTTTTACCAAACCGGCAACGGGACCCATTTCTTCATACATCGCGTCGATATGGCCGCCCATTAAAGCAGCATGCATATCCCCAGCTCTTTCATAGGGAACATAGGTTACCGGAATACCCGCGGCATCCGCCCATAAAGCCACTACAACCTCGTCATGGGAAACAGCGCCGGTTCCGCCAACTTTCAAGTTGTTTTTCTTGGCATATTCAATTACATCCTCGATGGTCTTTAACGGGCTATTAGCATTAACGTGGAGCATACCTACATCGTCCTGAAGCCGGGCAACGGGGATATAAGTGTCTGCCGGATGGGGAGCTCGGCCGAGGGCCACGTTAACAGGTAAGCAGGTTGAAGTCATCGCCCAAACAGTGTACCCGTCCGCAGGCTGTTGCGCAACATAATCAGCTGCAACGGTAGCTGAAGCGCCAGGCATGTTCTTTACAGGCATTGGCTGGCCTAAAATGTTGGAAAGCGGCTTAGTCAAGGACCGGGCAAAAACGTCTGTACCGCCACCAGCGCCCCAACCAACGATAACTTCTACCGGCCTTTCCGGGTATTTAGGGGCTTCTTGCTTAGGTTGTTCAGCCTGCTTGGTACCACAGCCGGTTAAGGCTACGCTTACCATCAACACCATAGCAATTACTACCAGAAATAGCTTGTAATTCTTTTTATACATTTGGTCTCACCCCTCCTCGTTTTGAAGAACCCAGATAGAACGCCAGAATATTAACTCAATTTATTTTTTGAAGCACTCCTCCCTTCAATAAAAACAGCAAGAATTTAAAAGACTGTTATTAACTGTAACTGGATGCCTGGTGACACCTTCTTGTTAAATGGTAGGCGCAGTCCGGTAATCACCAAGGCATCCCTCTGGTCCCCCTGATCAACTAAACAAGCAACCTTCCTACTTAGCCATTTCCTTTAACAGTTCTGCTCCTCTAACCGGGTTGACAATACCGCAATGGCATTGGGCAGCCAGTTCCCTGGCGGCTGCTTCGGCTGTAATCTTACCTGCCTTAACCTGCTCAGCCATCTGCTTAATCAGGTTAAAGGCAACCATACCGTGACCGCACATGGTGCTTATCTCCAGGACCTTGTTCTCCGGCAGCTTTTCCGTTTTGCCATGAATACCAAGAGAATGGTGGATGGTATGCCGCTTAATGCCGGCCTTTTTACAGCACTCATCAACATGGTCTAGGATGCCGGACACCACGATTGAGGGGCCCAGCTCTGCTTCGGCCAGTTCTTTTAGGATTTTTGCCACGATTTCCTTATCGGTAAACACTGCATGGACAATGGAGTTGTCCTGGTATCCTGCGCGAATTTTCTCAAGGCCGACGGCAAATTCGTTGCCAGTCCGCATATCGCCGCAGGAAACAGGGTTATATTTATGAACGATTTCAAAGAACTTCGCAAAGGCGGAAGCACTACCTTTAGCATTAACGGTTTGAGCTGCTATTGCGAAAACCACGAAGTCATTTGCCAGGTTTTCCGGCGTCCCGTGGCGGTGTAAACTGTGTGTCATTTTCTTAGTCCTCCTTTGCTAAAGGTCTGCCTAATCCTACATTGGTCTTGCCATTAATGGAAGGAGTAAACCCAACCTTCCGGGCAATTGCTTCAGTTGGTACCGTATTGTCGGGGTCCATGCGGCAAGCAAGGTCCAAACTGAACACTGTGTCAAGGGTAGGCGCAACATTCTTAATAGCCGTTAGGGCAGCTTCTAACTGGTCAATGCCCAGCTCAAACTCAACAATCGCTGATAACACCTTTTCATCTAAAACATCAGGCCTAATCCGGCCGGTGGTTTTATCGATCATCAGGTGGGTTACCGGGTTATGAGGTTCAAAGTTTATGCCAATCTTCGCTACCGCCATAGCTACTTTTTCCACATCTGCAAACCTGGTTCCGGTACCCGGGCGGCCAAGTTCAACCGCAACTCCGGCCCTGCCCCGCTTAAAACGGGCTGTTACCTCATTAGTTTTCATTTCCTCCGTTCCTCTGCCAGGAACTGACGTTGTCTTGTGGGGTATTAAGGGGTTTGAGAAAGCTTGGCGCAACTGCCGCTTTTCATCAAGCTCCTGCTGGTAAAGAGCATCTGTGGGACACACTGCCGGCCGCAAACAAATGCCGCACTCAACACACTCATCAAAATCAATTTTGCAGATTCCTTCACTATCGTCGTAGATAATACAGCCCATGGGACAGTATGGTTGGCAAGCCTGGCAACCGGTACAGTTTTCCGCGTCAATCCTCATTTCATGTCTCCTTTCACAAATAAATTAGGTATTGCTGGTGTAGAAAACTCTGTTTGTTGGCTGACTGCCTAAGTAATTAGATATCATTTCGGGAGGTGCCTATATAATTTTATTAATTTTATTTTTTTAATTGTATTCTCACAGGGGGAGTATTTAGCCCCACTCGTCAGCCTTTTGCCACAATTGCATCAATGAGTTTGGCTGCCCTGTCGGTGTTAAAAATGCCGCACATGCAGGGCTTAAAGAGTTCATCAGCAGCTTCTTTGGAGGTCATCTTTCCTTTTTTCACTTCATCAATCATTTCATTGATGAAGTTCACAGCTACCAGGGCATGGCCACACATGGTGGCAATCTCCAAAATCTCTTCCGGGGGAAGCTTTTCCGTCCTGCCCCATCGCCCCAGGGATTGGTGCACAGTATGGTGTCTTAACCCCGTCTTGGCGCAACAATCCGCGACCTCATCCACCAAACCGGAAACTACGACAGATAGGCCCAGGTCTTCTTCTTTCAAATCCCTTAACATCTGGATTACCGCATCTTTGTTGTTAAAACTGGCAGTTACTACCGCCCTGTCTTCGATGTTATTCATCATGTTTTCCAGGCTGCCTTGGTGAAAAGCGTTGCCTTTTCGGGCATCCCCCAAAGTGACGCAACCATTCTTTAGGCACAACTCCAAAAACCTTCTTAATTTAGGACCCGACCCTACATGGTTGATGTCTTTACTAGGCATACACAGCATTACCCAATCCCTTTGCAGGCTCTCCCTGGTACCTACTCTATGAAGTGAATGAGTCATTGTTTAGTCCTCCTTTGCCAGGGGCCTGCCAAGGCCCACATTGTTTTTTCCATTCGGAGATATCCACAGTCCCAAGTCTTGGATCACCTTGACGTGGGGAATGGTACCATCCGGTTCAACCTTTGAGATAATGCCAAGGCTAAAAACCGTGTCCAATTGCGGCTCAACTTCTTTTAGTCGGCTGATAATGGCCGGCACTTTCTCAAGGGGAATAACCAGCTCAATTACGCCGGACAGTACCCGTTCGTTCAATAGTTCCTCTTTGAATTTTCCTGTCTTGGGGTCCGCCATCATACTGGTAATGGGGTTTGCTTTTTCAAACTCCACACCCTCTTTGGCCACCGCCATGGCCACTTTTTCCATGTCGTACATCCTGGCGGCTATTCCAGGGCGGCCCAATTCAATAGCCAGACCAGCCCATCCGGGCTTAAAACGACCGGTTACATCGTTAGTTTTCATTTCCTCTGTCCCCCGACCAGAGATCCCAGTCTCTTCCGCTACCACCAGTTCATCACTCATAAGGCTTCGGATAGTGCGCGGCCAGGTCAATGGCTGTTGATAGATAGCCTCGGTAGGGCACATTCGCAAGCGTTTACAAACTCCACACTCCACACATTCATCTAGGTCAACTTGAATACCTTCCGGGGCGTCCGTCTTGATGGCCCCCACCGGGCACCGGGATACACAGATGCCGCAGTCAATACAGGTTTCTTTGTTGATTAACATCCTTCTTCTTACATCTCCTCTCTCCTTAGTCTGAGCAATTGTCCACTTGCATTTTTGTATACAAAGATTTTTATGGATCGTTTTTCGCTCTTCCGAAATTATTTCCTCTAAATAAAATAATGAAATTAAATTAATTAAAAATCAGGAATTAGGCGACTCAGACATCCTTACCAATCTTCTCAAGGAACAATTGTCGTGCTGTGGCCAAATGGCTGTTCATAAGCTCTAATGCCTTATCTTTGTCCCCCAGCTTGATCGCCTGCAATATTTCCCAATGTCCTTTTATTGAGATTTCAGGTTCCAAAGAGTGACGCATGCTCACATTACGAAATGGCTGCAGGTAATTTCGCAAACTGGCAATAAATTCACACAGTTTCTTATTGCAACTGGCGCTGATTATCTCGTTATGAAACTGGGCATTTAATTCAATTATTCTTTCAAGGTTTCCTTGCTGGTGAGCAATTTTACTCGTGGCCACTATTTCCTCTAAACGCTTTAGCTGCGCTTCAGTAATGTTGTCAATTGCCTTTTGAATCGCATAGGTTTCTAACAATGTACGCAAATCAAAAATCTCGTGAATTTCGTCAATGGAAAATTCCACAACTTTAACACCTCCACCCACAAGGGGAGTTAGTAGCCCTTCCAGTTTTAGTTGGTTAATTGCCTCCCGAATTGGGGTCCTGCTTACTCCTAATTTTTCAGCCAATTCTATCTCCTTTAAACGTTCCCCTGGTTTAAAAACTCCTTCAAAAATAGCATTTTTTATTAATAAATAGACTTGTTCGGTTAAAAGAGACCTATTCTTAAGCTGAAAAGGACTATTTTTTAATTGGGGCAAAGTATTCACTCCGATCCATATATAAAAATAAACATGCCTACAGGGATTTTTGCATACAAGGAATTCGGCACTAAGATAATTTTTTCCTTGTTAAATCCAGCACTTTTTTCTTTATTTTTTCCCTCTGCAGCCAATTTCAACACCCTGCCATAATAACGAAGCACTTGGCCAGTTTATTAACGGCTTCAGAAAACCGGCCAGGAGGCTTTTTAATTAATCTATCAAAAAAGATTTTTTTAAAGTTAGAAATTTATGATAAAATTTATGTATACCCTTTTACAGGGAGGGGTTTAACTGCAAAAACTGCTTTCTTGGCCTCTTCATATCAAGGTTTTTCTTGCGACTGCCCTTTGCGGGTTAATCACCTTGCTGGTGGCTTTATTTTCTTTTTACTTTTACCTCGGCCATAAGACAGAAGAACACCTGAGAAATCAGGCCCTGACCATTGCCAGGCTTACTGCCACCCGTTTGGATGCAAGAGCATACTATGGTCATGCCAACCCATCGGAGGGCCTGGAATTAGTAGCCGCGGAAGTAATGCAGGCAACCAATGCCGCCTTTGTTGTTTTTATGAACATGGACAGTATTAGATATTCTCACCCTAACAAATCCCTGATCGGAAACCGGTTTACCGGGGGAGACGAAGGTCCAGCTTTAAGAGGAGAGTCTTACAGTTCCAAGGCAGTCGGCATATCCGGTCCCTCTATTCGCGCCTTTGCCCCAGTTTATGATTTCAATCAACGCCAGGTAGGCGCAGTTGCTGTCGGTTTCTTTCAGCCGGAGATTTCTGAAATCATGTCGCGGATTTATAAAATCTTTTATGCTGTTACTCCCCTGGGGCTGGCGGTAGTGCTTCTTTTTTCAATTCTATTGTCAAAAAACATCAAAAATATCATGTTTGGAATGGAACCCCGGGAAATTGCCACTTTATTAAAAGAAAGAGAAACAATGCTGATGTCTGTAAAAGAAGGCGTCATAGCTATCGATAAAAACTGTAATGTTACAGTAATTAACCAAGCCGCCCAAAAACTGCTTGCCCACGGTGATGAGGCCATTGGAAAACCAATTACCAACATAATTCCAAATTCCCGGCTGCCCGAAGTTATGCATACCATGCAGGCAGAATACGACCAGTATTTGGCCTTGGGAGGAAATACGATTCTTACTAACAGGCTTCCCTTGGTAATTAACGGAGAGGTTGTAGGGGCAATAGCCACCTTCAGGCCTTTAAACGAAGTCAGCCGGCTGGCTGAGGAGTTAACTGGGGTCAAGAAAATTATTAACAGCATCAGAGCCCATAGTCATGAATTCCTGAACAAAATGCATGTGATTTCGGGCCTAATTCAGCTGGGCTCCTATGAGGAAGCAAAAAGGTATATTACTAATATTACCAGCCGAAACCAACAATTAATCGCATTTTTGACGGAAAATATCCATAATGATGCTGTTGCCGGGCTATTACTGGGAAAGGCCAGCGAAGCTGAAGAAAAGAATATTGATTTGGATATCAGTGACTTAAGTCAATTGTTCTCATTACCCCCTCATTTTGACGAACACGCCATGGTGGTTGTCTTGGGAAACTTAATTGAAAACGCCTTTGATGCAGTGGCTGATCAGCCTTCACCCAGGAGAAAAGTTTGGGTGGAGGTCCGGCAAACCGACTGGGAAATTTCTTTGCAAGTAATTGATTACGGTCCTGGCATCCCCCCGGAGATTGGGGATAAGATTTACCAAGAAGGCTATACCACCAAAAACAGGGGCAGCGGCCTCGGTCTGGCCATTATTAAGACCAGGATCACGGCGGCCGGCGGGAAAATTCAGTATTACTCGAACCAAACAGGCACTACCTTCACTGTCACCATTCCCTATTCAATTTTTGATGACCAAGAATAGGAGGGCAAAAAGGTGAAAACCGTTCAGGTCTTAATTGTAGAAGATGACCCTATGGTAGCCCATATTAATAAGCAGTTGACAGAAAAAGTGGTCCCTTTCAAGGTAGTGGGAATTTGCACCACCGAGGAAGAAGCCATTAATGCGATTGCAGCACTGAAACCTGACCTGGTTTTATTAGACATTTACCTTCCTTCCGGTAGCGGTCTCAGCTTGCTCCAGGCTATTCGCCAACAAGACCTGCCTTCAGACGTAATCTTGATTACTGCAGCCAAAGACATTTCTACTGTTTCCCAAGCCCTGCGCCATGGCGCCATTGATTACATAATTAAGCCTTTCGACCTGGAGCGGCTGGAAAAGGCCTTAAAGAACTACCTGCGACTAAGGTCAATTCTGGCCAAAGACAAAGACCTGAGCCAGGAAGATTTGGACAACTTAAATCAAATATCCAGCGAAAAACCTGAGCAGATGGGGCCTCTTCCCAAAGGTGTCCATTCATTAACCCTTGACCAGATTATGTCCTTTTTGCTTAAACAAGTCAGGGCTCTGAGCTGCCAACAGATTGCTTCCGCCCTATCCATGTCTAAAATAACTGTTTGGCGCTACCTGGAGTACTTAGTAGCAAAGGGCAAGATTAAGGTGGAATTGGAATACGGTACAAAAGGCAGGCCAACCAAGCTTTATTATGCCAATAATTCGGAGCCAGGTGGTATTTAGCCTTTAGCCGCAGATTTCTATACACTACATTCTAGGGGGTGCAAAATTCTTTTGAGAATTTTGATCGCTTCAGATTCCTTTAAGGGCAGTTTAACTAGCCAGGAAGTTGGGGCAGCAGTCACCAAAGGGATCCTTCGGGTCTGCCCGGAAGCAGAAATTGCTGTTATTCCTATGGCAGATGGAGGGGAAGGCACGGTACAAGCCCTGATTGCAGCTACCGGCGGGCAATTAATTACAACTGAAGTAACCGGGCCTTTAGGCGCTCCAGTAGAAGCCCGCTTTGGCTTACTTCCCGAAGGAACAGCCGTTTTGGAGATGGCCGAAGCCTCCGGGCTTACCCTAGTTCCTGAGGGATTAAGGAACCCAATGGTTACTACCACCTACGGCACAGGGGAATTAATCCTTAAAGCCCTCGACTCTGGGGCAAACCGCATTATTATCGGTATTGGCGGCAGTGCAACCAATGACGGCGGGGCAGGTATGGCTCAAGCTTTGGGCGTAAGCCTTAAGGACGCCAGCGGACAAGAGCTTCCCCATGGGGGCGGCTCTCTGGGCAGGCTGGCTGAAATCAATATGTCAGGCCTTGACCCCAGAATAAAAACAACACCCATCATCGTTGCTTGCGATGTAAAAAACCCTTTATGCGGCCCTAACGGCGCCGCCGCCATCTATGGCCCCCAAAAAGGCGCCTCGCCGGAAATGATAAAACTGCTTGATGCCAACTTGCGCCACTTTGCCCAAGTAATAGCCCAAGAGCTTAACCAGGACGTGATGGAAATCCCCGGGGCTGGGGCGGCCGGCGGTCTGGGGGCAGGTCTAATTGCCTTTGCTGGCGCCGAACTCCGCTCCGGGGTTGAATCGGTATTGGACACGGTAAAGTTAGAAAATTACCTTACCAAAGTTGACTTGGTAATAACCGGCGAAGGACGGCTTGATCACCAGTCAGCCTTTGGAAAAGTTCCGGTAGGAGTAGCGAAACGGGCTGCCAGTTATGGGGTTCCGGTGATTGCTCTGGTAGGGGAAATCGGCCCGGGAGCCCACCAGGTTTTTGAGTTAGGTATTAATTCAGCTGTAACGCTAGTAAATGGTCCTATGGGTTTGCAGCAGGCGATGGAAAAAGCGTCAGATTTACTGGCAGACGCAGCTGAACGTACTATGAGACTAATTCTCGTCGGAAAGATTATAGGAGGGAAAACAGCTTGAGCATTAAGACAAAAGCAGCATTACTGAAGGGACCCTATGACATCGAACTAATTGAGAGGGAGCTTATTTGCGGCGAAGATGAGGTTATCGTACAGAACCACCTGGTAGGTATTTGCGGCTCGGATAAGACCTTTTACCGGGGCCAGCTCCCACCAAAAACAGCTGAATTCCGGCAAGAGCCAAAATTCCCCTTTTATCTGGGACATGAAAGCGGTGGCACTGTTGTTGAAACCGGCAGCAAAGTGCGGGAATACCAGGTTGGAGATAAGGTAATGGCTTTTGGCTGGAATAACAACCTGTCTCAGTTTTTTAAGGCTAAGGTTTGGGAACTGCAGCCAGTGCCAGCGGGTCTGGATATGGACCTGGCCTGCCTTGGGGAACCGATTGCCTGTGCTATGTACTCCGGGCTATACTCCGGTGTCCAGTTAGGCGATACGGTTGTGATCATGGGAGCAGGGTTTGCCGGGCAGATCATTGCTCAGGTAGTTAAAAAGAAAGGCGCCGCCACCACGGTTGTAGTTGATGTGCTGGATGGCAAATTGGATCTGGCAAAAAAGCTGGGGGCAGATATAGTTATTAACGCTGCCAAACAGGACCCTGTTGAGGTGGTAAAAACCCTCACCAAGGATATGGGAGCCGACGTGGTAGTCGAAGCAGCAGGAAGTGAACAATCAATTAACCAAGCGACAGAAATACTCAAACACAATGGGAAATTTGTCTGGTACAGCTGGATTACCACCCCGGTGAAGCTAAATATCAGCCGCTGGCATGATGACGGGATTGAGCATATCAATACCTGCCTGGTACACCATTCGCCCCAAGAGCGGTTTGTGTGGACACCGGGTTCTTTAAGGCCGGTAGTTCAGAAACTGATTGACGTCAAGTCCCTGATCACTCATGAGTTTCCCCTGGATAAGATCAAAGAAGCCTTTGATCTGGTGGACAAGGATGACACTGCGATTAAAGTGGTATTGCGGCCTTAATTTAAAACTCCAAAGTCTAATTAAGAGGGCGCCCGGTGGGGGCGCCCCTTTTTATCACAGATGGCTATCCGCTCTAATACCCCCTCTTCTCCAAGCGGCGGTCTAAGAGCGGCTACGCCACTGCATTAACTGGCTCTAACCTTCAGCGGGGTAACAATCCCCCGCTGAAGTCAAGACCCAGTTGAACCTATTGACCCAAAGTGCGGTAAGCAGGGTTGACAAGGTTAAAGGGGCTTTCTCCCCGCAGGACAGCCAAAACCCCTTCCACTGCTTCCCGGGCCATCCGCTGCAAAGCCTCCTCCGTCATGGCAGCCGCATGAGGACTTACTATTACATTGGGCAGTCTAAACAGTTCCATCGTATGATCTGGGGGTTCCTGGGCAAACACGTCCAGACCGGCTCCGGCAATTGTTCCTGCTTTTAAGGCCTTAACCAGGGCATCCTCGTTTACCACCCCGCCCCGGGCAGCATTAATCAAATAGGCAGAAGGCTTCATTAAGGCCAGTTCGGCTTCGCCGATGAAATCCCTAGTAGCCGGGGTTAAAGGCAAATGCAAAGAGACGAAATCCGATTGGGCCAGGAGTTCCTCTTTGCTCTCCGCCCAGGCAGTTTCTGGCGGCAGTTCAATACGGCCTTTCAAAGGAGGATCAAAGGCCAGTACCTTCATGGCGAAAGCCGCCACGCATTTTTTAGCTACCAGAGAGCCAATTTTCCCAAAACCGATTAGACCCAAGGTCTTCCCTTCCAGCTCAATCCCAGAAAAACCCTTGCTTTGGCATAATTGAGGCAAAGAAGCGCCTTTTACGGCAAAATCTCCGGCACGCAAAGCTTGATCCGCAGGCAGCAGCTTTTTGGTCAAAGCCAGCATCATAGCGATGACATGTTCAGCAACTGAATTTACATTGGCAGTGGGAGCGTTAACAACTGCGATTCCCTTTTGGGTCGCAAAGGGAACATCAATGTTGTCCAAACCAATACCATGCCGGCCGATTACCTTCAAACTATCGGCTGCCTCCAAAACTTCGTTTTCCAGTTTGGTGCTGCGGATAATTAACCCGGCCATCCCGCCAATGGCTTCCAATAGTCCGGCAGTGGAAGCATCCCGGGCCAGGTGGACTTCCGCCTGTTCCTCCAAGAGTTTGATTCCCACCGGATGAATCCTTTCCGCCAGCAATACCTTGTTTTTCATTCTTCCACCTCATTCCTTATACAATAATTGCTTGTATTGCCACGATCCTCACTACAAAAGGCCGCTGGTAATTTAATTCCGTGTAGAACACATAATTCCTGCTTATTTGTTAGTTATTTCCTTCTTACCCTGCCGTTCAGCTCTTGGGATATGTCCTGCAGGCTGACACCGTGGTAAGCCATCAGGACTAAACAGTGGTACCACAAATCTGCTATTTCATATATAACTTCCTCCCGGTTCTGATTCTTGGAGGCAATCACTACCTCTACCGCTTCTTCTCCCAGTTTCTTCAGAATTTTATCCTGGCCCGAATTAAATAAGTAAGAGGTGTAGGAGCCTTCTGGCCGGTCTGCTTTCCTGGTTTCAATTACCTGCAGCAATTTATGTAATTGCATGGCTAGGTTCTGCTCCATTCCCTGTTGCCCCTGCAAGGATTCCTGTTGGCCATCAGCAGAGACCCGGTAATGAAAACAGCTAAACTCTCCTTCATGACACGCAACGCCAGACTGTTCTACTTGAATAAGCAAGGCATCCCTGTCACAGTCAAAGAAAAGGTCTTTGATTTTTTGCACATGCCCGGAAGTCGCCCCTTTATGCCACAGCTCCTGGCGGCTGCGGCTAAAAAACCAGGTCTCCCCTGTTTCTAAGGACTTTTGCAGGGATTCTTTGTTCATATATGCTAGCATCAAGACCTGGCCAGTTCCTTCCTCCTGGATAATCGCCGGTATGAGGCCCTGAGGGCTGAATTGAAAGGAATTAATTAATTCCTGGGATACTATCTTTAGCTGCATGGCGCACCACGACTCCTTTTGCTGCCAAATAGGCTTTGGCTGCACCAATTGTATATTCTCCATAATGAAAAATTGACGCCGCCAGCACAGCGTCTGCTTCCCCAACCGTTAGACCTTCATAAAGGTGCTCCAGGCTGCCTACCCCGCCGGAGGCAATTACCGGAATATTGACTACCCGGCTTACCGCCCTTGTCAGGGCAAGATCGTAACCATCTTTCGTACCGTCTCTGTCCATGCTGGTGAGGAGGATTTCCCCGGCTCCCAACTCCTCTGCTTGACAAGCCCAAGCAAGGACATTGAGTCCCGTTGGAGTTCGCCCGCCGTTCACATATACTTCCCAGTGTCCCTTCCTGACCTGCCTGGCATCTATAGCTACCACAACGCATTGGCTGCCAAACTTTTGCGCTGCCTCCCTGATTAATCCCGGGTTTTTTACGCCAGCTGTGTTGAGAGAAATTTTATCAGCGCCGGCCTGTAACATCCGGCGGATGTCTTCCAGGGACCGCAAACCCCCGCCGACGGTAAAAGGAATAAAGACCTGTTCTGCTGTTTTCGCCACTATTTCCGCCATAATATCCCTGGCTTCTGCCGAAGCGGTAATATCCAGGAATACCAGCTCATCAGCTCCCATTCTGTCGTAGGCAGCAGCCAATTCTACCGGATCCCCGGCATCCCTAAGGTTAACAAAATTTGTCCCCTTCACAACTCGACCGGAATTAACATCTAAACAGGGAATGATTCTTTTTGCTAACATTACTAGCCCACCTCCCCACCGCCTGCTAGCGCCAGGGCGTCAGGCAGGCTGATAGCTCCGGTGTATAATGCTTTGCCGAGGATAACCCCTTCCACGCCATATTGCTCCAACTGAACAATTTTCCCCACATCTTCCAGCGATGCCATCCCGCCGGAAGCAATGACTTTTAACCCGGAAACCTGGGCCAGTTCTCTTGTCGCTTCCAAATTTGGACCGACCAAGGTTCCATCCCGCCGGATATCCGTATATATAATCCGTTCGACACCTAGGTCAGCCATCTGTCTGGCTAAGTCAAGGGCAGTCCGATCGACTGTTGCGGCCCAACCCTCAACCGCCACTTGGCCATCCCGGCTGTCAATTCCCACCAGGATGCGAGAACCGAATTCCTGGCAGGCTTCCTTAACCATTGACTGCTGGGATATGGCTGCTGTACCAAGGATTACTCTACTAACACCGGTTGCCAGCACCTGGGCTACGGTTTCCATAGTCCGGATCCCTCCCCCCATTTGAACCGGAATGTTGACACTCTGGGCTATTTCCCGCACAATATCCAGGTTTCGGGGATAGCCGCAAAAAGCTCCGTCCAAGTCAACGACGTGCAAAAACGGGGCTCCCATCTCGGCCCAGCTGCAAGCTACGGCTACCGGATCGTCAGAAAAGACCGTTTCTTCCTCCAGCTTTCCCTGGTATAAGCGGACACACTTGGCATCCCGGAGGTCAATGGCCGGAATAATCAGCATTTTTTACCAACTCCCCGAAGTTTTTTAGCAATTGCAAGCCGTGATAGCTACTTTTCTCCGGGTGAAATTGGACCCCCATCACATTTCCCCGGCCGGCGGCGACAACAAAATCTATCCCATAATTTGACCTAGCCAGGACTTGTCCCTTGTCCTCTGGGTCAACATAATAGGAATGCACAAAATAAAAAGGAGTACAGGGAGGGATACCCTGCCATAAGGGATGGTTTTCCACTGTCATCTCGATAGAATTCCAGCCCATGTGGGGCACTTTTAGCATAGGCGGCAGCCGCCTGACCTTACCTGGCAGGATGCCCAAGCCCTGGTGGCAGCCGTTTTCTTCACTGGCCTGAAACAGCAGCTGCAGGCCCAAACAAATCCCCAAAAAGGGCTTCCCTCTTTCTACCACCTGGTAGATAGCTTCAGCCATACCGGTGCGTTTCAAACTGGCCATTGCTGCCGCAAAAGCCCCCACCCCTGGCAGCACTACCCCTTGGGCCTGCATCACCATGGAGGGATCATTAGTAACTAAAGACTGATATCCCACCTGTTCAAGACCTTTTGCGACACTGCGCAGGTTACCTAAACCATAATCAATAATTGCAATCATAATTTCCTCCACCCGGTGTGCCATTATACTAAAACCCCTTTTGAGGAAGGCACTCCTACCTCCCGGGGGTCTATTTCCACTGCTTCCCGCAAAGCCCGTCCCAAAGCTTTAAACACTGTTTCCACCATGTGATGCGTATTGCGTCCGGCCAAAATCCTGACATGCAGGGTCAGCCCGCCCTGGTTAACAACAGCCCGCATAAATTCTTCCACCAGCTCAGTTGCAAAGCTCCCAACCTGGGACAAGGGAAAAGCTTCAGCCGGCCAAACCAAATAGGGACGTCCACTGAGATCAACTACCACCTGGACCAAAGCCTCATCCATGGGAATAAGGGCATGGCCGTAACGGCGAATCCCTGACCGGTCCCCCAGACAATCTTTGATGGCTTGGCCAAGACAAAGACCAACATCCTCTACCGTGTGATGACCATCAACTTCCAGATCCCCTCTTGCCTCCACATCTAGATCGAATAAGCCGTGGCGGGCAAAAAGAGACAACATATGATCAAAAAACCCAATGCCAGTTTTAATGCTGGAATTTCCTGTTCCCTCCAGGAGAAGCCGAACCGCGACTTCGGTTTCCCGGGTTGCCCGCTTAATTAATGCCGACCTAGACAATTCCATTCCTCCCTTGCTAGCCGGGAATTGAGCTGCTTGAAACGGACCTTCACCGCATTGGCATGGGCTTCTAAACCTTCCACCCGGGCCAGACATTTAATGTGAGGGAGAGCTGCTTCTAGGCCCTCCTTGGTGTAGGAAACCAGGCTCATTCGCTTCATAAAGGTTTCTACCCCCAAAGGAGAAAAAAACCTGGAGGTACCGCCTGTGGGAAGAACGTGGTTGGTGCCAGCATAATAGTCTCCTACGGGTTCAGGGGTATAATGGCCCAAGAATACCGTTCCGGCGTTCTGCACTTTGCCCAACCACTCCCAGGGTTCAGCCAAGGCCAGTTCCAGATGTTCCGGGGCGAATTTATTGGCCAAATCCATAGCTTCCGCCAGGTCAGCAGTAATAATGATCCCACCGTTTTGCTCCAGAGAAGCCCTGGCAATCTGTTGGCGGGGCAAAAGGGTCAACTGGCGGGATACCTCTTGTTGTACTTTTTGCGCCAGATTCGCATCCGGTGTACATAAAATAGAAGAAGCCAGCGGGTCATGTTCTGCCTGCGACAAAAGGTCAGCAGCCAGCCATGCCGGATTGGCTGTATCATCAGCTAAAATCATGATTTCGCTCGGTCCAGCCAGCATATCAATATCCACATCGCCAAAAACCATTTTCTTGGCCGCTGTTACATAGATGTTCCCAGGGCCAACGATCTTATCTGCTTTTTGCACCAGCTCCGTGCCATAGGCAAGGGCGCCAATAGCCTGGGCCCCACCTACTTTATAAATCTCAGTCACCCCGGCCAGGTCTGCAGCTACCAATACATAAGGGTTAACTGTGCTGTCCTTTTGGGGCGGTGTAACCATTACAATTTCCGGCACCCCTGCTACCGCAGCGGGTAGGGCGTTCATCAATACGGAAGAGGGGTATGCAGCTGTCCCGCCTGGCACATAAATACCAACCCGGCGTAAAGGCCGGTAGAAAAGGCCGACAATGTTGCCCGCTGCATCGGGCTGCAGCCAATTGTTTTGAGACTGGCGGCGATGGTAAGCAATAATATTTTCTTTAGCGGAATTTAATGAAGTGAGGAAATCAGGTTCAACCTTTTGATAGGCCTCCTTGATCTCCTCTTGGCTTACCCGGAGATTGTCCCGGTTAAGCCCTACGCCGTCAAACTCCAAGGTATATTGAAATAAAGCTGCATCACCGGAGTTTTTTACAGCTGCCAGCACTTGGCTTACAACGTCTTCCACCTCCCGCAATATCTGCAGCTTCTTATTTAAGAGTTCACAAACCACAGGGTGCTTGCTGCTCAGAAGTCTTAACATTGCCGTTCCCCTCCATTCCCCACTGCCAATCGCAAATGTTCAACGATAGTCTGCATTCGATGATGGTGAATACGATAGCTTACTCTATTGGCAATCAGCCGGGCAGTTGCTTCAAAGATATCCGCTACGGGCACCAAGTCGTTCTCAGCCAGGGTGCGGCCAGTGGATACAATGTCAACGATCATCTCCGCCAGCCCTACTCGGGGAGCTAGTTCAATGTTTCCGTGCAGTTTTACAACTTCTACCTGCATCCCCTTGCTGGCAAAATACTCCCGGGCAACCCGGGGAAACTTGGTGGCTACCCGTACCCGATCGAAATAGGAAAAGCCTTGACCGCTGTTAAGGTATTCCTCGGCTGCCTGCTTCGGCACCGCAGCCACAAAACGGCAGCGGCCAAATTTTAAATCTACCAATTCGAAAACCTCTGCCCCAGCTTCAACCACAGTATCTTTCCCAACTATACCTAAATCCGCTGCACCGTAATCAACATATATGGGGATATCCGTCGGGCGGCAAATAATATAGCGAATTTGCTCCCGGGGAAATTGGAATAATAGCTGGCGGGATTCCGTTTGGACATCTTCTACCGGAAGGCCGGCCTTTCCCAGGAGTTCTAAGGCCTCGTCGCCCAGCTTTCCCTTCGGCAAGGCTATGGTCACTTCTTTTTGCATCTAATCCTCTCCTATAGCAATGACCTCTTTGATACCTTTGGACCTGGCATAAGCAGATAATTCCGGTCCTAACCGACCGCTTAATTCCACCTCTACTTTGGCTCCGGCCTGGCGCAGCTGGGCCGCCGTCTGCAGTACCTTAGCATGGTTGGCCCCAGCAACCAGATAGTCTGGTGGAGAGGCAACCGCAACCCTTGCCATCGGGTTTGCCATCATAACTCGCTCAATTCCGAGGGCAAATCCGGTGGCCGGACAGGAACAGCCGAACCTTTCCAACAAATTATCATACCGGCCCCCGCCGCAAACAGGAAAACCAAGGCCAGGCGCATAACCTTCAAAAACAACCCCAGTATAGTATTCAAAATCTCTGAGCAATCCTAGGTCAAAAAAGACTTGATCCGCCACATTGTAGGCTTGTAAGGCTTCCCATACTTCTGCCAGGTTTTCTAAATCAAGCCTAGCTTCTTCATCCTTGATCAACTTAAAAACTTTCTGCAAAACCGAATTTCCCCCGTGCAGGTTATATACCCCCATAATGAGCTCTCGCTGCCCTGGCGACAGTTCAGCCTTTTCTAAAATTTTCTCAAGTTTAACCAGGTCTTTTTTGCTCATAGCCTGTTTCAGCATTTGGATTTCACCGGGAGGTAGGTCTAACTCTGCCAGCAAGCGTTTCGTAACTGATATTTGACCTATGCCCAGGCGAAAATCCTCCAATCCTGCAGAGCGCAGGGCTTCAATGGCTAAGGCAATTACTTCAGCATCCGCCCACGGCCCCTTTGCCCCCACCAATTCAACCCCGGCCTGGTAAAATTCCCGCTGACGGCCAGCCTGACCGGATTCGTAGCGGAATACATTTGCAATGTAAAAAAGCCTGAGGGGAGCGTCCTGTCCCTTTAATAAACGGGAAACAGTCAACCGGGCAATGGGGGTGGTCATATCAGGCCGCAAAGCCAGCACAGGACCCTGCCTGTCAATAAACTTATAAACCATATCGTCTTCCAGCATGGTTTCCACACTTTGAAAGGTATGGTAAAACTCTATTGTGGGGGTAACCACCTCTTGGTAAGCCCACTGCTGGAACAGTTTGGCCAGCCTGTTTTCCAATTCTCGTTTCTTCCAGGCCTCCCCCGGCAGCCAGTCCTTTACTCCTTCCGGCACCCGCCAGGCCATTAACTTAGCCATGCCCGTCTCTCCAATTCCTTTAACTTGATAACGTATTAACGTAATAATAACACCGGATCAGAAACCCCGTCAATGAAATTTTTTGTCAAAAGAGAAAAACCCCCCGCAGGGGTTTGGGCATAATCCTATGGTTCCTGATGACTAGGAAGACGGCGTAAAATCAAGCGGTAACCATCCGCACCGTAGAAAAGGGCCCGCTTAACCCTGCTAATGGTGGCGGTACTGGCTCCAGTTTCCTCTGCGATGGTGCCGTAAGTATAGTTTTTTTCCAGCATCTTGGCTACTTCAAGGCGCTGGGCAAGGGCCTTAATCTCACTAATAGTGCAAAGGTCTTCGAAAAAGCGATAGCATTCCTCCCGGTCCTGCAGCAAGAGAATTGCATCAAAAAGGGCATCTACAAAAGGATCCTGAAGCTTGCTGTTAAAAACCACAACCGCCACCTCCCTAATTATTATTATACATTCTACAAACGAGACTTAACTCCTTTACCCACCGCGATAGATCTGGATAACTAATGCAAATCCTTTCTGTCCGCATTATCACCCCGGCCTCATACCATACTATTGCCAGAATATCCTGTTGTCATGTTTGGCAGAGAAAACATTAGCAGCAGAAGTTTGACACTAGCATAACAATAGGTTAAAATTACCTTCAACTGGGTCTTGGCTTCAGTGGGGGTTTTTCCCCTGCTGAAGCTTAGATTCGACCAGTTCTTGGCTCCGGTTTACCGGAGCTTAGAACTGGTTAATCCCATAGGGGGCCAGTTAATGCAGTGGCGTAGCCGCTCTTTTGCCGCCGCTTCGCCGCTAGGCGAATGCGGGGGTATTAGAGCGGGTAGCCATCTGTGATAAAGACTTGAATGGGGGAAATAGAAAGTGGCAAAAAGAAAAATTATAAACATTAACGAGGACCTCTGCGATGGGTGCGGTCTATGTGTCAGCCCTTGCGCCGAATCGGCTATCGAAATTGTAAATGGAAAGGCCAGGGTAATTAGTGATGAACTCTGTGATGGAATGGGGGTTTGTCTTTCGGCCTGCCCGACCGGCGCTCTGACCTTAGAGGAACGGGAAGCAGCAGAGTTTAGCCCGGAAGCTGTGGAACAGCGACAACGGGAAATTGCCCACAACCCCGCAGACGCCTTCTGCCATCGCTGCGGAAGTGATGATCAGGACAGGGCCCTTTTGCAAATCCGAAAACAAGGCAAGCAGCAATGGGTTTGTACCCGGTGCCTGCCCGTTCTTATTCACGGATAGAAATTCATATGCCTGAGAACCTGATGCCGGCAAGCCGGTTTCAATCATTACCACCTGGCTTTGGTTTATTTGTGTTCCAAACCCTATTTACTATGATAGAGTAGCAGTTCTGAAACTGTTTTGAAGGTATACCCTTCATTCCTTAAAGCAGTTACTATTCCTTCGATCGAATTCAAAGATTCCCGCCTATTTTCATACATTAGATGAAGGAGAATTATCGCACCTGGCTTTACATTTTCAATGACATGGTTAACAATTCTTTTCGAACTGAACGCAATTTCTGGATATGAATCCGGTTCAATATTCCACATTATTGTTTTCTGGTTATTGAGTTTTAGAAAATAGGGCAGTAACAGAAGCTTTTTCCCGTTGGGGGGCCTGAAGTGAATTTCGCCTTGATATCCTGTTTCTCTTATTAACTGGTTCGTTTGATCAATTTCTTTTTTGATAAATGAAGGTGATTTTAACACCATTCGTTTATGCGAATAGGTATGGTTTCCAAGCTCATGTCCGGCTAGGACTATTTTTTTCCTTCTTCCAGGTTTTGGTTTAGTTCTCGGCCTGTCACAAAAAAAGTAGCCTTAACATTTAACCCTTCAAGGATTTCCAGGATTTCTTCGGTTTTCTTTGTCGGCCCATCATCAAAGGTTAATGCAACTACTTTTTCTTTTGTTTCGACCTTTTGAACAATACCTCCAAAAAATTGAAAAGACCTGGAATTGCTTATTTTCCAAGCTGCTAAAAGAGTTGCGCCTAACATGAGGAACACCAGTAATATTGATACTGCGGTCTTTTTCATACCCTTCTCCTTCCAAATACAACGCCCATTTTTATTTAAGCTTCTACCCAGGCTATATTTCCCTTATCCGTTTCAACCACAGCCCTGGCTAATGTTTTCCCTCCTGCATGCACTTTGTCCTAATTTTAACCCTAATCCCGCCGCTTTGCCACATCAAATATACAGAGCATTGATCCAAAAAAAATTTCCTCCTTACCAATTATCAGGCAGGAAAGCAGGGTTAGCAGGTAGAAAGATGTAGCATACGCTACAGAAAGCGTATTATGGGAGTTCCCACTACAAGGAGGGGTAACATGGCAGCCGCTGTCTTCCAGATCATTGAAGAGAAGATGAATGGCCTTTCTGCTGGCCATAAGACCATTGCCGAATATATCCTGCAAAATTACAAGGATATTCCATCCTTGAGCGCCCAGGAGATAGGTGAAAGGATTGGTGTCAGCGATGCCAGTGTGATCAGGTTCTGCCAAACCATTGGCCTTTCCGGCTACAGCCAGTTGAAGGAGGAAATCTACGAAATCGTTAAACAGGAGGAGCCTCCTTCCCTCAAGATGCAGAAGACCTTTAACACGGTGAGGGAAAAGAACGGAGCGGTAGCCCAGGTTTTTAGAGATACTCTGCTGAATGTGGAGAAAACCCTGGCTGCCTTTGACAACCAGGTGTTCGCCACAGCCGTGGAGAAGCTGTCCAAAGCCAACCGGGTTTATTTGCTGGGAGTAGGGAGTTGTGCCTCCCTGGCGGAATTTCTTGCCTTTCATTTCAAGCGGCTGGGGTTGCCGGTGGAAAAAATCGTCTCCGGCGGCTTCTGGATGTTTGAAACCCTAAGCACCCTGCACCCCGGTGATGTGTTAGTAGTCATCAGCTACCCGCGCTATTCCAGGGATACCTTAAAAAGCATGCGGTTTGCCCGGCAGAAGGGAGCCTTGGTTATAGCCATCACCGATAACAAACACTCTCCCATCGGGCAAAACGCTGACTTGCCTATCATCGCCAAAAGCACCAATCCAACCGGTTTCGCCAACTCCTATGCGGCAACCATGGTCATCTGTGATGCACTGGTACTTAGTATTGCCCTGGAGAACAAGGAAAAGGCTGCCCATGCCCTGGCCAACCTGGATGAGGTGAACAAGGAGTTTGATTTTTACCTGTAAGACAGCTATACCACTTACACCAATTACACCAATGGAACCAGGAGGAATTGGCAAAATGAATTCGACTAGCTTTGTCCTGAGGGGCGGGAGGATTGTGGATCCGGTTAACGGGGTGGACACCATAGGGGACCTACTGGTCAAGGACGGCAAGGTGGCCGGCCTGAATGTTGAGCCGGAGATGGGTTGTGAGATTGTTGATGTATCCGGCAAGATGGTTATTCCCGGAGTGGTGGACACCCATGTGCATACTGCCCGGCCGGAGGTGGGCGGCGCAGGGTACCGGATGCTGGTCAAGGCAGGGGTGACTACAGCCGTAGACCTGGAGGGCCCTGTCGATGTGGTGGAGGATGAAATTGTACCCCACGGCAACGGGATCAACATGGCGGTCTTGGAAGGCATCTGGCCGTCAAAGGGCCTAACCTCCACCAACGGCACCGATGGGGAGATCAGCGCCGCCATCAACAGGGCCATGGATCACGGTGCGCTAGGCTTGAAGATCCTGGGCGGCCACTATCCCCTTTCCCCGGATACCATCGCCAGGATCATTCAATTAACTTACCGCGAAAGGGGTTATGTGGCCTTTCACGCCGGCAGCACCACCGCCGGGAGCGATATCCACGGGCTGGAGCAGGCAGTGCTGCTGGCCGGGGGCCTGCCGCTGCATATCGCCCATATCAATGCCTATTGCCGGGGGCTGGTATGCCATCCTTTGGAAGAGCTGAGAAGGGCCATGGACCTTCTCAGCCGCTCCTCCAACATCGTTTCCGAATCCCACATGGCGCCCTTTAATGGTACCAGCGGCCTGTGTCAGGATGGGGTACCCATGAGCCACGTTACCCGTAACTGCCTGCGGAAGAGAAATTACCCTGTAACCCAAGAGGGTATCAGGCAGGCTATCCTGGACCATTACGCCTCCGTCTATGTACCGGTGGGCAGCGAGGTCAGGCAGCTATGGGGAGAAGAGGCAGTGCGGCAATGGGAGGAGCGGGGCACCCGGGTGGGATTGTCTTTCCCTGTCAACTTGCGGACCACCGCCCTGGTTTGTGCAACGGCTAAAGATACCGCCGGGCGCTTCATCGTGGACGCCTTAAGCAGTGATGGAGGGATGATCCCCAGAAATTGCATCCTGACATACGGGATGGCCCTGGTGCACTTTGGCGCCTTGACCCTGGCGGAACTGGTGTTGAAAAGCTCATATTATCCTGCCCGTATGTTTGGCCTGCTGAACAAGGGACAACTGGGTTCGGGAGCGGATGCGGATATCGCTGTCATCGACCCGGATACCGGGAAGGCAGAAATGACCATCATCGACGGGCAAATCTGCATGGTTTCAGGCGTACTCATCAACCGTCCGGGACGGGTATTAACCACCGAGAGGGGTGTGGCCCACTTAAAGCGGCAGCAAGTGCCCCACAGGGTGGTGGACCTATCTCAAAGCACATATTTCAAAGGAAAGGAGGGGAATGACGGTCCAGCGGAACGGCAAGGGGAGAATTCACGAACTCGCATTTTTTAAAAAAGGAGGTCGTGTCCATTGAGAAAATCCGTATTGCTAAAACTAATCGCCCTGGCGTTGGTAGCCGTGTTTGCGGTGACTGCCTGCGGATCACCCAAGGATAGCGGAACCGGCGCCGACAAGGGTGGGGGAACCCTGAAGGTAGTAATTGACGCTTCGCCCCCCACCCTGGACTCCCATGTTTCCACAACCACTTTGGTCTATCAGGTGGGCTGGCATATCTTCGAGGGCCTGTTTACGCTGAATGATAAATGGGAACCGATCCCCATGCTGGTCAAGGATTATAGCACCAGTAGCGACGGGATGATCTACAACTTCAAATTAAGGGAAGGTGTCAAGTTTCATAACGGTAATGAGCTGACCTCCGAGGATGTGGTGGCTTCCCTGAACAGGTGGGGTCAGGTTTCCGGCAATGGCAAAACCATTTTCAAGAACATAGCTTCGGTGCAGGCAGATGGCAAATATGGGGTGAAAGTCACCCTGTCCTCACCAACCAATCTTCTTTTGGTATTCCTGGCCATGCCTAACGGTGGCGCGGTGATTTATCCCAAGGAGATTGCCGCTAATGCCGGGGTAGAGCCGGTCAAGGAATTTATCGGTACCGGACCCTATAAGTTCGTGGACTGGGTGCCCAACCAGTATATCAAACTGCAGAGGTTTGCGGGCTACCAGCCGGTGGATTTCCCTGCCACGGGCTATGGCGGCCAGAAGGTGGCTTACCTGGATGAAATCCAGTTCGTACCCATTGCTGATGCCGCTGTCCGGGTGGCCGGAGTGGTGGGTAAGGAATATCACTTTGCCGATTTTGTACCGGTTGATGAGTATGACAGGTTGAAGTCCGTCCAGGGTTTAAAGGCGGTGGCCTCCGATCCGCGCGGATGGTTTGCCGTGGTATTCAATAAAAAAGAAGGCATTATGTCCAACAAACTCATCCGGCAGGCCTTCCTGGCCGCCCTGGACATGGGTCCCATCATGACCGCCGGTTACGGCCACAAGGATTTCTGGCGGCTTGATCCGTCCATCATGTTCAAGGAACAGGCCTGGTGGACCGATGCAGGCGCCGAAAAGTACAACCAGAAAAATGCAGACAAGGCCAAGCAACTGTTGACTGAGGCGGGCTACAAAGGTGAGGCCATCCGCTGGATGACCGGTCCCCTGGAGTACAATTTCTCCTTGGCAGCAAAAAGTCAACTGGAAAAGGCAGGCTTCAATATCGACCTTCAGTCCATGGAATGGGCCACACTCACCGACAGGCGGGGCAAACCGGAACTGTGGGATGCCTTCAGCACCGGCATGACTGCCCGGCCGGATCCTACCCAGATGGTGATTATCAGTCCAACCTATGCCGGTTGGTGGGAAAACAACCAACTAAAGACCCTAACTGCTGAACTGACCAAGGAGAGCGATTTCAATAAGCGTTATAGGATCTGGCAGGACGTACAGAAACTCTTCTATGATGAGGTCCCCGCAGTGAAGATCGGTGACTATGCCAACCTGCGCATTTACACAGATAAATTGAACGGCTTCGCTAACAAGCAGGACATCTTTTTCTGGAACGTCAGGCTGGAGAAGTAATTACGGCGGTCAGGGGCCGGCTGCCTTGCAGCCGCCGGCCCCTGGCATCCTCTGCGGGTTTTGCCGAGCGGATTGATAAGGGGGAAGGCACCATTGACTGCAATCATTAAACGGTTCGTTGCCGTCATCCCGGTAATGCTCATCGTGGCTGCGGTGGTCTTTATCATCATGCATGTGGCGCCTGGTGACCCGGCGGCAAACATCTTGGGTGATGACGCCACCCCGGAGGCCATTGCCAGGCTGAGAGAGGAAATGGGATTGAATAAACCTCTGGCCCAGCAGACGGTGGAGTGGTTCGCCAGGGTGCTGCGAGGTGACCTGGGACAGTCCATCTTTTTGCACATCAGTGTCAACAAGGCTATCTACCAGCACCTGCAGGCCACCTTGATGTTAACGGTACTGTCCATGTTCCTCTCCATCACCATCGGTATTCTGGCCGGGGTCATCGCCGCCGTCCAGCATAACCGTTTCCTGGACCAGTTGGTGATGCTCCTGACCTCCTTTGGCGTGGCGGTACCCAATTTCTGGTTGGGGCTGATGCTGATGCTGATCTTCGCCCTGACCCTGCAGTTGCTGCCGCCGACAGGGTATGTTCCCTTGAAGGAGGGCGTGTTGCCCCACCTGCGTTATTTGGTATTGCCTTCCTTGGCCCTGGCCCTCGGCCAGGCTGCCGCCATCGCCCGCATGACCCGGGCCAACATGCTGGAGGTGCTGCAAAACGATTATATCCGCACGGCCAGGTCCAAGGGTTTGGTGGAGAGGGTGGTTATTTTCAAACACGCCCTGAAAAATGCCCTGATCCCCACCATCACTGTGATCGGTCTGACCTTTGCCAATGTGATGGGTGGGGCGGTGGTTACGGAACAGATTTTTAACATTCCGGGTATCGGCCGGCTTTTAATCACTTCCGTGGCCAGGCGGGACTACCCGGTCATTGAGGGCATTGTACTGTACATTGCAGCAGCCTATGTGATTATCAACCTGCTGGTGGACATTATCTACAAGTACTTGGACCCCCGGATCAAACTGTAGGCGGGGTGAGAAAATGGCAGAAGTGGTAACGAAAAAACAACTATCCCCCCGCACCGGACCCCTTTCCCCCGCCCATTCCTGGTACTGGATCAAACTGTTGGGTAAAAACAAGGGGGCACTGGCCGGGGCCATCATGTTTACACTGTTGTTGCTGCTGGCACTGGCTGCCCCTCTAATCAGCCCCTTTGACCCCGGTGACATCCAGCCGGAAAGGCGTCTCACACCGCCCGGCGGAGAACACCTCTTTGGCACCGATGGTTTCGGCCGGGATATCCTGTCCCGGATCCTTTACGGGGCGCGGATTTCCCTATTCGTCGGCAGCAGCACCGTGGCCATTACCACCATTGCCGGGGTCATCCTGGGCTTGGTGGCGGGATATTACCGTAGACTGGACAATATTATGATGCGGGTGCTGGACGGCCTGATGGCTTTTCCCGCCATCATTTTACAAATAGCCATCATGGCTGCCCTGGGTGCCAGGCTGTCCAACGTTATCCTGGCCCTGGCCATCGTCTATGCTCCCCGCATGGCTCGGGTGGTGCGCAGTGCGGTGCTGGTACAGCGGGAGCAGCAATATGTGGAAGCAGCCAGATCCATCGGTGCCTCCGACCTGCGCATTGCCATGGTGCATATCCTGCCCAACTGTATTGCACCGGTGATTGTGCAATCTACCATGATCTTTGCCTATTCCATCCTGGCGGAAGCCTCTCTGAGCTTCCTGGGGGTAGGGGTGCCGCCGGAAATCCCCAGTTGGGGGACCACCCTCAATGAAGGCCGGGTACTCATGTGGCGGGCGCCGTGGATCAGCATCTTTCCGGGGATGGCCATCACCCTTTGTGTTCTGGCGCTGAATATGTTGGGGGACGGCCTGCGGGATATCCTTGATCCGAAAATTCGGAAGAAGAAAAACTAGCGCCGCCGGGAGGAGGGATTAGCCATGGAACAAGCTTTGGTTGACATCCAGAATTTGCATACACATATTTTTACCGAAGAGGGAACGGTACCGGCGGTGGACGGTGTGAGTTTCACCATCAACAGAGGGGAAACCCTGGGTGTGGTGGGGGAGAGTGGTTGTGGCAAAAGCATTACCGCCCTATCCATCCTGCGGCTTTTACCCTATGCCGGACGGATCGTAGATGGCCGCATCCTTTTTGCAGGCGAGGACTTGATGGCCAAAACCACCGCCCAAATGAGGAAAATCCGGGGCAATGAAATATCAATGATCTTTCAGGAACCCATGACCTCCTTGAACCCGGTGTACACCATCGGTGACCAGATTGCCGAGGTGTTTCGCCTGCATCAGGGCTTGGACGGCAAGGAGGCCCTGGCCAGGGCGGTAGAGGCCCTGAAAATGGTGGGCATCCCCCTGCCGGAGCGCCGGGTGCGGGAATACCCCCACCAGTTGTCCGGCGGGATGCGCCAGAGAGTAATGATCGCCATGGCCCTTTCCTGCCACCCCAAACTTTTGATTGCCGATGAGCCTACTACAGCCCTGGATGTGACCATCCAGGCCCAGATATTGCAATTAATGAAAAAATTAAAAAAGGACCTGAATACTTCCATCATGCTCATTACCCATGATCTGGGGGTGGTGGCGGAGATGGCGGAACGGGTGATCGTCATGTACGCCGGGCAGGTGGTGGAGGAAAGTGATGTGCGCAATATTTTCCGCACCCCGACCCATCCTTATACCGAGGGGCTGATGCGCTCCATACCATTCCTGGCCCAAGATCATGAGAAATTGCATGTCATCCCGGGTACCGTACCCAACCCCCTCATCATGCCGAAGGGGTGCCGCTTCAACCCACGCTGCCGCTACCGTGAGGACATCTGCTGCCAGGAGGCTCCACCCCTCCGGCAGGTGGCGGAAGGGCACTGGGTGCGGTGCTGGCTGAAAGATCAACCCGGCAGGCAGGTGGCGTAAAATGATGCAACAACCCTTACTGGAAGTCAAGGATGTGCGCAAGTGGTTCCCGCTGGAGAAAGACCTGTTTGAGCGGGAACAGCACCACGTCAAGGCGGTGGACGGCGTCAGTTTCACGGTCAACCAGGGGGAAACCTTTGGGATTGTGGGGGAAAGCGGGTGTGGCAAGAGCACCCTGGGCCGGGTGATCCCGCGTTTGTTGGAACCTTCAGGTGGAGAAGTACTTTTCGAGGGAAAAAACCTTTTTACATTGCCTAAAGATCAATTGCGGCAGATGCGCCGCAACATGCAGATTATCTTCCAGGATCCCTATGCCTCCCTGAACGGCCGGATGACCGTCGGGTCCATAGTGGCGGAACCCCTGCTGGTCAACAGCATCGGAAACCGCCGGGAGAGGGAGGAACGGGTACGGAAACTTTTAACGGTGGTGGGCCTCACCCCTGAGCATACCAAAAAGTATCCCCACGAGTTCAGCGGAGGTCAACGGCAGCGCATCGGCATTGCCCGGGCCCTGGCCCTGCACCCGAAATTGATCATCTGTGACGAGCCGGTATCCGCCCTGGATGTCTCCATCCAGTCCCAGGTAATCAATCTCTTAAAAGAACTGCAGCTGGAATTCGGGTTGACTTATATTTTCATTTCCCATGATTTGAGTGTGGTCAAATATATCAGTGACCGGGTGGCAGTGATGTACCTGGGTAAAATTGTGGAACTGGCGGCCAAACGGGACCTTTTTGCCACTCCCCTCCACCCCTATACCAGGGCGCTGCTTTCCGCAATTCCCATCCCCAGTGTGGACATCCAGCGAGAGCAGGTTATCCTGGAAGGAGATGTCCCCAGCCCCATCGACCCGCCCAGCGGCTGCCGTTTCCGCACCCGCTGCCGGCACGCCAGTGCTAGATGTGCCGCAGAAGAACCGTTGTTGGTGGAACGGGATGCCAACCACTGGGTGGCCTGTCATCTTATCTAATGGGCTTTTCAAACCTCCTTCATATATTTTTATGTTACTTATACCCCTTCCTGAAAAGAGGACTTGGGGTAAGCCCGGCTAATAAAGTGGCTGGGTATCTTTTTTTTCTGTCTAGTGCAACCTGAAAGAACTCAGTGTGCATGAAATCAACCAGGTGCTGGAACCGGTAGGCCAGTAAAAAGCGAAAATGATAACTATTAACTAACAATAAATAATGAAAATGCGACAACAGGAGAACCGTCCCTTGTCGCACACGGAAACAGTGCAAATTAGGATCTACCGATTAACCCGATGCCTGTTTTTCAGCAACGGTGCCAGATAATCAATAAATAAGCCCATCAGCAGTCCGGATAAAGCACCTCCTACTAGAATGAGAGCTAGGACCAACTGCCCCAGATTTTCAGAGCCCCTGGAATAGCTTACGGCCTGAAAATAGTGACTAAAAGCAAGCGCAAACAGGGACAGAGAAGGAGCGTACTTAGGATATCTTTTGTTTGGGAAAGATCGATGCAATAAATATGAAATTAATAGAACTATTAATAGGAATCCCGTTACAATGAAGAAAAACCTACTTGCTACCAATTCATTCACCTCCAGTACCCGTCATATCCATGGAAAGAAAATATTGCCGCAGCTTTAAGTCCGCGGCTGACAATACTACTAGGTTTGCAGCATGGCTTTCCTTCCAATATCAGTACGATAGTGCATGCCCTGGAAGTTGATCTTTTTCACCCCATCATAGGCCTTTTGAATAGCAAGCGGAATAGTTTTACCCCTGGCTGTGATGCCCAGGACGCGGCCGCCGGCAGTTACAATTTTTCCATCCTTTTCAGCAGTGCCGGCGTGGAATACCAAAACTTCCGGCGGCACCTCTTCAAGACCTGCAATAATATCGCCTTTCCGGTAGCTGCCCGGATATCCTCCGGCCGCAAGGACTACACATACAGCCGGGTCAGGCAACCACCGGATTTCCTGGCCTGCAAGTCTTTCTTCGACCACTGCCATCATAATGTCCACCAAATCAGTTTCCAAACGCATCAAGATAGGCTGGGTCTCCGGGTCACCAAAACGGGCATTATATTCCAGAACTTTTGGCCCCTCTTTTGTAATCATCAGGCCAGCATACAATACTCCCTTGTAGGGTTTGCCTTCGCTTGCCATTCCCTGAATGGTCGGAATCAGGATTTCCGTTAAGACCTGTTGATGCAGTTCCGGGGTGAAAACTGGGGCTGGGGAATAGGCGCCCATTCCGCCGGTATTGGGGCCGGCATCACAATCAAAAATCCGTTTGTGATCCTGGGCGGATACCATGGGGACAACAGTCTGGCCATCGGTAAAAGCCAGAATGCTGACTTCCTCCCCTTCCAGGTATTCTTCGATCACTACCCGTTCACCGGCCTGGCCGAAGGAACGTTCCTCCATCATAGTATCTACTGCTGCCAGGGCTGTCGCTTCATCCATGGCTATAATTACACCTTTTCCTCCTGCCAAACCGTCTGCTTTCACCACGCAAGGAGCTCCATGATCCCTGATAAATATTTTGGCTTCATTAGGCTCTGAAAACACCCCATAGCGGGCCGTCGGTATCCGGTATTTCACCATTAAGTTTTTTGCAAAAGCCTTACTGCCCTCAATAGCGGCGGCTTTTTGGGTGGGGCCAAATATTTTTAGGCCCGCAGCCTGGAAGGCATCCACAATACCCTTGACCAGCGGCCCTTCGGGGCCGACTACGGTCAGATCTATTTTCTCAGTCTGGGCAAAAGCCAAGAGACCCGGAATGTTTTCTGCTTCCAAATCAACACAGGCAGCCAATTGGGCTATGCCGGCATTTCCAGGGGCGCAAAAAACCTTACTTACTTTGGGGCTCTGGCTTAATTTCCAGACAAGGGCATGTTCCCTGCCCCCTCCGCCAATAACCAGTATCTTCATCCACACCAACTCCAATGCAAAAGGGTTCTTAATGTTTAAAGTGGCGATAACCCGTAAATATCATGGCTATGCCCAAACGGTCACAAGCCTCGATAGACTCCTGGTCCCGCAGGGAACCTCCCGGCTGAATGAGGGCCGTAATACCCGCCCGCGCGGCCTCCTCCACCGTATCGGCAAATGGGAAGAAGGCATCAGAAGCCAGTACAGCGCCCTTGGCGGCCTCTCCTGCCTGTTCTAAGGCGATCCGGGCAGAGCCAACCCGGTTCATTTGTCCGGCGCCTACACCCAGGGAGACGTTTTCTTTGGCAACAACAATGGCATTTGATTTCACATGTTTAACCACCTGCCAGGCAAAAGCCAGGTCGTTCAGTTCTTCCGGGCCGGGATGCCGGCGGGTAACCACGCGCCATTGGTTGAGTAAAGCAGTTTGGGTATCCGCATCCTGGACCAGAAAACCGCCGCTGACCTTTTTGATATCGAAACTTGGGGCTGCCGCTCCTCCTCCCGCCGCTAACAACCGCAGGTTTTCTTTGCTGCGAAGAATTACTAACGCCTCTGGTTCAAAGGAAGGGGCAATCACCGCTTCCAGAAAAATCTTGGTTAATTCCGCCGCACAAGCGGCGTTTACCGGCTTGTTCAGACCCACAATCCCACCAAAGGCTGAGACGGGATCAGCCTGAAAAGCCTTGCGATAAGCGACCTGGGGGCTTGCGGCAAGGGCTACTCCGCAGGGGTTGGTGTGTTTAATAATTACCGCAGCCGGCTGGGTGAACTCCCTGACCACAGACCAGGCCGCATCTAAATCAACTATATTATTAAATGAGAGCTCTTTCCCCTGGAGCTGCTTCGCCATAGCCAGAGTACCCGGTCCTGCCTGATCCTCCCGGTAGAAAGCTGCCCGCTGGTGGGGGTTTTCCCCATAGCGCAGGTCCTGCACTTTAACCCCCGACAAAGTAAAAGCTTCCGGGAACAAATCCACTTGGCGACTTGACACAGATTGCAAATACCCGGATATAGCGCTGTCATATGCCGCAGTGTGAGCAAAGGCTTCTACTGCCAGGCTGAACCGCAGTTCGGAGCTTAAATAACCGCTGGCTTCTAGGTCCTGGAGCACCTGTCCATAACGAGCCGGGTTCACAACTACTCCCACCCACCGATAGTTTTTAGCAGCTGCCCGCACCATCGCCGGTCCGCCGATGTCAATGTTCTCAATAGCTTCCTCCAAACTTACACCAGGCTTGGCAATGGTCTCTTTGAAGGGATAAAGATTAACTACCACCAGGTCAACCGGTTGGATTCCGTTATCCTGCAGCTGAAGAAGGTGTTCAGGCGTCCGGCAGGCCAGAATGCCACCATGCACCTTTGGGTGCAAGGTCTTCACCCGCCCATCAAGTATTTCGGGAAAACCGGTTATTTCCGTAACGTAAGTAACAGGGAGACCTGCCCCTTGCAAAACTTTAAAGGTTCCTCCGGTGGACACGATCTGGTAGCCCAGTTCAACCAGCCTACCAGCAAAATCCGTAACACCTGTTTTATCTGAGACACTGATAATGGCCCGCTTTAGCAAGTTTATATTCCTCCTCACCTATCACCACAGACAATAATAAGCCTATTTAACAATTACCCGCCGGCCTGATACTATGACCCGTCCGGCAGCAATCCATTCTAACACCTGGGGGTACAGCCTGTGTTCCTCCCGTAAGATCCGTTCCGACAAAGTCTCCTCTGTGTCATTGTCCAAAACCGGTACTACCGCTTGGGCGATGACCGGGCCGGTATCCATACCTACATCAACAAAATGGACCGTACAGCCAGAGAATTTTACACCATAGGCTAGGGCCTGTTCCTGTGCGTTAAGCCCAGGGAATGCCGGCAACAGGCTGGGATGGATATTGATCACCCGTTGGGGATATCTCGCTAAAAATTCGGCAGAAATTAACCGCATGTAGCCGGCCAGGACTACCAGATCTACTCCATTTTCAGAAAGAACTTCAGCAACTTTTAAGTCATAATCAATCCTACCTGGGAAATCCTTTGGGTTTAAAAACACGGCAGGAACCCCCGCTTGCCTTGCTCTGTCAAGAGCAGGTGCGTCCTCCCGGTCACTGATTACCACCCTGAGGGTAACGTGTAAACGGCCCTCCTCTATAGCGTCAATAATAGCCTGTAAATTGGACCCCCGTCCGGAGGCCAGAACTCCAATATGCATATCACACACCCCCTGCGGGAGGAAAACATTTTATTCGTGGTTGCCGGATTGGCAGAGGTCAACACCGCCATTCCCCCGTACTATTGAGCCAACTTGAAAAACCCTTTCCCCAACCCCCTCCAGGTCCTGACGAACCATACCCGCCAGTTCCGGAGGCACAACCAGCGCCATTCCAATACCCATATTAAATGTACGGTACATTTCCTGGATATCTACCTGTCCCAGTTCTTGGATTAGCTGAAAAATCGGCGGCACCGGCCAACTGGAGAGATTAATTTTTACTGCTAGCCCAGATGGCAGGATCCGGGGGATGTTTTCAATCAAACCTCCGCCGGTAATATGAGCCATTCCCCTGATTTCATATTTGGCAAGAAGGGGCAGCAGTGCGGAAACATAAATCCTCGTAGGCGTTAGCATTGTCTCTCCCAGGGATACATCAAGCTCTGGTGGAACGGATTCCAGGGTAAGGCCGGCCATTTCCAGCAGGACCTTCCTGGCTAAGGAAAAGCCGTTGCTATGCAGACCGCTGCTGGCCAAGCCCAGCAACAGGTCCCCTTCTTGGATGCGGGAACCGTCGATTATTTTTTTCTTCTCAACCACACCTACGGCAAAGCCCGCAATATCGTATTCATCCGGGCCGTAAAAACCTGGCATTTCAGCTGTCTCGCCGCCAATCAGGGCGCATCCTGCCTGGCGGCACCCCTCAGCGACGCCGCTGACAATGGCGGCTACTTTCTCAGGCACAAGCTTGCCAACGGCTAGGTAATCCAGGAAGAATAACGGCTCTGCTCCCTGGACCAGGATGTCGTTGACGCACATGGCCACCGCATCAATGCCAATGGTATCGTGGCGGTCCATCCCGATGGCAATCCGGAGTTTGGTCCCTACTCCGTCAGTGCCTGAAACCAGGACAGGTTCCCTGTATTTGGCAGTATCCAGGGCGAACAGGCCGCCAAATCCCCCCAAGCCGCCTAATACCCCCGGCCTGTGGGTGGAATGGACCGCTTCCTTCATCAATTCCACCGCTCTGTTGCCGGCCTTAATATCTACTCCGGCCTGGGCGTAAGTTATTCCTTGTCCCTTAGTCACAGAGGCCACCTCTTTCCAGGGCCAGTTTGCTGTCACGGCCTTTGGGCGGCACTTCAATGGGGTACTGGCCGCTAAAACAAGCTACACAGAAATTTGTCGGCTCTTGGGCAGCGCTTCTTAACATTCCCTCCAGGCTCAAATAATGAAGGGAATCAGCGCCAATAAACCTGGCGATATCATCCAGTTCGTGCTGGGCTGCAATCAGTTCGGCCCTGGCCGAAGTGTCTATGCCATAGTAGCAAGGGTGTTTTACCGGCGGGGAGCTGACCAGGAGGTGCACCTCTTTGACCCCGGCATCCCGCATCATGGCCACTATTTTTTTACTGGTGGTACCCCTGACAATAGAGTCGTCTACCAACACCACCCGCTGGCCCCTTAAAACCTGCCGAATGGGATTAAGTTTCAATCGCACCCCCAAATCCCGCACCTTTTGGGAGGGTTGAATAAAAGTCCTGCCGATATAGCGATTTTTCATTAAGCCTTCTTTGAAGGGAATGCCTGATTCCTCCGCATAGCCAACTGCCGCGGCAGTGCCTGAGTCAGGTACCGGCACCACCATGTCAGCCTCTAGCGGATATTCCCTGGCCAACTGCCTCCCCATTTCCCGGCGGACTGCCGTAACAGTTTCCCCATCAATAGTGCTGTCGGGGCGCGCTAAATAAACAAACTCAAAAAAGCACAGGGCACGGTGAGAAGCTGCCATGGTTTTTATGGAGTTAAGCCCGTTTTTATCAATCATCACAATTTCCCCGGGATTTACATCCCGCAGAAATTCTGCGCCAATTGTATCAAGGGCGCAGGATTCGGAAGCCACCACATAGGCTTCACCCAGCTTACCCAGGCATAAAGGCCGAATACCGTAGGGGTCTCTAACAGCCAAGAGTTTATCTTCGGTCATCACCACCAGGGAATAAGCTCCTTTAAGGTCGATCATGCACTTCATGACGGCTTCCTCAATGGGGTTTTGGCCATAACGGGCAATTAAATTAATGATTACTTCGCTGTCGGAAGTCGATTGAAACACAGAACCGTTTATCGCCAGGTTTTGTCTTAGCTCTGCGGCATTGGTCAGGTTCCCGTTATGGGCCAAAGCAACCGTTCCTCGCAAATAGCGAAACACCAAGGGTTGGGCATTGACCAGGGAACTTGAGCCAGTAGTGGAATAGCGCACATGGCCGATGGCGATACCTCCCTGCAGGGTTCTCAGGTTATCTTCATTAAAAACTTCGGCGACAAGGCCCATGTTCTTATGCAGGTGGACCTCCCTGCCATCCGAAACCGCAATGCCCGCGCTCTCCTGCCCCCGGTGCTGCAAGGCATAGAGGCCGAAGTAGGACAGCTGAGCTGCATCCATTCCAGGTCCGAAGATGCCGAAAACGCCGCATTCTTCCCGGGGTTTATCATCCAAAAGCCATGATTGTTCTTCTAGGCCATTAAGCATGGAATCGCCCCCCGCCATTTATCCTCCATTTCCTTCAGGGACAAATCAATTAATACCTTCGCTTCTCTATTCTGGGCCTTAATAACCAGCCGTTCGCCGCCAACAACTCCAATCACCTGGCAGGGAACCTGGTGTCTTGCCGCCAGTTCTGCAAGGGGTTTAAAAGAAGCGGAATCCAGTGACAAGATAATCCGGGATTGGGATTCGCTAAACAGGAACATGTGATCCGCCAACCCGGTCTCTACATTTATTTCTGCCCCCACTCCCCCAGCCACCGCGCATTCGGCCAGGGCAATAGCTAATCCCCCATCGCTTAAGTCATGGGCTGATTTAATCAACCCCTGCCAGATGGCCTCCAGGCAGCAGGACTGCACAGCCTTCTCCCGCTCTAAATCCAACTGGGGCGGTTTTCCGGCGGTGATACCGTACAAGGCATACAAAAACTCGCTGCCGCCAATTTCCTCTTTGGTTTCGCCCAGGAGCACAACCACATCTCCCGCTTGTTTAAAATCCATTGTGCAGCGCTTGGAGATTTCCGGCAACAGTCCCACCATCCCTACTACTGGAGTAGGAAAGACAGGTTCGCCGTTGGTTTCGTTGTAAAAACTCACATTCCCGCTTACGACAGGTGTTGACAAGACCCGGCAGGCCTCACTCATCCCCTCTACCGCCCGGCGGAACTGCCAAAAGATCCCTGGCTTTTCAGGATTGCCAAAATTCAGGCAGTCTGTAACGGCCAAGGGTTCAGCGCCGCTGCAGACTAGGTTCCGCGCCGCCTCTGCCACAGCGATAGCCCCACCTGTATACGGGTCAAGGTAACAATAACGCCCGTTGCAGTCGGTGGTGACTGCCAATCCCTTGGAGGTGCCTTTCAGCCGCAGGACAGCCGCATCGGAACCTGGCACTACCACTGTATTTACTTGAACTTTATAGTCATACTGGCGATAAACCCATTCTTTGCTGGCTATAGTAGGGGAAGCCAACAGCTGCAACAGGGACTGGTTCAGATCCTCCGGTACCGGGACAGAGGCCACATCAAAGGCCAAAGCTTCGCTGACATAGGACGGCTCTTCCATGACCGGATGGTAAACGGGAGCATGATCGGTTAAGGCCTTGGCCGGGACTTCAGCCATGACTTGGCCGTTATCCAGAATCCGCATCAGCCCGTCCCCGGTTACCTTGCCAATTACTGCCGCTTCCAGGTTCCATTTCCGTAAAACATCCCTGACTTGTTGTTCGGAGCCAGGCTTCGGCACCAAGAGCATCCGCTCCTGGGATTCAGAAAGCATCACCTCATAAGCCGTCATTCCCTCTTCCCGCCGGGGAACCAGAGAAACATCCAGTTCAATCCCTGTTCCGGCCCGGCTGGCCATTTCACAGGAAGAACTAGTCAAACCAGCGGCGCCCAGATCCTGCATGCCCACAATCAACCCCTGGTCAATCAACTCCAGGCAGGCCTCCAGCAAGAGTTTTTCCATAAAGGGGTCTCCCACCTGGACGGCAGGCCGGCGATCTTCCGATTGCTCCCCCAGTTCTTCCGAGGCAAAAGTGGCGCCGTGAATACCGTCCCTACCCGTGCGGGCTCCTACCACCATGACGGTGTTGCCCACACCGGCAGCAACACCCTTGGCAACCTGATCCTTTTTTATAATTCCTACGCACATGGCGTTAACCAGGGGGTTACCGCCGTAACTCTCATCAAAAAATACCTCTCCCCCAACGGTAGGAATGCCCAGGCAGTTGCCGTAAAAGGAAATTCCCGAGACAACTCCCCCCATCAGGTACTTTACCCTA
Source organism: Bacillota bacterium (assembly GCA_040757295.1). Lineage (GTDB taxonomy): Bacteria > Bacillota > PH28-bin88 > PH28-bin88 > PH28-bin88 > JAGXSE01. Next base: position 54,542 of record JBFLXH010000002.1, on the reverse strand, counting down.
CGGTCCTTTAAATTGCCAAAGCGGAGGGAATTTAACAAGGCAACCGGCCGGGCCCCCATGGCAAAGACATCCCTAACGATGCCTCCTACCCCAGTGGCAGCTCCCTGGAAGGGCTCAATGGCAGAAGGATGGTTATGGGACTCTATCTTGAATACTACTGCCTGCCCGTCTCCAATATCTACTACTCCCGCATTTTCTCCAGGTCCCTGGATCACCCTGGGCCCCGAAGTGGGAAAAAGTCTTAAGGTTGTTTTGGAATGCTTATAACTGCAGTGTTCTGACCACATTACCGCAAACATGCCGGTTTCCAGGTAGTTTGGTTCCCTGCCGAGGAGCTCTTTAATTTTCCGATACTCCGCCAGGGTGAGTCCCATTTTCTGCCAGGCTTCTCGCTCTTGGTTAGTCAACTTTTGACACTCCTTTCTTCCCGGCAGCCGCAGGATTTGCCGCAGGCGCACCCGCCACAACCTGACCACGCCTTTAGAATAGAGGAAAAAATAAGCCTTCCGTCAATCCCGCCAAGGATCTCCTCAGCACACCGTTCCGGGTGAGGCATCATCCCCAGCACATTTCCTTCCCGATTAATGATCCCGGCAATATTACCCAGAGACCCATTGGGATTGGCTGCTGGAGTAACCTCTCCATCCCGGTCGCAGTAGCGGAAAACAATCTGCTGCCCATCTTCCAGAGCGGCCAGGGTGGCAGGGTCCGCATAATAATTCCCGGCTCCATGAGCAATTGGTACTTTGATCACCTGCCCGGGTGCACAAGCGTTGGTGAAAGGAGTCTGATTGTTTTCTACTTTTAGATAGGTTTCCATGCATCTAAACTGGAGGACATGATTTGGCTGCATAGCCCCCGGCAGCAAGCCTGCTTCCAGAAGAATTTGGAAGCCATTGCAGATGCCTAACACCAACCCACCCCTCTTGGCGAACCCCTCAACCGCCTGCATTACCGGAGAGAACCTGGCAATAGCGCCGGTACGCAGGTAGTCCCCGTAGGAAAAGCCGCCGGGAAGCACGATGCAATCATAACCTTGCAGGGAAGTTGATTGGTGCCAGATAAAATCTACAGGTTGCCCCATAACCTCGCCGATGACATGCTTGACATCGGCATCACAATTGGAACCGGGAAAAACCACCACACCGAATTTCATGCTGATACCTCCACCAACTCAAAGCGGTAGTTTTCGATTACCGGGTTAGCCAGCAAGCGGCGGCACATCTCCTGCACATCCGCCTCCGCCTGCCTTCTGTCACTGGCTGCCAGGCGCACTTCCATGTATTTCCCGATGCGGACTTCCTGCACCCCTGCAAAATCCAAGGCCTGGAGGGCTTTTTCCACTGCTGACCCCTGGGGATCCAATACCCCGGGTTTTAAGGTAATAAAAACTTTAGCAAGATACACTTGGATAACCGCCTTTCTAGCTTAGTTTGTTTTGTTTGTCAGCCGGCGCAGTACTTCCTGGTAGGCCTCAGCCACTTCCCCCAGATCCTGGCGGAAGCGGTCCTTATCAAGCTTCTTTCTTGTTGCCCGGTCCCACAAGCGACAGGTATCCGGCGATATTTCATCACCAAGCAAGAGCTCCTGTCCAGCCATGCCGAATTCCAGTTTAAAATCAACCAAGAGGAGGTCTCGTTCCAAGAAAAACTCCTGCAGCAACCGGTTAACCTGGTGGGCGATCTTTGACATAAGAGCCAGTTGCTCCGGTTTTGTCAAGCCTAAAACAAAAACATGGTCATTATTAATTAAGGGATCTCCCAAAGCATCATTTTTGTAGTAAAACTCCAGTACCGGCGGCTCTAGCTCCTGGCCCTCGGTTAACCCTATCCGCTTTACCAGGGTACCTGCTGCCAGGTTGCGCACCACCACTTCCACCTGGATGATTTCCAGCTTCCGCACCAGCATTTCAGTTTCGGATACCTGGCGGACAAAATGGGTTGATATGCCGTTTTGTTCCAAGAGCTGAAATAAGATGGAAGAAATCTTGTTGTTGCAAATTCCCTTGCCGGTAATTTGTCCTTTTTTCTGGCCGTTAAAAGCGGTTGCATCGTTTTTAAATTCCACCAGCACCAGTTCCGGATTCGAGGTCTTAAAAACCTTTTTGGCCTTGCCCTCGTAGAGCATTTCCATTTTTTCCATGTCCTTACCTCCCAATCTCAAATGCCTAACCTGGCGAAAATCTCATCAACCCATTTTAAATGAGGTGAAAGGTCAAAGCAGGCTGCCAGTTCTTCCGGTTTAAGATACTGCCCGACTTTTGGCTCTGCTTCCAGCAGTTGGCGAAGGGGAACCTGCTCCTGCCAGGCCCGCATTGCTTGGGCTTGGACCAGGTCGTAAGCCTCCTCCCTGGTGATTCCTTTGTCAATCAAGGTTAAGAGAACCCGCTGGGAACAGGTTAGGCCAAGGGTTTTTTCCATGTTCCGGGCCATGTTCTCAGGATAGACATGAAGGTGGGCAATAATCCGGGTCATGCTGCGCAGCATGTAATGCAATAGGGTAGTGCTGTCTGGGATAATGATCCTCTCCACCGATGAGTGGGAAATATCCCGTTCATGCCATAAAGGCATATTTTCCAGGGCAGCCATGGCATTTGCCCTCAATACCCTAGCCAGGCCCGATATCTGCTCGCAGTTCACCGGATTTCGTTTATGAGGCATAGCAGAGGACCCTTTTTGTCCGGCATAAAAAGGCTCCTCTACCTCTCTTGTTTCAGTCTTTTGCAGTCCGCGGATTTCCGTTGCCAGTTTGTCTAAGGTTCCGCCCGTAATTGCGATAGCCGTCAAGTACTCCGCATGACGGTCACGCTGCAAGATTTGGGTAGAAATAGCTGCCGGTTCTAAACCAAGCTTTTGGCAGACATACCTTTCCACCGCTGGAGGAAGGTTGGCGTAAGTGCCGACTGCTCCAGACAGCTTTCCTACAGCGATAGTATTCCGGGCCCGCTTCAATCTGGCCAGGTTTCGGTCCATCTCGGCGACATAAAGGGCGAGCTTCAAACCAAAAGTGGTCGGCTCAGCATGGACCCCGTGGGTCCTGCCCATAATTGGGGTGTACTTATATTCGAGGGCCCTTTTTTTCAACTCTGCAGTCAATTGCTGAGCTTCGACTGCAATCAAGTCCATGGCCTCAACCATTAAGGCCGAAAGGGCCGTATCAACAACGTCGGAAGAAGTGAGGCCGTAGTGGATGTAGCGGGATTCTTCTCCTAGATTTTCCGCAATACACCGGGTAAAAGCCACCACATCATGCCGGGTCTCCGCCTCGATTGCACAGATCCTTTCCACTGAAAACACGGCCTTTTGCCTGATAACTTCTACGGCAGAATGAGGGATAACCCCTAATTCGGCCCATGCTTCGCAGGCAAAAATCTCAATATCCAGCCACTTTCGAAACTTGTTTTCCAAATCCCATACGGCTGCCATTTCCGGCAGCGTGTAACGTTCAATCATTCCTGGCAACTCCCTCCATGGATTTAAGGTAAGCCGCATAGCCTCTTTCTTCCAGCGAAAGTGCTTTTCTTTCTACCATAGCCTTAAGTTCTTCTTTATACTGCCGCATCCTGGCCATCAGTTCCGGGTTCCTCACTCCAAGGATTTGGACGGCCAAGAGACCCGCATTTTGGGCGCCGTTGATGGCCACTGTTGCCACCGGTACTCCCGGAGGCATTTGGACAATTGAGTAGAGGGAATCAAGCCCGCTCATCGCTGCCGACTGGACCGGGATACCGATTACCGGGAGTTCAGTCAGGGAAGCAACCATCCCCGGCAGATGGGCTGCGCCCCCTGCCCCGGCGATTACAACTTTCAAACCCCGGCTGGCCGCAGAAGCGGCATATTCGTAAAGGCGCTGGGGAGTACGGTGAGCTGAGACAACAGTGAGTTCGAAAGATACTTCAAACCGTTCTAAGACAACTGCCGCTCCCTGCATTACTTTCAAGTCAGAATCACTGCCCATGATTATCCCAACTTGTGGGTTCATAAGGTCTTACCTCCTTCCAGATCGGAAACTACATGTAAGAAGCTTGCTGCTTCCGCGGCTATTTCGAGAGCTTTGGGCAGCTCAGGGGCAACCACGGTTAAATGGCCCATCTTGCGTTTAGGGGCCGTAGTTTTTTTGCCGTAGAGGTGTACCTGCACTCCAGGCAAGGCCAAAGCTTTTTGCAACCCTGTCAAAACTGCCGGCCCGTGGCAGTCCTCGGCTCCCAGCAGGTTGACCATTACTGCCGGGCTCAACAGACGGGTATCACCAAGGGGCAAGCCGCTGATTGCTCGAATATGCTGGGCAAACTGGGAGGTTACACAGGCCTCAATGGTGTAGTGGCCGGAGTTGTGGGGCCTAGGGGCCACCTCGTTGACCAGCACTTCACCCTCCCCGGTAATAAACATCTCAACGCAGAATACACCAATGCCTTCAAACACTCTCACCACCTCCTCGGCAATCCGCCGGGCCTTGTCAGCAGCTCCACCGCTAACCCTGGCAGGCACGATGGTGGTCCTAAGAATATTCTCCTGATGAATATTTTCAACTAACGGATAGCTCTTAATCCGATTATCTCTACCCCGGGCAACGATCATGGAAACTTCCAAAACAAAGGGAACATAGGCTTCGACAATTAATTGCGGACAGCGCAAAACCGAAAGGGCTTGTTCTATCTCCTGTTCACCTGTCAGCAGGTAGTTTCCTTTACCGTCATAGCCACCGGTACAGGCCTTCAGCAGGAGGGGATATCCCAAATCTTTCGCTGCTCTTTCAATATCACTGGCCGTAGATACTTTTCGAAATTCTGGTACCGGGATACCGGCAGCAAGAAGAGTGCTTTTCTGGGTAAATTTATTTTGTATAACCTTCAAGACGCGGGGTGCGGGGAAAACCTGCCTGCCTTCATCCTCTAAACGGATCAGGGCAAGGCTGTCGATGTGTTCAAACTCATAGGTAGTAACGTGTACACTTTCAACCAGTTCTCGAATGGCTTTTTGGTCATGGAAGGCAGCGATATATTGGTCATCGGCTACCTGCCCTGCCGGGCATTCCGGTGTAGGGTCGAGTACTGTAACATGCATCCCTATTTTTTTGGCTTCAACCGTCATCATCTTGCCCAACTGGCCGCCGCCAATAATCCCAATGCGAAAAGGGGGATCCATAGCAATATGGTCAAGCAATTTACTCCCTAACACAAGTCTCCACCCTTGCTCAATTTGATTAACGGGCTCCGGGTTGCCCCGGAGCCCGTCTTTTCTTTTTAGGACCAATTTCCTTAGACAAAGAAGCGGATAATGAAGAGAACTGACAACACCCACATGGTAGTACTGATTTCTGTCAGCTTACCAGTAAGAACCCGCAACAAGGTGTAAGCAAGTACTCCGAACACAATACCTTCGGCAATGCTGAAGGCAAAGGGCATCATCACTATGGCAAGGAAGGCCGGAATACCTTCCAGGTAGTCAGCAAAGTTAATTTTCATAATCGGTTCCATCATGAAAATACCGACTATAATCAGAATTGGAGCAGTTGCAGCCCCGGGAATAATTCCTACCAGGGGAGAAAAGAACAGAGCAACCAGAAACAACACAGCTACAGTAACAGCTGTCAAACCGGTCCGGCCGCCTTCGGCCACGCCGGATGCGCTTTCAATATAGGTGGTAACGGTACTGGTACCCACTGCTGCGCCAAACATAGTGGCTAAAGAATCTGCCAGGAGAGCCCGGTTAGCCCGCGGCAGCCTGCCCTGCTCGTCCAGCAGGTTGGCCTTGGTGGCCACACCGGTCAGGGTACCGATAGTGTCGAACAAGTCTACGAAGGTAAAAGCAAAAACAATAGGAATGATGCCGAAGGTTAAGACTTCTTTAAAGCCAATGGTGAAGGCGCCAAGAGTTTCGCCCATGCTCGGGGGCATGCTGACGATGGCTAAATTGTCAATCTTAGTGACACCAAAGGGGATACCGACAAGGGTGGTGATGATAATACCCAGCAAGAGGGAACCTCTGACCCGCTTAACTACCAGAGCCCCGGTAATGAGCAAGCCTAAGATAGCAACGAAAACGTTGGGGTCGGAAAAATCACCCAGGTGGACCAGAGTAGGTTCATAAGCCACCACGATCCCGGCGTTTTTAAAACCGATCAAAGCAATAAACAAGCCAATACCGGCGCTGACTGCCAGCTTAAGAGACATGGGGATAGAGTTTACAATTGCTTCCCGGGCCTTAGTCAAGGTAAGAATTAAGAAAATAATACCGGAAATGAAAACAGCGGCTAAAGCTGCCTGCCAGCTTAAACCCATGGTTAAAACAACGGTGTAAGCAAAAAAGGCATTTAAGCCCATCCCAGGAGCTAAGGCGAAGGGGTAATTAGCCGCAAGGCCCATGACCAAGGTGCCAAAAGCTGCGGAAATCGCTGTTGCTACAAACACAGCGCCAACAGGCATCCCGGCATCCCCTAATATGGCGGGGTTAACAAAAATGATGTAAGCCATGGTCATAAAGGTGGTAAGACCAGCTAGGATCTCAGTCCGCACGGTGGTATTGTGTTCCCTCAGCTTAAAAAAGTTCTCCACACACTACACTCCTTTTTGAATGATATTTCTTCGCTGGCGGATCCCTTTTCCAGATTTATTCTGCCTAACCACCTCCTAATTATGTAAAAATATACCCACGCCTTTGTCCAATTTCATCTTACCAGCGACGCAGGCCTGGGTCAAGGAAAAAACCGAACAATTTTTCATTGGCGGGAAAAATTATTCGCCAACTCCCATGTTAAAAGGACTATTCCGTAGGGGACAATAGCTCCCTAAGTTCAGATGAGCTTACACCCCCAAAATAATCTCCAAGGGATTTTCTAGCAATCGTTTAATTGTTTTTAGGAAAGCAGCTGCAGGTGCCCCATCAACTACACGATGGTCAAATGATAGACTCAAACTTAGCATTGTTCGAACTAGAATTTGCCCTTCAAAAACGGCTGGCTTTTGCACAAGGCGACCTACACCTAATATTGCGCTTTCCGGGGGATTTATTATAGGGGTAAATACATCAATATCGTACCTCCCCAGGTTGGTTATCGTGAAGGTCCCTCCAACCATCTCATCAGGAGTAAGCTTGCCCTCCCTAGCTTTTTGAATTAAAAAGCGGCTTTCACTAGAAAGCTGCCCAAGTGTTTTTTTATTTACTTTTTATAATGGACAAAGAAAACGGGACAAAAAAATGACTTCATAATAAGGTGGTCGGTGTACAATTGAAGCATGAGGAAAACGTATTCTGGTGAGTTCAAAGCAAAGTTGTACTGGAAATTCTCAAAGAAGAAAAATCCATTTCTCAGATGGCTTCTGAGTATGGAATTCATCCCAACCAACTGTTTAGATGGAAAAAAGAAGCAGTCGCCGGACTAGCTGAAGTTCTTGAAGATGGCCGTAGAAAGGGTGATAAAGAAAAACAGATATTACCTATATTCGCCTTAAGAAGGGCTGGCTGTATCTTGTAGCCTTCATGGACTGGTTTTCGAGATATGCGTTATCTTTGGAACTGGATTATACCCTTGAAGTCGACTTTGTCCTTGAAACATTGAATAAGGCTTTATCAATTGCGAAACCTGAAATAATCAATAGTGACCAGGGTTGCCAGTTTACCAGTAATAGGTACACCTCTATTCTGCTGGATAATGGCGTAAAAATCAGCATGGATGGACGTGGCCGAGCTATGGATAATATTTTCACCGAGCGTCTCTGGCGTACTGTCAAATATCAAGAGGTATACCTCAATGACTACGACAGTCCCCGGGCCGCTAGACAGGGGTTGCAGCGATTCTTTGACAGATACAATACTTACAGGCCGCACCAGTCTTTAAAGAATCTAACACCAGCAGAAGTGTACTTTGGAAACTATACATTGGCTGACTTTAAATAGGCAAAGAAAGGAGGTAATCACCACCTTATATAAGGGCAAAAAAATGTCTTGACAAAGTTGTCCACCTTACTCCCAGAATATTTGTTCTAAGTTTTCATCAAAAGAACGGGTACTGGGTGTACCCGCCTTTCATTTTACTGGTTTTCACTTCAGAAAGAGACCCAAAAGAGGACAAACGATGCTTCCTGCAATTACTCCCACTCAATAGTGGCCGGAGGTTTGGAGGTGATGTCGTAAATTACCCGGTTGACATGCTGGACTTCATTTACTATCCGCGAGGATATGCGCTCCAACAGTTCATAAGGCAGGCGTGCCCAGTCCGCAGTCATGGCATCATCGCTGGTAACGGCCCGGACAACGACTGGATAGGCATAAGTACGTTCGTCCCCCATTACGCCAACGCTCTTCATAGAGGGAAGCACCGCGAAGGATTGCCAGATATCCTTATAAAGGCCGGCGGCCCTAATTTCCTCTACAACTATGGCATCTGCTTCCCGCAAAATGAACAGCTTTTCTTTATCAACATCACCCAAAATCCGGATGGCCAGTCCCGGTCCTGGGAAAGGCTGCCGCCAGATAACCGTTTCAGGCAATCCAATTTCCAAGCCCACCTGCCGTACTTCGTCCTTAAAAAGGGAACGCAGGGGCTCAATCAATTGTAAGTGCATATTCTCCGGTAAGCCACCCACATTGTGATGAGTCTTGATAGTTGCCGCTGTTTCTGTTCCGCTTTCAATAACATCAGGGTAAATGGTCCCCTGTACCAGGAAGTCAACCTCACCCAGCTTTTGCGCCTCTTCTTCGAAAACCCGGATAAACTCTTCTCCAATGATTTTGCGCTTTTGTTCGGGATCAGTTACCCCTTTCAACCTGGCCAGGAAGCGGTCCTCCGCATCAACATATACCAATTGCATCTGCATGTTCTCCGCAAAGGTACGCCGGACCTCTTCCGCCTCTCCTTTACGTAAAAGCCCGTGGTTGACAAAAACACAGGTCAATTGGTCACCTATAGCCCTATGCACGATGGTGGCAGCCACAGCCGAATCAACTCCGCCGCTTAAACCGCATACTGCTTTTCGGGTACCAACCCGAGAACGAATTGCCCTAACCTCTTCGGCAACAAAGGACTTCATGGTCCAAGACCCAGTACAGCCGCAGATGTTGAAAAGGAAACGCCTCAGCATATCCTGCCCATAGGGTGTGTGCTTAACTTCGGGGTGAAACTGGACACCGTAAAGTTTTCTCTGGGGGTCGCTCATAGCTGCAACCGGAGAAGAGGCAGTGCTGGCATCTACCCGGAAACCGGGGGGCGCCAATTTAATAAAATCACCATGACTCATCCAACAGTCCTGGCTTTTGGGTAAATCCAGGAATAAGGCATCATTACAACAAAGATTAAGCACCGTTTTGCCGTACTCCCGGGCATCCCCCGCGGGAGCCACCTTTCCGCCTAGATCTTTGGCCATCAGCTGCATGCCATAACAGATACCCAAAATTGGGATGCCCGTATCATAAATAGCAGGGTTTATTTTTGGTGCATTTTCCGCATACACGCTGGCTGGACCGCCGGAGAAAATAATCCCTTTTGGCCGGCGGCTGACCAACTTATCTACTGGGGTATAATAGGGGAGCATTTCGCAATAAACATTCAATTCCCGCACCCGCCGGGCGATCAACTGGTTATACTGGCCACCAAAGTCCAAAACAATTACCAATTCCTTTTGATGTTCGTCATTCATGGCTTTTCCTCCACGTCCTTTAGCTTTATCACAGATGGCTACCCGCTTTAATACCCCCAGCACCACGTACAGTAAACGCGATAGGCTCTGCCGGTCAAAACACGATTCCAAAAAGGGTATTATACGATTGCACGATTGAGTACTGGGCGGGATAAGAGCGGCTACGCCACTGTATTAACTGGCTCTAAGCTTCAGCGGGGAAAGCTTTCCCCCTGCTGAAGCCAAGACCCAGTTGAATCCTTTTTTTAGCCGTAAGCCTCGGGCTTTAAGACCGCCACATACGGGAGGTGGCGGTATTGTTCATTGAAATCCAACCCATAACCCACCACAAAACGATCCGGTATGGTAAAACCATTATAATCCGGCTGTACCGGAATGAGGCGCCTCGCCGGTTTATCTAGAAAGGTACAGGTCTTTATGCTGGCAGGGCCGCGGGCTTTCAGATTATCTAAAAGGTATTTTAGGGTTAGGCCGGTGTCTACTATATCTTCCACTACCAAAAGATGCTTTCCTTCCACACTGCGTTCCAAATCCTTTAAGATCCGTACAGCGCCGGAAGAGTTTGTTCCAGCCCCATAACTGGAAACAGCCATGAAATCAAGGGTTAGGGGCACCTCGATGGATCTGATCAAGTCGGAAAAGAATATAATTGCCCCTTTTAAGATACCAACCACAATTAATTCTTTGCCTTGATAGTCCTTAGAGATTTGCAGTCCTAATTCTTTTACCTTTTCAATTATCTGCTGCTGGTTTATCAGCACTTCCTGAATATCCTGCCGCACGTTACTCCTCCTATGAAAATAAAAAATTTTTCCGATGCTATTGTTTGAATAAGCAAACCGGCCTATACCCGGTCATTTCTCGCCTTAATTCGCCTTGATGCGGGAAAATCCTTCCACGCAGCCCCGGAAATAAACCTTCCCGGAAAAAAATCAACCGATATTATGTGAGATATTATGTGAGAAACCTAAACTCTTGGCCCGGTTTCTTTTTTGCTGCGATCCGAAAAAAAACCAGGCCGGGAGAACCCGGCCCGAAGCTAATTTAGATAATGATAACCGTCGTACTGCAAGTTGTGGTTTTTACAGGCAGCCACTACCTTTTCATGCAGTTCCGCGCTGTATCTGGCGGCAATCCCGCAGCTGGAACTCAGCTGGCGGGGAACCGGCAAGAGCTTTACCGGCACCCCGTTTTCCCTCATGACCCGCTCAAATACCAGGGCATCGTACTCAGAGTGAAAGGTGGTAAACCAGTATTTGCTCATCCGTTAACCTGCAGGACATACTCATCGCCCCGCTCCTCAACCTGGACTCTTAGGCCTTGGCTCTTGACAAAACGGCTGACATTGTCCCTGGCCGCCTCAGAATCTACTAACACCATAAATTCCTTATGCCCCTGGTCAACTGCCTTTTTTGCCATCATTACCGGTTCCGGGCAGGACCTCCCCCGGGCATCCACCTGAATACTAGCTACCAACGCCAATCCGCTCCTTTCTCTGCAACCCAAGGTTATTCGCTATTACTCCCAAGCCGATCAAAGTTACCACAACAATGCCGATAATTACAGCTGCCTGGGCATTGGCTGATACGCCCTGCGCACTCCCGGCCAAACCGAAATTGTGGCTGAAGGCAGCGCCGACAAGCATCCCTAAAACAGTAACCCCGGCGTCAGTATCCCCTTCGCCCGCCAGGATCGTCTGCCGCAGAGGACACCCGCCTAACATAACAGCGGCCATACCGGCCAGGTACATGCCAAGGAAATTCCATAAGTGCTGGTTATGGGCCACAGGCTGCCCGATAAACCCCAGTTTGAATTGGCTAAAATTAAACAAGAGGTTTCCTAAAAAGGCAACTAGAAAGATAGCTAGTAGTCCCCATAAGAGATAAAAGTCCTTTAATAAAACGGCATCCCTGATGCCACCTGCTGTGCAGAGCCTGGTCCGCTGCAAGACGACCCCGATGGCCAAACCGGCGACTAGAGAAAGGGCTACCGGCGCATGCAGGGAACCGGGACCTTTTTGGCTGAAGAAAATAAAGGCCGGTTTTGCCATTAATAATACCAACAGCACAACGGCAAAGGCGGGCATCAGGTAACCGCTGACCCTGGTCTGGCTGTAGCTGCGGCCCAGGCTGAATCCCCGTTTAATAAATTGGATACCGGTGATGATGCCTGCAGTAAAACCAAACAGCCCCACTAAAGCGTTCAAGTCACCATTGGCCAACCGTAATATCATCCTTAAAGGGCAACCAAGAAAGACCAGGGCACCTGTCATCAGGAAAAAGCCTAATACAAACCTGATTAGGGGCGCAGATCCGCCCCGGGGCCGGAATTCTCTGAAAGACAAGGAGATAATAAAAGAACCAAGAATAAAACCGGCAATTTCCGGACGGATGTATTGGACCATCTCCGCCCGGTGCATCCCCAGGGCCCCGGCAATGTCCCTGATAAAACAGGCTACACAAACTCCCATATTAACAGGATTGCCAAACTTGACCAGCATCACCCCAAAGAAACCAACCAGTGACCCAGCTAATACGATTTTCCACTTCTCCACCCAATAACCTCCCTTTTGAAATTAAATGCTGCTGGTATAATCATACACCTGACATTTGTTCCGGGTACAATAAAAAATCCCAGTGGCCTTTGCCAGGAGTGACAAGAATTATTTATGGCATTTGATAAAAATGCGACAGGAAATGGAGGGGGGACTGCGAATTTGTAATTAGAGGATAATGTAAACAACGGGGGTAGTGCCGTGAAACCATACATTTATTTTGACAATGCTGCTACCAGTCGTCAAAAGCCGGCTGGTGTTTATCAAGCCATAGAAACGTTTTTCAGGGAGGTCAATTGTAACCCTGGCAGGGGCGCCTACAGTCTAGCCTTGGAGGCGGGCCGTCATATTTTAGAAGCCCGGAGCCTGTTAGCCAAGTTTTTTAATGTGCCTAAGCCCAATCAGGTTATCTTTACCGCTAATGTTACTCAGGCCCTAAACACTGCCATCAAAGGTTTATTAAGGCCAGGGGACCATGTGCTGACTACCAGCATGGAGCATAATGCCGTGGCCCGGCCCCTGACCTGGATGCGGGATAATTGGGGTATAGAATTCGATGCGGTACCCTGTTCAAAGGAAGGCCTGCTCGACCCCGGTGATGTGGTTAAGCTTGCCCGCCGCAATACCAAGTTATTGGTCTGTACCCACGCTTCAAATGTGACCGGATCAATCATTCCCATCGTAGAACTGGGCGCTATAGCAAAAGAGCGCGGATGGTATTTTGTGATAGACGCTGCCCAGACCGCCGGGGCACTCCCGATTGATTTCCAGGCTGCCAATGCCGATGTGTTAGCCTTCACCGGCCATAAGCACTTATTAGGGCCAATGGGTACCGGGGGGTTTTGTATCAGCCTCCGTGCCGCCGAACATGCCTATCCCTTGGTTACCGGGGGGACTGGCAGCATTTCCGACCGGGAGTACCAGCCTGATTTCCTGCCGGATAAGTTCGAAAGCGGCACTTTAAATGTCCCGGGTATTGCCGGGCTGGCAGCTGGCGTAAACCATTTACTCCAGGTAGGTTTGGAGACTATCAGGGCGCATGAATTGCTTTTGACCGAATACTTCCGCCAAGGCCTGGAACGGATGGATGGGATTACGGTCTACGGCCCACGAGAACCCAGATTAGCTACTGGGACCATTTCAATCAACATGGTCCAGCGAGATAATGCCGACTTGAGCTTTCAGCTAGACGATCAGTTTGGAATTATGACCAGACCTGGCCTGCACTGCGCTCCCTGGGCCCATCAAACCATTGGAACCTTTCCGATGGGGACCCTCCGGTTCAGCCTGGGGGTTTATAACACCACGGAAGAAGTTGATTTCGCTCTAAAAGCTTTAACCGCCCTAAAATAGTAATTAGAAAGGCGCTCCCGCCTGCCGTTATAAGGAGGAAATTCTACCAATGGCAAGGTGTAAAAAGTGGCTTATTATTGCAGTCTTTGCCTCCGCGATTTGTATTGCCACAGTCGTCCACAGCGCCGGTACTCTGCAGAACATCCAGGTTAATATGCTTCCTCTGCGTTTAATTATTAACGGAGTGGAAATAGCCTCCGGCGCATTTTTTAATGGCAAAGAGTTTGTTCCCCAGGGCTTTGTCCACCGGGGCACCACTTATGTACCTTTAAGGCTGGTGGCTGAAACCCTTGGCAAAAAGGTTGACTGGGATGGAACCAGCAACACCATTCGCATCAGCGATCCCGCTCTTTCGGTTGCTCATGTCAAGACCCAACAAACATCCACTACTAATCAACAGGGCCTGGCTTTGGGCAGTGAAGTCCAGATATTGGTTGACCTCTTGGGAGAACCGCAGCGGAAAGACCCCGACCAATACGGTTATCAATGGTGGGTTTATAATAAGCCGGCAGGAAACCTATTAATGGTAGGGGTAAAAGACAATCGGGTAGTAGCCCTTTATACTAATTCTCCGGCGTGGTCAATTGGGGGAATTTCACCGGGAACAAGCAAGAAGGAACTGGATTCAAAGCATACCTTTCAATCCCGGGTATCCTTCCGCTTCCACTCGGCTGATTTTACCGTTGAATTAAATGAAAAAGATCTGGCTGAGCGGCCTTTAACAGTAGAAGGAAATATTGCGGCAACCTTTTTTTTGGATACCCATAAAAATGGGATAGTATCGGCTATCCGTGTTATGGAGCTAGGAAGCTTTCTGGCCACAGGCGGCTATTCCATGTCCTGGTCATATTTTGGGACACCCCCAGATTTTTCCCCGCCCAAGCTTACAGAAACCCAAAAAGAGCAGGTTGCGGCTGCCTATGAAAAACAAATTTTTGACTTAGTCAACACTGCCAGGATAAAAGAAGGCCTGCCTCTGTTAGCATGGCATGAGAGTGCAGCCAGAATAGCCAAGAGCCATAGCCAGGACATGGCCGCAAATAACTTTTTCAGCCATGAGTCTCCCCAAACCGGCAGTCTGGCAGACCGCTTCCGGCGCGCAGGGATACTTTACCGGGCTATTGGCGAGAATATTGCCTGGGGTTACCCTGACGCCATCACGGCCCATGAAGGATGGCTGAATAGTCCCAGTCACCGGGAAAATGTCTTTTCCATGCATTTTACTGCCCTCGGTGTGGGAGTGCAGGACAACTACTACACTCAAAACTTTATCCGGCCCAGGTAAGACTACCCATTACTTAAAAGTACAAGTCCCGGCGGCCCTTTTTGATCTCCTGCAGCCCCTCTTCGGTCCTTTTCCGGACAGCAGGGTTGGTGATGGATCCAAGATGCTCTCTGATAGCTTTTTCCCCGGCGGCCCGGGTAGCCGGTGACCCGTAGTCCTCCAGGTACTCCTGAAAGGTCAGGATGGCATTGGGCTGGCAAACGTTCTGAATCTGCCCGCTTTTGGCCAGGGCCATGAAGCGGTCTCCGGTTCGCCCCTGGCGGTAACAGGCGGTGCAGTAACTGGGAAGATAACCGGCAGCACATAGACTTGCCAATACCTCATCGGGACTCCGGTGATCCTCCACCTGGAACTGGGCTGTCTCCCTCGGCCCCTCGGATTTGGCCCCGTGCTCCCGGCTGTACCCACCTACCCCGGTGCAAGAACCGGCACTGATCTGGGAAACCCCGGCCGCCAGCAGTTCTTGGCGCAAATCCGCCCTTTCCCGGGTCGAAAGGATAATGCCTGTATAAGGTAAGGCCAGGCGTAACACGGCCACCAGTTTTTTAAACTCCCGGTCGCCTACCCTGTAACTGAACCCGTCAATTTCCACGCCGGAAGCAGGTTTCAACCTGGGCACGGAAAGGGTGTGGGGACCCACCCCAAAAACCCTTTCCAGTTCCAAGGAATGCATCAGCATAGCAACAGTTTCATACCTGTAGTCGTACAATCCGTATAGCACACCGAAACCAACGTCATCCAGGCCTGCTTCCATTGCGCGGTGCATGGCGGTAGTGTGCCACCAAAAGTCGGATTTGGGGCCTGACGGGTGCATGTAGGCATAGGTAGGAGCATGATAAGTTTCCTGGAACAGGATGTAAGTTCCAATACCAGCCTCTTTCAACAGCCGGTATTCTTCCACGGTGGTAGCAGCGATATTTACATTTATCCGGCGGATGCTGCCGTTGGTCTCCTTGACCGCATAGATAGTAGCCAAGGCCTCCAGCACATAATCAATGGGGCAATTTTTGGGGTCCTCCCCGCACTCCAGGGTCAGCCTTTTATGCCCCATGCTCTCCAGTATTTTTACCTCTTCCCTGATTTCCTCCAAGGATAATTTCCGGCGGGGAAAGGAGTTGTCCCTCCGGTAGCCACAGTACCTGCAGTTATTGACACAATAATTGCTTAAATACAGAGGGGCAAACAACACCACCCGCTTCCCGTAAATCTGTTCCTTCACGAGGGCGGCCACGCGAAACATCTCCGATAACATGTCTTCGTCTTCCACACCCAGCAAAACGGCAGCTTCAAAAGGACTTAAACCTTTTGCCAGGCAGGCTTTTTCCAGCACCTCTACCTGCAAACTGAAGGGTGTCCGACCGGCCTGGGCCAGAATACCGTTAATCTTTTCTTCTTTAATGAAGTCCACCTGGTAGTCAGTCATTTACCGGCCCTCCTCAATCCCAATGAAAAATTATCCAGCCTTAACCGGCACAACACTGGTCCAATCCCCAGGTTTGGGACTATGCCCATAATCACAAGCTACCTCGCGGCCCATGGCGGTAATCCACCCTTCAACACAACTCCGGCAGTGTTCTGGTTCTTCCTGCAGGCAGATCTTGCCCGGGTAGATCTGGTAATGTTCCCGGTAGCGGGCGGGAGTGACATTGGGCATCACCACATTGGCTCCAACCCGCAAGGCTTTTTGGCGACCCTGGGGGTCAAGGGTGCCGATGGAGGTAGTGGCAGGGAGATGGGCCCAGGGCAGGACCAGCCGGGCCACAGCCAACACCTTTAAATTGAGATCAACATTACCGGCCCTTGCCCCTGCCAGAGGTGTGTCTCCGTGGGGGACGAAGGGGCCAAGGCCGGCCATTTCCACATCCAACTCTTTTAGCAGTATGAGGTCAGCGGCCAGGGTTTCCAGGGTCTGCCCGGGCAAGCCTACCATGTTGCCTGAACCTATCTGGTAACCCAGTTGCCGTAACCACTGCAGCCTCTTTACCCTGCTGGCCAACTGATGCCCGGGCCGCAAGCGGACATAAAGGCCGGGGTCAGCTGTTTCGTGCTTTAATAGGTACCGGTCCGCACCGGCCTCCCGCCATAACCTGTAGTCTTCAAGCCGCCGCTCCCCCACCGAGACGGTAATTGCTACCCCTGTCTCCTTTTTAATGGCGCCAATCAATTCGGCGAGGGTTTCAGCATCGTAACAGGGGTCTTCTCCAGATTGCAGCACTATTGTCCGGTAACCCAACTGGGCAGCCCGCTTGGCAATGCCTAAAACCTCTTCGGGTAACATGCGGTAACGAAATAGTTTCCGGTTGCTTTTGCGCAGGCCGCAGTAAAGGCAGTTCTGGACGCAGTAATTGGAAAACTCAATGATTCCTCGCAAGTGCACCTGGTTTCCCATATATTTGGCTCGCGTTTCATCCGCCAGGCTGAAAAGCTGCCTTTTTGTCTCTCCCTCCACCGCCAACAGGGCTACCAGATCTCCTAGATTCAGATCCTTTCCGTCGGCGGCTTTTTTGAGGGCATTTGCCGCCTCTTTAGCCAATAGATGAATCCCCTGTTTAGATTTTTTTGTGGAATTTTTCGTCATAGATCACCCTCCAGTATTTTCTGAAGTTGAGGGAACGGGGCCAAGGCCCGTTGTAATATACCGTGCAAATGAGCAATGGCAATTCCATAATTGACAATCGGTACTCCCGCCTTCCGCGTCTCCATGATACGGAATAACATTTCCCGCCGGTTGATCATGCAGGCACCGCAATGGATCACCAAATTATATACCTCTAAGTTGGGTGGGAACCCCTGGCCACTGCTCCATTCAAAATCTAGTTCCCCACCTACTTTGTCCTTGAGCCACTTAGGCAGTTTTACCGTCCCAATATCGTCCTTGACCCGGTGATGGGTACATGCTTCGGCAATCAATACCCGGTCCCCTGGCCGCAGCCGTTCAATGGCTTTAGCACCGGCCACCAGAGATGAAAGGTCACCTTTATAACGGGCGAACAGGATAGAAAATGAAGTTATCTGTACTCCAGGAGGCGTGTCTCTGTTAACCTGGGCAAAAGCCTGGGAGTCAGTTACTACCAGCCTAGGCTTAAACCCCATGGCAAACAGGAGAGGAAGCTGCTCTGGCTGTACCACCACTGCCATACAGCGGTGGTCGAGCAGATCCCGCAGCACCTGCACCTGAGGGAGAATAAGCCTGCCTTTAGGTGCCGCCGAATCGATCGGTACCACCAATACCACCAAGTCTTCTGCCTGCAGCAGATCCCCAATAATTACTTGTTCCATCAATTCTTTGGGGGCTGACCGGATAATTTCCATTTTTAGGTCTTGGATACCAGCCCCTGTTAAAGCACTAACGGGCAAAAAAGGTATTCCGCAGGAATTGCTCAAAGCAACAAGATCCATCCTGTTTCCAAGGTCAGCCTTATTCATCACCCCTACCACAGGAATGCCCTTTGCCTTTATTAGATCTACCAACTGCCGTTCCCAATCACCAAAGCCCAGCATAGGGTCTATTATCAATAAAGCTAAGTCGGTGGTATTCAAAACCGCCTTGGTGCGTTCTACCCTCAGTTTACCCAGGTCGCCTTCGTCGTCTATGCCTGCGGTATCAATCAATACCACCGGCCCGATAGGCAGGATTTCCATTGATTTGTATACCGGATCAGTGGTGGTACCCGGAACAGGGGAGACCAGGGCAATATCTTGTTTGGTTAAGGCATTGATTAAACTGGATTTCCCCGCATTACGCCGGCCAAATATGGCAATGAATAAGCGCATCCCTCGCGGTGTAGCTTCCATGCTGCTCGCCCCCTATACAGAGACAGTGCCAAAACTGCATGCAATAGCGCTATCAGAGTTAAAAAACGAAGGTTTTCACTCATAGTCTTCCCGGTAAAAAGAAAACCATTGTGGTTAATTAAAGGTCTCTTCCTACCAGTTTTAAGTCTCCTCTCTTTTGAATAGTCCCGGCCACACGGTTAATGTCCTCGCAACCCAGTTTACCGCCTTGGGGGTAGGGGGCAAAGAAAACTACTATACTCAAAACTTTATCCTTCCCAGGTAACCAAGAAGGTTAATAACCAGGAAAAAGGCCGGTTAGAATCTCGCTAAACTGCCCGCGGACGGCTCCTGGGCAACTGGCTGCTGTAATCCGCCGCAATACCCACTTCTTCTTCTCCCAACATGATGGTATGGTAAAGTTCCTGCTTCAACGCCACAAAGCATTTTTCCTGGGAAGTCCTTGCATTTCGAGGAATGTTCAGGCTCAAAGCCTTAATTATCCTGACAGGAGGTTTACTAAAGAGGTATATTTGATCCGTTGCTAAAAGAGCTTCTTCAATATCATGGGTGACAAAAATAACAGTCCGCAAATCGTTTAACCACAGCTGCACAAAATCATTTATCAAAGACATTTTCAATGGAAGGTCTAAAGCCTTAAAAGGTTCGTCCATAAGCAAAACATCCGACGGGTACGCAAAGGCTCGTGCGATAGCAAGCCTTTGTTTCATCCCTCCACTAAGGCTTTTGGGGTAATAATCCTTGAATTTTAAAAGATCAACCATTTTAAGGTGATAGTTTATCTTTTTTGCTCTCTCCTCTCTAGGATATATATCTTTTAAAACAAAATCCAAATTACCGTACACTGTCTTCCAGTCTAATAGCCGAAGGTCTTGAAAAAGATAAGAAAAAGTCTTGTTTTCGAAACCAATCAAACGGCCGTGATCAGGTTGGATAATCCTGCCGATTATACTCAATAAAGTAGTCTTTCCGCATCCTGAAGGTCCAAGGATGCAAGTGATTTTTTGCTCGGGTATTTCCAAACTAAAATTTTCGAATATGGACAACTCGCCATATTTTTTTGTGATTTTCTCCAGGCGGAGCGCCATTGGCCTCACCTCCAGCTTAAAACCTTTTTTTCCGCAAACCGGATGAGATTTTCAAACCCAAAGCTGATAACTAAGGCTACAATTGTCCATGCAAACACGGCGGCTGTTTCCAGGTTTATCCTCTCAAATTGAAGTCTTGTACCAATCCCAAACCTGGGTTGGCTTAAAACTTCTGCTGCAATTACCACCTTCCAACCGATTCCCATTGCATTGGAAATACCCGCCAGCAAGTAAGGAACAAGGGAAGGAAGATATACTTCAAAGAAAACCCGGATCTTCTTTACTTTATGGATAAAGGCCATTTCCACCAGCTTACTGTCTACGTTTTTTACTCCCTCAATCACATTGCCACAGATGATGGGAAATGAAATGAGGAAGCTGACAAAAATAGGCACATGCTCAGTTTTAAACCAGATCAGAGCAATTAAAATAATGGACATTAGCGGAGTAGATCGGCACAGGATAATAAACGGCTGCAATAAAATGTTCGCTGTTTTATTCAATCCTGCCACCAGCCCGACCAACAGCCCCATCCCTAAAGATAGCAGGAAGCCTGCCAACCCCCTGGTGATGGTAGCTATTACGCTCGACCAAAACCCCTTGGTTTGCAAAAGAGCACTTAAACTGGCCAGGGTTTTTTCAGGTGAAGGCAGAATAATTTCCGAGCTGACAACTACTGCAGCCGTTTTCCAAACAAATATAAAGAAGACAAAGGGGGCCAGCTTTATCAGCTGGGTTTTAATAGTAGAATTCTGCATCAGGCAATTTGCCTCCTACTGATTCTGGCGCAAAATCCAGTAGTACCTGCAGGTAGCCCTCAATTGCCTTTCTGGCCTCCCTTGCTGATGAAAACCGGATATTGCTTCTGGGGATAGCCTTTTCAGCAATTTTAGCGCCCATGCCCAGATCATATTTCTCCACCAAGATACCGGCCTCAGGTAAATTATTGTTAACCCATTCGATGGAGCCTGTGTACTGCTGCAAAAACTCTTTTACTACCTCAGGGTGTTTTTGGGCAAATTCTTTTTTGACCACCATCCCCCCCTGAACGATGGGGATGTCCCTGCCTTTTGCCTTTCGCCATTCTTCCTGCAGATCCATAGTAATTTTGACCCCGCTGTTCTTACTGGTGACCATGGTAACAAAAGGTTCCGGCAGAACTGCCAATTCAATTATCCCTGCTGCCATTGCATTAGCTAACTCTACCTGCTCCAGGCTGTAGTTCAATAGAACATCTTTGTCTGCATTTAACCCATTGGCGTTGAGCAAGTACCGGAAAACTATGTCAGGAGTTGCGCCCATTCCAATAGAGTGAATACTTTTTCCCTTCAGATCAGCCCAAGAATTAATGCCCGGACCGAGGTTAAGCAAATACATGTTTCCCCATGTATTGACGGCAACCAGCTGATAATCTACACCTTTGTTATATAGTTTGGCGGCCAGGTTAATCGGCAGCGCTGCCAGGTCTACCTCTTTGGATAAAATTCTGGCAGTCAAAACATCCGGTGCCTGAACAATATCGTACTCAAACTGCACTTTTGGCCCGAAGCCCTTTTTTTCCTCCATCATCTTTACCATCCCAACAGCTGTTGGGCCCCTTAAAGCGGCAATTTTAACCACAACCTCATCCTTTTGCTTTAACTCCCCGGTATTACCTTTGACAAGAACCCCGCAGCCCGTAAGGACAGGCCACAGAAAAACAGAAAAAAGGGCTAGAGCAATAATAGACCGCTTCATGGATAATCCTCCTTCTCTTTTTGCTAACACTCTATTTGCCTGCCTTTGTCAAAGCAACTTTAGCGGTTACTCCCGGCAAACTGCCTAATTTCCCTGATAAGGCGCCAAGCTCATCGGTATTGCCGTCAACAATCAGGGCTATTACCGATACCCCTCTGTCCCGGTAAGGAATACCCATCCTACCAACGATCATGTGCCCATAGGTGCTTAACACGGCGTTCAGGCGGTCACAGATGTTTTCTCTCCCCTCAACAACGATCCCGATAACACCAAGCCGCTGCTCCATTTATATCCACCTTCTTTCTTGTTTATGTGAACTCAAGTGCATGTACCCCGGTTCTGAGTCTCTGATATAAAAACCCACCTCGAGGACAAAGGTGGGCAAAAATGTTCTAAAAAAGAACTACCCCCTTGTGCTCAGGAACAACCCTTGCCCGCAGGAACTAGTATTTTATTGTTTTTGTCTATTTACACCGACTAATATTTACCCCTAGGGTGGTAATGGGTATGCAGCAGTTCATGGGACTTGTGGCCTAGAGGCTCGCCCAGGAACTCTTCATACAGCTTCTGTACCGCCGGGTTCAGGTGGGACTTCCGCATTACCATCAATTCATCGGCTGTATAGGTGGCTTTAATCCGCTTAGCCCTGATTTCCATGTTGGTGGGAATTGGTTGGCCGCCGCCGCCAATACACCCGCCGGGGCAGCACATGATCTCGATAAAGTGATAGTCTGCCGTACCATTTTTAACGGCCTCCATCAGTTTACGGGCATTACCCAGGCCGTGAGCAACAGCTACCTTTACCGTTAAGCCAGCTAATTCAACGGCTGCTTCCTTAACTCCTTGCAGGCCCCTCACTTCCTCAAATTCCACTGCCTGCAATTCTTGCTGGGTGACAAGTTCATAAGCAGTGCGCAGGGCAGCTTCCATAACTCCACCGGTCGCGCCGAAAATAAGACCTGCGCCGGTTGAGATACCCAGGGGGTCATCATAATCCTGGACGGGTAATGCGCTGAAGTTAATCCCTGCCTGGCGCATCATGCGGCCGACTTCCCTGGTGGTGAGCACTACATCAACATCTGGATAGCCGCTGCTTTGCATTTCCGGCCGCTGGGCCTCATACTTCTTGGCAGTGCAGGGCATGTAGGAAACCACAAAGACGTCTGCCGGGTCAATCCCCATTTTTTCAGCATAATAGGTCTTGGCCAAGGCCCCAAACATCTGCTGGGGAGACTTGCAAGTTGACAGGTGCGGCAAAAGTTCAGGATAGAAGTGTTCAATGAACTTAATCCAACCGGGGCTGCAGGAAGTGATTAATGGCAGGGTTCCGCCCGTCTTAACCCGGTGGAGCAGCTCACTGCCTTCTTCCATAATGGTAAGGTCAGCAGTAAAGTCTGTATCGAAAACCTTGTCGAATCCAAGCATCCTGAGGGCTGAAACCATCTGGCCCGTAACAATGCTGCCGGGTTCCATGCCAAACTCCTCACCCAGGGATACTCTGGTAGCCGGAGCAGTCTGGACAATTACGTGTTTTTTAGGGTCAGCCAAGGCAGCCCATACCCGCTCGGTTTCGTCTTTTTCATGCAAGGCGGCCGTTGGGCAGACCAAGGTACACTGGCCGCAGAAAGCGCACGCGACTTCTGCCATGGGGCGGTGGAAAGCCGGAGCGATAGTGGTGTCAAAACCCCGCTCTTGGGGCGCGATAGCCTGAACGGTTTGCACTTTGTCGCATACTGCCACACAGCGGCGGCACAGGATACATTTTTCAGGTTCCCTCACAATTGAAGGTGAGGAAAAATCCGCATCGTAACCCGGGTTTTCTCCCGCAAAGCGGACTTCCCTGATACCAAAGGCTTCGGCCAGTTTCTGCAATTCACAGTTCTGGTTCCGAATACAGGTAAGGCACTCAAAGGGGTGGTTGGATAGAATCAGTTCCAGGGTTAAACGTCGAGCCTTGCGAACAGCCGGGGTATTGGTGCGAACCTCCATGCCCTGGGCTACAGGCGCTACACAAGCGGCCTGTAAGGCTTTTGCTCCTTTTACTTCAACAACACATATACGGCAGGCTCCTATTGCGTTGATTTCTTTCAAGTAGCACAGTGTAGGAATTTCCACACCTGCCTTTTTCGCTGCTTCCAGGATAGTAGCCCCCGCTTCAATTTCAACCGGTTGGTTATCGATCTTTAAGGTTACCAGTTCCATTGCCTGTGTCCCTCCCTTGACCTCTTAATCAGTTACATCGCAGCGGAAGCAGCGCATTGCTTCGGCCACCGCCTGTTCCAGGGTATAGCCCAGTTCAACCTCCAGGAAGCCCTCGGCTTGGCGGACAGGCATTTCCTGCCGCGGAGTTTCGTCTTCGATTATTTGCCCGTGGATCTTCCGCTCTACTGCCAGGGGTTCAACTACAACGCCATCGCCTCCCAGGTATTTGTCGATGGATTGAGCTGCCTTTTTGCCTGCTGCTATAGCGGCAATCAGGGTGTCTGGACCAGTGACACAGTCGCCGCCAGAGAAGACCCCTGGAATGCTGGTTGCCAGGGTTTCGGGATCTACAACTACAGTTCCACCTTTGGCCAGTTCAAGCCCTGCTCCCAGACTGCCGGTTTCCGGGGCCTGGCCAATGGCGGCTATGACCACATCAGCCGCAACGGTGAAGTCAGAACCTGCTACCGGCACCGGACGACGGCGCCCGCTCCGATCGAACTCTCCCAGTTCCATCTTAGTTAAGGTAAGACCCTTTACCCGGCCACCTTCACCAACAATTGCCGCTGGCGCAACGAGGAAGTTTAATTTGACACCTTCTTTTTCCAGTTCAACGATTTCCTCAGGCATGGCCGGCATCTCTTCTTTTGTCCTCCGGTAGTAGAGGGATACAGCCTTGGCGCCTAGGCGCAATGCACTGCGGGCAGCGTCGGCCGCAACATTCCCGCCCCCGATTACAGCTACCTCTTTGTCAGAAAGATCAGTGGCACGGCCCAAGTTAACATCCTGTAAGAAGGAGACGCCAGACAACACGCCATCTAATTCATCCCCAGGCAAGCCGAGGGCCTGGTTCTTGTGAGCGCCCACTCCCAGAAATACTGCCTGATATTCATCCATTAGCTGAGACAGGGGGATATCTGTGCCGATTTTGACACTGGTTTTGATTTCCACTCCCATCCGCTTTATTACCTCAATTTCCTGGTTAAGTATCGCTTTCGGCAGCCTATACTCAGGGATGCCAACCGCCATCATGCCGCCGAGCACAGGCAAGGCCTCAAAAACAGTAACCTGGTAACCCTTTTTAGCCAGGTAGAACGCCGCTGATAATCCGGCCGGCCCTGAGCCAACCACCGCAACTTTGGCATCCTTGGCTGACCCAACAGCCGGAACCGGCAAGCCGCCGTTTTGCAGGAGATGGTCTCCGGCAAACCGCTTTAATGCCCTGATCGCCAGCGGGGCATCCAGCTGATTGCGCCGGCACTTTCCTTCACAGGGGTGATGGCAAACCCGACCGCAGACAACCGGGAAGGGGTTTTCCGCCTGGACTGCCTTGTAGGCTTCAACAAATTGGTGATTCTTGATCAAGTCGATATAAACCGGCACATCAACTCCTGCAGGGCAGGTGTTCTGGCAAGGAGACCTGAACAGGGCAGCGCAGACGGAAGCTAGACAGTGTTTATCCTTGATATGGGCTTCGTACTCATGGCGGAAATACCGTAAGGTACTAAGCACCGGGTTGGGAGCTGTCTGCCCAAGACCGCAGAGGGCTGAAGCCTTAATGCCTTCGGCCAGTTCCACCAAGAGATCCAGGTCAGCCATGGTCCCCTCGCCATGGGTAATCCGCTTTAATATTTCCAGCATCCGCTTGGTGCCGATCCGGCAGGGAGCGCACTTGCCGCAGGATTCGTCCTGGACAAACTCCAGGAAGAACTTGGCCAGGTCCACCATACAGGTATCTTCGTCCATTACGATTAGTCCGCCAGAACCCATAATGGTTCCAAGTTCCTGCAAGGAGTCATAGTCTATGGGTGTATTCAGGTATTCTTTAGGGATACAGCCCCCTGAAGGGCCGCCGGTTTGAGCTGCCTTGAACTTCTTCCCTTTTGGAATGCCTCCGCCGATGTCGTATACAATCTGGCCTAAAGACATTCCCATGGGGACTTCCACCAAGCCGTTGTTATTTACTTTGCCGGCTAAGGCAAACACTTTGGTCCCCTTGCTGTTCTGGGTGCCGATAGAAGCGAACCACTCCCAGCCGTTACGGATGATCTGGGCAATGTTGCCGAAGGTTTCCACATTGTTAATGACTGTCGGTTTGCCCCACAAACCGGAACTGGCCGGGAAAGGCGGTCTTGGCCTAGGTTCTCCGCGGCGGCCTTCTATGGAAGCGAGCAAGGCTGTTTCTTCGCCGCAGACAAAAGCGCCGGCTCCCAAACGGATTTCAATATCAAAGCTAAAATTAGTGCCGAATATGTTCTGCCCCAACAACCCGTGGGCCCGGGCCTGGTCCAAAGCAATCAACAGGCGATGAACTGCGATAGGGTACTCAGCCCTGACATAGACGTATCCCTTACTGGCGCCAACGGCATAACCCGCCAGGGCCATCCCCTCAACCACTGAGTGAGGATCCCCTTCTAACAGGCTCCGGTCCATAAATGCGCCAGGGTCGCCTTCGTCGCCGTTACATACAATATACTTTTGTTCTCCAGGAGCTTTGGCTGCAAACTCCCATTTCAAGCCTGTCGGGAAGCCGCCGCCGCCCCTACCCCGGAGACCGGATTTTTTAATACTGTCGACTACCTCAAGGGGGGTCATCTCAGTAACAGCTTTGGCTAAGGCCTGGTAACCATCCCGGGCGATATATTCCGCAATGGATTCCGGGTCGATTACCCCACAGTTGCGGAGCACCAAGCGCTTCTGGTATTTGAAAAAGTCGATTTCTTCCTGGTCCACCACAGCCACCTGCTCTTCAGGCTCCTTATACAAGAGCCGGTTCAGCACACGGCCTTTGATAAAATGCTCCTCTACCAGGTCTTTAACATCTTTTGGCTCGACCTGGCAGTAGAAGGTCCCCTCCGGATAAACCACCATATTGGGACCAAACTGGCAAAATCCAAAACAGCCGGTATCAATAACTTTAATCTCTTTGTCCAGTCCCCGGTTTTTCAGTTCATCGATTAAGGCATCCCTGGTAGGATGGCTGCCCGATGAAACGCATCCAGTGCCGGTACAAATAAGAACATGGGAACGGTAGAACTCCATTCGGTTTCTCCCCCTTTGCCTAGAGCTTATTAACAACCCACTCGCCTACAACCAATCCGTTAACCACATGTTGAGCAACGATTTGGCGAGCCTTGGCAGCGTCCACATTACCATAAGTAACCTTCGGTTGGCCCGGCACCATTACATCCACCAAGGGTTCCTTAACACACAAGCCGATACAGCCGGTCTGGGTAACCGCAACATCACTGATCTTACGCTTAGCCAGCTCTTCAAGAATTGCCCCAACCGTTTCTCTGGCACCGGCGGCAATCCCGCAGGTACCCATACCAACTATGATCCGGATACTCTCCTTGCTCTCCCGGAGCTTCAATTCTTCCATAGCCTTTTGTTTTAAAGCGTTCAAATCTTCCAGTGATTTCACCTATTCCACCTCCGTTTTGAGGTTCTTTAACCCCGCCTCAATGGTCTCTTTCATTTTGAGCAAGAATTCCGGGTATCCCAACAGGTCTTCATACCCTCTGGAGGAGAACTCATACTGCCGACTGTCGCGGCAGTGGCGGTAGGAAAAAACCATATCCCTGCGCCCCGCAATAAAAACCATTACAGTCCCAGCAATATCCCCCAGGGGTGGTCGATCGATATGGTTTAACTGGAAAGAAGCCAATACCCTGGTTCCCACACCCACCTGGGAGCTGATTTCCAGGTTTCCGCCACAGCTTTCAGCTGTCGCTTTCAAGAGGGCTAAACCCAGGCCGACCTTGCGGGTAGTCCGGGTGGTGGTAAAAGGGTCAGTAACCCTTTCCAGCATCTCAGGCTGGATTCCCCTTCCGTTGTCCTCAACAACGATGACAAGCAAATCTCTTTGCGAGTCCTCAAGAATTTGCAGGCTTACCCGGTTCGCCCCCGCCTCCGCCGAATTCTGCAAGAGGTCCAGAACATGGAGTGACAGTTCCTGCATGTTATTAACGGTATTTGCTCAGGATTTCGGGGATTCGTTCCTGTTTCAAGCGGGCGTGGACATCCTTGTTTACCGTCATAACCGGTGACAATCCGCAGGCACCCAAGCAATAAACCACTTCCAGTGAAAAATTCCCGTCGCCGGTGGTGTCCCCTGGCTTAATGCCCAGCTCTTTTTCCAAGCCGGCTAAAACCTTTGGGGCTCCCCGCACATAACAAGCAGTCCCCTTGCAGACAGATACATTGTATTTTCCCTTGGGCTTAAGGGAGAAGAATGCATAAAAGGTGATTACGCCGTAGACCTCACTTAAAGGTACTCCCAAGGTTTCCGCAACCTTGACCTGCAGGTCATGGGGCACAAAACCTAGGGTTTCTTGGATTTTGTGCAAAACAGTGATTAGGGCAGCTGGCTGACCAGCATATTGGGAGATAAATGGCTCCAGTTCCTGATAACGCTCCTCCATACACCGGCATCCATTCGATTCCATAATCAGGTCCCTCCTTTTGCTCTGTGACTATTGTGCTATAATTTAACTCCCTTTTCCTATAACACCACCACCTCTCTTCCTTCAATCCCGGCCAGTGCCAACTTAATTTCCTGCCAGGTCAACTCCGCAAGCCTGAAACAAGTCCGCGGCGGTCCCATTGCGTCTAGCCAATGGGCATCAGAACAAATCACTACATTTAACCCGCCCGCCTCCGGGTGGAGCTTCCTAAAGGAGGCCGGCTGGCATTTAGGTGATAATTCCAAGGCCGCAATCTGCAAGTTTTGCGGAATGAACCCCAGGTTGCTGATCAAGCTGTAGCTAGGCCGATCAACATGGGCTGGAATGCAAAGGCCCCCAATTCTATTTACCCCCTCTACCACCTCTTCTACCGATAGCGAGGTGGAAGTTAACAACAATCTATCTGAGCGCCCTACCCGCCGGTCGCTGCTGTCAAAGAGCCACTGGGGTCCAAATAGTCTTTCGTTGTTGAGAGCCTGCGGCAGGTGGGCATATACTTTTGCTTGCCATGCCAGCACCAGGTCTATCTTCTCAAACAGGCAGATGAGGTGAACTTCTTCCCTTGTCTGCACCTCCATACCTGGCAAAACCAGCACCTTGCTGCCAATAGAAGCCTTAATCAGACTTAGCACATTTTCAGCTGAATTATGATCTGTCACAGCAATAAGTTTGATTCCGAGGTCCTCGGCCTTGTGAATGATACCCAGAGGAGTCATATCCTCCCCGGCACAAGGTGACAGGGCTGTATGGATGTGCAGGTCAGCCCAAAAATCCTGCATTACCCTATTTCCTTTCATTCAGGTAGCCATAAATCTTGCCAGCTGCTTCAAAGGACCTGGCCTTTGTTGCAAGCACGGCAACCTTTTCCTGTTTTGCCTTGGCCAAGGTCTCCGGATCCGGTTCTCTTCCTCCAGTAATCACCACAGCAGCCAGGTTTAGCAAGCTGGCTACCGCCACCACGTTGGGATGGGTTTGAATAGTAAACCATAGGTTCCCTTCTTTGGCATTGGCCATGGCGTCACTCAGGAGGTCTGAACAATAGGCGCCAGTAACCTGCCGCTCTAGGACAACGGGCTCCCCATGAACGATGGCGTCAAGGACTTCAACCACTTCACTCAAATGCAATTTTTCTCTCCTCTCCTCCCGCCCAGCCGGCTGCAGCCTGCCCATGGCCGGGGGCACTTTTTGGGCCAGTTCCACCATCTCCTCTGCCAAGGATCTAACCCGTTCTCTCAGCTTAAAGATACAGTCGGACTCGAAGGCAAACCCCCTGACAATATCCTCGGCTAAGGCCCGGCAGTTGGGTGAGCCGCAAGAACCACAGTCAAGACCCGGCAGTTGCTGTAAGGTTTGTTCCAACAAGGCCATCTTTGAGAGAGCCCGGCCGATATCTTCATCCAACTGCATTACGGGGCGCGGCCGGATGCTTTTACTGATGGCGAAATGACCCCCGGCAACCATATTTGCCGTTTGCTCCGCTGAGACCAACGGGGGCTTTTGACTGTATTTCTCGGCCATTTTTCTGATCAGAACCCGGGACATAAAGGGGTTTTGCACTACCAACGGGCCGCCGATGCAGCCCCCCACGCAGGCCTGGGCCTCAACATAGTCGATCTCTCCCATTCCGCCTTTTTCCAATTCCTCTAAAACCGCCACCACACTGTGAATTCCATCTACCGAGAGAAGAGAACCGGTTCCAATCGCTACATTCTCGCCGCCTGCCCTACCCCATCCCATACCTGCACCTGTTGCCTGGTGCAGGCTTGTATCAGCATTCTGAGGCTTGGCATGCTGCCGCAACTCCCCATAAAGAGCAGACATGCTGAAAACCCCGTCAACCCAACTATAATCATCGCCTACAGGCTGTTTAACGGCAGTTACTTTAGCAGGGCAAGGGGTGACGAAAAAAGCGCCTATCTTGGAAAGCGGCAGGCCCAATTCCCGCCTAACCGCTTCCTTGGCCATCTTAGCAGATACTTCCATTGGCGCTTTCACCGGAATAACATGAGAAAGTAAGCCCGGGAACCTGACCTGCATTAACCGGACCACTGCCGGACAAGCAGAAGAAATTAAGGGTTTTTTTTCTCTACTAAGAAAAATTTCACTACGGATAGCTTGGGTAATTAACTCGGCGCCTACCGCTACCTCAAAAACCCTGTTAAAGCCAATCCGCAACAAGGCTCCGAGGATCATGGCAGGTTCTATCTCAGGTTTAAACTGGCCAAATAAAGCAGGGGCTGGCAGAGCAATGGTATATTCAAACTCCTGCAGTTTTTCCAGGCTGTCAGTGACCACAATTTTGGCGTGATTGGGACAAATGCGGATGCACTCGCCGCAATCTATACAGCGCTCTTCAATAATCCGGGCTTTACCATCCCGCACCCTGATGGCCTCAGTAGGGCATTGTTTGATACAGTTAGTACACCCCCTGCATTTTTCACTGTCCAGAGTAACCGAATGGAAATAGCGGTTCACGGCCAATCCCCTTTCCGGCCTTTATCACAGATGGCTACCCGCTCTAATACCCCCGCTTTTTCGAGCGGCGGTCTAAGAGCGGCTACGCCCCTGTATTAACTGGCTCTAAGCTTCAGCGGGTGCAGCAATCCCCCCGCTAAAGCTAAGACCCAGTTAAATCCTTCCCTTCACTCCTGTTAAAAATAACCATTCTAACCAGAGTACCCTTCCCGATTTCTGTCTCAATAGCCAGGTGATCGACACATTTCTTAATATTCGGCAGACCCATCCCGGCACCAAACCCCATTTCCCTTACCCGTTGGGGTGCGGTGGAGAAACCTTCTTGCATTGCGAGAGAAATGTCGGGAATTCCGGGTCCCTTGTCTCTAGCTGCTAACTCAACCTTATCCGGATAAAACCGGGCTTCCAAAACTCCGCCATGGGTATGAATCACAATATTCATCTCTGCCTCATAGGCGGCAATAGCAGCTCT
The DNA here is from genome assembly GCA_040757295.1 of Bacillota bacterium. GTDB lineage: Bacteria > Bacillota > PH28-bin88 > PH28-bin88 > PH28-bin88 > JAGXSE01. The sequence continues at coordinate 23,481 of JBFLXH010000002.1, read as the reverse complement.
CCTGACGACCTCGGGAGCAAAACCGATTTTTTTCAGAGTCTGCTTGATTCGACTCGCACCTTCGCCGGCAGCCTTGAAGTCCATGCTTTTAACAGGAATTTCTAATACATAGCCATCAGAGCCGGGTTGTTGGTGCATCCTTACCCCCCCTGCAGGCCCGCTACAAACAGCAGGCCACAACTGTCAAACATCAATTTATTTGTACTTAAGAGAGGGATGCCTTTTTGTCTCGCCATATCAACCATCTCTTGGTCCGGTTGTTTACCCCGCACAAAGACAATCCCCTGCACATCTAATATCTCAGCCGTTCTAATAACCTGGGAATTACATAACCCTGTCAACATCAAACCTTTCGGTTTGGCGTAAGCCAGGCAGTCACTCATTAAATCGCAGCCAAAGCCGGTTAATACTTCCCTCTTTTCCAGGTCCTCTCCCCAGATCACTTTCGCCTCCAGAATTTTTTGGATCTCAGCCAAATTCATTACTATATCTCCTTTCGCAACAGCTGTCAAAAGAGAGTGAAAGTGAATACTAGCTCATAAGTCAATACAATAATTTGGACGTTTTCGGCCAAAATTTCCGACACACAAGAGTGATTGTGATTACAAGTACTTAAACAAGTTAAAAAATGAACTACTCCATTCCCTTTTCGATATATTTCGATATATTATATGCGGATACCCGCCTAGTCTTGCTTTTCGCCCATCATTAACAGAATTAATTCCTCCATTGTTTTCTTCATTGTTTTCTTCAATGAAATAGGTTTGACATGAACCCAAAATATCCTGCTATGTCCAAAATTTTTTTGCAGAAAAAAGCCTGCTAGCCGTTCTTTTTGCAAGAAGAACGGCTGCCGGCTTCTATAGCAATTATCTAAGCTACCCCCTGGATCAGGACAAGTTAATACCAAAAAGGCTGGGACCGAAAAGGATAACGGGCAACTACTGGAAACCGGGCCACCTTCTCAGTCTTTTTCTTTGCCAGTCTTTCGTCAATATCAATCAGTTCAGCCAGCAAATCTTTTTTTTCGTCAGTCTCAGCTTCAAGCCATCGATCCAACAGCATGCTGCGCCTTTTTTCCAGTTTTAGCAGGTCGTTTTTCAATGCACACACCTCCTTCTTGCCCGAACTAGAGGCTATGTGAACTAATTCACTTTCAACCTGATATAGTAGCAATAATCATGCCAGCTCATGAGAATAAGAAGAAAATAAAAAGGAAAGGCGTTAAACCTTGCAATACCAAGGGGGTCTTATTCTAATAACCAGGCCCTCCATTGAAAAAATCTGCCCCCAATGTACGAAACAATGGACATATCCATTATTTTGGATGTTGCCGGTATTGGAGGATTTTTACCGTTAATATGGAAAGATTTTTTTATAAATTTATAAAATCCCTATTATGAAAGGGTGACAAGCATGGCTAAAAAGTTATTAATTATTCTTTTCTCATTTGGGCTATTAATCTTCTCGCCCTCTTTACCCGCCCAAGAAGAATCCCAGGGAGCCCAACCGGCAGAAAGCAGTCCAAAGCAAGAAGTAAGGCCCTTGACTAACAACAGGGACTTACAGTGGGAAAAACTAGGGGAAATGCAGATGGCCCTAATGATTATCAACAAACAGTTTGAATACCTGATTAGCCGGGTGGAAGAAGGAGACAACCGGGTCCAAAAGCTTACAGAAACTTATGAAACCAGGCTGAAAAAAGAGGTTGAACGAGCCGGGGACCAAGTCCAAAACTTTGAAACAAAGCTGGCGGAAAAAGAAATGGCCCTGCAGCAGGCCAGAGAAAAAATCGCTCAACTGGAAAGAGATATAAGCATCTTTAATAGTGAATACGGAGTCCACATGCGAACCCTAATCGGTTTTTTGGCTGGCATCTTGTTTGGTCTAGTTCTCGCCTCTTTTCTCCAGTGGTGGAAAAATAAAGGCCAGAAAAAGGCCCCGGCAGTATAGAAACTGGGAGGACTTTTCAATCCTGCCTGTACAAATCTAGTCTTTTCATCATTTCATTCAAGGTTGTTTTTTTTAAACCTAATAACTGGGCGGCCCTAGACTGCACTCCACCAACTTCCGCCAGGGCCTGAAGAATTAAATGGCGCTGAAACTGGGCCACTTGCTGCTGAAATCCGCCGGTGAACAGGGTTGCCCCCGCCGCTCCTATTTTGCAGGAATGGAGTTCTCTAGGGAGTTCCTCAGGTCTGATAATATCGCCTTCGGCAAGGATGACTATTCTTTCGATGATATTTTCCAGTTCACGGACATTGCCCGGCCAGGAATAATCACATAACACCTTTACGGCAGCCGGTGAAAGGCTTAGCTTAGGTCGGCCTATTTTCTGGCAATATTTTTGGAGGAAGTGTTCCGCCAGCAAAGGCAGATCACCCTCCCGCTCACGGAGAGGCGGCATTATTATACTGATTACATTTAACCTGTAAAATAGCTCGGGTCGGAAACTTCCTTGGGCGATAGCAGCCTCCAAGTCCCGGTTTGTGGCAGCGAGAACCCGCACATTAATCTTTCTGACTCTGGTCTCTCCTACCCGAAGAAACTCCTGCTCCTGCAAGACCCGCAAGAGCTTTACCTGCAACCCGGGACTAATATCACCGATTTCGTCGAGGAAAATAGTACCCCCATCCGCCTCCTCAAATAAGCCCTTCTTAGCCTGAACAGCTCCTGTAAACGAACCCCGGGCATGGCCAAACAGTTCACTTTCCAGCAGGTTTTCTGGCAAAGCAGCGCAATTAATGCTGACATAAGCCTTGGAAGAACGTCCGCTTTTTAAATGCAGAGTTCTGGCAACCAGTTCCTTCCCTGTGCCGTTTTCCCCCCTAATTAAGACCGTACTGTCTGTATTGGCTACTTTATCGATTATCCGGTAAATTCTCTGCATTGCCGGGCTGGCGCCGATTATCAAAGGCAAACCGCCCTTGGCATTTTTTAATTCCTGGCGCAGACGCCGGTTTTCCGCCATCAGGCTTTTATGCTGCAAGGCCTTTTCCACTACAATTTTTATTTCCTCAATTTTAAACGGCTTAGCTAAATAATCAAGAGCCCCTTTTTTCATAGCTTCCACAGCGGTCTCTACAGTGGAGTAACCAGTTATCATGACAACGGCCAGGTCCGGATCCTCTTCTTTAGCCCGCTCCAAAAGCTGAAGTCCGTTCATCTCCGGCATCATTAAATCAGTAAGCAAAAGGTCATAACTGTCATGCTTTAGCATTTCCAAGGCCTGTTTAGAGGAATTAACTCCCTCTACCCTATATCCCTGCCGGGACAGAATATCTACCAAGAACTGGCACACCTTTGACTCGTCATCTACAACCAGAATTTTGTCCACACAGCCCACCCCCTAATCTATAGCAGGCAAGGTTATAAAGAAACTGCTGCCCTTGCCATATTCAGTTGACACCTCAATCGTACCTTCATATTTTTTAATGATGCCGTAGCTTACGGAAAGCCCGAGTCCGGTACCCTCTCCTAGCTCTTTGGTAGTAAAGAATGGGTCAAAAATGTACTGAATATATTCTTCTTTGATGCCACAGCCTGAATCTGCGAATTCCACCTGAACTCCCCGGGACTGGCGGTATTCCACTGTCCGAGTAGAGACCCGAAGCCTTCCCCCTTCAGGCATAGCATGACAGGCATTGAGAATTATATTTAGAAATACTTGCCCCAGCTCATTGGGGTTTACCAGCACTTCGGGAAGCCCCGGCGCAAAAGATTTCTCCAACTCCACTTCCCTCTTCTGCAGCTGGTTGGCTACAAGGGTCAATGTATGATTCACGACTTCATTAATATTGCAGGATGTGAGCTGCTGTGGGCTTGGCCGGGCAAAATCCAAAAGATCCCGGACAATAACGGCGATCCGGTCAACCTCCTCGGTAATAACTTTTGTCCATCCTGCTGCCGGAGAATCCTCAGCCGTCTCCCGGTGAAGCAGTTCGGCATACCCGGAAATTAAGGTCAGGGGGTTATTTATTTCGTGGGCAATGCCAGCAGCCAACCGGCCGATAGAAGCAAGCCGGTTCGCCTCGATTAGCTGCATTTCCAGCTTTTTTTTCTCGGTAATATCTTCAAAAATTAGTACTGCACCGTAAACTCCAATTTTTTCGTCCCGCAAAGGGTATCCCTTGATATTAACTACCAGAGTTTTTTCTTTCACCCGCAGCCGGAGTCCTTCTAGAGGGGTGGGCCGACCCTGGTCCAGCACCTGGCTCAGCAATTGGCCTACCTCCTTTGTGTCCAGATAGGGGACGGCTTGAAACAAGGCTCTCCCAACAACTTCGGCAGCTGGGCGGTCGGTCACCTGCCGCCGGCTATCATTAAATGTAGTAACGATTCCCTGGCGATTAATGACAATGATCCCCTCAACAATGCTCTCAACAATATTCTTATTGTAGTCTTTCAGATAAACCAGTTCCCGGTTGCTCTTTTCCAGCTGGTTCACCAGATATGGGAGGCACATGCGGTTTTCCGCCAGACCTTGAAACACCGCCACCGCTTTTTCCCTGCAAGTATTGTAGCCGCAAGCGCCACAATTGAGTTCGTCTTCTGGTCGTACTTTATCCAATTCCAGCAGGACTTCCCTCACCTGCTGCTCCGTCGGAACAGGCCGGCGTGAGCTCTGGTCTATAAAACACCGGCCAAGATTAAGTTCAGCCTTTGGGACAGCTTCATTGCCCAAAGTCTCTTTATCCTCTAAACGCCAGTAATCAGCGATGACCTTTTGCCTGGTGTAGTGAGGCAGGTCTGTCTCCATCAACGGACCGGCGATGCAGCCATCGCAAAACAGCATATCGATAAATTCAGGTTGATAGTAGCCAGCTTTTAACCCTTCCAAATAATCGAGGCAGGCATGCTTCCCTGACAAGCTGACAATTTCATTAGAAAGAATATCAGCTGACAGGGCCGCACTTTTCAACAGCCCGCCAGGCAAAGGATAGACCTGTCCCATGCCGGGCATGGGACTATCTACTCTAGAAGGAAGAAGTTTGGCCAGTTCAAGACCATATTCGGCCAGCATCAACCGGAGTTCCCCGAATGTCAACACAGCATCGACTGCCCCTGTTACATTAAGGTCCCGGGCTTCTTCTTTTTTGGCCACACAGGGACCGATAAATACGACTTTTGTATGACGGCCGTAATGCTTTTTTATCCAGCGCCCGGTGGCAATCATTGGAGACACGATTGGAGCCAGCCGGTGGAGCAGCTCCGGGTAATGCTTTTGCACTAGGTTGATGACGGCTGGACAAGCAGTGCTGATTAAACCTCTACGCTCCCGGGATGCCAGCAGCTCTTGATAGGCTTCCGTGACTAGACAGGCGCCGAAAGCCACCTCATGAACCTGGGTGAAACCCATTCGCTTCAGGCCCGAAACCAGAGACAAAGCATGGGGATAAAACTCGGCAACAAAGGCAGGAGCCAGGCAGGCAACCGCCCGGCCACCGGCCAGAAAGCCTCTTACCTGGTCGATTTCCCGATGGACATATTTCGCCTTTTGGGAACATACCGTGACACAATGACCGCAGGCAATGCAGAGTTCGGGTATGATCCTGGCCTGATCGTTCTCTACCTTAATTGCTTTAGCTGGACAATGGCGCACACAGGAATAACACTTGCGGCACCGTCCTTCCAGGGTGCTGACTACCCCCAACCCGTACCCTCCCCTATCCTTGTGAACCTGGGCACAATCTAAGATGTTTATTCGCTCGTTACCCCTGGGTCTCCTGCCTGATTGGGAAAAATATTCTGCTGCCGTCCATCAAAGCAAAAGGGGAGGTCCCCCAAAAAGCCCAATAAAGGCAATTAATTTTTTCCTCTTAACAAGCACCCGCTGGCGCTATCCCGCGTACAATAATCCGAAAACTGAAAAGAAAAACTGCAATGGCGCAGTTAAGAAAGGGCAATGGCGCCCTTCTAAGAGCAGAAGACAACCTGCTTTTAGATGGGCGTTTATTATTATATAAACAATTAAAACCTTTAAACGGAGGAATGCCAAATGTGCGGGATTACTGGCTGGATTGATTGGGAAAGAAACCTGACCCAAGAAGGCCCAGTTTTGGCGGCTATGACTGAAACCCTGTCTTACCGGGGACCTGATGCATCGGGAATATGGCTTTCTTCCCGGGCTGCCCTGGGCCACCGGCGGCTGATCGTGGTAGACCCGGCAGGCGGGGGCCAACCCATGGTCAGGCAGCGGGGAGATGAAACCTATGTTATCACTTATAACGGCGAGCTTTATAACACTCCTGATTTAAGGCAGGAACTGATCGCAAGGGGCTACCGGTTTCAGGGCCACTCGGACACTGAAGTTTTGCTGGTTTCTTACATGGAATGGGGAGCGGAATGCGTTGAACGGTTGAACGGCATCTTCGCCTTTGGCATATGGAGGGAAAAAGAGCAGAGCCTTTTTTTGGCTCGTGACCGGCTGGGAGTAAAACCTTTATTTTATACCCAAAAAGACGCCTGTCTCCTTTTTGGCTCAGAGATTAAAGCATTGTTAGCTCACCCCAAAGTGCAGCCTGAGGTCGATGCAGAAGGGTTGGCAGAACTCTTTGCCCTAGGCCCGGCACGGACTCCGGGCCACGGGGTGTTCCGGGGTATAAAAGAAATAAGGCCCGGGTACTGCCTCTTCTACAACCGGAACGGTTTGCGCTTACGCCGGTACTGGACGCTGCAGAGCCAAAGCCACCCGGATGATCTGGAAACAACTGCGCACAAAATACGCGACCTGTTTCAGGATACAGTTGAAGGTCAATTGGTTGCTGATGTTCCAGTCTGTACCCTCTTATCGGGGGGGCTTGATTCCAGCATTATTACCGCCCTTGCCGCCAAAGCTTTAAAAGGGGCCGGGATGGGCCCTTTACGGACCTATTCAATAGACTATGTAGACAATGACCGTCATTTCCGCCCCAACGATTTTGAGACCAATGCCGATGCCCCGTGGATACGGCTAGTTTCGGAGTACCTGGGGACTGAACACAAAACTGTCACAGTAGATACCCCTCAGTTGGTTGATGCCCTGATTACCTCTTTAAGAGCGCGGGATCTCCCTGGCATGGCTGATGTGGATTCTTCTCTATACCTGTTCTGCTGTGAAGTAAAAAAAGAGGCCACAGTGGCCCTTTCCGGGGAATCTGCTGATGAGGTTTTTGGCGGGTACCCCTGGTTTTTCCGGGAAGAAGCCTTAGCATCAGACACCTTTCCCTGGGCGCCTAGGTTAAAGGAACGGCTGCGCTTTCTTTCTCCTGAATTAACCAGCAGAATTAATCCGGTGGAATATGTTGCTGAACGGATCCGGGAAACCCTTGCCGAAGCGCCGCGGCTGCCGGGTGAGGACAGGGCAGCCGCTCGCACCCGGGAACTGTTTTATCTAAATATCAACTGGTTTCTGACAACTCTTCTCGACAGGAAAGATCGGATGAGCATGGCTACCGGGCTAGAAGTGCGGGTACCCTATTGCGATCACAGACTTGTGGAGTATGTATGGAACATTCCCTGGGAAATGAAAACCTATGACGGACAGGCAAAGGGCATCCTGCGGCAGGCAATGAAGGGCTTGCTGCCAGATAAGGTTTTAACTAGAAGAAAGAGCCCTTATCCCAAGACCCACAACCCTGCCTATCTCCAGGCGGTCCGTGAACTCTTGCTGGAAGTCTTGCAGGATTCCCATTCTCCCTTGCATTCCTTGATTGATAGAGCTTATGTGCGGGAAGTTGCCCAATCGAACCAGGAATTTGACATTCCCTGGTTTGGCCAGTTGATGCGTCTGCCCCAGATTTTCGCCTACCTGGTAATGGTAGACGCCTGGTTCAGGGAATATAGGGTAGCGGTAAGATTATGATAGGGGGCGTGATTAACCGCCCCCTATCATAATCGGCGCCTAGCAACACTCACCTTAAAAGGTGATCTTCGGCAGTGCTTTAAAACAGGCTGTTGTGGCTATGCCCCCCCCCGACAGTGGAACTAGCTAAGAAGTGACTTCCTCCCCTCACTTGAGTGAGGGGCATCCAGGGAAAACCCCGGCTACCTGCGATTAAGCAAGAGATTCGCGCACCGTATTGCCAATGAATCTGACCACGAGCGCGGGCGCTGTCACCGCGCCACTACTCCGTAAGGCAGCGCCCCAGGGAGATACTTTGTAAGTATTCTTGAATAAGTTGGCCGCACCTGATTATTTCCCCCTCGTGCTCCCCGGTTATTTTCTAAAAGAATGTGATAATTTGCAAAAGGGACGAGCAACCGCCCCATAACTACTTGCGAAATTTGCTCTTTCAGCAAAACTCTGACTTATTCTGCAATCGGATTGGCGAACTTGCTAGTGCACTTGCCGCCGTCTTATTTCTGCTTCGCGCTGTAGACGCGCCAGTACCGCCTCTACACGGAACTCACTTTTTTTAACTTTCATGCTGTCTGCCATGCGGCTAGCGGCGTCTATGGCCGTCCGGGCCAAAACACGTGACACCGATAGGTTAGCGATTTCACCCACACTAGGCACCTGGCAGTCGAAAAGCAAGTCCCTGGTGACGGGTCTCAGGGCTTCCGCCGGTAGGTCTGGCACGTAAATCTCCTCTCGCTGCTCAAATAGGGATTCCACCTCCCGGAGGGCCTGCCAGAAGAGCGCCCCGTCCCCGGCAAATTGTGCTCTGGAGTTTAATAGACTGCGGATAACCAAAAAGGAGAGCATTTCATGCACCTGAGCGGCGCGGATATTATCACGTTCAATTCGATTTGTCGCTAAGTAAGGATCAAATTCTTCCCTGGCTAGGCGTTGCAATTCTTCCCGTAACGGCTGGATTTCAGCTTCCGTAAGGGATTCCTCTTCCAAGAGACTGAGGTCCTTCAGGTCTTCCAACGTCTTAATGAGTCTGACCTCCTTCATAAAGATAATTTTTCCCAATCATTGACAAAGCTCATATCGAAAGCGGGAGTGAAAATGGCCAGGTATTGCCATTCCTTCTCACCATTGTTTACCGGGTAGTGCTCAATTCCAGGAGGGACAATGGCCAGCATGCCTGTCTTTACCTTGTACTCGTTTCCGTCTATTACCAGTGTTCCTCCTCCGGCTACAGTATAGAAGATTTCTGTCTCGACTTGATGGGTATGGGAAAGGCCATACTGCCCTGGTTCAAATTTGAATATTCCAATACTAACAGGCGCCAGCTGCGGGTTCTGTAGCCCATCATGCAAAACTTTACCACAGCGGATCATAGGCGCAGGAGCTGCTCTCCAGGGTATTGCATTCGTGTCAACAATGTAATTCATGTGAGTGACCCCCTTCTTTACAGTTACGAGATGTACCCAGGCTTCCTATTGAGCGTTCGCTTTGTTAAACAATTCCTCAATTCCGAGTTGTCTTATCTTCTCTATGGTTGGGAAGCCCTCATCATCCCATCCCCTGAACTGGTAATACTCGCTGAGCATCATCCCCAAATGAGGCAAGTTTTCGGCAGCCCCACCAGTACGCCTCTTATGGGTAAGAATCCGTGGTGGAAGTGTATCATCTTTCCTGCTGATCCCACAAGCGTTATTATAAATTCTTTTTAGGTTGGATATCCTTTCCCCTGCCAGCATAAACTCGGACAAATCCATATCCCAGCCCACAACATAATTTAACCACTCAAGCAGGTGTTCGACTTTGACACCACCAAATAATAGGAATTTACAGGCTTTAAGAGAGTCAAACAGGCAGCAGAGATCCTGAAGTTTGGCGGTCATGGCTCCTTTTCCCTCGATGGCAAATCTATCCTGAATTTCTGTATAACCTAGTTGGGGCATGGTGACAGCTTTCTCAAAAGAGTGGCTAAACCCCTGTAAATGGCAGGCACCACGGCTAGAAGTCGCATAGGTTAGAGCGAGACTGTTATAAGCCCTGGGGTCATGGGCGGGGAATTCCAATCCTTTGACATGGATGGAGAACTCTAGGGCTGTTCCTCCCATTTTTTCTGCAGCGGCTCTAACCCCATTTCCTAAGACAGCACCAAGACCTTCGGCATTGCCGATTTGCCGAATCAGCTCAACCATGGTTTCTGCTCTTCCCCATTCCAGGTTTAATCCTCCAGCTTCTTCTTTCCCAATTAACCCCCGTTCGTAAGCTTCCATGGCAAAAGCAATGGCCGAACCGGCTGAAATAGTGTCTATACCCAGCCTATTACATAACTCGTTAGCATAAACAATGGCTTCTAGGTTATCAACCAGACAAAGGGATCCTAAGCTAGCCACAGTTTCATACTCTGGCCCCGCTCCATCCACCGCCCCAAATCGGCCTTCACCTATCTTCACTTCTCTGCCGCACCCAATAGGGCAAGAATGACAGCGATAGTTCCCAGATAAAAATGTTTCCGCCAGTTTTTGGCCGGAAATATTGAGAGCACCTTCGGTCCATGCACCGTCCCGCCAGTTGCGAATAGGCAGATCGCCTACTTTTTCTATGCCCGGGACGCTGCCGGAAGTGCCGAATTTTTGCAGAGCAGTTGTTCCTTCTCTAATCTGTTTCATTTTTGACCTGATGGATTCACTAAGCTCTCGGCGCCCCGCAATTAAATTAGGCTGGTCCCCTTTGACTACTATCGCTTTTAGGTTTTTTGATCCCATCACCGCCCCTAATCCCGCCCGGCCCGCTGCCCTGCCATGCTTTCCGTCATGCATAATGGCGGCCAATTTCACCTGTTTTTCCCCTGCCGGCCCGATAACGGCCGCCACCCCTCCGGGGACTGCTTCCTTTGTAAGGAACTCGCTCGTCTCAAAGGTATCCTTGCCCCATAAATGGGACGCATCCTCTATTCGCACACCCTCATTAGTGATCAAAAGGTACACTGGATAGAGGGCACGACCGCTAATTAGCAACATGTCATAACCGGCCCACTTTAATTCTTTACCCCAATAACCACCTGCATCACTTTCCCCCCAGATCCCAGTTAAAGGAGACTTGGCAACAACCGCATGGCGTCCCGAAGTAGGTACAGCTGTACCTACGAGAGGTCCCGTCGCAAAAATTAGCATATTGTCCGGCGAAAGAGGATCGGTGTTGGCCGGAACTTCCTCCAGGAAAAACTTGGCGGCTAAGCCGACACCCCCGATATACTTCCGCAGTATCTTTTCCTCCAATTGCTCTACGGTTATGCTCCAAGTTGAAAGGTTTACTCTGAGAACCTTAGCTGTATACCCTCCCAGCATTCTTTCTCCCTCCCACTTAATGCTCTGGTTTATCCCCCGCTGACTGGAGGGACTATTTCCACCATGTCATGGTCGGATACCATGTCCTTTAAACCGGCAACTCGACCATTAACAAAGACCAAAAAACGGTTCCTAATTTCCTCTTCATTAAAGTCTAAAGGAAGTATAGTCCCAAACTTTTTATCCTCAGCCGCCAGACATTTAAGCATCTCTTCAACTGTTAATGCTCCGGTAAAATCTATTGCCACACTGCTTATGTTAAAAAAAGAAGGCGGATAAAACTTTACTAACATGGCTTAGCTCCTGCCATTACCTGGTTTATTAGGGGTATCAGATCGTCGTAGCACTGAGCGATTAAGACGCCGGCTTTACTGAGCTTGTGCATTTTCACCGAGGGTTTTCCTAACCCTTTGGAGATTATTGCCGCCGCATGACCAAAAACCGTCCCTTCTGGCATTTCCTCGGTAAATTTCCCTGCCACAAAGGCAATCAGCGGTTTTGAAAAACCTCCCGTCGCGATAAATTCTGCTGCATCTTCTTCAAAACTAGTTCCTGGCTCAGCGAACATAACTACAGCATCGGTTTCCGAATCTTCCTGAAAAAGCTTAAGCAGTTCTACCGGGGGAGACCCGATTAAGGGGTCGCCGCCAATGCTGATACTTGTACTTACACCAAACCCCGCCTTTTTGACCATCCATGAAGTTTCGGCAGTCATTCCCCCGCTCCTGGAAATTACTCCTATCCTTCCGGGAACAAAGCATCGATCCGGATTATCCCCTCCGATGGCTCCAAGCTTAATCCTTTGTCGAGGACTAATTAAGCCTACTGAGTTTGGGCCTACCACCCTCACGCTGGCGGCCTTGGCCCTAGCCATTACCTTCATCCCATCGTGCTGAGGCACATTTTCAGTCATAATTACTATTAGTTTAATACCGTTATCGATCGCTTCGGTTACTGTATCCAACACAGCAGCCGGAGGTACATATACAATAGAGGTGTTAGCCTGGTGCTTCCTTAATAGAGCTTTTAAGGTATTATAAACTAAAATCCCGTGCACCTGCTCTCCCGCTTTCCCGGGGGTTACCCCGCCAACAATCCTTGTCCCGTAAGCAAGCATATGTCCTGTGACCATTGAAGCCTCACGGCCGGTAATACCATGGATCACTACCCGTGTATCTTCATTTATTAATATCGCCATGTATTTTTACACCGCCTGTCCGTGATACATTTGAGCCATCTTTTCCACCATTCGCTTAGCGCTCCCGGTCATAGTCAGATCCTCGCCGTAACATTCAATACCTGCTTCCCGGAAAATCCGGAGCCCTTCCGCCTCGTTAACTCCAGGTACTCGTACTACCACAGGGAATTTGGCAGGGTCTAAGCCCAAGTCCTTAATGGCCCTAACAATACCCCGGGCTTCGACATCAACTTGAGTGTTATTAGTAATGTTGTGGGAAACAAACAAACCTTGAACCCCAGGTTTGGATAAAATATTGATCGCCAGCCCGTAAACCTTTTCCTCCGGTGGATTACCGCCAAACTCAGTATAGTTCGCGGGCTTGCCCCCAAACTTTACCAGATCATCAAAAAGCACCAAGCTACCACCGCCCCCGCCGCACATGAAGCCAATATTTCCGCTTTCCAATTCTGTATACCTGGCGGTGCCTCGATAAGGGTCTCTATCCTGCACAGCCTGCACCTTACGCTCCAGCTCAGTAAGGGGGCGCCACGCCCTCTCACTTCCTTCTAGAGTAATAGATTCCAGGTCAGGATGCCGGAATAATGCACTGTCATCAACCTTCAGCACACAGGCAGGTATCACAACTTCCCCCTCATGCGTCAAGAAAAGAGGATTTATCTCCAAGAGGGTTGCATCCAAAGAGACAAAGGTTTTATATAGCTTCCTCAGTACTTCGGCCACTTCCCGCAATTGGGCACCTTCTAACCCCGCTTGCTCCAACATCTCAACAGACTGGTGGGCAGTAAAACCCTGGAGCGGATCCAAAAAGAACGAAACCATTTTTTCGGGTTTTTGAACGGCAATTTCTTCAATATCCATGCCGCCATTTAAACTGAAAATAATTACAGGGCTGGCAGACCTCTGATCAATTGAGATAGAAACATACATTTCAACGGAGGCTTGCACTTTTTCGGCAACTAACACCTTCTGCACCGGAAAGTTACCTATCGAAGTTCCTAAAATTGCTTCAGCCGCCTGTTTAGCTTCCTCCGGTTGGGTGGCAAACTTCACCGCGCCAGCTTTTCCCCTCTTGCCCACCGGAACAAGTGCCTTAATAACCACTTCTTTCGCCAAAAAAGCCGCCAAAGACGCTGTTTCTTCTGGGTTGGATGCCACTCCAAACTTCACTACTGATATTCCAGCGTTTTTCAGATAGTTTAGGCTATAGTCCTCCAGTATACGAGCCATTATTGTTCCTCCCTCGACTGTAACTGTCCGAATCTGTCCAATCTCGGCTGTTGAGAGTCCCTTACGTTTTCTACGGCATTAAAAAATGAGCACCTTCTACTCCAGTTTCGGGATTCTACCCTCCGATAGTTACATTTAGGCCCTGTGAAGAAAAGATACTAGCTAATTGTTCCATGCGTTCTTTGGAAGGGGTAACAATTCCTTCGCAGGGGTCGACAAGCTGCATTTGCTGGTATTTTCCCGCGCCAAGCCTTGTAAAGGGAAGCAGTTCGGTACTGGCAATACCCGGCAATTGGGACACAAACAAGGCTATCTGATAGAGATTTTCTTCCATATCATTCATTCCTGGGATAACCGGTACACGGACGATAATCTTTTTTCTAAGGCCAGACAACCGGCGGGCATTTTCCAAAATCACTTCATTACTTACTCCGGTCAGACTTAGGTGTTGTTCTTTACAGTAGTGTTTTAGATCATACAAAAAAAGATCTGTATACTTTGCAACCTGCTCTAATCTTTCCGGGGAAGTATAACCGCTAGTATCAACCGCCACGTGGTATCCCTCTGTGTGCAAGGATTTTGCCAGTGAAAGCAAAAAGTCGAACTGGAAAAAGGGTTCCCCGCCGGAAAGGGTAACGCCTCCGCCGGAAAAACGGAAAAACCCAGCATTTTTCTGGACTTCTTGAACAACCTCTTGCACGGAGTAGATTTTTCCGACCTTTGACCAAGCTTTGGCAAAACACGCTTCTACACAATCACCGCAAAGATTGCATCGTTCCCTATTTACCATGAGCCCACTTGGGGTTAGTGTAATAGCTTTCTCGAGACAAACTGCAATACAATGACCGCAGCCGACACAAAACGCCTTGGTATGAAGCAGTTGTGGTCCCGAAGCCTGGGATTCCGGGTTATGACACCACTTGCACCTTAGAGGGCACCCCTTTAGAAAAACCGCTGTGCGAATTCCAGGCCCATCCACCAGGGCATTTCTTTCAATGTCAAAAACTACCCCCTTTTCATTCTCCATAGGCTTTTGTATCTCCCCGCTTTATCAATTTTAAATTCTCAACCAGTTTTGCAAGGGAAAAAAACGCTATCAGCACTCCGGAGGTAGGGATAGAAAGGTACCAGAAGGATTGGGGCAAGTCCAAAACAGGACTTTTCTTGCCTGCCATTTGGTGCACCAAATTGCTTCCCCCATAAATAAGGAATCCAGCAACCACCAGGATTATTATCAAAATGAAAACCTGCAACAGCTTTTGCATTATTCCAGTCAATCTGTCAGGCAGCAATCCTACACTGATATGCTCGGCTTTATGCACCAAAACAGCCGTGCCCAGAAAAACAAACCAGGCAAGGAAAAACTGAATGGTTTCATCTGTCCAACTCATTGTGGGGATTTTGGCAAACCTGGCCAGGACTTGGCTTAATAATAAAACAAATAACATGACTAAAAAAACCATACAAATACCTTCGAGGACTTGATTAATTTTTTCAGCAACTCTCTTCAAAATCATAAACCCACCCCCTAAGCCTGGCCCATAATGAGATTAGGCACAAAGGTAACCAGCCAGGGAACAAAGGTGATTAACAACACTACCAAAATCAAAGCAATATAGTAGCCGGTACATTCCTTAACAACCCGGTGAAGCGGCACTTTGGCCATGCTGCTTACAGGGTAGAGACACATACCTACTGGGGGAGTGATCAAGCCCACCATTAAGGTCAGCGTTAGGGTAACACCGAAATGAACGGGATCGATCCCAACCTGATAGACCAACGGCATAAATACCGGAATTACTAAGACTAAAATGGCCAGACTTTCCAGAAAGCATCCTAGAACCAAGGCAATTAGATTGATCAGCAAAAGCAGTAAATACTTGTTTTCAGTTAATGACAACAATGCTTGAGTAATTGCTTTTGGTACACCTTGGTAAGTGAGGATCCAGCCAAAGAATGCGGCTGCCCCGATAATAAACATCACCCGGACTGTATGGATTACGGTTTCTCTTAAAATACTACCTATATCCCGGGCGTGGATTTCCTTATAAACAAATACCCCAAGAAGAAAGGCATATAAAGCAGCCACCACCGAAGCTTCCGTTGGCGTGAAAAAACCGCTTAATATGCCGCCAATAATAATCACGGGGACCAAAAGGGCCGGCAAGGCATCCAATCCGCTTTTGATCACCTCAATGAAACTGGCCCTAGGGCTTTTAGGATATTTTCTTCTGTGCGAAATAATATACACCGTAATCATTAGACCCAGACCCATAAGCAAACCTGGGATAAACCCGCCCAGGAACAATCTGCCCACAGAAACCCCGGTTAGCCCGCCAAATAAGACAAAGGGAATGCTAGGCGGAATAATCGGCCCTACTGTAGCTGAAGCAGCGGTAACGGCAGCAGCGAATTCTTTATCATAACCGGCATCGGTCATAGCCTTAATTTCAATAGCTCCCAGGCCAGCAGCATCTGCAACTGCTGAACCGGACATGCCTGAGAATATCATACTTGCCAAGACATTAACATGGCCTAACCCACCAGTAATGTGACCAACTAGATTTGAAGCAAACTTAAAAATCCGGGTGGTAACTCCCCCGGTGTTCATCAGAAGTCCGGTAAGGATGAAAAAGGGAATAGCAAGTAACGGGAAAGAACTTATCCCGGCAAACATTCGTTGGGCAAACATAGTGAGCAACATGGTATTTCCAGAATACAAAATATAACTAATAGCTGATAAGCTTAATCCGAACCCTATTGGTACTCCAACCCCAATGAGTAGAAGGAACACGATAAACATTACCATGTGCCGTTACCTCCGCAAGATTAGTAGGAGGAGGAGTCGCGGAATGCAGCGCCACTACACCCCGCGACTCTAAAACTATCATTTATTTTGCTTTTTCCACTGCTACTATCCATTTTTGATAGAAATCATCACCAATGGATTTGACTAGTTCAGCCACGGCTGGTTCTACAGCTTTCTTAAATGGAGCAGGATCCGGTCGGGTAAATTGAACGCCTTTTGCTTCGAGTTCCTTGGTGATATCCGCATCCTTGTCGTTCATTTGCTTCCGCATATAATCACGAGCTTCTTCGCTCGCCTGTTTTACAATCTTCCGCAAGTCATCTGGCATTTTATCCCAGGCGTTTTTACTGATGAGATGAATAGCGTTGTTGTACATGTAACCCACCAAGGCCACATGCTTATTAGGTTCGAAGAACTTATCCGTGTAAATGGCCAATAAGGGGTTTTCCTGGCCATCTACCACTCCTTGAGACAGGGCCATATAAAGTTCGGAATAGCTAACAGTGGTTGGAATGGCACCTAATGCCCGCAAGGAAGCTTCCATAGCCTTTTCAGGCGGAACCCGCATCTTCAGCCCTTTTAGGTCATCGGGAGTATTAATGGGTCTTTTGCTGTTGGTGAAATGCCTGAAACCCCAATCCCAGTTGGATAATACCAGGAAGTTTTGCTTAGCTGCCAAATCAGCCAGCAATTGCCCTCCTTCCCCGTCTAACACCCGATAAACATGTTGCGGGCCGGTCCAGATAAAGGGAAGTTGGATAGCCATGTACTGGGGAACATACTGACTTAATTGTCCACCTGTGTTTAGAGACATATCTAGAGTGCCTATACGAACTTGCTCGGCAATCTCCTGTGGTGCTCCCAGGCTGTTTGCCGGGAATATTTCCACTTTAAGACGTCCCTGACTCTTCTCCTCTGCGTTTTTGCCAAAAAACTTTGCCGCCTGTCCTAGGGGGTGAGACTCGGCTGCATAATGGGCCAGCCGCAGAGTAATTGGTTTAACTTCTTCCTTAGTAGCAGGTTTTGGTTCTTCTTTTTTGGCTCCACATCCACCAAGGGCGATAGAAACAATCACCAAAATGACCAATATCAGCAATGACATCCATTTTCTTTTTGAACCCATGAACATTCTTTCCTCCTCCTCACCTTAAGTTCTGCTGGCTAAAACATTAAAAAAAATTAACCCCTATCTACCACCCCCTCCTTCGAAAAAACAAAAATCAAATAGCCCTGTGTTCGGTTCGGCTAATAATCTCGTCTTGCAAGGCCTTGTCAATGCTTGCCCAAAAGGCACTCCATCCTGAAACCCTTACTACTAATCCCCGGTATTTATCCGGGTTAAGTTGAGCGTCCCTCAGCATCTCTGAAGATACAACATTATACTGAACATGCATCGATCGCCTGGCGAAAAAAGCTCTGGTTGCCATCACCAATTTCTTTAAGCCTTCCTCAGATTCAAGTACTGCCGGGTGAATCTTTTGATTCAGCAGAGTCCCGTTAGACGTCCTAAGGTGGTTAAGCTTAGCAACAGAGTTGAACACAGCAGTCATCCCATGAGAATCACGCCCCTGGACGGGTGATATACCATCCGGGAGGGGTTCACCTGCATATCTTCCATCTGGGGTAGCACCTACCAATAATCCCAAGGATACATTCGCACTGGCAGGGAACATGCCAGCATGGAACGGCCCACCGCGAGGGTTAATATATTTCTCCAATTCTAAGGCATAAATTTCCATTGCTTCTCTGGCAAGCATATCCACATAATCGTCATCATTTCCGAACTTAGGAGCCAGATTGATTAACATTTGCCTGTATCTTTCGTTGTCGGCAAAGTTTGTACTTAACATTTGCCTTAGCTCTGCCAACGTGGTTTTCCGCTCTTCAAACACCAGTTTCTTGATAACGGCTAAAGAATCGGCAATTGTCGCTAATCCTACTCCCTGGGGACCGGTAAAGTTGTATCTTGCTCCCCCTGCCAGCACCTCCTTACCCTGTTCAATACAACCCTCGACCAATATTGAAAGCCAGGGTAGCGGAGCCAGTTCCCGATGGGCCATTTCAATTACGTTCTCTGCTACAACCAATTGTTTTATAGCATAGACTATTTGAACCTTATAGGCAGCGAAGAATTCCTCAAATCTATCAAAGTCCTTCCCAGTTTCCAGCCCTATCTTGTTTCCCGAAACAGGATCAACACCGTTACCAAGAGTTAATTCCAGGCATTTCGGGAAATTAAACTTGGAACCCGCGGCATTAGGGAAACCTTTGCCCGAAGGTGCGGGCTCAACACAACCTACCAGGGCATAGTTGCGAGCATCATCTAAAGCTACACCCCTACTCATAAGAGCAGGAATATGTGCCTCATCGTTATAAAGAGCTGGCAATCCCAATCCTAAGCGAATTACCTTGGCAACATCGATCATGAACTGGTCCGGGCTATTCATGTGATACCGGACAGATAATGAAGGCTGCGGAAACTTAATATCTGCCGTAGCTTTCAGACATAAATAGGACAGTTCATTAGTCGCGTCGTCACCGTCTTTTGTTAAGCCTCCTAAGACCAGGTTCTGGCGAGAGGGATATGATTGAATGAGATCGGTCAAGCCTTGATTCATCAGACGGTTCATCTCGTTGAATTTTATCCACAGGCACTCCAACAGCTCCAAAGCCTGCGGGTAGTCAATTCTTTTTCCTGCAATATCTTTTGATAAAAATGAATAGATGTATTGATCAAAGCGGCCAGGCGAAACACCTGCGCCATTAGACTCCAGCATAATCGCCATGTGTACCAGCCAAAAACTCTGCAGAGCCTCATAGAAGGTTTCTGCGGGTTTTGCCGGAACACGGGAACAGATAGCCGAAATGCGTATCAATTCATTTCTTCTCTCGGTATTCTCCTCCACAGCGGCCAGTTCGTTTGCTCTTTGGCTGTATCTTTCAGCCAGGCGGATTACTGCCTTGCACGTCCTTTCAGCAGCATCATAAAACAGGATTGCTTCAAACTGTGCTGGGTTGGCCGGATTTAAGTTTTCTTTCTTAATTCTAATGTCTTCAATTACACTATTTAATCCTTTTTCCAGTATTAAGCTGTAATTTGGGATTAGGTGACCTAGTCCGAGCACCAACCCCGAGACTGAAGCGAATACTCCAGTTTCCACAAAGCTTTTTACCTCTGGGGGAAATAGTCCTAAGCCCCTATCCACCACAGCCCTACCCCGCCAATAAGGTAATAGCTCTCTTAGCTTTTCCTTGCTTTCCGCAGAAAGAACAAACCGGGAATGTGGTGGCCGCTGTTCAAATAATTCCAACTCCTCCTCAATCCATTCGCTTGCTATCTCCGGAAAAACATGCACACTCCCTGATACAGGCCCTTCTGCCCCTACAATAAGCTCGTCCGGCCGGATATAAATAGGAATGGTTTCGAGGAATTTTTCAAAGGCGAGGGATCTCTTAGTGATTTGTGGCAGGGCTTCATAAGCCTTATATATATCGGTATAGGCAACAGCTCGTTCGATGCAAATCTCAGGCATACTGTTCAGGACCGTTTCCCGCAAACGCTCAATCCGCTCTCGTGCTTTTCCTGTCAAGTTAACAGTTTCCAATCGCATCACTTTAACCTCCTTTCAATTCTTTTCTCGCAGCATAAGCTTTTCCAGCAGCAAGAATATGATTTTCCATCACCCTGCTCGCCTTAACGCTATCGCCCTTTTTTATTGCCTCCAGGATTGCTCGATGTGCCTCTTGCGATTTTTCTGCAAGCTCAAGCGTAGACAGCATAGCATAGCGGGGGAAGTTATCCCATAAATTCCTGATAATACCCAACAAGCACTGGGATGGGACACCTCTATAGATTACCGAATGGAATTCCTTGTTAAGTCGGGTTAGCTTCCCCAAGTCCCTCTCCTCTAGACACTGATCCATTTCTTGCACTAAACATTCCAAAGCTTTTACAGCTTCTTCGGTAATATTAGGAACCGCCAACAAAACTGCTTCCCGTTCTAAAATACTTCTAACGAAAAATGTATCGTTTAACTCCTCCTCTCCAAAATCTGATACCATAAAACCTTTATTTGGTACACTTACTACTAATTTGTCCGCCTCAAGCAGGCGAAGCGCGTCTCGAATTGGCATTCTGCTTATGCCGAACCTTTTAGCCAAATCGTCCTGCAGCAGCCGTTCCCCCGGTCTTATCTCACCGTTCAGTATGGCATTTCTTAGCAGATCATAAACCTGTTCGTGGACTGGCCGCCTGTCTAGCGAAAAAATCTCCATCTTAACTCCCCCTCAAGATTGGATACAGGATATTGGCTACTGGATATGGTCATTATATTCTGCATATGACGGATTTTTCCTTGCTTGTGCAAAAAAATATTTTTGTGTATATTGCCTTTATTCATTGAGCAACAGCAAAGATATTGTAGCCACTTGGAGGAGTAATAAAGGCTAGGCCTACCGATTATTTTCTGATGAGCCTATCAAAGATTAAGATAGGGCCGATGATTAACCGCCGACCCTCCTACACTACCGTACAGTACATACCTTGTGGTATTCGACGGTTCACCATCAATACTAGTGAATACCTTTGGGACATACTTACGAAACCCATATTAACGAGATATTGATTGGTTAAAGCACGATTTAGGATTGAGCCAATGGATAATCTTTAATAGCCTTTCTTTGTGGTTCACCACAAGCTCTCGTCCATGCCGGGCGAACATAAAAATAGCGGGAGGGCATTCCTCCCGCTATTACGCTAATCATTTATTCCTTGGGCTTTTTGGCGGCAATGGCTGCGGCCAACTGCAGGGCTCTTTTTGCCCGCATGGCTATCGGGTAATCAATAAACTTTCCCTCCAACTGGATAGAAGCGGTTCCTTGCGCCTCAGCCTGGTCAAAGGCCGCAGCTACTTTGCTGGCAAAGGCAATCTCTTCTTCGGTTGGGGAAAATACTTTGTTAACAGGGTCAATCTGGTTGGGATGAATGACCATCTTGCCGAAAAAGCCTAACTGTTTAACGGTCTGGGTTTCAGCCAAGAGACCGTCCAAATCCCTAATATCAGGATAGACGGTATCCACCGGGGGCTGGATGCCGGCAGCCCTCGAAGCTGCAACCAACTGAGCCCGGGCGTAAAAAAGTTCGCTCCCGGCTTTGGAACAGCTTGTGCCAATATCCAAAGTGTAGTCCATTGCGCCAAAGGCCAACCGGGAGACCCTAGAACAGGTAGCCGCAATCTCTTTAGCGTTAAGCACTCCTGCCGCACTTTCCACAAGAGGGATTAAATCGATTTTTCCCGCCGGTAGGCCACTTTCCTGCTCCAGCAGCGAAATGAGCCAATCCACTTTCCGAACGTCCCCGGCTGTTTCTGATTTCGGCAGGATTATTCCGTCCAGACCCGGCTGAATCACTTCCACCAGGTCCCCATAAAAGAAATCGGTTGTCAGGGAGTTTACCCGAACATAAGTACTGGCATTTCTTGGCTTGGCCAAAACAGCCTTAACCATCTGCCGGGCCGCCTTCTTTTCACTGACAGCCACTGCATCTTCCAAATCCAATATCACGGCATCTGCGCCAAGGCCATAAGCCTTTTCTACCCGGATTTGGTTGTTACCCGGTGTGAACAAAAACGTGCGGATGAGTTCCATTTGAAAATCCCCCCGGCTTAAATAACTTCTTTCCTCTGCAGTTCGCTTAATTCTTCAAGAGACATGCCCAGCAAACCGCAATAGATTTCCTGGTTATGGGCTCCTTTGTCCTCCCCGGAAAACTGTATTTTGCCCGGTGTCCGGGAAAACTTGGCAAAAACGTTGGGCATGGTAATTGTGCCAAAGTCCTCGTCTGGAACCTGCACCAGCGATTCCCGGTACTTGATGTGCTCATCCGCAAAGATTTGATCAACTTCATAGATAGGGCCGACCACAGCTCCTGCCTCCATAAACCGTTCAACGACTTCATTCAGAGAGTGTCTACCTATCCACTCTCCGATGATAGCGTCCAGCTCATCCACATTTTTCACTCGGCTGGGATTGTCGCAAAACCGTGGATCACTAATTAAATCAGGCCGCCCGATAGCTTTGAATACGTTTTCGGCAATCGGCTGGGAACTGCCCGACAGGCAGATCCATTTTCCTTCATTGGTCCTGTAACTATTGCGGGGAGCAGAAGAAGCAATCCTGTTGCCCATTCTTTGGGGAATTAGGCCGAGGACACTGTATTCTAAAAGGGAGACCTCCATTAACCGCATCAGGGGCTCATAAAGGGAAATGTCAATTACTTGGCCCTTTTTGCTCCCAAGGACATCTCTTTCATAAACGGCAACCATGATGGCATAAGCGGCAAAAGCGCTGCACACCCCATCGGCCAGGGCTATGGGGGGTAAAGTTGGGGGGCCATCCGGATAACCATTAATAGCGGCAAAACCGCTCATTCCTTCCGCCACCGTCCCAAAACCGCCCCTGGAAGCATAAGGCCCCTCCTGGCCGAAACCGGACACCCTAAGCCAGATTAAGCCAGGGTTGACAGCGCTGAGAACCTCCCAGCCCAAGCCCCATTTCTCCATTGTTCCCGGCCGAAAGTTTTCAATCAGTATATCGGCCCAATTGACCAGTTTTAAAAATAGTTCCTTTCCTTCCGGTTTTTTAAGTTCCAGAGTGATACATTTTTTATTGCGGGAAAGGGATTTCCAATAGATGCCTTTCCCGTCTTTTACAGCGCCAAACTTTCTTGTATTATCCCCTGTAACCGGGTGTTCGATTTTTATCACATCGGCCCCGAAATCCCCCATGTAGGTGGCTGCCCAAGGTGCCGCCATCATGGTGGCGATATCCAGCACCTTCAGACCTTTTAAAGGAAGACTGTTGTCCTCCATCCTAACCCCTCCAGTTCAAATTTTAATCAGAGGCTTCGACGGCGGGAAAAATTTTTCCTGCCTAAAGACAATTTTTTATCACATATGGCTACCCGCTCTAATACCCCCGCTTCTTTAAAGCGGTGGGATAAGAGCGGCTACGCCATTGCATTAACTGGCTCTAAGCTTCAGCGGGGGTCACAATCCCCCTCTGAAGCCAA
>JBFLXH010000001.1:0-186204 GCA_040757295.1 Bacillota bacterium | reverse complement strand
TGCTCCTT
Organism: Bacillota bacterium; assembly: GCA_040757295.1. Classification (GTDB taxonomy): domain Bacteria; phylum Bacillota; class PH28-bin88; order PH28-bin88; family PH28-bin88; genus JAGXSE01. Next base: position 186,196 of record JBFLXH010000001.1, on the reverse strand, counting down.
TGGTTTGTTTTATTTAGTCGATTAAACAATACCACAAAAGGCGCATGCTTTTTCTTTTTTTATTTAATTCTTTTATTAGTGGACCCTTAAAGCCATCGCGAAGCGATTTCGTTCTTCTTTCTTGCCCGGTTTAACCTGTATTAATTGCCATTAACGGTTTTAGAACCTGTATACTATTTTTTCTATGTGATAGGAAATTCCGGAGGAGATAGCAAGCCTTTCTTGATTGGGTGTATACGATTATTAATCTGGGCGTTAAAATAAGTATAGAAAACTAAACAAGGGAATAACACCGAAGAGTTTCCCGGAAAGGAGGCATGACATGGGTGAAGTAATATGGGCCGGATTTTTGCCCCACCCCCCAATCATTGTGCCTGAAGTCGGAGGTTCTGAGGCTCTTAAGGCTAGCGCGACAGTCCGGGCGGTGCAAGAGGCAGCAAAACAGGCGGTGGCTGTCCAGCCTGAGGTGTTATTGTGTATAACCCCCCATGGTCCTGTGTTCAGTGATGCTGTGGCATTCAACACCATGCCGGTGGTCAGCGGCAGCCTGGCAGCCTTCGGGGCGCCGCAAGTCCGGCAGGAATACAAGAACTGCTTAGACCTGGTGGATTTGATGGTGAAAGAAAGCCGGCAGCGGGGAATTCAGGTAGCCCAGGTCAACAAAGATTTCAGCCGGACTTATGGAGTTTCCGAAAGGCTGGACCATGGCTGTCTTGTACCCCTGTATTTCATGCAAAAAGCTGGGTGGCAGGGGCCGGTAATACCGCTAACCATCGGCATGCTGCCGGCAGAAGACCTGTATTCTTTCGGCGTGGCACTAAAAGAAGCCATTGCCAGATCCTCCTTCAAGGTAGCTGTCTTAGCCAGCGGCGACCTTTCCCACTGCCTGAAGCCCGGGGCCCCGGCTGGGTATTCCCCTGCAGGAGAAAGGTTTGACCAGGAGGTCGTTGCCTTGGTCCGGTCCTTAGATGTGGAGGGTTTGGTGAGCCTGTCTCCTGAATTGGTGGAAAAGGCTGCCCAGTGTGGGTTGCCTTCCCTGATTATCATGCTGGGGGTACTGGATGGGAGGGCAGCAGAAGTTCAGATCTTGGGTTACGAAGGGCCTTTTGGCGTGGGTTACCTGACAGCTGCTATTACACCGGGACAGGCAGAAGAAGGGCGTCGCCTGGAACAGCGTCTTTTTGACGAGCGAAGGAAGAGACTAGCTGAAGTGAGAAGAAAGGAATCCTTTTTGGTAAGGCTGGCCAGGGAGGCCTTGGAAACATACCTGAGACACGGCAGGATCATCTCTGTGCCAGCTGATGTACCGCCGGAGTTCAGGGTGCCTAAAGGGGTATTTGTTTCCCTGAAAAAGCACGGGCAGCTAAGAGGATGCATCGGTACAGTGGAACCGACCCGTAATAATGTGGCGGAAGAGACTATTCACAACGCCCTGGAAGCCGGCAGCCGGGATCCAAGGTTTAATCCAGTGGAGGAGACTGAGTTAGCCGAGATAACCTACTCGGTAGATGTGCTGGAGCCGCCTGAGCCGGCAGATAGCTTGGCCCAATTGGATCCCAGGGTCTATGGCATAATTGTCAGATGCGGGCGCAGGACGGGGTTGCTTTTGCCCGACCTTGAAGGAGTAGACACAGCCGAAAAACAGGTGGAGATCGCCAAGCAGAAGGCCGGGATCCGGGCCCACGAAAAATGTGAACTGGAAAGGTTTAAGGTAGTCCGTCACTGCTAAAGCCCACGGGGCACAGGAGGGAACCTAGTGCAGAAAGCCAGATACTTTGAAAAAACTGAAGGCAGCCATGTAAAATGTCTTTTATGCCCCCACGCCTGCCGTCTTGGAACAGGAGAAACAGGGAAGTGCCGGGTGAGGACCAATTTGGACGGCAGCCTGTTAACTGCTAACTATGGTCTGGTAACGGCAATTGCAATGGACCCAATTGAAAAAAAGCCCCTTTATCACTTCTTTCCCGGTAAGGAGATCCTTTCAGTAGGGACTTTTGGGTGTAATTTGCGTTGCCCTTTTTGCCAGAACTGGTCAATTGCCCACGGAACCCCCCCTGGAAGAAAAATCACAGCGGAATACCTGGTGTCCGCGGCTCAAGCTGCTCAGGAAGACGGATCCTGTGTGGGGATTGCCTATACCTATTCAGAACCACTGGTATGGTATGAATTCGTAAAGGACACTGCAGTCCTGGCGGCGGCCAAGGGCTTGAAAAACGTGTTGGTGACCAATGGGATGATTCAACCAGCCCCGTTAATAGAGCTGTTGGAGAACATTGATGCCATGAATATTGACATTAAAGGATTTGCAGCCCAGTTTTATAAAAAACACCTGGGGGGCTCCTTGAAAACCGTATTAAATACTGCCAAGACAGCTTCCCAAGGAGGCTGTCACGTAGAAATAACCACCCTGATAGTCCCTGGGCTCAATGACCGGAAAGAAGATATCAGGGGGTTAACGGGCTGGATTGCGGATAACCTGGGGCCGGATGTTCCCTTGCATTTATCCCGCTATTTCCCCAACTACCAGATGACAGCAGACCCTACTCCCCTGAAGGTCATGGAAATGGCCAGGGATCTGGCCTTGGAAAAACTTAACTATGTTTATTTAGGGAATACCCATCTGCCGGGGGCCAGGAACACCTATTGCCCCAGCTGCAAGGCCAAGCTGATTGACCGGCAAGGCTACCGGGTTGTCCTGGCCGGTTTGGAGGGAAGAACCTGCCGCCGCTGCGGTTACCAGATGGTTTTATTTCAGTAAAGGGCCAAGGGGGATTGATTCCGCAGCCGGAAGCTGATCCGGGTATGGATCGCAACCTCAAGGCAGCATTGAGTCTTGCGGCCGGTGATTTTTCTTAGAATGGTAGTTGCTGCATCTGGTTAAAGGACAGGACTGAAATCCGAAGAGGTTGTCTTGATCCAGCTGGCACCGGCCTTCCCGCTGGTGAACACAAGTTCCGTCACAGATTCGTTCTGGCACCTAATTCGCCTCCCGGGTTTTTTTGTTATTCTGTCCAAGGAGAAAAAAATAAAACCTATTGCATCTTTATACAGTCGAATGTATACTTATTACATTGAAAGGCAATGCTATTTAGTTTGTTATGGATTAAATTCATGTCCAAGGAGGAATCCTCTTGTATAAAGTCGGTATAATTGGTTCTACCGGCTACACGGGCCTGGAATTAGTCAGAATCCTCAGCCGGCATCCGGATATAAAACTGGAGGCCTTGACGTCCCAGAGTTATGAGGGAAAGTCAGTGGCAGACGTTTATCCAAGTCTGGTGGGCTATGTCGTAACTGTCTGTGAGGCGCCGGAAATAGCCGATGTCGTCTCCAGGTGTGATGTTATTTTTGTGGCATTGCCTCATGGCCATGCGGCGCCGGTTGCCCTGGAGATCCATAGACAGGGCAAGAAAATGGTGGATTTAGGCGCAGACTTCCGGTTTAACCAGGCGGTAACCTACCAGCAGTGGTACGGACACGAACACCAGGCCCCGGAGCTTTTAAGGGAGACTGTTTACGGTTTGCCAGAAATAAACCGCCATCAAATTCGCCATGCCAGCTTGATTGCCAACCCGGGGTGTTACCCCACCAGCGCTATATTGGCCTTGGCACCAGCTCTTGCCGCTGGTATCATCAGGCTTGATTCCATTGTGATTGATTCTAAATCCGGTATCTCCGGCGCCGGCCGCAGTGCAACCATTGGCAGCCTCTTTTCCGAGGTGAATGAAAGTGTCCAGCCCTATAATGTTGCTCGCCATCGCCATATGCCCGAAATTGAACAGGCTCTCAGCCAACTGGCCGGGCAAGAAGTGGCGGTTTCCTTTACTCCCCACTTAATCCCTATGACCAGAGGTATTTTAAGCACCGTTTATGCCAACTTGAATAAAACCGTGACTACCGAAGAGGTCAGGGACATTTATCAATCCCATTATAGAGGTGAACCCTTTGTTCATCTCTTGCCGGACGGCCAGTGGCCAAGAACCAAATCGGTCTCCGGCTCGAACCACTGCCATTTGAATCTTACCGTAGACAGGCGCACGAACCGGTTGGTGATTGCCGCTGTAATTGACAACCTGGTTAAAGGAGCGGCAGGTCAAGGGGTGCAAAACATGAACCTATTGTTAGGTTTGCCGGAGACCACCGGTTTGGATTTTTGCGGGATGTACCTGTAAGATTGGGCCAATTGTTAGTGAAATAATCCCTGGACAGGAGGTTATTATCTGTGCCTAGCGGGACGTTTAATGCAAAGATTAACGAAATTGCAGGCGGCGGGGTGACAGCGCCCCAAGGCTTTCTGGCCGCAGGAGTAGAAGCGGCGGTTAAAAAACCCGGCAAGCGGGATGTTGCGGTAATCTTTTCGACTCGACCGGCGGTGGGCGCAGCTGTCTACACCGTCAATAAGGTTCAGGCAGCCCCCATTGGGGTTACCAAGGCGAACCTGCCTCAAGGCTTTGGGCCCCTCAGGGCAGTAGTGGTCAACAGCGGAAATGCCAATGCCTGTACAGGGCAGCAGGGTTATGAAGATGCCCGCCGGATGGCCGACTTGACCGCTGAACTCTTGGGTATTAAGGAAACTGAAGTGGCAGTGGCCTCTACCGGGGTCATTGGAGTAGTCCTTCCCTTCGCCAGGGTGGAGGCTGGCATCCGGCAGGCTGTGCAAGAACTGGCGGCCGATGGGGGCGAACAGGTGGCCAGGGCTATTATGACAACAGACACTTACAAAAAGGAATTGGCGGTCTCTATTGAACTGGGAGGGCAGCAAGTCACCATCGGCGCCGCGGCTAAGGGCTCCGGGATGATCCATCCCAACATGGCTACCATGCTGGGGTTCATCACTACCGATGCGGCCATCACCGGTCAGTCTCTGCATCAGGCCTTAGTTGAAGTAACCGAGAAAACCTTTAATATGCTGACAGTAGACGGAGATACATCCACAAATGATATGGTAGTTATTATGGCCAACGGGGCAGCCAATAACCCGGTTATTGAGAAAGAAGGGCCAGACTACGACCTGTTCAAATCAGCCCTGTACCATGTCTGTGCTGGTCTAACCAGGATGATTGCCCAGGACGGAGAGGGGGCCACCAAACTGGTAGAGGTACGGGTGCGGGGAGCCAGGACCGAAGCTGATGCTAAACTTGCGGCAAAGGCAGTGGCCTGTTCCAATTTGGTTAAGACTGCCCTTTTCGGCTGTGATGCCAACTGGGGCAGGATCTTGGCGGCAGTTGGCTATTCGGGAGCAGATTTTGATCCTCTGACGGTAGATATTTCTATCTCCAGCCTTGCCGGTACCGAGCAGATGGCGAAAAACGGGGCCGGGATTCCCTTCGATGAGGTTAAAGCCAGGAAGATCCTGGAACAAAGAGAGGTTATCATCACAGTTGACCTGCACCAGGGCCAGGGAGAGGCTACGGTATGGTCCTGTGATTTCTCCTATGATTATGTAAAAATTAACGCTGACTACCGCACCTAAGGAACTAGCGGAAGGGAGAGGGAAAACTTTGGTGATTTCAGCCCGGGATAAAGCGGCTATTCTGGTTGAGGCCTTACCCTACATAAAGAAATTCTATGGGAAAACTATTGTGATCAAGTACGGCGGCCATGCCATGATTAACCAGGAACTGAAACAGGCAGTGATGAATGATGTTATTCTAATGAAACTGGTGGGCATGCATCCGGTGCTAGTGCATGGCGGGGGGCCGGAGATTACTGATATGCTCGACCGGTTGGACATAAAATCCTCCTTCGTTAACGGCCTCCGGGTAACCGATAGTGTCACCATGGAAGTGGTGGAGATGGTCTTGGTAGGAAAGGTCAATAAGGAGATTGTTGGGTTAATCCAGCAGTTAGGCGGCAAGGCCATCGGCCTTTCAGGCAAGGATGGCGGTCTCTTGCAGGCTGTCAGGCAAAAGGCTCTAACAAAAAACCATGAGGGCCAAACGGTGGAAGTAGATTTGGGTTTTGTGGGAGAAGTCAGCCAGGTTAATCCGGGCATCCTTGCAACAGTTATGGAAAGAGGATATATCCCGGTAATCGCTCCGGTGGCCATGGGGTTAGACGGTTTCAGCTATAACATTAACGCCGACTATGTTGCGGGAGCTGTTGCGGCATCCCTGCAGGCCGATAAGCTGGTGCTCCTGACTGATGTAGAAGGGATCTTTGCCGATTTTCGGGATCCGTCCACCCTAATCTCTTGCCTCCAGGCAGCACAGGTGCCAGAGTTGATTAGCTCAGGGGTCTTGAGGGGTGGAATGATCCCCAAAGTGGAATGCTGCGTCAAGGCCCTTGCGGCAGGTGTGAAAACTACCCATATCATTGACGGGCGCCAGCCCCATTCTATCCTGTTAGAGGTTTTTACCGACAAAGGCATTGGCACCATGGTAGTTAATTAGGCTGATTGAAGGTAAATTACAGGGCACAATCCGAAGGATCTGCACAATTTTGGTCACAAAAATTCAATTTGTGCTGGACAGGAGGTAGCAAAAAGTGGCAACTACCCAAGAGATCATGGAAAAAGGCAAAAAATATGTCATGAACACCTACGGCAGGTTTCCCCTAGCCCTGGTGAAGGGCAAGGGGGCCACGGTCTGGGATGCTGATGGTAAAGAATACCTGGACTTTGTTGGCGGGTTGGCGGTTAACTCCTTGGGTCACTGCCACCCCAAAGTTGCTGCGGCAATTGCCAGCCAGGCGGAGACCATGCTTCATTGCTCCAACCTGTACTGGATTGAACCCCAGGTACAACTAGCCCAGATCCTGGTAGAGAATTCCGACATGGATAAGGTCTTTTTCGCCAACAGCGGCGCTGAGGCTAACGAAGGAGCGATTAAACTAGCCAGGAAGTATGCCAAGAAACACCTGGGTGAAAACAAATACGAGATCATCACCATGCAGAAGTCCTTCCACGGACGTACCTTGGCCACTCTTACCGCTACCGGCCAGGATAAATTCCATAAAGGCTATGCCCCCTTGCCGGAAGGCTTTCGTTACGTGCCTTTTAATGACCTGGATGCCCTGGCGGAAGCCATCGGCCCCCATACCTGCGGTGTGATGCTGGAACCAGTTCAGGGAGAAGGCGGTGTCTATTCTGCCCAGCAGGAATACCTGGCAGGGGTGGCCGACATTTGCCGGAGCAAAGGTCTCTTGTTGATCTTTGACGAGGTTCAGTGCGGATTGGGCCGGACAGGGAAACTGTTCGCTTACCAGCACTTTCGTATCGTTCCCGACATCCTTACTTTGGCAAAGGCCCTCGGCGGTGGCGTTCCTATTGGGGCCCTCTTGGCGACAGAATCAGTTGCAGCCGCTTTCCAGCCGGGTGACCATGCTTCCACCTTTGGAGGAAATCCGCTGGCCTGCGCTGCCGGAGTGGCGGCCTTGTCAACCATTCTGGAGGAGGGTTTAGCTGAAAGGGCAGAGGAGGCAGGCCAGTACCTGAAGGAAAAACTGGCAGAAATCCAGTCAGCCGTTCAGGGAATAAAAGAAATCCGCGGGCTGGGGCTCCTGTTGGGAATAGAATTGGACAGGGAAGTAGCTCCAATTATCGCCAGGTGCCACGAAAAGGGGCTCTTGCTCAGCAGTGCGGGTCCCCAGGTACTCCGGTTGCTCCCGCCCCTCAATGTAACCAGGGAGGAAATAGATCAGGCAGTGGCTCTATTAACAGATGCCCTTCAGACGGTTTAGTTCAGCCCCAAGCGGCATTTAAGGCGGCACATCTGGAAGAGAGGGGACTTGTGCGCCCGGGGAATGGAGGAAAAAGTAATGGGAGGGAAAGAACCGGTGTCAGCTGTGCTGTGGTTGGAGGACGGAACCGTTTTTAAAGGGCGGAGTTTCGGATTTTCCGGCCGGAAGAGGGGAGAAGTAGTCTTTAGCACCGGGATGACCGGTTACTTAGAGGCAATAACCGATCCGTCTTTTGCCGGGCAAATATTGACTATGACCTATCCCTTGATTGGGAATTACGGGGTTAACCCAGAAGACAGCCAGTCAGCAAAGCCTTATATCAGGGGACTGGTAGTGCGGGATTTTTGCCCAAGGCCATCCAACTGGCGATCTACAGAGACGCTGGCTGATTACCTGGTAAGGAACCAGGTAATTGCCATAGCAGGTGTTGACACCCGTGCCTTAACCCGCCATTTAAGGATCAGGGGAACCATGGGAGGCATTATTTCCACCGAGCAGGAGGATGTTAATAACCCGGCCCAACTGGCTGAATATTGGAAGGAAGGACCTAGTCGTGAAATGAACCTGGTCTCTTCCGTTACAACCCCTCAGGTTTATCATGTTCCGGGTTCTGGGCCCCGGGTCGCCATACTGGACCTGGGAATGAAGAAAAGGTTTTTGGATATCCTTACGAAAATGAATTGCGAATGTTTTGTTCTGCCGGCAAAAGCCCAGGCAGGGGAGGTTTTGGCCCTAAGCCCACAAGGGGTATTGATTTCCAACGGGCCAGGAGATCCCAAAGACGTGCCTCAAACTATCAAAACTGTAGCAGCCCTGGCTGGCAAAGTACCCCTTTTCGGGGTCTGCCTGGGGCACCAGGCGCTGGCCCTGGCTTTAGGCGGGGATACTTATAAATTGAAGTTTGGCCACCGGGGAGTAAACCACCCGGTGAAAGATCTGGCAACAGGCAGAGTTTACATAACATCCCAAAACCACGGCTATGCTGTTAGGGAAGAAGCCCTGCCGTCCTGCTTCGCCGTTTCCCATCGCAATTTAAATGACGGTACTGTGGAAGGTCTGAGACACTTGGGCCTGCCGATCCGGAGCGTGCAGTTTCATCCCGAAGCCGGACCCGGCCCGGAGGATTCCAGCCATATCCTGAGGGAGTTTGTCTGCTCGATTATGTAAACTATATTCCGGGTGAAAGGAGGGGTAGCGTATGGAAGAAGCCGCGAAAAGGCTTAAAGATATCAGGAAGGTCATGGTGATAGGTTCCGGTCCCATCGTGATCGGTCAGGCCGCCGAATTTGACTATGCTGGCACCCAGGCCTGCAAAGCCCTTAAAGAAGAAGGACTTCAGGTTGTCCTGGTAAATTCCAACCCTGCCACCATCATGACAGATGCCGACATGGCAGATCAGGTTTACATTGAACCCCTGGATACGGAAATTCTCACCCGGATCATTCAAAAAGAGCGTCCGGATGGTTTGCTGCCCAGCTTGGGTGGTCAGACAGGCCTTAACCTGGCGGTAAAACTGGCTGAAGCTGGTATCCTGGATGCATATAATGTCAGACTCCTGGGTACCCCGGTTGAAGCGATTAAGCGGGCAGAGGATCGGGATCTATTCAAAAAAACCATGCTGGAAATTGGGGAGCCGGTTCCTGCCAGCGCCATTGTCAGCGAATTGACTGCCGCTCTAGAATTCGTTGCCCAGGTAGGTTTTCCGGTGATTGTGCGGCCAGCCTACACTCTTGGCGGAACAGGCGGCGGCATTGCCCACACGCCCCAGCAATTGCGGGAGATTGTCAGCCGGGGGCTGCGAGCGAGCCTAATTGGTCAGGTTTTGATTGAACTTAGTGTGGCCGGCTGGAAGGAAATTGAGTTTGAGGTGATGCGGGACGCAGCCGACAATTGTATTGCTATCTGCAGTATGGAGAATTTTGACCCGGTGGGCATCCATACAGGGGACAGCATTGTAGTGGCGCCGGCCCAGACCCTATCTGAACCCGAATTCCAGATGCTGCGCAGCGCGGCCCTTAAAATTATCCGGGCATTGCAAGTAGAAGGCGGCTGCAATATCCAGTTTGCTATGAGCCCATCCAGCATGCAGTACTATGTCATTGAAGTAAACCCCAGGGTTAGCCGTTCTAGCGCCCTTGCTTCCAAGGCAACAGGTTACCCTATTGCCAAAATGGCTGCCAAAATAGGCATTGGACTGACTCTTGATCAAATAGTGAATCCGGTAACGGGGAAAACAACAGCCTGCTTTGAACCGACTATTGATTATGTGGTGCTGAAAATACCCCGCTGGCCCTTTGATAAGTTTAGCACGGCTGATAGAAAACTGGGTACCCAAATGAAGGCTACGGGTGAAGTAATGGCGATTGAACGCAATTTTGCAGCTGCCTTGTTGAAAGGGCTGCGCTCCCTGGAAATGGGCATCTATGGTTTGCGTCTCCCCCACTCTCACCTGTGGTCTGATATGGAAATTGAAGATAAAATCCGCTATCCTGATGATGAAAGACTTTTCGCCCTGTCTGAGGCTTTCCGGCGGGATTGGACTGTAGAGGAAATTTACAGCCTGTCTGGCATTGATCCTTGGTTCTTGGAAAAAGTTAAAGACCTGGTCCTCTTGGAGACAAGGATAGCCAACGGAACCCTAACTGGGGGTCTCCTAAGAGAGGCCAAGTCAAGCGGCTTTTCTGACTATCAGATCGCCAAGCTGGCGGGAATAAAGGCCAAGGAGGTGCGGGAAAGGCGTAAAGCTGAAGGTATTGCTCCGGTTTACAAACTGGTGGATACCTGTGCGGCAGAATTTGCCGCCCAAACCCCTTATTACTATTCCGCTTATGAGGATGAAAATGAGTCCTGCCCTGGTTCCTTGCCAAAAGTATTGGTAGTGGGTTCCGGGCCCATCAGGATTGGGCAAGGGATTGAATTTGACTACTGCTCGGTGCATTCGGTGTGGGCCTTACGGGAAGCCGGAATTGAGTCCATTATTGTGAATAATAATCCTGAAACCGTAAGCACCGATTTTGACACATCCGATAAGCTTTATTTTGAACCCCTGGTCTTGGAGGATGTCTTGAATATCATTGACCTGGAAAAGCCCGAGGGGGTAATCCTTCAATTTGGGGGTCAGACTGCCATTAACCTGGCCGGTCCCCTGGCCGAAGAGGGTGTAAAGGTTTTAGGCACCCCGGTAAAGTCTATCGATGTGGCGGAAGATCGGCAGAAGTTCGAGGCTCTGCTGCGCAGTATGGGCATCCCTCAGTCAGAAGGCCGTTCCGCTGTAAACCAGGAAGAAGCGTTGGCTGCTGCCACAGAGCTTGGGTTCCCGCTCTTGGTTCGTCCCTCTTATGTTATTGGTGGGCGGGCGATGGAAGTGGTCCATAACTTGGAAGACCTGATGGCTTACCTGCAGGCCGCTGTCCAGGTTTCCCCAAAGCACCCCGTCCTCTTAGACCGGTATATTTGCGGTAAGGAGGTAGAGGTGGATGCCATCAGCGATGGGAGCGATACTCTGATCCCTGGAATTATGGAACATATTGAGAGAGCCGGGGTGCATTCCGGCGACAGCTTGGCTGTTTATCCTCCCCAGACCCTGACCGGCCCTGAGATCAATCAAATTGTGGATTATACTCAGCGCATCGCCCGGGCTCTGGAAGTCAAGGGATTGCTTAATATTCAATTTGCCGTTGAAAAGGGCCGGGTATATGTTTTGGAAGCTAACCCCAGGGCTTCCCGGACCGTGCCGGTATTAAGCAAAGTTACCGGCATCCCCATGGTTAAGCTGGCAACCTGGATCATGCTGGGTAAGACCCTGAAAGAACTTGGTTTTGGAACGGGCCTATGTCCCGCTACGGAGTATGTTGCCGTTAAAGCGCCGGTTTTTTCCTTTGAAAAACTGTCCCAAGTGGAAATTTCTCTAGGCCCGGAAATGAAATCCACCGGGGAAGTAATGGGAATTGACAAGTCTTTTAGCGGGGCCTTACATAAAGCCCTGGGGGCATCCGGGTTAAACCTACCAGCTAAAGGAATGGTCTTGGTATCCTTGGCAGAAAAGGACCGCCAGGAGGCAGTACCTCTGGTCCTGCAGTACCTCGACTTGGGCTTTGAAGTGATTGCCACCGGGGAAACTTTCAATATTCTCCGCCAGGCTGGGATTCCGGCCAGAAGGGTGTCTTTGACAGAAGACGGTTTGGCAGCTCTGGTAGAATCAATCAGGGGAGGGGCTATTGCCCTGGTGATCAACACCCCTACCCGTGGAAAAAAGCCAGAGCGCCAGGGTTTCCGCCTGCGGCGGGCGGCTATTGAATACCGGGTGCCTTGTCTAACCTCCCTTGATACTGCTGCTGCTCTGGCTCAGGCCCTGCGGTCAGCTCGCCTGGGGACTGATCTGGATACAAAATCCCTGCAGGAATACCTGGCAGAAGGCAGCTCAAGGAATAGGAAAACCCTGTGGATCAACAATATTGCCACATAGTAATGTCAGTAAGTAACTACCCAGGAGTCAGGAGGCAGAAGACAGAATGTCAGTAATATTGAAACTTAAGGAGGGCATTGCCCGTTGGATGCTTTAGCAAGAAAAAAAGACTTTCAAGGCCGAGACTTTATCAGTTTAAAGGACTATGCCCCTGAGGAAATCGACCATCTTCTCGACTTAGCTCAGGAACTAAAGGCCAAGCAAAAACAGGGTCAGCCCCATCACCTCTTGGCTGGGAAAACCCTGGGCATGATTTTTCACAAGTCCTCCACCAGAACCAGAGTATCCTTCGAAGTGGGTATGTACCAACTCGGGGGTCATGCCCTTTATCTAGGAGCCGACCTGCAGTTGAACCGGGGAGAAACCATTGCTGACACGGCTAGGACCCTGTCCCGTTATTTGGATGGAATCATGATCAGGACCTTTGCCCACAAAGATGTTTTGGACTTGGCCGAATATGCCTCGATCCCGGTAATAAATGGGTTGACTGACCTCCTGCATCCCTGTCAGGTTTTGGCGGACCTTTTAACCATCAGGGAAAAGAAAGGCCATCTCAAGGGACTTAAACTGGCTTACGTGGGAGACGGCAACAACATGGCGCATTCTCTCATGTACGGCGGCGCCAAAATGGGTATGCATGTTTCCATTGGTTCACCCCATGGATTCCAGCCAAAGGCGGAGATCGTTGCATCTGCTTGGGAAATCGCCAGAGGAGCTGGAGGATCGATAGAGGTTACCGTGAGCCCCGAACATGCGGTATCCGGGGCGGATGTAGTGTATACTGATGTCTGGGCCAGTATGGGACAGGAAGCGGAAAAAGCGGAACGGGCCCGTATCTTTGCTCCATACCAGGTAAATGCTGACTTGCTTAAAGCCGCTAAGGATGACTGTATTTTTATGCACTGCCTGCCGGCTTACCGGGGTCTGGAAGTCACTGACGAGGTCATCGATGGCCGTCATTCCTGTGTATTTGACCAGGCCGAAAACCGGCTGCATGCCCAGAAGGCCATCATGGCCCTGACTATTTAAATCCTAATTTTTATCCGGGAGGGATGGCTGGTGCAGCAGTTGGCAAAAATACTGGCCGAGACCGGGATCAAGGTCTACGAGCATACTGTGGCGGTGGTTGGTCTCTTGGAAGAACCCCTGCCAGCAGTTATGCAAAAATTGGGAAATGCTGAAGGCTTAGTAGGACTATTCCTTGACGATGTGGAAACTACATTAATCATTACCGAAAAAGACTGGGAGAGGGTGATGAATAAATTTGGCAGTTACCGGGTTCAGCATGGTTTCAGGCTGATCACCTTAGACATAGCCTTAGATTGGTCTGTCGTCGGGTTTTTGGCGGCCATTTCGGGGGAACTGGCCGGTAAGGGCATTCCCGTGGGCGCAATTTCCGCCTATTCCCGGGACCACTTGCTGGTTAAGCAAGAATACCTGGAAAGAGCCCTGGAGACCTTAAAAGTTTTTCGTAGGACCTATAGAGCTCGCGTTTAGTTAACATAATATTTCCTCTATCGAAAGGAGAAAAAAGCAATGGCAAAAGTAGTACTGGCATACTCCGGTGGTCTGGACACCTCAGTAATCATTCCCTGGCTGAAAGAAAATTACGGCTATGAAGTAATCGCTGTCACAGCCGATATAGGCCAGGGCGAGGAACTGGCCCCCCTGGAGGAAAAGGCTATTAAGACCGGCGCCAGCAAGATTTATATTGAAGACTTGAAGGACGAGTTTGTGCGGGACTTTGTTTATCCTGTGTTAAAGGCCGGTGCTGTGTATGAGGAAAAATACCTCCTGGGGACCTCTTTTGCCAGACCCCTGATTGCCAAAAAACTGGTGGAAATTGCCCTGCAGGAAGGGGCTGTGGCGGTGTCCCACGGCGCAACCGGCAAGGGGAATGACCAGGTCAGGTTCGAATTAACGGTTAAGGCCTTGGCCCCTCACTTAAAAATTATCGCCCCTTGGCGGGAATGGCATATCCGCTCCCGGGAAGATGCTATCGATTATGCCAACGAACGGGGCATCCCTGTGCCGGTGACCAAATCCCGTCCTTACAGCATGGACCGGAACCTCTGGCATTTAAGCCATGAAGGGGGAGATTTGGAAGACCCGGCTAAAGAAGCCCCTGAGGATGTGTACATGATTATTACCCCGCCCGAAAAGGCTCCCGATACCCCGACTTATGTAAACATCACCTTTGAGCAGGGAGTCCCTGTTGCCGTGGATGGGGAACACCTGGCTCCGGTTGCCCTGCTGGAAAAACTAAACCAGGTAGCCGCAGCTAATGGTGTTGGGATCGTGGATATGGTGGAAAACCGCTTGGTGGGCATGAAGTCCCGCGGGGTGTATGAGTGCCCCGGCGGCACCTTGTTGATGGCAGCCCACCGGGAACTGGAAGCCCTGACCCTGGACCGCCAGACCAAGCACTTTAAGCAAGAGGTGGCCATCAAGTACGCCCAGATGGTCTATGACGGCCTGTGGTACACACCGTTAAAGGAAGCCCTGGATGCCTTTGTGAACAGCACCCAGCAGACTGTAACCGGAAATGTCCGGATGAAGCTTTATAAAGGAAACTGCACCCCGGCCGGCGCTACCTCCCCCTATTCTCTGCACAACATGGATTTCGCTACCTTTGGCGCCGAGAAAGTCTATAACCAGAAAGACGCGGAAGGATTCATCAATTTATTTGGTCTGCCCTTGAAAGTCCGGGCCTTAATGCAGAAAAAATAGGGCGGCTTCAGGCTTAATTCAACCTTTTAGATCAGAGGCTGCGGGGAACGCAGCCTCTAATTTTTCCTAGTTAAAGAATTTGCCATCCGGGGTGTTCCCTCTCTAGCCCTGTCTAATTTTTTAACCGGTACGCAGGAAAATCTGGTTGTGAGGGTAAAATATACATATTGTTTTTGCTTTCAGCAAAAGTGAATCCGAGCAAGAAAGGAAGGCGCTGTCATGGCAATAGTTGTCCGCCAGTATACTATGGATGACTTTGAGGGCTTAATTGAACTGCAGCGGGAATCCTTTCCCCCTCCTTTTCCGCCTGAGTTATGGTGGAAAAGGGAACAGATCGCCGCGCACCTGGAAACCTTTCCGGCGGGGGCAATGGTGGCGGAATTGCACGGCCGGATGGCAGGGTCGGCGACTTCTTTAATCATAAAGTACGACGGCCAGCCCCACACCTGGGAAGAGGCGTCTGACAACGGTTATATCAAGGGTAGCCACCAGCCGGATGGAGACAGCCTTTACGGCATCGATATTTGTGTCAGCCCCCGGTTCCGCGGCAAGGGGGTAGCCAAAGCCCTTTACGATGCCCGCAAGGAACTGGTAACCCGCCTGGGTTTGAAACGCTTTTTGGCCGGCGCAAGGATTCCTGGCTTCCATCACTATGCCAGCCGCATGGCAGTAGAAGATTATGTAAACCTAGTGGTCAAAGGAGAGCTGCATGACCCTGTGCTTACCTTCATGTTGAAGCAGGACCTGCACCCCGTTCAGATAATTGAGGGTTATTTGGAGGATGCAGAGTCCCTAAACACTGGTGTTTTGGTGGAGTGGCTGAACCCCAAACTTTAAAATGCCAGGAGGAACGCCATGGCGATAGTAGCCGCCGTCCAATACGACATTGGTCCCCTTACATCTGCCGAGGAGTTTTGGCACAAAGTAGGTCATATTGTAAAAAGAGCGCAAAAAAAGGGCGTTCAACTGCTGGTTTTCCCTGAGTACCTGACGGCCCACCTGTTGGCTCTGACTCCGCCAATGGAACACGCTGGAGCCAACCGCTATCTGCATGAATTTACGGGAGAGTACCACAAAAGGTTTGCCCTGTTGAGCAGGGATACGGGGATGACTATCCTCGGAGGAACCCACATCCTGAAAGAAGATGCGGGTTATGTCAACGCTGCCTTTCTTTTTTTCCCCGATGGGACTATTGAAATGCAAAAAAAGGTCCACATGACGCCGGAGGAGCGCCAAGTCTGGGGACTAACGCCAGGGGACTCTTTTGCTGTTTATGATACGGCAGCAGGTAAAGCTGCTGTTCTGGTCTGTTATGACATTGAGTTCCCGGAGGCAGGCCGGATCGTGGCCGATATGGGCGCTGAGGTTATCCTTTGCCCTTCTTATACCGATGGAGCGGCCGGTTACCACCGGGTGCGCAACTGCTGCCAGGCCAGGGCGATTGAAAACCAGCTTTTTGTGGTATTAAGCGGGATAATTGGCGTCCTTCCTCATGTGCCCCAAATAGATTTTGGACACAGCCAGGCCGGGTTATTCGCTCCTTGTGATTTCCCTTTCCCCGATAACGGGATCCTTGCCCTGGGCAAGGCAAATTCCCCCATGCTGGTATCCGCTGACTTGGATCTAGGATTATTGAAAGAAAACCGGGCAAAAGGCCAGGTGTCTCCCTATCAGGACCGCCGCAGGGACATTTATTGAAATGGCGCCTTTATGATTTATCAAATGACAGATTGTCTGCCTGTCTGACTTTTTTGCTGTAATGCGCTTTAGGAGGTTGGTTATGGAAAAAATATTAGTTGCCCTTTGCCAGCTTCATGTCACACCGGACAAGGATGAGAACCTGGAAAAAGCCGCCGGGATGGTGCGGACGGCCGCCGCTCAAGGTGCTCATCTGGTGATCCTGCCGGAGATGTTTAATACGCCCATCAGCAGGCGCTACATGGCTAGAAATGCTGAGCCGGTTCCCGGACCGGTTTCCGCTGCCCTTTCCCAGCTGGCCAGGGAGTGCGGTATCGTTCTTGTCGGAGGATCTTTTCCCGAAAGCGATGGCAGCAAGGTATATAACACCAGTTTAAGCTTCGATAAAAGAGGGCAGCAGATCTGCCACTACCGCAAGATACACCTTTTTGATGTGGATCTGCCGGGGGGTGTGGTTTTGCGGGAATCGGACACCGTTTCAGCCGGCAGCCGCCTGGGGCTGATTGATACGGAATTGGGCCGTCTGGGTATCGGCATCTGTTACGACCTGCGTTTCCCCGAGCTTTGGTTGACCATGGCCCTGCGGGGGACCCAAATTATGGCGGTTCCGGCAGCCTTTAATGTAATTACCGGTACTGATCACTGGCATACGGTGCTGAAATCCAGGGCGATGGACTGCCAGACCTTTTTCGCGGTTGCTTCCCCGGCCAGAGACCAAAAGGCTCCCTTTATTCCCTATGGCCATTCCCTGGTAGCAGATCCTTGGGGAAATATCCTGGCTGAGGCCGGGGAGGGCGAGGAACTGGTGCTGGCGGAAATAGATTTAAAAAGGATTGCAGAGGTGCGGGCCCGCCTGCCTCTTTTAGAGCACCGCCGGAATGAGGTATACCGGCTGGAGTGGCTTGGTGATTAGCCCTCTTCCACATAGAAAAAATGTATACTCCGATGGAGGTGGAACAAGTGAAGCTCTGGGGCGGCAGATTTGCCAAAACCACTGACAGCCTGATGGACGATTTTCATTCTTCCATATCTTTTGACTGCCGGTTGTACCGGCAGGATATCCGGGGCAGCCAGGCTCATGCCCGGATGCTGGGGGCTACTGGCATCATTTCAACCAGTGACGCGGAACAGATCATTGCCGGGCTGGAAAGCATCCTGGCGGATATCGAGAGGGGAGAAGTCCAGTTTTCCCAGGATGCGGAAGATATCCATATGAACATAGAGACCCTGCTGACCCAGCGGATTGGGGAAGTGGGGAAAAAACTCCATACCGCCAGGAGCCGCAATGACCAGGTAGCCCTGGATGTCCGCATGTACCTGAAAGAAGAAATTAGGGCCATTGCCGGGCTCCTGCGGGACCTTTTACAGGCCTTGTTGGACCAAGCCAAGGAACACTTGGAAACCATCATGCCTGGCTATACCCATCTGCAAAAAGCCCAGCCGGTCACTCTCGCCCATTACCTGATGGCTTACTTCCAAATGTTCAAGCGGGACGTGGAGCGCCTGCGGGACTGCTACCGGCGAACCGATGTGATGCCTCTTGGTTCCGGTGCCCTGGCCGGGACAACCTTCCCCCTGGACCGGGAAATGGTAGCCAGGGAGCTGGGTTTTGCCGCTATCAGCGAAAACAGCCTGGACGCCGTCAGTGACCGGGATTTTGCCATCGAGTTTGCCGCTGCCGCCTCCATGATCATGATGCATCTCTCCCGCTTCTGCGAGGAACTGGTCTTGTGGTCCAGCGATGAATTCCGCTTTGTGGAGATGGATGATGCCTACAGCACCGGCAGTTCCATCATGCCCCAGAAGAAAAACCCGGATGTAGCCGAACTGGTGCGGGGCAAGACCGGCCGGGTATACGGCGATCTGATGGCTCTCCTGACAGTGATGAAGTCCTTGCCGCTGGCTTATAACAAGGACATGCAGGAAGATAAGGAAGCCCTCTTTGATGCAGTGGATACGGTGAAAAAATGTCTTATGATCTTCATTCCCATGCTGAAAACCCTGCAGGTAAAACCTGAGGTCATGTACCGGGGGGCCAAGCGGGGTTTCACCAATGCCACCGAGGTGGCCGACTACCTAGCTAAGAAAGGAGTGCCCTTCCGGGAGGCCCACCATATTGTTGGGCAGTTGGTCCTTAATTGTATTAAAGAAGGTAAGGATTTAGCCGAGCTGTCCTTGGAGGAATACCGCCAGTTTTCCCCCGCCATTGCCGAGGACATCTATCAAGCCATTGCCGTGGAAACCTGTGTTGCCCGCCGTTCCCTTCCTGGCGGCCCGGCCCCTGAAGCTGTTGCCCGGTCCATTGCCCGGGGGCAGGAATGGCTGAAACAGGCAGGAATATGTTAACAATTCGGAGACAAACAGAGGCCCGGAACCCCCCCCGGGCCTTTGCGCTAATATCTTTTTATCTAGGTTTTGTGGACAGCCGGCAAGACTTTTCTCAGCTTGAACCCCAAAAAGCCGGAAAGTATTTGCAGTTTGTTACTATTCAGGTATTCCGAATTCAGACCCCCACGCCGCTTATCGCGGTACCATCAGAGGGATGAAAAAATATGACAAGCTATTTTCAGGGCAGTAGTCAGAATTTCAGAATACTTCGAGACGTTCAACTGGGTCTTGGCTTTTCGCGGGGGATTGTTTCCCCCGCTCGTGCTTAGATTCGACCAGTTCTTGGCTCCGGTTTACCGGAGCTTAGAACTGGTTAATCCCATAGGGGGCCAGTTAATGCAATGGCGTAGCCGCTCTTATCCCGCCGCTTTAAAGAAGCGTAGGCTTAAGAGCGGGTAGCCATCTGTGATCAATGAATAATCAGTGGCCTCGCTCATTATAATAGGCTGAACCTCAGGTTCAGCCCAAAAGATTGCTCTTTATAGCTTAAATCCAGCAATAGCCTGCTGCAGTTCCTGTCCCAGGCGGGCCAGGGAGTCAGCCGAGGCAGCCACTTCTTCAATGGAGGCCGACTGCTCCTCGGTGCCTGAGGCCATCTCCTGGCTTGCTGCGGCCACCTGTTGGGTAACCTCCTCGATGACCTTGATCGCATTGACCATCTCCTCACTGCCTTTGGCCAGCTCTTCCGTTGAGCGGGATACTTCTGCTAGCTGCTGAGCAACGTTTTCGACGGCCTGCTCAATCTGCCGGAAGGCCGCCGCCCCTTCGCTAATAACCTTACTGCCCCCTTCCACCAAGCGGGAGTTGTTGTCCATGGCCTGTACTGCCTTGCCGGTTTCCCCCTGGATCTGGCGGATCAGGGAGGCAATTTCCCCTGCTGCCTGGCTGGACTGCTCGGCCAGTTTCCGTACTTCTTCTGCCACTACCGCAAACCCCCGGCCATGGTCCCCGGCCCGGGCTGCCTCAATGGCAGCGTTTAAGGCCAATAAATTTGTCTGGTCGGCAATGCTGCTGATCACGTCAACGATCTGGCCAATGGCCTGGGAGCGGCTCCCCAGCTTTTTGATTGTGCCGGCAACTTCGGTGGTGGAGTGGTTAATCCGGCTCATTTCTTCCATTGCCTGGACCATGGCTTTATTGCCTTCCTTAGCCCGCTGGCTGGTGTCCTGAGCTGATGCTGCCACTTCCTGGGCGGTGGCAGCGATCTGTTCAGTTGCTGCGGACGCCTGCTCAATGGTGGCCAAGGTGCTCTGCACCTTGTCATTTTGCCGGTCAGCCCCGCTGGCCAGTTCCTGGGCAGCCTGGGTGATCTGGGCGGCCACCTGGGCGCTTTGTTCGGTGCTGGCAGTAAGTTCCTCGGCGGAAGCGGCGACATTGGTGGCGGCTTCATGGACCCGCTGCACAACCAGGCGGAGGTTCTGGACCATCTTGCTTAAAGATGCTGACAGGGAACCGATTTCGTCCTTGCTCCGAATTTCCCACTTAACGCTCAAGTCTCCTTCGGCCACCTTGCCGGCTGCTTCTTCCAGGGTCTTTAAGGAACGGCTCATCATCCGGCCAAGGAAAAAGGACATCAAGAGGGCCAGGGCGATGGCGCCAATCAGGATTATCATGAGGTTAATAACCGTGGCTGCAACAATCCTTTGGTTTTCTGCATGGACTTCTTGCGCCAAGCGCCGGTTCAGTTCCACCATTTCGTCGGTTAGCTTGACAACCCGCTGTCTGGCTAATTCTGTGCGGGAATTGAAAAAAGCCATCAGTTTAATTTTGTTTTCAGCGGCGTTCCGGCTTAGCTTCAGGGTCTCTTCCCGCGCTTCCCAGTATTCCCGCAGTTCATTCTCGAATTTTTCCAGCAAGGCTTCTTCTTCAGGGACCAGTTTGGTCTGTTTATATTCTGAAAAGATGCGGTTAAATTCGGCTGCTCGTTGGGAGATATCCTTTTCTAGCCGTTCTTTTTCCGCGGGGTCATCGGTCTGGATGTGGGCGGTCAGGTTCCAGGCAATTTGAATGACCAGGGCCTTCATCTGACCCCACTGGTCAATGGGTACCACCCTGTCCTGGTACATGCCCTCGGCCCAATGACTAATTCCATTGATAATAACTACTGCGTATATCCCTGTCCCGGCTAGGAACACCAGCAGAACCAAGGCCAAGAAAAAGACCTTGCCGAAGATGCTGAGATTGCCAATCCATCGCATAAATTAAATCCCCCCGGTATCATCATTAGGCTGCGGTTCTTGCAGCCATATTTCGGGGGAAATCGTACAAATTCCTGCCCTGATGTCATGATCGGATAAAATTATCCAATTGTCGTCATCAACTAACTGGGAAGGAGCACAGGAAATCATTTGAAAATGGCGAATAAAATAACGAATCAGATTGCGGGTTATCCGCAACGGGGAGCTGAAAAATAGGAGGAGCGATACGGGATGGCTAAAGACAACCGGATTAGGGTTTGGACCGGAAATGATGCCTGCGCTGAAGCTGCAATCGCTGCAGGAGTAAGGTTTTTTGCCGGTTATCCCATTACCCCTGCCAGCGAAATTGCCGAGGTCCTGGCCCGGCGAATGCCGGAAGAGGGGCGGGTATTTATCCAGATGGAGGATGAAATCGCCAGTTTAAGCGCTGTCATTGGGGCTTCTTTCAGCGGGATGAAAGCCATGACAGCCACCAGCGGCCCTGGCTTTTCCCTGATGCAGGAGAACCTGGGTTTTGCCGTTGAAGCTGAAATTCCCTGCGTAATTGTGGACGTGCAGCGGGTAGGGCCCAGCTCCGGCATTGCCACCCATCCCTCCCAGGGGGATATTATGCAGGCCCGCTGGGGCACTCACGGGGACCATCCCATTATCGTCCTGGCTCCTTACTCGGTGCGGGAAACCTATGACTTGACCATCAGAGCAGTTAACCTGGCGGAAAAGTACCGTACTCCCGTGATATTGCTGTCGGATGCGGTAATCGGCCATATGAGCGAGAACATCAAGGTGCCCGGGCCGGAGGAATTTGAGATTGTGAATAGACCAAAGCCTACCGTTCCCCCTGACAGGTACCGGCCCTATGAGGCAAAAGGCGGTGAGGTCCCGCCAATGGCCAGCTTCGGTGATGGGTATATCTGGTATACTACCGGCATCATCCACGATGAAACCGGCTTTCCCTGTACCGGCAACCCCGCCCTGATTGATTTTCAGGTTCGGCGCTTGCACCAAAAGATTTATGTAAACCGAAAAGATATTGTTACGGTGGATGTCCGGGAAATGGAGGATGCGGAGGTTGCTGTTATCGCCATGGGTTCTGTGGCCAGGTCGGCAGTCAAAGCAGTTAAACTGGCCCGGGCCAAAGGGATTAGGGCTGGACTCTTTAGGTTGGTAACTATGTGGCCTTTCCCGGAGGAGGAACTGCTGAGCTATATGCCCCGGCTCAAATCCATCGTCGTAGCTGAACTGAACCTGGGCCAGCTCCAGGGACAGGTGCGGCAGACAGTAGAAGGGCGGGCCAGAGTTGTAGGAGTAAACCGTATTGACTCCCGGCTGATCACTCCGGAGCAAATCCTGGCAGCCATTTTGCAGGAGGTGGGAGCATGACATTAGACATCAGCAAGTATTTGCGCAAGCTGCCCCACATCTGGTGTGCCGGGTGCGGCAATGGCATTGTAGTAGGGGCGATGCTGCGCGGTTTGGAACAGCTTGGCATTGACCAGACCCAAGTTGCGGTGATTTCCGGTATCGGTTGTTCCGGACGGGCGGGCAATTATTTGAACCTGTGCGGTTTTCAGCCTACCCATGGCAGGGCCCTAGCCTTTGCCACCGGTGTCAAACTTGGCAACCCTAACCTCAAGGTTATTGTGCTGGCCGGAGACGGCGACAGCCTATCTATCGGCGGCAATCACTTTATCCATGCCTGCCGGCGCAACATTGACCTGACTATGCTCGTGTTCAATAATGGGGCTTACGGGATGACCGGCGGTCAGCACGCCCCCACCACACCGGGAGGTTTCAAGACTACCACAACCCCCTATGGCAATGTGGAGCCTAACTTTGATACAGCGGAATTGGCCCGGGTCAGCGGGGCGACTTATGTAGCCAGAAGCAGCATCTACCATGTTCAGCAATTAATAAGTTATATTAGCCGGGGGATCAGCCACCGGGGTTTTGCAGTTGTTGAAGCCATGTCAACTTGTCCTACCCAGTTTGGCCGGATGAACAAGCTGGGGGGGCCGGTGGAGATGATGAAGTCTCTGGCGCAAAACGCCGTTCCGGTAAAAGATGCCGCCAAGATGGCCCCTATCGAACTGGCCGGCAAATTCATAACAGGGGAGCTTCATGTCAACAAGGAAACCCCGGAGTATACCGAAAGGGTCCAGCAGGTGATCGCTATGGCCCAGCAAAGGAGGGAAAAGGCGTGACGGATTATTTTGAGTGCCGCTTCAGCGGTTTTGGCGGCCAGGGGATCATGCTGGCCGGGCTGATTTTGGCCGAGGCAGCCGGTGTTTATGAGGAGAAAAACGTAGTGCAGACCCGCTCTTATGGACCGGAGGCCCGGGGCAGCGCTTGCCGCTCTGAAGTGATTATCTCCCAATCGCCCATCGATTACCTGGAGGTCACCCGGCCGGACTTCCTGTTGGCTTTAACCCAGGAAGCCTTTGACAAGTATTTGCCTGAAGTAAAGGAGAATGGGGTTATAGTTGTCGACCCGGACTATGTGCAAAAGAGGGAAACCAACCGCCAGGTCAGAGTTATTCCTGTGCCTGTAACTGCCATTGCTCGGGAAAAAGTGGGTAACCCGGTGACTGCCAATGTAGTGGCTTTAGGGGTAATGGGCGCCGTTACCAACGTAGTCAGCCGGGATTCCCTTGCTGCAGCGGTCCAGGGCACGGCCCCCAGGGGAACAGAAACCATCAACCTGGAGGCCCTGGCAGCGGGGTATGAGGCTGTAGAGGGTCTTACAAAGAGCAGCGGCTTCCAAGGAGGGAATTAGAATGGGTCCTTTACAGGGAATCAGGGTTTTAGACTTAACCCGCCTCTTGCCAGGCCCCTTTGCCACGATGGTCCTGGCTGACTTTGGGGCGGAAGTGATCAAGGTGGAGGACCCTATTTTAGGGGATTATTACCGGGCCCTGCCGCCTTTAAGCGGGAGTCAGGGAGCCAGCTTTAACCAGTTAAACCGAAACAAAAAGAGTGTTTGCGTCAACTTAAAAAGCGACCTGGGGCGGGAGGCCTTCCTCCTCTTGGTCAAAGAGGCGGATGTTGTGGTGGAGAGCTTCCGCCCGGGGGTGATGGACCGGCTTGGCGTCGGGTACCAGGTGTTACGGGGGGTCAACCAAGGTATTATTCTGGCTTCCTTGAGTGGGTTTGGTCAGGAAGGTCCCTACCGCAGCCTGCCTGGACATGACTTAAACTACATTGCCATGGCGGGGGCCCTTGATCTGACCGGCATGCGGGGCGGCCCTCCGGCCATGCCCGGTGTGCAGATCGCCGACATCGGGGGCGGGGCTCTCCCCTTAATAATTGGCATACTACTAGCTCTGCGCAGCCGTGACCAAACCGGGATGGGCCAGTATGTGGATATCTCCATGTTTGACGGTGTCTTAGCCTGGCTGGTGCCCCATTTTGCCCACTACTTTGCCACGGGGGAAGTACCTGCCCGCGGGGAAATGCGGTTAAACGGCAGGTTCCCCTGGTATTACGTCTATGAAACCAAAGACGGCCGCTTCTTGGCGGTAGGCGCTTTGGAACATAAGTTTTGGCATAACCTGTGTCATGCCTTGCAGCGGCCTGACCTTATTCCGGCCTTTAACGGCGAGGCTGCGGTCCTGGAACAAACCCGCCTGGAGCTGCAAGAAATGTTCCGGCAAAAAACCCAATCGGAATGGGTTGAATGCCTGGCTGACAAGGACTGCTGCGTTACCCCTGTGCGCAACCTGGCTGAGGTAGTGCGGGATGTCCATGTCAAAGAGCGGGGCATGCTGCAGGAAACCGGGACCGGGATGTCCCATATCGGCCCTTTTATCAAGCTTTCGGCTACTCCCGGGCGGATTAAAACGCCTGCGCCCGGGTTTGGCCAGCACACGGAAGAAATCCTATCCCGGTTAGGGTATAGCCCGGACGAAATCGGAAAGATCTCCTCGCCGTCAGGTTAGTGGGACTTATTAATAACAAAAGCCCTCTTCGGTGAACTACCCCTCCCTTTCGGAAGGAGCTTCTCGCATCATCAGCAACCTGCGGTGGTTCAGACGAGCCTTTGCCGAGCATTTCCCGCCGCTTTAAAGAAGCGTAGGCTTAAGAGCGGGTAGCCATATGTGATAAAAAATAATTTTCAAACGCAGGATTCCGGCTTTATGCGGCGAATAAACGGCGAATAAATTTTTCCGTTTTTATAGTAGATATTTAATTTAGGATGGAAGGACGGTAGGTACCCATGAAGGCATTTGGCGTTATTCTTTATGTCTGTTTGATGGTAGGCATTGGCTACCTTAGCATGAAAAGGACGCGGACTGTCAGCGACTTTTTTTTGGGCAATAGGTCCATCGGCCCCTGGGTGTCCGCCTTTGCGTACGGCACGACTTATTTTTCGGCCGTATTATTTATTGGTTACGCAGGGAAGGTGGGTTGGGGCTTTGGCCTGTCTTCCCTGTGGATCGTGGCGGGCAATACCCTGATTGGCACCTTTCTGGCCTGGATGGTTTTAGCCAGGCGGACAAGGGAGATGACTTCCAGGCTTAATGCCATGACCATGCCCGAATTCCTGGCGGCCCGTTACGACAGCAGGGCCATGAAGATCGTTGCGGCCCTGATTATTTTTATCTTCCTGGTACCCTATTCAGCTTCCGTTTACATGGGACTTAGCCACTTTTTTGAGGCTGCCTTCGGCATTCCCTTTGCCTGGGCCCTGGCCGGAATGGCTGGATTAACTTCCCTTTACCTGATTATGGGCGGTTACTTCGCCATTACCTTGGCTGACTTCGTCCAGGGATTGGTAATGATTGCCGGGGTGATCTTCCTGGTCTTCTTTGTGATTACCGATCCCCATGTGGGAGGCCTGCGGGAAGGTATTCAGCGACTGGCGGCAATTAATCCCCAGTTGACCAAGCCGGTTGGGCCGCCGGGGTGGCTTCCCCTGCTTTCCCTGGTGATCTTGACCAGCCTGGGCCCTTGGGGATTACCCCAGATGGTGCAGAAGTTCTATTCGATTAAAAACGAGCAGGCAATCCCCCATGCCGTGGCAGTCTCCACCATCTTTGCCCTCTTGATGACCTTTGGCGCCTATTTTACCGGCGCCTTCGGCCGTCTTTTCTTCAACAATCAAATGCCACTAGTGAATGGAAAGCCTAATCCGGACATGATCATGCCCAATATTGTCACTATTGCTCTGCCTGAACTAATCGGTGTCGTGATCCTGCTTTTGGTCTTGGCTGCCTCCATGTCCACATTGGCTTCCCTGGTCTTAGTCAGCAGTTCCTCAATTGCAATCGACCTGGTGCAGGGGGTCTTATCACCCCAGATGGAGAAGAAAAGGGTGATGCTCTTGCTGCGCATCCTGTGCCTGGTGTTTATAGCCTTTTCCGTATACCTGGCTCTAAAGCCAACCATCATCCTCGTGTTGATGTCCCTGTCCTGGGGGACAGTGGCCGGAGCTTTTTTAGGGCCTTATCTATACGGACTGTTCTGGCCGGGAGCCACCAGGGCAGGGGCCTGGGCCGGGATGCTTGCCGGCCTTTTCACCTCTTTGGGATTGGCGTGGTACTACAAAATGGATGCCGGCGTAATCCCCACTATTGGCTCGGCTGCTATGCTCTTTCCTCTCTTGGTGGTCCCTATTGTCTCAAGTTTAACCCGGGGCTTTAGTCAAGAGCACCTGAACAAGGTTTTTGGCAGGATGGAGCCCATTCCAACAGTGAAATCAGGAAAGGGGTTGGTAACCAATGATCTGGGATAAGGAGGTGGAGTGCCTTCCTCGCAGCCAGATGGCAGCGGTCCAGTTAGAGAGACTAAAACAGACAGTAGAATGGGCCTACCAGCGGGTTCCTTTCTACCGCCAGCTGCTTGATCAAGCCGGCATCAATCCGGAAAAAATTAGAACTCTGGCAGATTTAGAGTATCTTCCCTTTACTGTCAAGGACCACCTGCGCCAGAACTACCCTTACGGCATGTTTGCGGTACCCTTGAAAGAAGTTGTGCGGGTCCATGCCTCCTCAGGCACTACCGGCAAGCCGACGGTGGTCGGGTATACCCGGGAAGATATCGAAACTTGGTCCCAATTGATTGCCAGGATTGTGACGATGGCTGGGGTAACTGCGGGGGATGTGGCCCAAATTTGTTTCGGCTATGGGCTTTTTACGGGAGCTTTTGGCCTCCATTACGGATTAGAAATGGTCGGAGCTACAGTAGTCCCGGCTTCAGGGGGCAACTCGGAGAAACAGATTATGCTGATGCAGGACTTTGGGACAACTGTCTTGGTCAGCACACCCTCCTATGCCATGTACCTGGCGGAAGTAGCTGCCCAGATGGGAGTGGAAACCGCCAAGCTGCCGGTGCGGTTGGGATTGTTTGGTGGGGAGGGCCATACCGAGGAGATGCGCCGGGAACTGGAACGACGCTGGGACTTTATGGCTACAGATAATTACGGGCTAAGCGAAGTCATCGGTCCCGGAGTTTCTGGAGAGTGCCATTTCCAGGAAGGGATGCATATCAACGAGGACCATTTCCTGGCTGAGATTATAGACCCGGCAACAGGCAAGACCTTGCCTTACGGTGAACAAGGGGAACTGGTGCTGACCAGTCTGACCAAACAGGCTTTGCCGGTGATTCGTTACCGTACCAAAGATATAACCAGCTTAGACCCCACCCCCTGCTCTTGCGGGAGAACCTTGATCCGGATGAAAAAACCGGCCGGCAGGACCGATGACATGCTGGTGATTCGGGGAGTCAATGTATTTCCCTCTCAGATCGAAAGTGTCCTGGTAGAGATGGACGGTGTGGCCCCTCATTATCAGCTGGTAGTCACCAGAAAGGGTTTTTTGGATGAGCTGGAGGTAAAGGTAGAGGTAATAGAAGGATGGTTTACAGGGCGTTTCAGCGAGCTGGAGCAGTTAGAAAGGCGGATTAGCCAGAAACTCGCCAGCGTATTATCATTAAATGCCAAAGTTCGCCTTGTTGAGCCCCGTACCCTGGGCCGTTCGGAAGGAAAGGCAAAACGGGTTTTGGACCTGCGCCAAGCCCGGTAATCCTTTCGAAAAGTAATCCTGCTCCTTTTTTTTAGGTTTTTAGGGGTAGAGCCGTTAGGGATAATGACCTGCTGACGATCCTCGTGATATGTGTTACAATTAAGCTGGGCAAATATACTTTGTTTCATATGCTTTGCTTTTAGCTCTTATCCCATCTTAATTGATAGCTTGAGGAGAAAGGAGCAGACCATGAAAGTAATTATGACCGGAAATGAGGCCCTGGCCCGGGGAGCCTGGGAAGCCGGGGTGACAGTAGCGGCTGCCTACCCGGGAACCCCCAGCACGGAGATCCTGGAAAACATGTCCCGCTACCCTGAGGTATATTCCGAGTGGTCTCCCAATGAAAAGGTGGCCCTGGAGGTGGGTGGCGGAGCAGCCATTGCCGGAGCCCGGACCCTGGTAGCCATGAAGCACGTGGGTGTGAACGTAGCGGCAGATCCCCTCTTTACCCTCACCTATACCGGAATTAACGGAGGCCTGGTTCTGGTCAGCGCCGATGACCCGGGGATGCACAGCTCCCAGAACGAACAGGATAACCGCAACTATGCCAAATTTGCCAAAATCCCTGTCTTGGAGCCCAGCGATAGCCAGGAGGCTAAAGACTTTGTGAAGCTGGCCTTTGCCCTTAGTGAAGAGTATGACACCCCGGTGATGCTCAGGCTGACTACCAGGGTAGCCCATGGCCAGTCCTTGGTGGAGTTAGGCGAACGGGTCGAGGCCCCTTTAAAAGATTATGTGAAAAATCCTGGGAAATACGTCATGCTTCCAGCCAATGCCCGTGGCCGGCACCTGCTGGTGGAGGAGCGGCTGGTTAAACTGGCCTCTTTGGCGGAGACTTTCCCCCAAAATTTAGTAGAATTGCGGGAAGATAGTCGACTGGGGGTAATTACTGCGGGAACCTGCTACCAGTATGTGCGGGAAGCTTTTCCGCAAATTTCTGTGTTAAAACTGGGCATGACCTATCCCCTTCCAGAAAAATTAATCAGACAATTCGCCAGTGAAGTAGAGCAACTGGTAATTGTCGAAGAATTGGATCCCTTCTTCCAGGAACACCTTAAGGCCTGGGGCATCCCCTGCCTTGGTAAGGAGTTGTTCCCCCTGACCGGAGAATTCGGTCCTGAACTGGTAGCGGCCAAACTGGGAAGCCTAATGGGCGGAAATCAGGAAGTAGCAGCTGCGACAGCCCCTGCCGCTGCCCCTGTGCCTACCCGCCCGCCGGTAATGTGTCCTGGCTGCCCCCACCGGGGAGTGTTTTATGTCTTAAAGAAACTAGACCTGGTGGTGAGCGGGGATATCGGGTGCTACACCCTGGGAGCCCTGCCTCCCCTGGGAGCCATGGATACCTGCATCTGTATGGGAGCTAGCATCAGCGGCGCTTTGGGCATGGAAAAAGCCCGGGGACGGGAGTTTGCCAAGAGAATGGTGGCTGTGATTGGGGATTCCACCTTCATGCACTCTGGCGTTACTGGGTTGATGGATGTGGTTTATAGCCAGGGGATCACTACTATCTTAATTGTGGATAACCACATTACTGCTATGACCGGCCACCAGCAGCACCCTGGCACTGGAATGACCATCAAGAACCAGCCGACTGCCCGGGTTGATATCCCGGCTCTGGTCAGGGCGTTAGGCGTTAACAGGGTGCAGGAAGTGGATGCTTATGACATGGCGGCAGTGGAAAAGGCCTTACAGGAAGAACTGGCTGCTGAGGAACCTTCAGTTGTCATTGCCCGCAGGCCCTGTGTGTTAATGTTGAAGAATACTGGTCCGGTTTATACCGTTGTTCAAGGCTTATGCAACCGGTGCGGCCGCTGCCGTCTGGTAGGCTGTCCCGGAGTGGTCTACCGGAAAGGCCAGTTTCCGATGATTGATGTGGCCCTCTGCACAGGCTGCGGCCTCTGTTCCCAGATGTGCAACAAAAAGGCCATTATGAAGGGGGTCGATTAGTTTGGCCGCAAAAGTGATGAATATCCTCTTGGCCGGAGTGGGCGGGCAGGGGACAGTTCTAGCCGGCAAGCTCTTGGGAGAAGTAGCCCTCCAGGCGGGATTGGATGTTAAAGTTTCCGAAATCCACGGAATGGCCCAGCGGGGCGGAGGAGTGGTCACCCAGGTGCGCATTGGAGAAAAGGTATTCTCTCCGGTGATCCCCCAAGGAACGGCTGATGCCCTGGTGGCTTTTGAAAAGCTAGAAGCTTTGCGCTGGCTCCCCTACTTGAAAGCGGAAGGCCTCTTGATTGTAAACAACCAGTCTATCGACCCTCTGCCAGTGATCACCGGTGCAGCGGAATACCCCGAGGGTATCCTGGAAAGGATTAAAGAATCCGTGTCTCACGCTATTATTGTACGGGCCCTGGATACTGCCCTGAGCTGTCAGAACACAAAAGGGGTAAACATGGTCCTGTTGGGCATTCTGGCCCAGCGTTGGGGGGCAATTTCCAAAGACATTTGGTTGCGGGCCTTGGCCCATGTTGTCAAACCCCATACCTTGGAAGCAAACAACCGGGCCTTTGAGGCCGGAATAGCCCTGGCTCAATCCTAAATTTGCTGAGGTGTCCGGAAAGATAATTTTGATCCGGTGATGGTAAAGGAGGGGTATTATGCCGCAATCGGTTATTGTTGCCTTGATGATTCTGGCATGCTTAGTCCCGACAGCCCTGTTTTTACGTCTCTTGGCCCGTTTTAACCTTAGCTCAAATGCCAGGACCGGCCTTGGCTGCCTCCTTTTTATTATATTGGTGTCAATTGTGTTCCGCTTTGTATAGAGGAGCTAAAGAAGAAAGTTATGTAAACAAAAACCATGGCCCATATCCTGCTCAAATTGCTGTCCTGATGTATAGTTCCTTCCGGTGCAGGGAAGGTCTATACCCGGAGGTGGTTAGTTGTGCTGATTGGCAGGATCCTGCGGCCTGGTTTTCTTCTTTTAGCCGCGTTTTTGGTAATATTGCTGGTCCTGGCAGTTTTTTTCCTTGCTCCGGCCTTACGAAAACCCCTGCCGGAAACCCCTCCGGCCTGGTGGGACGTAATGGCGGCAGCGGCCCGAAACCTCTTGCCGGGGGCAGGGAAAATCTAATTTTTTCCACCGCATTTTTTATTTTGATGTCAATGAAATATCTTGAATTTTAGATTCATTTGTGGTGTAATAATTTCATTGCAAAAATGATGCTGAAGGGAGGCTGGGCTCATTGCTTGACAGAATGGAACAAGAACAAACCCCCCTTTTTGATGCCGTTAAAAAATACATCAATGCCGGTACCATTCCTTTTCATGTACCGGGGCACAAACAGGGCCGCGGCCTCCAAGAGTTCAAGGAATTTGTAGGTTCCAATGTTTTGGCCATGGATCTTACTTGCATGCCCGATTTAGACAACATTATTAACCCCACAGGGGCGATTAAAAAGGCCCAAGAACTGGCAGCCAAAACCTTTGGGGCAGACCATACCTACTTTCTTGTTAACGGAACAACCTGTGGCATTCAGGCCATGATCATGGCTGTGTGTCAGCCTGGCGACAAGCTGATCTTGCCCCGCAACGCTCATAAGTCTGCAGTGGGCGGTCTGATTTTAAGCGGTGCCAACCCTGTTTATTTAGAGCCGCAAATCAATAGGGATTTCGGTTTTTCCGTGGGTATCACACCAGAGCAGGTGGAACGGGCTTTAAGGGAACATCCGGATGCTAAAGGGGTTTTTGTGATCAACCCAACTTATTACGGAGCGGCATCGGATCTAAAGGCTATTGTGGAGATCGCTCACAGCCGCCGGGTGCCGGTAATTGTGGATGAAGCCCATGGCGCCCATTTTGGGTTCAGCTCTGAACTGCCTCTATCGGCTATGGAGGCCGGAGCCGATTTGGCGGCCTCTTCTACCCATAAGCTGGCGGGATCCATGACCCAAAGTTCCTTCCTCCTCTTGCGGGAGGGGATGATCAGTCCGCAGAGGGTTAAAGCGGTTTTGAATATTACTCAAACCACCAGTCCTTCTTATGTGCTCCTGGCTTCCCTGGATGTAGCCAGAAAGCAAATGGCCCTAAATGGGAAAGAACTCGTCCAACGTACTATCAATCTTGCGGGATGGACGAGGGAACAAATTCAGGCCATTAAAGGGTTAAACCTGCTGGATGACCGGGCCTTGGGATTAGGCTGTGTTGCCCTGGATCCCACCAAGGTGACGGTCAATGTGCAGGGCTTGGGAATGTCGGGCTATGAAATGGAGAGTATCCTCCGTCACCAGTACGGGCTGCAGGTGGAGTTATCAGACCTTTATAATGTGATTTTCCTGTTAACAATTGCTGACTCTGAAGAAACGGTGGGCTACCTGGTTAATTGCCTCAGGGATGTGGCCAACAAGCGTTCCAGCCGGAATGTGGTGCGTTATTGCCCGCCTTTGCCGCCTATTCCCGAAATGTGTATTTTGCCCAGAGAAGCCTTTTACAGTCAAACCACAGTAATTGATCTTTGGGATGCGGAAGGGGAAATCAGCGCGGAGAGCATAATGGTCTACCCGCCGGGTATCCCTTTGGTTTGTCCAGGGGAGCGGCTAACCAGAGAGGTTATTGAGTATGTTGCAATTCTTCGCCAAGAGAATGCGGAATTGCAGGGTACAGAGGATCCCCGGGCAGAAAAGATCAAGGTTCTCCGTCACGGTCTCACCTTAGTAGAGCCGGCTATGGTAGATGTAGGTTAAGACCTGGACAGCGCATCCTCAATTCAGAGGGTGTTTTGTTTGCGAGGTATCCTTGCGTGGGCTGACGCCTTTCTAGTTGTTGGGATCATTGCCATAAATGTATTAACATATAGACAATCGCTGGGACCTGGACTATACTTAAGCTGGGTATCTGTATAATTACGGCGAATTATCCCTTTATGCGCAGGTGAAAGGGATGCTAGAGGCGGTTAGGTTTACCTGCTACAAGATCATGCTGGCAGCAGGACCCCGCGGGCTGGAACTGGTCCCATCAAAAATCACTGCCCTGCAAAGCGCGTTTATCAAAAACTTTCGCAGGGTAGTATGTAACCAAAACCGCAGAGAGTGCGCTCGCTGTGCGGTTTTTTCCGAATGCCCTTATTACCGTATTTTTTTGGGCTCTCATGCCGGTGTGCATCAAGGCAAAGCGGAACCTTTTGTGTTGGAACTGCCCTTTGGCAATAAGACATCTTATCAACCAGGGGAGACCCTGGCTGTTGGCCTAATCTTGATTGGGGACACCTTCAAGTATTTGCCCCACTTTATCAGTTCCCTGCAGGAGATGGGAGCAACAATGGAAAAAACCATTGGGGCTTTTCGCTTGGTGGGGGTTGTCGGAATTAACCCTTTAAGCAATAACTGCCGGTTGGCTGCCCTGCCGGAACGAGGTCTACCCTGCAGTGAGGAATTATCCCTGTCAGGCGCGGAAATAGAGCGGGCAGCGAGTTGTCTGGATACCGGCGTCATTGCCATTGATTACATTACAGTTACCCGGCTGCGCCAGGGCAACCAGGTGGCTGAGCGGGCCGAATTCAGCGTATTAATCAGAAACTTGTTGCGCCGTATTAGGGGATTAGGTTTGCACCAGGGAGAGGCAGGCCTGGAAAACTTCCTGGGTCTGGCCAGGAAAGCCCAGCAGGTTTATGCCGTTTCGGACTATACTCGATGGGTTGACCTTAGGCGGCCCAGCCGGAGAGCGACGGGCAGCCACTTGTCGGGAGGTTTGATGGGCCAGGTTACCTACCGGGGCGATCTGGCGCCTTTTTTGACCTTGCTTAAACTGGGTGAGCTTTTGCATGTGGGATGGTTCTCCGGTTTCGGGTTAGGTAAATATTTAATCTTGTCCAAATAAATGCTATAATGAGCGAGGCCGCTGATTATTCACTGATTTAACGTGGCCTCCAAGCGGCTTTCATACTCGGCTTCATTATGATAGTGCAATTTTATCCCTTGCCGAGTATAGACCCATGGGTAAGGGTGAAAAGGGTGCAGGAAGCGGGATTGGAAAAACTTCATAGCTGGGAGGAAAGGCTTCAGGCTTCGGAGGACCGTTACCGCCTGTTGTTTGAAGGCGCCTACGACGCCATTTTTGTTTATGACCTGGAAGGCCGTTTTCTGGATGTTAACCGGCGGGCCTGTGAACTGTGCGGTTATTCCCGCGAAGAACTGTTAAAGATGAATGTCAAGCAAATATCAGCCGCGGACCGCCATCTGGTGGAACAACGGATGGGAAAGATCCGGGAAGAAGGGTGGTTGTCCTACCAATCGGTTGTGAAGCATTCCTCCGGTACATTAATAACTATCGAGGTCAGCGCCAACCTGACCAATTACCTGGGGCAACCGGTAATCCAGGCGTTGGTGCGGGATATTACCGAGCAAAAGAGGGCGGAAGCGGAGATCCTGCGCTGGAACCAGGAATTAGCCCGTCTTTCCGCTACTACCACCGCCTTGATGAAAATCAAC
Source organism: Bacillota bacterium (assembly GCA_040757295.1). GTDB lineage: Bacteria > Bacillota > PH28-bin88 > PH28-bin88 > PH28-bin88 > JAGXSE01. The sequence continues at coordinate 151,596 of JBFLXH010000001.1, read as the reverse complement.
CACCTGATCAGCTCTACCCTGGATGTGAACCAAATCTGGGAGGTCTTTTCCAGGGAATTGCAGAAGCTGATTCCCGTAGACCGGATCGGCTTGGCCCTGATTAAGGGAGAAGGCAGAAACGCCATGGTTGAGGTTATGACCCTGGCCGGCCAGTGGTCGGGCAAGACTCCCGGATACCTGCCCCTTAAGGAAGGCACCTCCCTTGACTGGATAATGCGCCACCGGGTGCCCCACATTGAACGGGACCTGGCTGTCAACCAGGAATTTTCCGAAGACAAGTGGCTTTTAAAAGAAGGAATCCGTTCGGTCATCAGGGTCCCCATTTTTTCTAAAGGGAACTTGATTGGAATTCTGTTTGTGGACAGTTCATCTCCTGGTGCTTATTCCGAACATGATCTGACCATCCTGGAACCTATTGCGGTGCAGCTGGCTATCACTTTAGAAAACCAGCGGTTGTACCGCCGGTTAGAGATAAAGGAACGCCAGGCCAGGCTCTTGTATGAGCTTACTGCCGATCTGAACTCAACCCTAAACCTGGAAGTAATTCTCCGCATTCTGGTGCAGAAGACTGCCGAAGCCTTAGGTGTTCCAACCTGCCTGGTTGGGTTGGTCTCAGGGGGTGAGCTTGTTGTGAGTCAGGCGTATAATATGCCGCCTGAGATTGTTGAACAGATCAGGTTTAAAAAAGGAGAACCCTGGCTGGGTAAGGTCTGGGCAACCGGCCGGCCGGTGGTGGTGCCGGACCTTCAATCAACGACCAAGTTCCCCCATCTGGTGGAGGCTACCGGACTGCGGGTCCTGGCAGCGGCGCCGATTTTGCTGCAGGGCCAGGTAATCGGGGTAATCGGGGCTTACAGCCAAGAGGCTAACGATTTTTCCCGGGAGGCTGTCACCATGCTGGAAGCATTTGCGGCCCAGGCGGCCGTAGCCATAAATAATGCCCAAAACTTCCAGCAAATTAAGGAAGCTAAAGAAAAAATTGAAGAAATGAGCCAGCGGGATTTCCTCACCGGCCTTTATAACCGGCAGTTTTTTGAAAACCTGTTCCTGAAAGAGAAAGAGCGGGCCTCCAGGTATCACCATGTCATTTCTGTTGCAATGTTGGACCTGGACAATTTAAAGGCCATTAACGATACTTACGGGCACCAGATAGGGGATGAAGTGCTGCGCCAGGTAGGGAAGCTGGTTATGGACACCGTGCGCCAGATTGACATTCCCGGGCGGTTTGGGGGAGATGAAATAGTCCTCGCTTTCCCTGAAACAGATCAGGACGAGGCCATGGTGGCGTTAAACCGGCTGAAGTCGGCATTATCCCGTTTAAACGAATCCAAAAAATTTCCCTTTCCTGTAGAAATCAGCATTGGACTTGCCAGCGGCAGGTATAATTATGATTTTCTGCTGCAAGAAGCAGATGCGGCTATGTATAAGGAAAAACAGCGAAAAAAAGGGCTTGAGCCAGCTAGGGTCGAAGTTGCCAAGCCGGAATCGGAACGGAATCCCGCTTAGTGCGGGGATCCAAAAAAAGAACGGTTGAAGGGAGGCCATCAGGTCTTCCCTTTTCCATGTCCGCTGCAGCAAAAATATGTAGGAGGTTTGAAATTGAGTAGGACAAAAAGCATCCTTGCTATTAATCCAGGGGCGACTTCCACTAAATATGGCATCTTTGCCGGAGACGAAGCTGTCTGGCAGGAAACAGTCCGGCATCCCTACCATGAATTATCCGGCTTCGCCAGGGTGACTGACCAGTTGGATTTGCGGATCAACCTTATTACCGGCGCAATAGCTAAAGCAGGCTTCAGGTTGGAGGATTTAGACGCGGTAGTCGGCCGGGGCGGCCTCCTAAAACCCCTTGCCGGAGGTACATACCGGGTCAATGAAGCAATGCTCCGGGACCTGCGGTTAGGCGTTCAAGGGGAGCATGCTTCCAACTTGGGAGGAATTATGGCGTATTGCTTGGCGGAACGCCTGGGTATCCCGGCTTTTGTGGTAGATCCGGTGGCGGTTGACGAAATGGATGATATCGCCCGGCTTTCCGGTTTGCCTGATCTTCCCCGGAAGAGCCTTTCCCATGCCCTGAACATGAAAGCGGTAGCCCGCCGGGTTGCCAAGGAGATGGGCAGCAGCTATTTTGATGTGAACCTGGTGGTAGCCCACCTGGGCAGCGGCATTTCCGTCAGCCCCCACCGGAAGGGCAGGATGATTGACGTTAATAACGCCTTAAATGAGGGGCCCTTTTCCCCGGAGAGGACCGGCGGCCTGCCAGCCTTGGAACTGGTGAAGCTTTGTTATTCCGGCAAGTACACCTTAGACCAGATGATTGCTTTAGTCTCCCGGGAAGGAGGTATGTATGCCTACCTGGGGACCAAGGACCTTAAAGAAGCCGAAGAGAGAGCGGCCGGCGGAGACCGGCAGGCGGTATTGGTACTGGAAGCCATGGCCTATCAGGTTGCCAAGGAGATTGGAGCCATGGCTGCGGTTTTGGCCGGAGAGGTAGACAGAGTGGTTTTGACCGGCGGGATGGCCTACTCCCAGTCCTTGGTTGATAAAATTGTTGCTAGGGTCAAATTTATCGCGCCCGTGGCAGTGGTGCCGGGCGAAGAAGAACTGCCATCCCTGGCCCAAGGAGCTTTACGGGTTTTAAACGGCGAAGAGGAAGCAAAAATCTACGTCTAGGGGTGGTAGCGTGCATTTAACCAGTTTTCAGGACCTCCTTGACGCAGTGGCAAAGCTTCCCAAAACCCGGGTATGTGTAGCCGGGGCGGCGGAACCCTTTATCTTGGAAGGGATAAAAGAGGCCTTGCGCCGGGAACTGGTTGTTCCCGTACTTGTTGGGGACCGGCGGGCAATTGCCAAAGTTGCGCTAGATGTTGGGTTAGACCCTGCCCGGATGGAAATAGTCCATGAGCCAGACTTGGAACAAGCGGCCTTTGCGTCAGCAGCTCTAGTGGCGGCAGGCCAAGCCGATGTATTAATGAAAGGTAAAGTAAGCAGCGCTGATTTTATGCGGGGTCTTTTGGCCAAGGAATTTGGTTTGCGCGGTCCGGGTATTCTCAGCCATTTGGCCGCTTATGAGCTGCCTGGCTATCCCCGCCTCCTTTTCATGACCGATGGGGGCGTTAACATTGCCCCAAGCTTGGAGCAGAAAGTGGAAATTATTCGGAACGCGGTGCAGTTTCTCCACAGGCTCGGTTTGGTTGAGCCGAAAGTGGCCATCCTATCCGCCAACGAGGTAGTTAACCCCAAGATGCCGGTGACCCTTGAGGCTGAAGCCCTGGCCTGTCTTGCCCAGCAGGGGGTCTTTGGCAGGGCGATTGTGGAAGGCCCTTTGCCGATGGACTTGGCTGTCAGTGAAAAGGCCGCCCGCATGAAAAATTTCCAGAGCCGGGTGGCTGGGCAGGCTGATCTTTTGGTTGTGCCCAACATTGAATCAGGCAATATTTTGGGAAAAGCTATCATTTACCTGGCGAACGGGGTAATGGCTGGAGTAGTAGTCGGCTCCCGCGTACCCGCTGTAATGAATTCCAGGGCTGACACCTCTATGGGTAAACTGGTGTCTTTAGCGATGGCTTGCCTGGGCGGCCGGAGCAATTCGACTGGGTCTTGGCTTCAGCGGGGATTTCCCCCTGCTGAAGCTTAGATTCGACCAGTTCTTGGCTCCGGTTTACCGGAGCTTAGAACTGGTTAATCCCATAGGGGGCCAGTTAATTTGAGTGGCGTAGCCGCTCTTAAAATGAGCAAGGCCACATATTTTACATTAATTTACCGTGGCCTGAAAGCGAATTTCATGCTCGGCTTCATTGAGTAATCAAATTTTATTCCTCGCCGAGCATATCCCGTCGCTTTACAGAGGCGGGGGTATTAGAGCGGGTAGCCATCTGTGATAAAAAAAACTGTTGGCACAGGCTCCAAAAGTGCTGTTACCAGACCGGAACATTGGGGGCCAGAAACAACACGCTGGATTTAGTTGGCCCCGTATTTCCTACCAACTGCACTGCTTTTTGGGCAGATTGAAGTTTAAATACCCGTTCTTCAGCCTCTTTTAGTATTTCCTCCCTGCTGGAAAAGACTCTGGCCTTTGTGGGGCAGACCTGGGCACAGGCGGGAATGGCGCCCCGCTGCTGCAGGTGGTAGCAGAGAGTACACTTTGAAGGTTTGATGTTTTCTGAAATGGCATTGTAGGGGCAAACGGAATGACATAAATAGCACCCAATGCACCGGTGGCCATGGTAAATCACAACCTGTTCCGGTGTCATTTCTAAAGCCCCAACAGGGCATATGGCGGCACAGGCCGGCTGGTGGCAATGGCGGCATGAATTGGGGAATGAATAGCGCTGCCAATAGGGTGAAAACAATTCCCTGGAATAGATGTTCACCCAGTTGGTCCCTGGTGGTAAACTGTTCTCCTGCTTGCAAGCAATAACGCAGCTAAAGCAGCCGATACACCGAGAAAGATCAACCAGCATCGCGGGCGACTGCACGGTTAGAAACCCCCTTTTGCTTTTCTAATCCTGCACTGCAAGTTTTTCTGCACAAAATTTCCCCCCACCGGATCATAGACTGCCGGAAACAAGGTGTTGACAGGTTGCTGCTTGAAGGGTGATATTTGTCCGAAACTGTATTGAGAGCAAACGCTGTCCTTGGATATTGAGCGAGTAATCCGGGCAGGAAGGGTCACGCATCCGGTTCTGGTTTCCACTGTTACCAGTTCTCCATCCTTTACACCGATTTCCCGGGCTAGATCCGGATGAAGCTCCAAATACGGGCCTGGGATATCCTTAATCCAGAGGCTGTACTGGCTTTGGGTATGGTAATGCCATGCTACTTTAGCAGTATTTAGCATCAGAGGATACTCCCCGGCTATTTCTTCATCATTGCCTGCCCCTTTCAGCGGGGGGTGGAAAAAGGGATAACAATCTGACAGGGGCTCTGTTTCAATTTGGAGCTGGACCTTGCCGGAGGGAGTCTTTATTTGCCCGTCTGCATACAGCCTAATTGCCGGCTGCCCATTGCTGGGATACGGGTAGGAAATTCCTCCGGCTGTTCCCCGGGCTAAGTCCAAACTGATACCGCTGACCGGAGGAGTAAGCCGGCGTTCCATTTCCCAGGCCTCTTCCGGGGAACTGGGAAACAGTCCTGCAGGCAGCTGCATTTTCTTTGCCAGCAAGCGGAAAAAGTCGCCGCCGGATTTCGCTTCCCCGAATGGTTCCACTGCCCTCTCCCGCCACTGCAAAACCCGGTTGACACTTGCCTGCATGCCGGCTTCTTCCAGCCAGTGGGTAGCAGGAAGGACAACGGTGGCCAGCGCTGCTGTATCATCCATAAACAGGGTATGGCTGACAACGAAATCAAGCCCTGCCAGTGCTCGGCCCATTCTTGCGCTGTCCGGCCAGGTAACTGCTGGGTTACCTGCAATCAACATCATTTTTATTTCTCCTGTTTCCATGGCCGGGTACAGCTCGGCTGCTTTTCTTTTTTTAACAGGCTTGACAATTTTGTCCGGTGGGACCAGTTGGCTTGGCTTCCCGTAGCCGGTAATATGGCTCACAATTCCGCCGCCGGGTTTCCCAAGGTTGCCTAAAATACACATCAAGGCTTCAAAGCCTAATACCGCACCTGCAGCGTTATTGGTACACATGATGCCGCGCCCCCCGAAAAACATCCCAGGTTTCAGGCGTCCCAGGTCTTCCGCCAGATTGCGGATGAGCCCGGCTGGAATCCCGGTGATATTTTCGGCGTATTCTGGAGTAAATTTTTGCGCTGCAGCGGATAGGTCAGCAAAGCCGGCAGTATGTTGAGCAACGAAATCATGATCATAAGTTTGGTTGGCGATCACCTCGCGAATAAGGGCAAGGGCCAGAGCGCCGTCAGTTCCCGGCCTTATTGGCAAGAAAAGATCTGCTTGTTGAGCAGTTTCCGTAAAACGGGTATCCACCACCACAATTCTTGTTCCTTGCCGGCGGGCTTCCATGATCCAGTGAAACAGGCCCGCTTTGGTCTGAGCAACATTGTTGCCTACAATTAATAGGATTTTTGCGTTGACAACGTCCCATAGAGGGTTTGGGGTTGAGGGGTTGCCCAGTAACGAGGTGCGGGCAACCTCTTCGGATGAGGTGCAAACCGGGCTTGTTCCATAAGTCACCAGGCCGGTCAAGCTTTCGAATATAGCCAAGGCCAGTTTGCTGTAGGAACCACCGACTTTAGACATGATGCCGACTACGGCGGCATTGTCATATTTAGCTAAATAGTCCAGGTACCTGGCCGCGGTGATATCCAATGCATCTTCCCAGGAGGCCGGGGTTAGCCTGCCGTTAATCCTAATCATTGGGGTGGTGACCCGCTGTGGGTGATAAAGGCTCTGAGCAGCCGCCATGGGTTTTGGACAGATTGTCCCCTTGCTGAAAGGGTTGGCAGGGTCCCCGTATACCCCCAAAATCCGGCCTTCGTCGTTTAATTTTACAATTAATCCACAACCTCCGTTACAAAGACAGCAGATACTCCTTACTTCATTGGCGGCTCCCGGCAATGGATGAAAGACGGATTGCCACACGCTTGGGCGAACGTAGCTTGGGTTGTCATTTTTATAATCCATGGTCTGCCTCCTTCCCGGTCATACTCAAGGGCCGTAGGCTGGTCTGGCAAGCCGAAGCATAGCTTAAGGGATGGTTGAGGAGAGATTCGGTTATTCCAGAAATATCTGTTCCTTTTTGCATGAGGCCCGTTAAAACCCCAGCGCCGTGGACATCTCCAATGGTAATAAAACCTACCAGCCGGTTCCTTCGGGTAACAAGCTTTCGATAAAGCCCAGGTTCTTTCCGGACATATTCCTGGCAATCAGGTTGCAATTGGGTGATCCCGGCTGAGATTATGGGGAGGCCATAAAATTCGGCGCTATTCATGCCAAAACTGCCATGATACTTTCTTTTCACCCCAGCCATGTTACAGCCTGCCACCTGTCCTTGCATTGTGGCACAAGGCCAAACAGCGTTAATTCTGTATTGCTCCCAGAGGGGGTCAAAGGTTTCTGCCACATCACCCGCAGCATAAATATCAGGCACATTTGTCTGCATGTATTCATTTACTGGAATCCCACGGTTAACCTGAATCTCGCTCCCATTTAAGAAACCGGTGTTGGGAGTTACACCCGCGGCGACAATTACCATTTGACAAGGGACTGTTTGGCCGCCGGTAAGTTCAACACCGGTGACCTGCAGGCCTTTTTTCTCTCCATTCTCCGAAGTGCTGATTTTCTCAACCTTGGTATTTAAGTAAATTGAATACCCCTCTTGTTCAAGCATCTCATGCAAAAAGGCGGCGCCATCCATGTCAAGGGCTTGGGGCATTAAGTGGCTAAAATACTCAACAATCGCTACCTGCAGACCTCTTATTCGTAATGCTTTGGCGGCTTTCAAACCCACAAGCCCACCGCCAATAACAACTGCCTGCTTTGCGGAAGGGATCGCCTGCTCAATCTGCTTCGCATCGGATAGGGTACGCAGGAAATATACTCCCTCGGCAGCTATTCCTGGAATAGGTGGTTTATATGGACTGGCTCCGGTGGCAATCAGCAAACGATCATAAATAAGACTGTTTCCGTTTGAAAGGTAAAGTTCCCGCGAACCAACATCAATGCCAACTACCGTTGTGCCTAGAATTGGCTGAACGGCTAACTCCCGGTAATATTTTGAGGGGCGGATAAAAATCTGTTTTTCTTTGATGCTCCCGGAAATTAGATAAGAGGTCAGGCATCGGGAATAAGGCGTTTCCGCTTCTGCAGAAACCATGATAATATTCCCCTTCCTGTCGATGCCGCGAATAGTCTCGGCGGCAAAAATTCCTGCCGCGCTGTTGCCGATTATTACATATTCCATGGTTTCATCCATCCTTCCGTCAGGTCCTTTGCTGCTGCAAGGCCTTTGGGTTGCAGGCGGTTATGCAGGGAGGTTCCGGAAAATCCATGCAGCCTTGACACTTTCGCGAACGGTGGCTGGTGGGGTCGAGTCTAATTGCTCCGAAGGGGCAGACCATTACACACATCCCGCATCCGACACATTGCTCGCTGTTTTGGAGTATCAATCCCTTCGAGCTATAATACAAAGCTCCAGCCATGCATGCAGCCACACAGGGAGCTTCCTCGCAATGACGGCACATTAATGGTAAAAAGCCTTGGCCGTATGGCAGCACCTTAATAAAAGGGTCAGGGAGGGACCGGCCAGCTATTGCGAGAAAAGGGTTTTTGGTTTGGTGGTGTGCTGCAGAGCAGGCAAATTCACATGCTTTACAACCATCGCACAGTTTTTGCTCCAGCTGGATTTTTGCCATTGGCATAGCTCCTTTCCTTGTAATAATAAGTTCATCTCCTGCAAATTATAGGAGATTGCTTTGTCAAACCTGCTCGTTTTCAACTCCCTTCGTGATAAACGGGTTAAATGGGCTATTTCATCACGCATAGGAAATTATGCTCGTTTAAGTAATCCGGAAAAATCATAATTTCCTTAATGGGTTTAAACAAAGGCCGCCATATGGGGTCTTGCGAAGAAAGCTTTATACAAAGGAAGGCCTTGTTCTTTTGTGTAGCAAAATTCATGCCACTGGCCAGGGTGGTTTTAGATGGCTCACAATTATAAGCAAGAAAAATAAGTCAGATGCAAAAAAACAGGAAAGCCACGATTAATACCGAAAATAATAAAACAATTCCGGTTTCTTGGGGGCCAAACATTTATGCCGCATCAAGCTGGAAACCTGATTGCATGCCGAATATTGTTTCGCAAAATATTGGGGGGTTAATAATGGAGGCAAGTCAGCTTCTTTGTAGGGATGTTTCGGTACTTTACCCTGGTTCTACCCTCGCTGAGGCAGCGGGAATATTTGCCGCACGAGAAGTAAATTGCATTCCTATCATAGATGAGCAAAAAAAACCGGTGGGCATCTTAACAATTTACGGTTTTGTGCAAAACGTCCTGAAGTTTAATGATCTGAACCTGCCGGTAGAACGAGCAATGGAGCAGGATATTTCTGTGATTAATGGCTCCACCCCCTTGAAGGGATTGGGCGGCCGGCTCTTGGAACGCCTTTTGGTAGTTGATGATAACGGCAAGCTGGTGGGTGTTTTGACTAAACTTGACTTGATACTGCACCTTTATCACTCCTTGCTGAAAACCCAAGGTGAATTTCAAGCTGTTGTGGCGTCGGTCCCGGCCGGGATTGTTGCCAGCGATTGCGAAGGCAATGTGGTTTTGCAGAACAAACAGGCGGAAAATATCCTCGGTATCTCCCATGAAAATGCTGTGGGGAGATCGGTAGGCGAATTGATTCCTGATCCTGGCTTCATGCGGGTGGTGCAAACCGGGCAGGTGGAATTCGGCAAAAAAATAAGGGTCCAGGACAAGACATTGCTGGTCAGCAGGAGCCCGATCCTAATCGAAGGGACAATTGTGGGCAGCGTAACATGTCTCCAGGATATTTCCCAGATGGAGGCTATTCAAGAGGAGCTATCCCACATCCAGCGGTTATACCGCGAACTGGAGTCAGTAATCGAGAGTTCTTATGACGGGATTATTGTTACTGACACACAAAAGATACTAAATGTCAACAGCAGTTTTGAACGCATTTCCGGGCTTGGGGCCAGCTGCCTGGTGGGCAAGCCAATTTCCGAACTGAATAAGGAACATATCTGCCTGGAGTCCATTATGGAGGTATTCGAACTTGTAAGAAGCGGGGGAAGCCCAGTTACTGTTTTGCGTAAGCTGCGAAAAGGAAATGAAATCTATCTGACCGGCAACCCAATTTTGGCGGAAAATGGTGAGATCCGGAAGATCCTGATCAATGTGCGAGATGTCACTGAATTGAGCAGGTTAAAAGAACAGGTTGAGAATCTGACCGCCATTTATAAAAATGAACTGGAAGAATTAAGGGCCCGTTTCCGTGTCCAGGAGGATGTGGTAATGGAAAGCCCTGCCATGAAAAAAGCAATGGAATTGGTAATTAAGGTTGCACGAGTCGATTCTATTGTGTTGATCGAGGGAGAATCGGGGGTTGGGAAAGAGGTATTGGCAAAATTAATTCACGGCTTGAGCAACCGGCGGGAAGGGCCGCTGGTGCAGATCAACTGCGGCGCGATCCCGGAAAACCTGTTGGAATCTGAGCTTTTTGGCTATCAAAAGGGCTCTTTTACCGGAGCAAATAAAGAGGGTAAGGCAGGTCTGTTTGAGATGGCCCAGGGCGGCACGCTGTTTCTGGACGAGATTAGCGAGCTTTCTTTGGTGCTCCAGGTTAAGTTGCTTAAAGCAATTCAGGACCGGGAGATTTACAGGATCGGCGGAGTTAAACCCGTAAAGCTTGACTTGAGGATTATTGCTGCAACCAATCAAGACCTCAAAGAACTGGTGCGTGCCGGCCGTTTCCGTCAGGACTTGTACTACAGGATGAATGTAGTCTTGTTGCGGATTCCACCCCTCCGGGAGAGGAGAGAAGATATTATCCCCCTTGTATACCATTTTCTTAGTCACTTCAATCAGAAATACGGTTTTAAGAAAACCATTGCTTCTGAAGTAATCCGCGTCTTGGAAAAATACGACTGGCCGGGAAATGTACGAGAACTGCAAAACGCCATTGAGCGGATGGTGGTTATTAGTGAAGGAGATCTCATCCGGGTGCCCCATTTGCCGGAAACCATATGGCCGCAGCAAGAGGGAACCCAGGGAATTAAGGTCGAATACCTGATGCCTTTGGAAGAAGCGAGGGAACTGGTAGAAAAAGAGTTAGTTGCCAAGGCCCTGGCGGTAAGCTGGAATACCCGCCAGGCGGCTCAAATACTGGGAGTTGATCATTCCACGGTAGTACGGAAAGCTCGCCGTTATGGCCTGCGCATTGCCGCCGAGCCCCAGACTGGGGAAGGCTCTTCGGAATAATATTGGGTTTTGGCACATTTTTTGCTTTAGCGTAAAACAGTGTTTGCCAAAATCGGTATTTTGGGAGGCTGAAGGCTTTGGCTGTAATTGCTTTCAGTGGCAGTTTCAGAAAAAACGGAAACATTGAACTGGCCGTGAAAATGGAAGAAATCCCAGCTGCCCTGCTTCAGGCGAGACGCCTAGGTAGTAACATCCAGGCAGCCTTGGAAAAAACGAAGGTCTGAAATGATGGACAGACTAATAATTGCCTGTGAAGTTTTAAGGTATGAACTTGAATACCTTGGCGTTAATTCGGCTAAATGCTTGTTCCTGCCCCAAGGTTTGCACCAGAGTCCCAGTGAGCTGGGGCTTGAGCTGCAAAAGGCTATCAAGAAAGCAGAAAATGACTGGAATCCCCGGATGGTGGTCCTGGCCTATGGAAGGTGCGGCGGAGGCGTAATCGGGCTTCAGGCAGCTAAAGCTGTTTTAAGGCTTCCCTTGGCGGATGACTGCATATCCTTGTTGTTGGGAGAAGGAAAAAAAACTAATGCGGAAACTTATTATCTCAGCGCAGGATGGGTTGATTTTGCTTCTGATCCATACCGGCAGTACCTGAAACTGCGGGACATTTACGGAGAGGAAGATGCCAATTGGTGCAGCCGGGAGATGATGAAAGGATATAAGCGGATTTGCTTGATTAGAAATGAGGCCCGGGAGGCGGAGAACTACTGGAAATATGCGGGAGAAATGGCGGGGTTTTTTTTCCTGCAAACCTTGCAGGTGGACGGAAACCTAAACTGGCTTCGGCGTTTGGTAAAAGGATCCGGTTGGAAAAATTTGATTAAGGTTCCCCCGGGGATGCCTGTACGGGAAGAACATTTCCAGATAGCAGATGAACATAGACGGAGGTTTTGATTGTGGACGGTTATAATGTAACAATTGCCAATACCGGGCAAAGGCTTTTGGTAGGCCCAGGGGTCAACCTGAAAGACGCTTTAGCCGCTGCTGGGATTTTTTTAAACACTCCCTGTGGGGGCAGGGGAACCTGCGGTAAGTGCAGGGTGACCGTTGTAGGAAGGGATGGTGCCCCTTTAGAAAGGGTCCAGGAGGTTTTGGCCTGTCAATTCAAGGTGGAAAAAGACCTGTGGCTGATTGCCGGTGAACAAAAAGAGGAGATAGCTAAAGCGGCTTTAGTCGCAGAAGATCAATTAGCGGAGCCCGTCCGGCCCCTGGTGAAAAAGGTCTGTATTTCTTTGGTCGAACCTAATTTGGAAAATCCCAAAACAGATTGGGAAAACCTGCGGGATGGGCTGGGATACTTTCCGGGTGAACTTGAAACGGACCTGGAAACGCTTCGCAGCCTGCCAAAGGTCTTGCGCGACAACGGGTTTGTGGTTACGGCAGTTCTAGCGGGAAAGCGGCTTTTGGCAATAGAAGGCGGAGACACTACCGGCCGGTGTTATGGACTGGCGGTTGACCTGGGGACAACCACGCTTTCAGCCAGTTTGTGGGATCTAGCAAAGGGGGTCCGGATAGGAAATTCGATTGCTCCTAATTACCAGAGGATTCATGGTGCAGATGTGCTTTCCAGGATTAATCATGCCTCAAGCGTGCCGGGTGGACTGGCTGAACTTCAGTCTTTAATGGTAAAAGGCGTCAATGACATTATCTCCCGGCTGGCAAAAGAGACCGGCATTTCTGAACAGGAAATTTACCTTGTAACGGTCGCGGGAAATACCACCATGCAGCATTTCTTCCTGGGGCTCAATCCTCATCACCTGGCGGTCGCTCCTTTTGTTGGGGTTAGGCAGGAGGGAGTGCAGCTTTCTGCCGCAGAGGCAAGCCTGAAAATAAATCCGTCCGCTCTGGTATATGTCTTTCCTTCGGTTGCCGGGTATGTAGGCGGTGATACTTTAGGAGTGATTTTGGCTTCGCGGGTTTATGAGGCAGACCGGCCAACCCTGGTGGTTGACTTGGGTACTAACGGTGAGATAGTCCTGGGCAGTAAAAACGGTTTGGCTACCTGTTCCACCGCGGCGGGCCCGGCCTTTGAAGGAGGCAATATCAGTTGCGGGATGCCGGCACTGCCGGGAGCGGTAAACTCTGTTGATGTTGTTGACGGTACTATCACCTACTCCACTATCGCTGAAGAAAGGCCGTGTGGGATCTGCGGCTCAGGCTTGATTGATTTAATCAGCCAACTGCGGAAGACAAGGAAAATTGACCCTGCGGGAGTGCTGGGTGGAGAACAGAACATTTTTGAACTAGTCCCTCTTCACGTTTCCCAGAATGGCAAACCTGTTTTTTTAACCCAAGCCGATGTGCGGGAATTCCAGCTGGCTAAGGCTGCAATTCTTGCAGGCATCAGGGTTTTGCAGAAAGAAATGTCTATTGCCGATGAAGAAATAGCCAAGGTCTTAGTTGCAGGGACATTCGGCAACTACCTTAACCCCGCCCATGCCCAGGACCTGGGCTTATTCCCCCCGGTTCCTTTGAGCAGGATTCAAGCTATCGGCAATGCTGCCCAGCACGGCGCGGAACTGGTCCTTTTAAACTGGCAGCGGGTCAAAGAAGTGGAAACCCTGGCAAAATCTATTAAACATGTTGAACTTTCGGCAAATGACGACTTTATGGATTTTTTTATTAAGTCTATTCATTTTCCTGCCAAGGAGGATGAACATTGTACCTGATAGGTTTTTCTGTGGTGCCGGGATGCACCAAGGCCGGTATTTCTGGTGCGGGGCTGCACCAGTTTTTTTCTAAGCCTCAGCCTGGCAACATTGCCTGGCACAAAGATTTAAATTTGTTGCCTTTGGCATGATTTGGGCTGTTATTAAACATCTGCAAGAGTGGCATAAAATTTGCTTATAGGTTTTTTGCAGCCAATATTCAGGCAAGGAGGAGTGGATAGGTGACGGGAAGAGCAATTGATGCAAAGGTTGGCTTTTATCCCAGCTGGTGGAATAAGAACTATGGGATCTGTATGGGCCGGGAATATTTCCATAACCCTGCTTACCGGGTAGAGGTTAACCTAAAGCAGCAAAAGTACCTTTATGAACGCTTTGGTCATCTGGATATGGGCAGGGCTAATCCGGCGCCGGAGCCTTTAATTGACTATGGGATGGTATTATTACCGGAGGTGTTCGGTTGCGAAGTGGTTTTCGAAGATGACGCCCTCCCCTGGGCTATGCCCCTTAACCTCAGCGACCAGGAAATAATGGATCTGGAAGTCCCTGATGTAATTAATTCTCCCCCTATGCAGCGCCTAATAACTCAGATGGACTGCCTGCAATCCAAGTACGGAAGGATTAGCGGCAGTATTAATCCAACGGGTGTGCAAAATTTAGCCTTAAAAATCCGCGGTGATCAGCTTTATATCGACTACTTTGAAAACCCTGAACTTGCCCATAAGGTGCTTTCTGTATCTACCCAGGCCATCCTGCAGTTGACCGCTTATATGAAGAAGCGCACAGGGATCCTGGCACCAGGGGTAACGCCTATGGCCAGGCCGGAAATCTTTGTAACACCCAACTGTACTGTTTTCCAAATATCCAATGAAACTTTTGAAACTTACATCCTGCAATATGAGAATATGCTGGCAGAAGCCTATCCACCCTTTGGAATTCACCACTGTGGCAGTGGGGATGAGGTGAGCCAGGGCTATGCCAAGGTGAAAAACCTGGTGTTTTTGGAAGTAGGTCCAAACACCGATCTGGTTTCACTGCGCCAATTAATGCCTGAGGTGCATATTAACGCCCGGGTCGACCCGGTTAGAATGTTGAACTGTACACCCGAGGAAATAGCCGGTGATGTTCGTCACTTGATAGACACGGGTGGCCCATTGGACAAGTTGTCTATTGACGCTGTGGGATGTGATTATGGCACCCCTGATCAAAACGTTGAAGCTATGCTAAAAACTGCGAGAGAATACAGCATGGCAAAGACCAGCTAAATAATCATTAACAAATCCAAAAGAAATGAGGTCAGGCAAATGTCGGTGTTGGAAGAAATCAAAAATTCAATAATCACGTACAAGGCAAATTTGACAAAGGAAGCCTGCGAAAGAGCCCTGGCAGAAAACATTCCCCCAGGGGATATTGTAAACTTAGGTTTAATAGCCGGTTTGGAAGTAGTCGGACAAAAGTTTAAAGCTAATAAGATCTTTGTCCCCGAGGTGCTGATGGCTACAAAAGCGATGCATACAGGGCTGGGAGTTGTGAAGCCCTTGTTGGCTCAATCGGATATCCAGCCTGCGGGTACGGTTATTTTGGGCACTGTAAAGGGCGATCTGCACGATATAGGGAAAAACCTGGTAGGAATGATGCTGGAAGGCGCCGGCTTTAAGGTGATTGATGTTGGCATCAATACTCCGCCGGAAAAATTTGTTGAAGCAATCAGAGAGCACAAGGCTGACCTCCTGGCCATGTCCTGCCTGATCACCAACACCCTTTCCGCCTTGGAAACTGCAATCAAGGTGGTGGATGAGGCGGGCCTGCGCCCTGGGCTAAAAATAATTGTCGGCGGCGGAGCGGTAACCGAACAATTTGCCGCAAAGATTGGTTCTGACGGTTATGCCAAAGATGCCTCTTCCGCGGTTTCTGTCTCAAAAGAGCTGCTTGGGATTGCTTAAAGAAGGAGTTGAGATAATGACCGTCATTAGCAGCAGGTCAAAAACGGTAACTTTTGGGCAGGGTCTACCGACGGTTATTGTAGGGGAGCGAATTAATCCTACCGGGCGAAAGTCCTTCGGCGAGGCCTTGCTGGCAGGGGACCTTTCTTTAGTACAGCGGGAAGCAATTGAACAGGTTCAACTTGGCGCGGACATCCTGGACGTAAATGTCGGCATTGCGGGGATTGACGAGGTGGAAATGCTGCCCAAGGCAGTAAAGGCAGTGATGGAGGTGGTGGATGTCCCCCTTTGCATCGACTCCAGCAATCCAGACGCGCTGGCTGCAGCCTTAAAAGTCTATGAAGGAAAACCATTGGTAAATTCTGTTACAGGCGAGGAGGCCAGCATTGCCAGGATCCTCCCGGTCATTAAGGCTCACGGTGCTGCAGTAGTCGGGTTGTGCATGGACGATAACGGCATCCCGGCTGATGTGGAAGGGCGAGTTGCCATAGCTAAAAAAATTGCGGCCGCTGCCAAGGAGGCCGGAATTCCTCGGGAGGACCTGGTGTTTGACATGTTGACCATGTCAGTGGGAACAGACCCCCAGGCTGCCATGGTTACTTTGGCAGCCGTCCGCCAGGTTGCCAGAGAAGGTTACAGTACCATATTAGGCGCCAGCAATGTTTCTTTCGGGCTTCCTGACCGGCGCTGCATCAATTTGGCCTTTTTAACCCTGGCGGTACAAGCTGGATTGTCTGCTGCCATTGCAGACCCCAAAGTAAAAGATTTAAGCCGGATTATCCGGGCCGTCGACCTGCTTACAGGACTGGATGAATGGGGTATGCGCTATTTGGAGCATTATCGGGCATTGGAGAAGGAATCATAGGCTGATTAAGATCAAATAATCCTTTAAGCGTTTCTTTGGAGAATTAATCCTCGGATAAAACCATGCCCGGCGAGGGATAAAATTGCATTGCCATAATGAAGCCGAGTACGAGATTCCCTTTGAGGTTACGGTAAATCAATGAATAATTAGTGGCCTCGCTCGTAATGGCGGCTTGGGTAGATCCTTGTTCAAAGGCACAACGGATTTAGCGAATTTTAACCAACGAGGTGATGCTAAGGGAGAGGATTGCTGTGGCGGGACCTGTGGACCTCAAGCTTTAAAGTAATTAATTTAAAAACGAGGGAGAGGAAAAGAATGCGAATAAAGGATGATCTTGATCACCTAATTGAAGATTATTACAAAGGAAAAATTAACAGGCGGACGTTTATCGGCAAAGCGGTGGCCATGGGATTAACCATGGCCAGTATAAGCGCGTTTTTGACAGCTTGTTCTTCCAAACCAACTCCACCTGCCGGCCAACCGGACACCGGCCAACAGGCTAAGGGAGACCCGGTAGATATTACTGTTGGTTTCTTCCCGTCCTGGGTGGGAGGCTGGTCAGGTGTTGTAGTCAAGAATCGCGAGCTGTGGAAAAAGTACCTGCCGGCAGGCAGCAAGGTCACCTGGGATGTCCAGGTAGTTGGTCCGCCAATTGTAACAAATCTGATGGCGAATAAGAGCCAGATCGGGTACATGGGAGATATGCCGGCACTGGTTGCTACAACAAAGCGTGATGTTGCTGATTTGCGGATAGTGGAAGTCAACCTATTCTCTAAGGGACAGATCTGTTCCATTTTGGTTGCGAGAAGCGACGCCCCGGACTTCAACAGCCCGACAGAAGCAGTCCAGTGGTTGGATGGCAAGACAATTGGCGTATCTGGAAAAGGTTCTTGCGGTGACCGTTTTGTTACCTCATTAGTACAAAAAACCGGCATCAAGGCAAACATTCAGCACCTAGACCCGACCATCATTAAAACAAGCCTGCAATCCAAAAAAATCGACGCTGCTCAGGCCTTCCAGCCCCATGTGGCACAGATTGCCGGGCAAGGTATTGGTAAAGTAGTTTCAATGGGGTCTATCTGGGGAGCAGAAGACGCCAACTTTATTTTAATGCGCTATGACTTTATCCAAAAGCATCCTGCAGCTGCTAAGGGTTGGATCAAGGCGGACATCGAAGCTCTAAAATTTGTGATGGAAAATCCATATGAAACGGTAAAGATGGTTGGGGATGAGCTTCCAGGTTTCTCTACCAAGGACCTGTGGATGGCAATTTATGGCCGGCAATCCGGTAATATCGGCGCTATTGAGGAAAACACCACCGCTCAGGTCGTATTTGACAGTAATGTGATGGACTTTATTAACCGCAGTTTCCAGTTCTTAAAGCAAGCTGGAGCCATAACCGTCGATTCCCCGCTGCCCGGGGCAATTTATGACCAACTTGCAAATGAAGCCATTAAAGAACTTGGTTTAACTGCTCCGCTGGGAGTAATTAAGGGACAACCTGAGTCCGACTATAAGGGATAATTGAGAAGTAATAAAATGGATGCCGGGGAGTGTGCTCTCCCCGGCACGTCCACAGGGGGATATGTCATGGTATTAAGGCTTAAAGAATGGTTCGGCAACCCGGAATTTTGGCGTAAGGTTCTTGGATTGCTTTTGTTTTTGGGGATCTGGTATGTTCTTACAGCTGTACTCACCCTGCCCCGGTTTGACAAAATCCCCGATCCTGTATCAGTTCTGCGTGAGTGGTTCGGTACCCAGCCGGTTTACGGCAGGTCCATATTTACCAAGCTCTACTGGTTAGACGTTATTTATAGCGTTCTAAGGACCTACTCTGCTTTTGCCTTGGCAGTAGTCTTAGGGGTATCCCTTGGCTTAGTGATGGGGTGGAGCCGGGTTTTCTTCGATTACTCCTTTCCCTTGGTGGAAATCTTGCGTCCAATGCCCCCTTTAAGCTGGATTCCTCTGGCAGTATTAATTCTTCCGGGAGTGGAAATTGCGGTTGTATATGTAACCTTCATAGCAGCATTTTTTGCAACTGTTTTAAATACCCTGCTCGGTGTTCACTCGATTGATGAGGCGTACTTCCGAGCGGCCAAGTGCCTGGGATCAAAGCCGAAAGATATTTTTGTTCATGTGGTTGTTCCAGGAGCCCTTCCCTTTATTTTTACTGGGCTGCAAATTGCAATGGGTGTTGCCTGGATGTCTTTGGTAGCTGGTGAAATAATCTCTGGCCAGCGCGGTCTGGGCTATGCCATATATGAAGGTTATTCGTTATTCCAATACGAGCAGGTTGTAGCAGGGATGTTTACTTTGGGTCTTCTGGGTTTTGGCAGTAGTGCAGGCATAAGGGCAGTAGGCTTCCGGTTGATGGCCTGGCAGGCTAGGAAAAGGGGGATGTAATTGGGAATGCAGGCATTGGGAAAAGCCCAAGGGGCAATTTCAATCCAGAATGTTGGAAAAATTTATGATCCAGGTGGGGTTAACGTAGTGGCGGTGGAAACCTGCTCTATGGACATTCAGGCAGGGGAATTTGCCGTAATTGTGGGGCCATCCGGCTGCGGCAAAACAACCCTGCTAAATGCAATTGCTGGATTTGATACCATTACCCAGGGAGAAATTTATTTAGACGGTCAGTTGATTGCTTCACCTACCACCAAATTATCTCCCGGTGCAGACAGAATGGTGGTATTCCAAAACGGCGCCTTATTTCCGTGGAAGACAGTTTTGGACAATATTACCTATGGTCCTGTAATCCAGGGAGCTATGGCAAAAAGCCAGGCTCTTGAAGCTGCTCGTGAACTGTTAAAGAGGCTGGGTTTATCTGGTCTGGAAAACAGGTATCCGGAGGAGCTGTCTTCCGGTTACCAGCGCAGGGTAGAAATAATCCGGGCCCTGATTAACAACCCCAGAGTATTGCTTTTGGATGAACCTTTTCGCGGAATGGACGCAGTGAGCAAGAGTGTCATGCACGAGTTTTTGCTTGAGCTGTTTGACACCAGCCGGTGCACCATGTTTTTTATTACCCATGACCTGGATGAAGCCATTTTCCTGGGAGATGTGGTTTACATCATGACTACCCGTCCGGCTATGGTTAAGAAAGTGCTCAGGGTTGATCTGCCCAGACCCCGCGATCACCGGGCGCTTGGAACGGAAAAATATTTGGAATTAAAGAGACAAACCTTGGAAGCAGTCCATGAGGAGGCCTTGAAAGCGTTTCGGGCTGGAGAGAAGGAGCTGGCATAGGATGACAACAACAAAAGTTGAGAACAGGCTTTGCAGTCCCCTAATCTTACACCGCGCTAAAAGGTTTCTTAATATTCGTACCTTGCGCGGGATTGTCTCGTTAATCGGATTTGTGGTATTATGGCAACTTGTGGTTGTGTTTAAAGTGCCTTACCTGCACAATCTTCCCTATCCTGCTGAAGTAGCGGAAACCGGCATGCAAACATTGGGGAAAAAAGGTTATTGGCTAAATTGGGGTATCAGCCTGAAAAGGATTTTTGCGGGGTTTATCATTGCCCAGTTAGTTGGCATACCCTTGGGATTGGCCATGGGCACCAGCCGGGTGATTAAGGATTTAACCTTTCCAGCCTTCGAAATGTTACGTCCAATACCCCCGATTGCGTGGATTCCCCTGGCAATTCTGTTTTGGCCCACCCCCGAGATGTCCATCTACTTTCTAACTTTTATTGGCGCCTTTTTTATTGTAGTTATCAACGTTCTTCAAGGGGTGACAAACATACCTGTGAACTTGAAGCGGGCGGCAGCTTCTTTAGGGGCTAAACCCAGCGATATTTTTTGGAAAATCATGGTGCCTGGATCCCTGCCCTCCATAATTACCGGCATGACGGTAGGAATGGGAGTAACCTGGAATGTGTTAATTGCGGCTGAAATGATTGCGGGGCGTGGCGGTTTAGGTAGGATGACCTGGGAAGCCTACACCAACAATGCTTTACCAACCATTATTATTGGAATGATCAGTATAGGCGCTGCCGGTTACCTTTGCAGTTCACTGATCCGGGCTCTAGGCGACGTAGCGATGCCGTGGAAGAAACGTTTTTAACAGGAGGCAAGGGCAATGAAAAAGACGGAACAGAATAAGCAGTCTTTTGGTGAAATCAAGGTGGAGGGTGTTACCAAAACCTTCCTTGACGAAGGCAAACAGGTCGAAGTCCTGAAAGATTGCACCATGGTCGTTCCCCGCGGAAAGCTGACGGTCTTGATGGGCCCTTCCGGCTGCGGCAAAACCTCTTTAATTAACTTAATCGCCGGTTATGAACAACCGGATTCCGGACAAATCCTGCTCGACGGAGAACCGGTAAACGGCCCTGGGCCCGAGCGTTTGGTGGTTTTTCAGGAGACAGCGCTTTTCTCGTGGATGACAGTGCTTCAAAACGTTACCTTCGGACCGTCTGTTCAAGGTATCCCCAAAGCCGTGGCCCGGGAACGGGCATTGCAGATCCTGCAAACGGTAGGGTTAAAGGATTTCAAGGATAAGTATCCCAGCCAGCTGTCAGGCGGGATGCAGCGCCGGGCTGAACTTGCACGGGCCTTGATTAATGAGCCGAAAGTGATGATTTTGGATGAACCTTTTCGTGGTTTAGATGCCATGACCAGGGAAATAATGCAGGAATTTTATGTAAACCTTTTTCAGGAAACAGGCATGACTAACCTATTTGTCACCCATGACCTGGAAGAGGCTATTTTCCTGGCTGACCGGCTGGTGATCATGACCTACAAACCTGGAAAGATAAAAGAGGTTATTGAGGTTGACCTGCCGCGGCCGCGCCATTTCACCATGATTACTACACAGCGATTTAACGAACTAAGGCAATATGCTTTGGAGCTTTTATACCATGAATCCACCAAAGCATTTGCTGACGGATGCAAATCGGCCTTTGACTTGATCGACGGGTTCTCGAGGGGTGGAGCCAAGCGGGAGGCGATGTAAGGCTAAATGCAGTTTGTAGTAATATGCGGCTTCTTGGGAAGCGGAAAAACGTCCTTATTGTTGAAATTATTGTCTTGCCCCGAGAATTTTTCAGGGTTAAAAACAGCGGTAGTGGTCAACGACTTTGGGGCAGTCAGTGTTGACAGCAAGGTGCTCAGTCCCATCACCCCTGCCCTGGCAGAACTGCCCAGCGGTTGTATATGCTGCCAGCTGCGGGGAGACCTTAACAGGACAATTAAGAAGCTGGAAAAGGAATTTGCTCCCGATTTGATTTTTATTGAGCCGTCAGGGGTAGCTGACCCAGCGGGGATCATTAGCGTCCTCCAGGAAAACCCGGGATGCAAGGTAAAAGTCATATCCTTGGTGGACGGATCTCGTTTTTCAAAGTTATTCAGGGCCTTAAGGCCGTTGATTGAAAGCCAGCTGCGGCTTGCCGATAAAATAATCATCACGAAGGCCGATTTAATTTCTCCTGATATCCTTTTTTCCGTAAAGGAAGAAATCAAAGGTATTAAACCTGACAGCCCAATACTTGAAGCCGACCTGAAAAGTGACAGCGGGATTTTTGCTGTGCTCGAGGAGTTGACGAAGAATGTCTGATCTTTTACCCGGCAGTTTTGCGGGAGAAACGGTATTATTGTTTAAAAAAGAGCTGCAGCAGCAAGAAATTACCGGGCTAGTCAGCGAAGCTGTATTATGGGTAGCACGGGAATGCCATAAGGAGATCGATGATTTTATTGGCCATATTAAGGTAATTGGTGAGGACTGTTTCGGTAACCGGGTTTATTGCAGTTTTACCAGCCCGGAACAAGGGGTAGCGCCCATTTTTTCTCAGCAGACCCCGCAGGTTAAACAAATGACTCTGACCTGGAATTGCCTTGTCTATGGCCTAACCTCCACTAAGCTTGAATCTATTTTGTTCGGCTTAGAGCAGTGGATTAAGAAATGGCCCCATTGCCAGGAGGTTATGCAAAAATCTTTCTCAGCATAACCATATTAGCCCCAGGGTTCTAGTAAAAGGCATTCAGGCCTTGAGGATTAGTCCTCGGGCATTTTTTGCATGCCAAAACGAATAAAAGATTTTCTATGGAGTCATAGTAAAAGCAGAGTGGCTGGCTCGGAAATACCGTTGACAATAACCAAGTTAGTTAGTAAGATATTGATGCCAAGGAGATTTCTAGGAAAATGCGGGATTTGGGATAGCTTGGTGCTGGAAAACACATATTATTATAAGCGATGCCACTAATTATTCACTGATTACCGTGGTCTCTAAGCGAATTTCATGCTCGGCTTCATTATGAATGATAATGTAGTTTTATTCCTTGCCGAGGATATACTGCCGGGCAAAACAGGAGGTTGATTGGATGGACAGGATATATCTTGACCATGGCGGCACAACTCCTGTGCGACAGGAGGTAATAGAGGTGATGGTAAAGTGCATGCGGGAGAACTGGGGTAATCCGTCAAGCGTGCACGGGGAAGGCCGCCGGGCCAGAAAGGCATTAGATGAAGCCAGGGATCAGGTGGGCGCTTTGATCGGGGCGAAACCTGAAGAAGTTTTCTTTACCGGAGGGGGCACCGAAGCCGATAATATGGCTGTTCAAGGGGTTGCTCTGGCTAACCGCCAAAAAGGAAAGCATCTGATCACTTCCAGCATTGAGCATCATGCAGTGCTTGACACTTTTAAATTCCTTGAGTCCCAAGGCTTTGAAGTCACCTACTTGCCGGTGACCGCCGAAGGTTTGGTCCGGGTGGAAGATGTCAGAGAAGCTGTCCGGGACGACACGGTTCTGATCAGCGTTATGCATGTCAATAACGAGGTAGGCACTATTCAACCAATTAAGGAAATCGGCCAAATTGCCAAAGACCGCCGGATTTTTTTCCACACTGACGCAGTTCAAAGCGCCGGGAAAATACCTGTGGATGTCAATGAGCTTAATGTGGATCTCTTAACGGTGTCATCCCATAAAATGTATGGCCCGAAAGGGGTTGGCGCCCTTTATGTCCGGAAAGGCACAAAGCTGCAGCCTCTTGTTTACGGTGGCGGGCAGGAAAGAAAGCGCCGGCCTGGAACGGAAAACATGCCGGGAATTGTAGGTTTCGGTAAGGCCGCAGAACTGGCTCGTAGGGAAATGCCAACCGAAATACCTCGAATTACGGCGCTGCGAAACAAACTTATGGCCGGGCTTCTAAACATTCCCGATGTGGTCCCAAACGGGCATCCCGTCCAGCGCACCCCATATAATGTCAATGTATCGGTAAAATACGTTGAAGGGGAATCCCTGTTGTTAAACCTGGATTTGGCCGGGATAGCGGCTTCCAGCGGGTCAGCTTGTACCTCCGGCTCCCTGGACCCCTCCCATGTTTTGCTGGCTATGGGTCTCTCCCATGAGCTCGCCCACAGTTCGTTACGGATGACTCTCGGGAGGGATAACACAGAAGCTGAAATAGATTACGTGCTGGAGGTCCTGCGGCCGATCATTGAGCGGCTCCGCTCCATGTCTCCACTTGTAGGCAAAGAGCCCGAACCTTGTGCCTGTAAAAACTGATAAATCAAATTGAGGAAATCAGTACTTAGCATTCAGACTCTCATGCAGCTTCGTCTTATCATTAGATGGTGGAAAATGGCACCGATTTATTTTCAGGGAGAGCAGTCAGTAGTCGGACGGCCTGCCCCTTGCGGGTATTCATGGCCACACCGGAACTCGGGCCTTTGGCCCTCAAACACCGGCTCTGGCTTTTCCTCAGGCTCCTTCGCTCTTTGAACTAAAGCGCCTTAATGCTTAACTCCGGTAATCACCAAGGCATCCTGTTAAGGGCATTAGTCCTTGTTTGCCATGAAAGATTTTCCTGAAAATTAATCAAGTCTTTTTGATTGGGCTTTTTCTTTACTCTAAGAAAGAAGATATTTCTGCTAAGGCTTTGCGGCTGGTAGCCCTAGCTTCCCGGGCAGCATAGCCGACAGGGATGATGGCTACAGGCCGTTCTTTCGGGGGCAATTTTAATACCCGGCTGACTGCTCCTTCGTCAAAAGCTCCTACCCAGCAAGTCCCCAAGCCTTGAGCTGTGGCTGCCAGGAGGATGTTCTGCACCGCTGCTCCCGTGTCCTGAAGGCAGTATAGTTCTCGACCCCGCTGCCCGTACTTTGACCCGGAATCTTCCGGAACAGCAGAGGCTACAATGACTACCGGGGCCTGGGCGATAAACAGCTGCCCCAAGGCCGCCCCTGCCAAAGCTGACCGTACCTCATCTCGCCATACAGCATAAAATCTCCATGGTTGCAGGTTCCCGGCGGAAGGGGCGTGGCGGGCGGCCTCCAGCAGGGTGGTAATGACTTCCCTTGGTATCGGGTCAGGTTTAAAGTGGCGCACACTTCGCCTTGCCATGATTACTTGCATAACATTCATTGGGTTCTTGCTCCCTTCCAGGTAATCTAGTTTTTCTGCCTTTATTTTGGCCTGTTTTTCTTCTGGGTAAAAGAGGGATTGAGAAAACCTCCGGACACCAAGGTCTTTGCATAAAGAACTGGTTCAAAAGGCCAAAAGGGAAGGCATCTGTCTGAACCAATACATCAACCATCATCTTTCCAAAGCTATAAGGTACTGATGCTAACGGGTGCTCCATAAAGGAGCACCCGCGATGGTTTTTACATGTGGATTTGGGAGAGGGGAATAATTTCAAACCCCTGTTCCGGAAAGTGTTTATCGAAGGTAAAAGCCTTCTTGATACCGAGACGCCTCATGGTTCCAAAGCTGGCGCAGTCAACCAGGCTCAGGTTCTTCCGGTTGGCGGTTATCACGGCATGGGCAGCTTGCTGATGAAGGGTGGTGTCAATCCATTCTAATCGCAATACAGGAAAAATATCTTCGTGGAAAGTCCTGACCGCTGCAAGGCCTAACCTGTGCTGGATCAGGGCATGGGTTTCAACTAAAACGTAACTGTTGCATACGAGCCCATCCCCCGATTGAAGCAGGTCTATCCAAGCCCTTTTTGCTGCCTGGTGATTTACGTCATCGGCATCCAGAACGGCAAGGAAGGCTGAAGTGTCTACATAGACCATCATTCTTGAAAAGCCTCCGTTAGATACTTATCATGATTACCAGACAAGTCGGTCAAACCGGAGCGGAAGCTGCCGGCGACCGTGATAGCGCGCCGGATGCGTTCCGCCGTGTCCGTACTAGCCGAAGAGTCGAGCACCAGGTTGACTCCCCTGCGGATCAATTCGGCCATAGAAACCCCCTCAAGGGCAGCCTTGGTTTTTAAGGCAGCAATCTGTTGCTCTGTAAGTTGGATTTGAGTTCGCACCACCGCGATCACCTCCATGATTACATTTATGATAGCATGTTATCATCACCAAATCAATAGTTCCCTTACCCACACTAAAGAAGAACCCGTAGTGAAAGCATGAATACCACGATCCCGGTATCCAGGGTGGACAGCACCGTAGTACTCCACATGGTGACACCCCGGACACACCGCGGGAGGTATCTAGCAGTTACAGATTAAATATATAAAGAGAAGCATGGAGCAATAAAACCATTGACACCAAACATGTGTTCTGTATAAAATGTTTGGTAAGAGGTGGTGTCAATGGAAAAGTTGTTAGCATCTCGCCAGGTGACAAGGGTATGGAACGTGTGGCCCCATACATTATTACAGAAACACCTGGATGAAGGCAGCATACCCACCGTCATTTTCGGCGGCAAAAGACAATTCATTGAGCGATGCAAAGGCAACATTACCCGGGAAGAATGGCGTGAAGTCCGGAGTAACCGCTACCTCTCCAGGGGCGACAAGACCAAGGGCGGCAACTTAAACACAAGGTTTTGACATGTTGACGGCAGCATCTACCTGGATATAGCCGCCGAACCAGTGGAAAAAGTGCCAAAACCTTTGCTGCATCGGTTTATACTCGGCAAGGGATAAAATTGCGTTATCATAATGAAGCCGAGTATGAAATTCGCTTTGAGGCCACGGTAAATCAATGAATAATTAGTGGCCTCGCTCATTATATCATAAGGAAAAGAGAACTTTACAAAACTCTCCGACTGGAAACAGTGGAGCGGGATCAAGAAAGCGGCAGAAGCCGTAGTGCAAAAACTAACCAAAGAGAGGTGAAGAGCCTGGTTTACTGGCAGCATTACAGAAAACAACTGTTAACAGGGTAAACCCTTTGCCAGCAAGATTTTTGTAAGTACGGCACAGTACACGTGGTGAAAGGCTGCTGCTGTACAATTGAGAAGTGAGAGGGGCAGAACGGATAACCGAAAGGTGACGGCGGCAAACCCACCCGGAACATAAGCGAGAGCTTATGGCTCAGCAGTTGAATCCTGTGATACTGCCTCCCGTAAGTCGGCGGGAGAGAAACTTGAACAAATCTGATTCGTTTAGGTTTCAAAAACCAGGAGCCAGGTGGAATACAATGCTCCAATGATTTATTTTGTTCTCGGGATGATAGTTGGCGGAACGATAGCCTCTTTTTTGTTGAGGGCCAGGAGCCAGGCCGCTCAGGAAAGGCTATCGGCCGGGATGGGGGCTGAAATTGCCAGGTTAAACGAAAGACTCCGGAACAGGGATCAGCAGTTGTCTGAGTTAAAGGTATCCCTGCAGGAAGTTCCCCAACTGCAAACAGAAAATGCGGAAATGAAAGAAAAAATCGCCCAGTTGCAGACAAAACTGGAGGAAGAGCGGAAGTCTGCCGGGGAGAAGCTGCTTCTGTTGCATGATGCCCGGCAGAAACTGTCCGATGCCTTTAAAGCCCTCTCTGCAGAAGCGTTGCAAAGCAATAACCAGTCATTTCTTGAATTAGCCAGATTAACCCTGGAAAAATATCAGGAAAGCGCTAAGGGCGATTTGGAGAAACGGCAGCAGGCCATTAACGATCTGGTTAAACCCCTGCGAGAATCCTTGGAAAAGGTCGATAAAAAGATCGAAGAGGTGGAAAAAGAACGTGCCGGAACCTATGCCGGTCTTTCCGAGCAAATAAGGGGTCTTGCTTTGACCCAAGCTCAATTGCAGAAGGAAACCGGCAATCTTGTCCAGGCACTGCGCGCTCCTGTCGTTCGCGGCCGCTGGGGCGAAATTCAGCTTAGGCGGGTGGTTGAAATTGCCGGTATGATTGAGTATTGCGATTTTGTTCAGCAGGCGTCGGTAGGCGCAGCCGAAGGGCGTTTGCGGCCGGACCTGGTAATCAAGCTGCCAAATGAAAAAAACGTTGTGGTAGATTCCAAGGCGCCTCTCCAGGCTTACCTGGAGGCATTGGAAGCCGTGGAGGAAGCCGTCAGGATAGCCAAGCTGAAAGACCATGCCCGCCAGATCCGCACCCATCTTGCCCAGTTAGGCAGCAAGTCTTATTGGGAACAGTTCAACCCATCACCGGAGTTTGTCGTCCTGTTCCTTCCGGGGGAAACCTTTTTCAGTGTTGCCCTGGAGCAGGACCCCGGCTTAATCGAGTATGGCGTGGAACAGCGGGTTATTTTGGCTACCCCAACGACCCTAATTGCCTTGTTAAAAGCGGTGGCTTACGGCTGGCGGCAGGATCAGGTTGCTAAAAATGCCCAGCAAATCAGTGAACTAGGGAAAGCTTTGTATGACCGCCTCCGCATCCTGGTTGGGCACTTTGCCGAAATGCGCAAAGGGTTGGAGCGGACAGTAGATGCCTATAACAAGGCTGCCGGCTCCTTTGAGGGCAGGGTTTTGGTTACCGCCCGCCGGTTTAAAGAACTTGGCGCGGCAACAGGAGATGACTTGGAAAACGTTGATGTAGTTGATAGAAAAGCCAGGGTAACGCAAGAATAACTTAAACCATCTTTAACCATATTGCAAGGAGGGCTTTTTGTGGGCGAGGAGTATGAAAAGCAGGCGGAGGAATTGCTGCAAGGAGCCATAGACATGCATGTTCACACAGCTCCCGATGTATTTCCTCGTTTGTTGAACGATATTGAGGCTGCAGAACAAGCGAAGGAAGCGGGGATGGCAGGAATTTTGATCAAGAGCCATGTCACGGTTACTGCCGACAGAGCTCAGACAGCTGGTCAGGCTGCCGGGGTGCAGGTGTTTGGCGGGGTTGCGCTGAACCTGCCTGTTGGGGGTATTAACCCGCATGCAGTTGAAATAGCTATCAGATTGGGTGCAAAAAAAGTTTGGATGCCTACCATACATGCTGCAGAATTTTTGAGCCGACAGGGAGATGTGCCGATGCTGCAAAGCATTCTTCGCCCTGGACTACTTGGTTTAACGGTGCTGGCAGATGATGGAAGTGTTCTGCCGGAAGTAGATGAGGTTTTGGACTTGGCGGCAAAGAACGGTCTGGCAGTGGGGACGGGACATCTTTCAGTGAAAGAATCAATGGTTCTCGTTTCAAGGGCTAAGGCTTTAGGCGTAAAAAATATTGTTGTGACCCACCCACTAGCAACCTTTGTCAATTTTTCTATTTCAGAACTTAAAGAAATTCTTGAAAAAGGCGCTACCATGCTTGAACATAACTTTAACGATATGACCCCTGTGGTAGCCCACCCGATCCAACCCTTATGGTTTGCCCAAGCAATTAAGGCAACAGGTGCTGCTGCCTGTATCATGTGCAGTGATGGGGGCCAGGCCGAAAACCCCCGGCCTGTGGAAATGCTGAGGCGGTTTATTCGCCTGATGCTGAGGCAAGGCATTTCCGAAAAGGAGATTAAACTGATGGTTTGTGACAACCCTGCCCGGGTGCTCAATTTAAAATAGTGCTGCCGATAGCCCTAGATATTTAAAAAGTTACTGCCTACGGCTGAGGTCATAAACTTTAAGCCGGTGTTTTTTGATAATCTGGAGCAATTTTTGTGGATAGTCAGGATCGAGGGCATACCCGGCCCGGTGAAGTTCTTTAACGGCTTGTTCAACGGAAGAAGCCTCTTTAACTTTGGCATATCTAGGTAAAGATAAGACCCTGCTGTGGTCAGCAATGCTTTCGGCAAAGTTATGGTAGGCGCGAAAACGGTGGATGCCTTCTTTGAGTTTTCCCTGATCCAAATCCTGGTCTTTCCATTCTACTGATCCGGCAGGCCCTGTCCCCTTGATGCCGAACAGGTTGAAACTGTATTTCCCATTATTAATATCTACAGGAACTGTCTCTCCCCAACCGCTTTCCAGGGCTGCCTGGGCAATAATGATACTGGCATAAATGCCGGTGATCTCTTGGCTTAACTGGGCAGAAGGGGCAACAAGGCGGATAAAATCTTGTGGGTCCATAGTCTTACCATCTCCAAGCAGTTTAATTAAGCCCATATACCATTATACGGTAAACATGGAAAGATGTTCATCGGCAACAATTTTATCTGGTTGAAAATTAGTTTCGTGTCTTTTCCTCTTTCTAACTCTTTACAGTAAAAGGAGGTGAAGAGGGCTGGAACAGGATCAATCCTGCTGGCCTTAACAAGGGCACCCAAATAACGAAGGGCGGCATTTCCGCCGCCCTTCTTAGCCCGCTATCTAATTCTGGCATTGGGAACAGGCTGTCCCGTTAGTTCCTTGTAGGCTTCCTGTAAGATCTGGATGGTGTAAATTGGGTTATGTACACCGTAGCTGCCGTCAGCTTTGGCTAGTTTCCAGTTCCAAGCGGCTTTGTATATTTCCACCGGTACTTGGGCGGCTGGAATAACTTCGCCCTGGGCGTTCTTAAATACAAAGGCCCCGCTGGCGCTGTCAAAGGTACCGCCCTTGCCGTGGTCTAAGCGCTTGTTAATTTCTTTTTCCAGCAGCTTCAGGAGACCCTTGGTCTCATCTTGGATACCTTCGACCTTGCCGTTGCCGTCGTAATCGCCAAGAGCCAGCCTGTTAAATGTGGTCAGGCCTGGGTGGCAGCTGCCGCAGGCAGCTTCAGCCTGCTCTTCGGTAATCTTGAAGTAGTGGTTGGAGATGCCGTCCACTTTGATATTATGGCAGGACAGGCAGGTATCGGGGTTAGCGGTGTGGGCGGAGTTGTTGTAAATCTTGTTCGGGTTTTCAAATGCGCCAACACCCATTAACATAGCTGAAGCCATACCGTAATGAGGGTAGCTCTTTCTGGCATCATTGGCATTGGGAGTCCGGCGGATGTTGTGGCAGTCCATACACAGGGCGCCTTTTCCTGCGTTTACCGTCAGGTTGCCTGGGAGAATAACTTTGCCATTGGTGCGCAGTTCAGTTGCGGTGACGTGGCAGGATTCACAAGTAGCTTGGGGTGCCGGGTCCTTGGAAGGCATATCTGCCACTTTTTTAATGCCTTTGGAGTAAGCCACGCCATTATGGCAGTAGATGCAGTCATCCCGCTCAGAAGCGGATACGTTGGGCTTAAAGTGCCCGGACTGTTTCCACTGGGCTGTCCACTTGTCATCTTTAGTTTCAATAACTGGAGCCGATGCGGGGTTATTGCCGTAAGGCAAGCCGAGAGCCTTGGCTAAAGCTTCGATGGGGAAGTAAACCCGGCTGCGGATGTTCTTGGCAGCAACCGGTAAAGAGACCGGTTTGCCATCTACGTCAACCTGAGTTTTAGTTGTGTAAACAGCTATTGCTTTTCCGTCAAGATTAAAAGTAACGGCCTTTTTCCCTTGGTCCCAGCCCGGATAAACACCGAGAACGGCTAGTAAGGAACGAGCTTCGACAAAGGTCACTCCCTTGTCGACTACTACCGGTACAGAGCCGCTTTTGCCGTTGAGAACGATGATCTGGGTTTTTGCAGAGGTTGCGGCGGGTGCGGTCTGAGCAGGCGCCTTGGGCGTTGCCGGTGCCGGAGCTGCCGGTGCCGGAGCTGCCGGTGCCGGTTTTTGCAGGTTGTCTTTGGTCAGTGGTTTGCCTGGCTGGTGGCACCCCGAAGCGTAGCAGTCACTGCCCATGTTGGGGAAAGCCATGACGCTGTTAGCGGCAAGTACTGCCAGTAAAGATACGGCTAAAATAAGTACAATTAGTGTCCCGATTCTTTTGCTCATTCATTTCCCTCCTTGAACGTGCGGAATATTTATCTTTTGCCCCCTGAAAAATCCTTTCACCTCCTTCACGGGGTTTTTAATACATAGAGAATGTAATATTTATCACAAAATAAAATATAACCTGCAAAAAATTCAAAACCTGGAATGCAATTTATGCATTGATAAGCATTGGTTTTGTTGCAGCGTTGAAAAGGAAAAGTGGGAAAACCAAAAGAATGGAGTAACGTTCACAAAACCTTGGACATTTTATGGCATCTGTATTGAAAATGGCCTGGGCTTACAATAATGCCACCAAGATATAAGTCATCCTTATGGATAGATTATTTTATTCAATTATAACAAAAGTTGGTGGTGCCGGCAATCAGGAAATGGGGCAAATTGCCCATGGCGGGCGCGGGCAATTTGAACCTAAATCTCCTGCAAAAAGGGGAGACTCCCCTTTTTCTGCAACACATTATAGGCCGCCAGCGCTTCTTCCCGGCATCCAGGGCATGCGCGGCGGTGGACCAGCACCCCAATTGCTTTGCCGCCCCAGTCGGAAGACGAATGGAGTTCTGTCCAGCCGGGGCACCTGTCACAAATGCGGGCTTTCTCTTCCTGGTCCTCGCTGATGCCGTCGGTATCATAGTAAATGTGACGGCTCCTGGACAGGAAGTCCTTGTCTTTGATGGCCTCCCGCCGGAGTTCTTCCCGGTACTGCCACCTGTCCCAAAGACCCCGGCACAGCTTTTCTATATAACCGGTGATGTCAGGGGATTGATGCCACTGTCTGGGCAGGAAATCGGGTTCTTTTACATGACTGTAATTGACGCCTGCTAAAGCCAACAAGATGCCCAGGTTAACATAAGGCAGAGCTCCCTCGATGGAATATCCGCCCTCAAGTACGGCGATGTCCGGTTGGAGCATTTCCGTCAAGCGGGCATAACCCTGGGCAGAAAACTTCATGTTGGTCAGAGGATCCGAATAGTGGTTGTCTTGCCCAGCGGAGTTGATGATTAGATCCGGCTTGAAATCAGCCAGGACAGGGAGGACCAAGTTATCGATCACAAAATGGAATCCCGCATCTGATGTGCCTGGTGGTAAAGGTACATTCAGGGTATATCCATAGGCATTGGGCCCACCCATTTCATGAGGGAAACCGCTGCCGGGATAAAGAGTCCGGCCGTCTTGGTGCAGGGAAATAAACAGGGTATCCGGGTCATGCCAGTAAATGTCCTGGGTTCCGTCCCCATGGTGGCAGTCAGTATCTATAATGGCAATTCGCTTGATGTTGTATTTGGTGCGGAGGTATTCCGCTAATATCGCTTCGTTGTTGATTGTGCAAAAACCCCTAGATCCATGGACTATTCGCATGGCATGATGGCCGGGAGGGCGGATAATGGCAAAGGCCTTGTCGATTTCCCGGCGAGCCCATGCTTCACCCAGATTTATGGCGGCACCGGCAGCGATCAAGTGGGATTCTGTCACCCGGGAAGCCAAATCAGGCACGCAAAGATGGGCTCTCGCAACATCTTGATGGGCGGCAAGAGCCGGGGGATATTCGACTATCCCGGGGATGTCAAAAACCCCTTCTTCCCACAATTGATCCTGGGTGTATAAGAGCCGTTCTTCCCGTTCCGGGTGGGTTGAGCTGATTGCCCAGTCAAAAGCGGGGAAAAACACAATTCCTAAGCGGTTTTTAGCTTTCAGCAAGAGTTTCGCCTCCTTCCTCGAACTGCACCCGGACTCCAGGCCTTACCTGGACTCTGACCCGCAAGTCCTTGCCGGTAGTTGTAAAGCCCCGCACCATATTGAAGGACTGCTCCTCCAGTACATCCACCGGCGGGTTATCTGTCAGGCCAAGCCGGGCAGCTCTTTTTCGCAGGAGGTCAATAGCTTTTGCTCTGGCTTGGGCCAGGCTAAAGTTGTAAGGTATGGTTTCTGTCAAGTCTTCCTCCGGGACAGACAGCTTTCCCTGGGAGGTATCAGCCAAGAGGGTTAATTCAGTGGTAGTCCGGCTGGCGGCGGCCCCTACGGCGTTGGCCACTCCTGGGTTAGGGGGAATTATCGTTTGCATCCCCAAGGCTTTTCCCAGGGCGGGAGCAATGGCTGGAGCCGGCCCGCCTATGACAATGGCGATCCCCGGGCGAATGCTTCGTTCCATTAACACTTCCTGGACCGTATAAACCGGGCGGGTATTTGTTTCCTTGATTATTTCCTCCGCTTTTTGGCAGATAGCCCCTACCATAGCCTGGTGAACCAGCTTTGCCGCCTTGGTAGGTTCGCAACCAAGTTCTCCGGCGATTATCTGCATAGCAGCCCAGGCCAGTTCTCTGTCACCAAGATCGACCAACCCTAATACAATCATGGCGTCTGTGGGAGTAGGTGCGGGACCCCCAAAAGCCATGGCCGGACCCAGGCGGCGAGGACCAATTCGAATTTCCCCTTTGCTGACCCTAATCTGACTATCACCCCCAATTCCCGCCGGGTGGCTTCCCAAAGCCCTCACCAGGGTTGGATAGCCTTCGATGGTAATCCCTGTGGGTTCCAGCAGGGGTTCCCCGTTAGCCAACAGGGCAATGTCAGTGGTAGTTCCCCCAATGTCAATCACCAGTGCATCCTGGTTGCAGGGGCAAAGGGCCAGAGCGCCCATAATACTGGCGGCCGGACCGGACAGCACTGTTTCTACCGGGTATTTCAAGGAAGCGTCTAACAGCATAGTGCCGCCATCGGCTTTTAGAACGTGGATGGGGGCTCTTAGGCCCTTCTGAGCAAGGGAAGCAGAAACTGCTTTGACAAAGGAGGAATACACCTCCCATACCGCCAGGTTAAGATAGGTTGTATACACCCGGCGGGGAAATCCCAGACGGCCTGACAGGGTGTGGCCCATTACAATTTGGTCAAAGTGAGGCCTCAACAAACGTTGAACTTCTTTTTCCTGGGAAGGGTTGCGGGTGGCGAATTTGCCTACGATACCTGCAAGGCGGATGCCTTTTGCCTGCAGGTCATTTCTTGCTGCATTTATTTCCGCGGGGTTCAGGGGAGCAGTCTCCCGCCCCCGGTGGTCAATGGAACCCGATAAAAACGTTGTGCTGGCACCGCAGTTCAGGAAGGAGGGATCAAGGCCTGGTCCGCTGATCAAAAACATCCCCACGGGAGAAACGGTTTTTTCAACAATGGCATTGGTACAAATGGTAGTACTCAAGTTAACCTGTTGAACAAGGTTCGGATCTTTCTCCGGGAGAAGACTGTCAAGGGCCTTCCCCACCGGGCCAAGCAGAGAACCTTCACCGGTGGGAACCTTTACGTGTTTTAAGATCTTTCTTTCCTGCAGCAAGACGGCGTCAACATGGGTGCCGCCTACGTCCAGTCCAATGAGCATCCGCTCCATCCCTCCTTTTCAAAATATTATCCCGCTGGCAAGCGTTTATTCCGCAAATAGCAAAGCACCCACAAACCTGTTCTGCCTAATATTTCGAGGAAAGGCAGTTATCTCCTTCAATAATACCAAATTGCCATTGCTCCGTGTTAATAGTGAAGAGTCTGTGCCTGTTCAGTAGGGGGTGTAGCTTGTGATACAGAAAATGAATTGTATCAATGATATAATTATTTTTAATTGAACAATAGATAGTTCTTATTTTGTCTTGTGTAAGGAGGGAGCAAAAGCTAAGTTTTATTATTGGGCCTTGTGATCGAATCAAATAGAAAAATTGGAGGTGGGAACATGGAAGAGCAAAAAACAGGAGGAGAAAAATTGCCTGCAAAACAGGGGCTGAGCAGAAGGAATTTTTTTAAAGCTTCAGGAATTGCTGCAGGAGCCTTAAGCTTAGGCGCTGTAACCAAAGCAGCTCCGGCTTTGGCCGGAGAAAAATCTCATTCAGCTATCATAAATTTCGCTGTAAAAGAGGTGGATAAACCTCCGTATCAAATGTATCCCTACGCTGATGCTGACAAGTTGAAGCGGTACGATGAGTCCCTCCAGGCGTTTAACAACAAAGAGTTATCAAAACGGGAATTTGGCGGCGCGTTCCTTAATGATTTCGGGTAAGGCTGAATAAGCAATTATTGACA
This sequence comes from Bacillota bacterium, assembly GCA_040757295.1. Taxonomy (GTDB): domain Bacteria; phylum Bacillota; class PH28-bin88; order PH28-bin88; family PH28-bin88; genus JAGXSE01. Next base: position 116,267 of record JBFLXH010000001.1, on the reverse strand, counting down.
GCCAAAGCAGGTGCCCTATATGAGCTATAATCATTGGGTAAATCCTTTAATTTGTTATAAATAGGAAGATGGGGTCAAAATTAAAAACAATTACCAAAGTTGACAATCAGATAGAATTAATGGTAATATAATACATATAAATATTGAACATCGTTCACATATGAAAACGAGGTTGTTATCATGCGCATGAATAAATCAGCTTCTAGGGTTGTTGATATTCTTCTTTTACTAACTTCCAAAAAAAGGCCAATTACTATATCTGAAGTAAGTCATGCTTTAAGGATACCCAAAAGCAGCGCTTTTGAGTTGTTATATACGCTGGTGGAAAAAGGTTTTTTGCAAATGGCAGACGAAAAACTTAAGACTTTTTCTACGGGAATAAAACTATTTGAGGTCGGGGTTTCGTATTTGGCGAATACGGATTTGCATAGAGAAGCACGACCTTTTTTGGAACGGATTATGTCTGAATCTGGAGAAACAGCCTTTCTGGCTGTCGAAGATCAGGGAGAATTAGTTTATCTGGAAAAAGTAGAAGCTTCCTCATCAGTTAGAACCACTGCAGTTTTAGGTTCCAGAAAGCCAATGCACTGTACTGCTCTGGGGAAAGCTCTTTTGGCGGCTTATGATCCCCAAAGGGTTAGAAGTATAACCGGAGAAGGGAGTCTGCCTTCTTTAACAAAATACACAATCACAACTTACCAGGCCTTGTTGATGGACTTGGCGAAGATACGCCAACGGGGTTATGCCATCGATGATAAAGAAAGCGAGATCGAAGTTTTTTGTGTGGCTGCGCCCGTGTATGGTCAGGCGAATTTACCGATTGCGGCGATTAGCATTGCAAGCCTTGCATCTAAGGTTGACGACGGCAAACTGGAGCAATTAAGCGGTCTGATCACCGCTGCGGCTCTGAGCATTTCCCGGAGGTTAGGGTTTATGGGAGAAAAGCTTTATTTTTAGTAAAGGAACATCATGCTAACAATTTTCTGGCTGTAAGGGGGATGATAATTTTTCAGTTTTTATGACCAGGTAATTCCATTCAAAAAAAAGGAGGAGTGGGAATGAACAAGAAGTGGGTTGTTGTATTTCTTTTGGTGGGAATAATGGCCCTCATCTTAGTTGGCTGTGGTGGCAAGACAGAAAAGTTCCCGGAAAAACCCGTTACCATCATCGTTCCTTGGGCTGCAGGAGGCGGTACTGATGCGGTGGCTCGGGGGCTGGCGAAGAACTCTGAAGCGGCTTTGGGTCAAACAATTACTGTAAATAATGTCACCGGCGGCGGCGGAGCGGTTGGGCATGGTGCCGGTCTCAATGCTAAAAATGATGGCTATACAGTCACCATGATTACTTTTGAGCTGCTTTCATTACCACCTCAAAAACTAGTGCCCTTTACTTATAAAGACTTTGATTTGCTGATGAGGGTTAACATGGATCCGGCTGCCCTTACAGTCAAAGCGGATGCGCCATACAATACCCTCCAGGAATTCATTGATTATGCCAAAGCGAACCCTGGCAAGATAAATGTTGGCAACTCGGGGCCCGGTTCGGTTTGGCATATTGCCGCAGCGCTAATGGAAGAAAAAACGGGGATTAAACTAAATCATGTTCCCTTTAACGGTGCAGCGCCTGCTGTAACCGATCTGGTGGGCGGGCACATTCAAGCGGTGTCTGTTAGCCCGGCTGAAGTGCAAAGCCAAGTTGCCGCAGGCCAGTTAAAAATGTTAGCTGTAATGAGTGCGGATCGTAATCCTAACTTCCCCAATGTGCCAACCTTTAAGGAAATGGGTTATGATATTGTGTTCGGCACCTGGAGGGGATTAGCAGTTCCCAAAGGTACGCCGGAAAACGCCAAGAAGGTTCTTGTCCAGGCATTTAAAAAGGGCTATGATTCTCAGGAATTCCAGGAATTTGCGAAGAAAGCCGGTCTTGGGCTGGCCTATGCTCCTGCGGAGGAGTTTGGGAAATTTTTGGAACAATCATCCAAAGATGTAGAGCTGGTCATGAAAAATTTGGGGCTAGCTAAATAGGCTCTGACAACTAAGACCTTAACGAAGGGCAAATGCCAAGGAGTAGTCCGGCGGCATTTGCCTTTCTTGAAAAACTTTCCCCTTTTATCATGAAAAGGAACACTTGACCGGGCAGAAAGGGAGTAATATGTCTTGAACAGAGCTGATCTAATTGCCGGGCTGTTAGGGATTTTTTTGAGCTTATATGTTTTCTGGGCGACAGCTAATTTCCCCGACGATGATGTGCTGTTATTAGGCCCAAGCTTTGTTCCTTTCCTGTTAGCTCTCGGGCTCTGTTTATCCAGCTTGGGTTTGATTTTTAAGGCATGGGTATCAAAAAAACCGAACGGGGAAACTGGTTTTAATTGGAAAGACCCGGGAATTGTACGAGCTGGTATGGCTTTATTTGTAACGATTTTGTACTGTTTAGCCTTGCCCATATGCGGCTTTATTTTGACAAGTATTTTTTACCTTGTGGTCCTGATGTACTTATTAAAACAAAGGAACTACCTAAAAATGTTTACTGTTGCCCTTGGCGTAACCTTTGCTGTCTTCGGAATCTTTCGCATGATGCTTAAAATAACGCTGCCTATGGGGATATTCGGCTAAATTTTGCTTAAAGGATGAGGTTTATGGACTTTGGCCTGTTAATAAAAGGTTTTGAAACTGTCCTGCAGCCCAGTGGCTTACTTTTTATTTTGTTAGGTGTAACCGGCGGCATCTTGATCGGCTCGTTGCCGGGGCTTACTGCAACGATGGGGGTAGCTCTGTTGGTGCCTTTTACCTTTGGTTTGCCGGTACATCACGGACTGGGCATGTTGCTGGGAATCTTTTGCGGAGCAATTTATGGCGGTTCTATTTCCGCTATCTTGATAAGAACACCCGGAACTCCGGCGGCAGCCGCAACGGTGCTGGACGGCTACCCCTTGTCCCAACAAGGGCAGGCGGGGAGAGCCTTAACCATATCCCTTTTTTCGTCTTTTATAGGGGGAATTACCGGGGTGCTAATTATGATTTTTCTTTCCCCTCAAATTTCCAGATTCGCCCTAAAATTCAGTTCTCCTGAATACTTTGCCCTGGCGGTCTTTGGCCTTAGTATTATTATTTCTGTTTCTGGCAGGTCGGTGATAAAAGGGTTAATGGCTGGTTTTTTCGGTTTGCTGGTATCCACTATCGGTTTTGATCCAATTTCCGGATATCCCCGCTTTACTTTCGGCTCGGTTAACTTGTTGGAAGGACCGGCATTTATTCCCACATTAATAGGTCTATTTGCTTTATCCGAGGTCTTAAAAGGCGTAGAGGTAATTTATACACAGGAAAAGATTAAAAATGACATTACCCGATATTTCCCCAATATGAGTGACATAAAGAAGTGCTTTCAAACCATTATTAAGTCTGGTATTTTGGGGACCTTTATCGGCTCAATACCAGGCGCCGGAAGCGATATTGCCGCTTTTGTGGCTTATAGCGAAGCGAAGCGGACTGCAAAGAATCCTGAGGCTTTCGGCCGGGGAGAGATTAAAGGGGTGGCAGCCGCCGAGTCGGCAAATAATGCCTGTACCGGAGGGGCAATGATCCCCATGCTTTCCCTGGGGGTTCCCGGTGATGCGGTCACCGCTGTGCTTTTAGGTGCCTTGGTCATTCAGGGGCTGAGACCCGGGCCTTTATTGTTTAAAGACCACATTGACGTTGTATACAGTGTGTTTGCGGGAATGATGATGGCCAATATTATGATGTTGCTGGTGGGAATGATGGGAATCAGGCTCTTCGTCAGAATAATATCCATTAACCGCAACACCCTGTTGCCCATAATCTTTCTGCTGTCTCTTGTCGGGGCCTATTCGATGCGCAACAGTTTATTCGATGTCTGGCTGGCCATTGGCTTTGGAGTAATCGGGTATTTTATGCAAAAATACGATTTCCCGGTATCCCCCATCCTTCTCTCTTTAATCCTTGGCCCGATGGCAGAGGCCAATTTGCGGAGGGCTTTAATTGTATCCCAGGGAGATCCGATGATCTTAGTTTCAAGGCCGATTAGCGCCCTACTGCTTATAGCGGCTGTGGTGTCTATTATCACTTCGGCTAGAAGGCAAATGAAATTGGAAAAGCAGGTTCTAGATTTGGCGCAAGTTACTTCAAGCCGCTAGATGGTACCCCATTAAAGACAGAGGAGGTTGCCATGACAAAATACCTTGTTTATGTGAGCGATTATGATTTTGCGGATCTTTCAATCGAGAAAAGCGTATTGGAACCAATTGGCGCCGAAGTTATCGGCTTGCAGTGCAAAACTGGCGAGGGTTTGGCTGAACTGGCCCGAGACGCTGATGTTATTCTGCAGCAGTATGCTAAGATCCCCCGGGAAACCCTGGCGAAATTAAAGAACTGCAAAGGGATTTGCCGGTATGGCATCGGGGTGGATATTGTTGATGTTGAGGCGGCTTATGAATATGGGATGGTAGTTACCAATGTGCCCGATTACTGTATTGATGAGGTCGGAGACCATACTCTGGCCATGGGCCTAATGCTACTAAGAAGAATACCTATGTATAATAAGGCGGCAAAAGAAGGCCGGTGGCACTGGCAGGAAGCAGGAGCCCCTATCTTCCGTTTCAGGACAATTACCTGGGGTCTGATAGGCTACGGGCGAATAGCCCAAAACATAGCCCGCAAACTCCAAGGTATCAGTATCTCTGTCATAGCCTTTGATCCCTATGTCTCAGAAAGCTATATGAAATCCACCGGAGTAAAAAAGGTTGACCTTGCCACTTTACTGGCAGAGGCAGATGTGGTGAATGTGATGACCCCTTACACTCCAGAAACCCATCACCTAATTGATGAAAGGGCCTTGCGGCTGATGAAACCCCACGGGGTTCTCCTCAACTGTGCCAGGGGCAAAATCGTGGACAACAAGGCTTTATACCGGGCCTTAACGGAGGGTTGGATAGCTTCGGCAGGCCTCGATGATACGGAGGAAGAGCCGGCTAAACTGGAGAAATGGAACCCCCGGGATAATCCCCTGTTTTCCCTGGATAACTGTATAATTACACCCCATGTAGCCTATATTTCCGAGAATTCCTTGCAGGAGGCCAGGAAAACCGCCGCCGAAAACGCCAAGGCAGTGCTTTTGGGCCAAACCCCGCCTAACCTGGTAAGGCCTTTTTCTTCTGCCTAAAGGGAAGCCCTGAAGGAATATTGCTTAATTGGCTATACTGTAGCACTCGTATTTTTTGTCTGCAGTAAGAATTATGACTAGGATTTGAAATGGAGGAAAGAAACAGTGGGACAGGTTGTGTGCTTCGGAGAGATCATGCTCAGGCTGTCACCCCCAGGCTATCAAAGGTTTGTGCAGGCTAAATCCTTTGATATTGTTTACGGCGGGGGCGAGGCCAATGTTGCCTTTGCCCTGGCCCAGTTAGGGGTTAATGCGGATTACGTGACAAAGCTGCCTGCAAACCCCATCGGGGATGCTGCGATTAATGAGTTGAGAAGATATGGGGTGAATACCCGGCATATCCTACGAGGCGGAGAGAGAATGGGTATTTATTACTGCGAAAAAGGCGCGGCTATGAGGCCGTCCAAGGTGATTTACGACCGGAAGCATTCTGCCATTTCTGAGGTCAAACCAGGTGAGTTTAATTGGCCGGAAATATTTGCCGGCGCCGACTGGTTTCATTTTACCGGCATCACCCCGGCTCTGGGCGACAATGTGGCGGAGGTTTGCCTGGAGGCTTGCCGAGAGGCTAAAAAAATGGGGTTAACAGTCAGCTGTGATTTGAATTTCAGGAAAAACCTGTGGACATCTGCCAAGGCCAACGAAGTAATGTCCAGGCTGATGCCCTTTGTGGATGTGGTAATTGCCAATGAGGAAGATGCCGAAAAGGTATTTGGCATTAAGGCTGATGCCACAGATATTACATCGGGACATTTAAACATTGCAGGGTATCAACAGGTTTGCCGCGGGCTGGCGGAAAGGTTTAATTTTAAGCAGGTGGCTATAACTTTAAGGGAAAGCATGTCAGCTTCTGACAACGGCTGGTCCGGACTGTTATTTGACGGAACCGAGTTTTATCATGGTAAAAGATATATGATCCACATCGTAGATAGAGTTGGCGGCGGCGATTCCTTTGCCGCGGGGCTGATCTATTCAATACTTAACAGCTATGATTGTCAGAGCGCAATTGATTTTGCTGTGGCGATGTCCGCCCTTAAACATACGATTGAAGGCGATTTTGCCATAGTATCTCTAGAGGAAATTAAAGCGCTGGTTGGAGGCGATGCCTCCGGCCGGGTCCAGCGGTAAAACTCCCATCGGTTGGAAGGGTGGCAAATAATGCTGATTGAAGATATTAAACGCTTTAAAGAAAAACTATCCTCTGGTACCGTCTATGGGCCTTTTTCCAAAACCAAAGACCCGGCATTTGTTGAGATTGCCGGTTATGCAGGCTTTGACTTTATCATTCTGGACTTGGAGCACGGTCCCAACAGTGTGGAAACTGTCCAAAATTTAATCAGGGCGGCGCGGCTGGCCAAAATATTGCCTATTGTCAGGGTAAAAGAAGGAAACTTTTCAGTTATCGGAGAGGCGCTGGACATCGGCGCAGCCGGCATTCAGGTCCCCCAGGTAACCACGGCGGAGGAAGCTAAAAGAATTGTTAGACTGGCAAAATTCTTCCCTGAAGGAATGCGGGGCTTGTGCAGGTTTGTCCGGGCGGCTGATTACTCCAGTATGGACAGGTATGAGTATATTAAAGGGGCCAATGAAACCCTGATTATTGTCCAGCTGGAAGGTCAGGAAGCAATGAACAACTTGGATGAAATATTGGATGTTAAAGGGATAGACATCTTGTTTATCGGCACCTATGACTTGTCTCAATCTCTCGGTATCCCCGGCCAGGTCAACCATCCCCTGGTGATGGCCAAGATCAAAGAAATAATTGAGCGATGTAAGGCCAAAGGGATACAGGTAGGGTCATTTGCAGACACCTTGGAAAACGCTAAAAATTTTAAAGAAGCAGGAGTGAAATATCTTGCTTATTCCGTAGATGTAGGGCTATTTTATGAGCACTGCAAGTACATCATTGATAATCTTGTCCGATAAAAGCAGGTGTTATTCTCGGGCGAACAGAGCCCCAGGTTGTTTGGCGCTCTGTTCGCCTTTTTGATTACACATAGGAAATTATGCTCGTTTAAAAAATTTGGATAAGGCATAATTTTAACGTAATGTGTTTTCACAAAAACAACCACATTAAGTCTTCCAAAGGAAGATTTTGTTCAATCCTTGTGCAGAATTTTTCCGAGGAATGCCTTTTTTTCCTTAATGATTTCGGGTAAGGCTGAATAAGCAATTATTGACAGCCAAAGCAGGTGCCCTATATAATTTAAAATATGAATGAGCAATCATTCATTATTCCTAGGGAAAATTCAGAACTTTCCCTATATTATTTGTTCCCAATTTTATTTTTCAAGACAGGGGGGATTAATTTGACCAGGCAAATCAGAAAAGCTATGGTGCTGGGCTCGGGGGTCATGGGCGGGGCTATTGCCGCTCACTTGGCCAATGTGGGTATTCCTGTTTACCTCTTGGACATCGTCCCTAAAGAACTGACCCCAGAACAAGCAAGGAAGGGTCTTAGCCTGGACAGCCCGGAATTTAGGAATTCTGTGGCTGTATCAGGAAAAGAACGGGCCATGCAGGCAAAACCGGCAGCTTTTTATGTGCCGGAAAACGCCCAGCTGGTTACTGTGGGGAACTTTGAGGATCACCTGCATCTGGCCAATGAGGTTGACTGGGTCATTGAGGCGGTCATTGAGCAGCTTGACCTGAAACGGGCTTTGCTGCAGCGGCTGGATGCTCACCGGCGCCCGGGGACTATAGTAACGTCCAATACTTCCGGAATATCCATCAATGCCATGGCTCAGGGCCTTTCTGATGATTTTCGAGGTCACTTTGCCGGCACCCACTTTTTTAATCCGCCTCGCTACATGCGCTTATTGGAAATAATTCCCGGGAAAGATACCTTGCCTGAGGTGGTGGATTTTCTGGTGGATTTCGGCCGGAGGGTCTTGGGCAAAGGTGTGGTGGTAGCCAAGGACACCCCTAACTTTATTGCCAACAGGATTGGCGTTTATGCCATGCTGGCAGCTATTAAGGCCATGCAGGAAGACGGTTTGACGGTGGAACAGGTTGATGCGATTACCGGTCCTGTAATGGGCCGACCGAAGAGCGCCTGCTACCGGACTGCCGACCTGGTGGGTCTGGATACCCTCCTGCATGTAGCTAAAACTGTACACAATCAGGTGGACGACCCGGCAGAAAAGGAAGCCTTCCGGCCCCCTGAGTTCTTGGTGCAGATGGTTAGCAACCGCTGGCTGGGGGATAAATCAGGACAGGGCTTTTATAAAAAAGTGAAGACGGGCGGAGCTAAAGAAATCCTTGCCTTGGATTACAACACCATGGAATACCGTCCTCAGGTTAAGGCTAAGTTTTCTTCCCTGGAAGCAGCCAAAAACGTGGAAGACCTGCCTAAAAGGCTGCAGGGCCTGGTTGGGGCCCAGGATGCAGCCGGAAAGTATGCCTGGAAATTGTTGAAGCGGACCTTGTTGTATGCAGCCGAAAAGGTGCAGGAAATTGCAGAGGATCTCCCCAGCGTTGATCGGGCTATGCGTTGGGGATTTAACTGGGAACTGGGTCCTTTTGAGACTTGGGATGCTATTGGTTTGGAGCCCTCGGTGGAAAGAATGCGGCAAGAAGGGGAGGCCATCCCTCCATGGATCGAGGGGATGCTGGAAGCAGGCTGCAATTCTTTTTACCAGAAAAGCGCCGCCCTTATTAATTGTTACGACTTTAAGGCCCATGCCTACCGCCCGGTCCCAGAGACACCAGGTGTCATTTTCCTGCCTGCATTAAAGGCGCAGAACAGGGTGGTCCGCCAAAACCCCGGAGCCAGTTTGGTTGACCTGGGAGACGGGGTGGCCTGCCTGGAGTTCCATTCCAAGATGAATGCCATTGGCGGAGACATCCTGGAAATGATCTTTACCAGCGTACAAGAGGTGGAAAAGAATTTCCAGGCTTTGGTGCTGGGCAACCATGGCAAAAACTTTTCGGTGGGGGCCAACCTGGTCCTGGTGTTGTTTGAAGCCCAGGAAGAGAATTGGGATGAATTGGACTATATGGTCCGGCAGTTCCAGGGAGCAGCTATGGCTCTAAAATACTGTGCCAAACCGGTAGTGGCAGCGCCTTTTCAAATGGCTTTAGGCGGGGGATGTGAAATGGTTTTGGCGGCCCATCTGGTGCAGGCCTGTGCCGAAACCTACCTGGGCCTGGTTGAAGTAGGGGTCGGACTGCTGCCGGCTGGCGGTGGATGCAAAGAAATGGTTTTGCGGGCCATGGAGCGCATCCCCATCCAGCCTGGTTCCCAGGTGCCGCTGAATGTAGATCCCCAGCCTTTTATTGCCAGGGCCTTTGAAAATATTGCCATGGCCAAGGTATCTACCAGTGCCCGGGATGCCCAGCGGTTAGGCTATTTACGGGCTACTGACCGCATCACGGTTAACCCGGAACGGGTGCTTTTTGAAGCAAAGGCCACCGCATTGGAGATGGCAGCCAAGGGCTTTTATCCTCCCCGGCCGGCCCAGGTGCCTGTCTTGGGGACCCAGGGCTATGCCGGTCTTGACCTGATGATCTTTACCCTTTTGGAGGGAGGTTTCATCAGTGAGTATGATGCCCACTTGGCCCGGAAGATTGCCAGGGTTTTAACAGGAGGAGAGTTATCTAAGGGTACCTTGGTGTCGGAGCAGTACCTGCTGGATTTAGAACGGGAGAATTTCTTAAGCCTGCTGGGAGAGCCCAAGACCCAGGCCCGGATCCAGCACATGCTGGCAACCGGAAAACCATTGAGAAATTAAAGGGGGGAAGGCTTTAATGCGTGAGGCAGTAATTGTAGGAGGGGTGCGAACCGCCGTAGGAAAAGCTCCCCGGGGTGCTCTAAAAGATACCAGACCGGAAGAGATGGCGGCTCATGTCATAAAGGGTGTGTTGGAAAAAGTACCTGCTTTAAACCCGCTTGAAATTGATGACGTCATTTTAGGCTGTGCCTTCCCAGAAGCAGAACAAGGGATGAATATTGGCCGGCTGGCAGCGCTGCGAGCGGGTTTACCGGTTGAAGTTGCCGGCCAAACAGTTAACCGCTTCTGTGCGTCAGGCCTTCAGGCTATCGCTGTCGGGGCTCAAGCGATAATGACCGGCATGGCCGATATAGTGTTGGCCGGAGGGGTGGAAAGCATGAGCTTGGTGCCCATGGGAGGAAACAAGCTGACCCCCGACCCGTACTTGATGCAGCACATGCCCCAGGCTTATCTTTCCATGGGTTTGACTGCCGAAAAGGTAGCAGCCAGGTATGGAATCACCAGGGAGGACCAGGACAGGTTTGCCCTGGCCAGTCACCAGAAGGCCGCCCGAGCTATCAAAGAACACTATTTCAAAGAAGAGATAAGTCCGCTCCCGCTAATTCAAAAGGACTGGCAGGAGGGAAGGGGACAAGTCACCAAACAGCGCATTTTTGATACGGATGAGGGGGTAAGGGCGGATACTTCTCTGGAGGCTTTGGCCGGATTAAAGCCAGCCTTCCATGCCAAAGGCACGGTGACTGCTGGCAATTCCTCCCAGACTAGCGATGGGGCAGCTGCAGTAGCGCTGATGTCCGCCCAGAAGGCGGCCAGCTTAGGTTTGGTTCCCATTGCCGTCTTCCGCTCTTTCGCAGTGGCAGGAGTTGCGCCAGAGGTGATGGGTATCGGCCCGGTAAAGGCCATCCCCAAAGCCCTGTCTTTGGCTGGAATAACCCGGGACCAGGTTGACCTGTATGAGCTAAACGAGGCTTTTGCAGCTCAGGCCCTGGCAGTAATCAAGGAATTGGACCTGGATGGAGAGCGGGTTAATGTTAACGGCGGCGCCATTGCCCTGGGACATCCCCTGGGATGCACCGGTGTCAAGCTTACGGTTTCTTTGCTGATGGAAATGAAACGGCGGGGCTCCCGCTTTGGGGTGGTAAGCATGTGCATTGGCGGGGGTATGGGTGCGGCAGCGGTTTTTGAACGGCCCCAGTAATCAGGCATCAGCGAAAAAGAAGCTATCAGAAGGGAGTGAGCCTTGTGTCCAAAGGCGGAATGTTTTTGTTGGAAAAGGCGGAACCAGGGCAGGTTTTTACCCCGGAGGATTTCACCGAAGAGCACCGCATGATTGGTTCCCTGGCGGCAGACTTTGTAGCTAATGAAATATCCGCAAAAATGGCAGCCCTGGAAGCCCAGGAGCCGGGTTTAATGGTTGAGTTATTAAAAAAGTCGGGGGAACTTGGTCTATTGTCTGCCGAAGTGCCAGAGGACTTCGGCGGAATGGAGCTGGATAAGATCAGCTCTCTCTTGATTGGAGAAAACCTGGCAGCCGGGGGCTCTTTTGTCATCAGTCACGGCGCCCATACAGGCATCGGGACACTGCCTATAGTTTACTTCGGCAATGAACAGCAAAAGTCCAAGTACCTGCCACTGCTTGCCACAGGGGAGAAACTGGCGGCTTATGCTTTAACTGAACCCGGATCCGGTTCTGACGCTCTGGCGGCCAAAACAAAGGCGGTCTTGAGCGACGACGGCACCCACTATATCCTGAACGGTACCAAACAATTCATTACCAATGCGGGCTTTGCTGATGTCTTCATTGTTTACGCCAAAGTCGACGGGGATAAATTCTCGGCTTTTATAGTGGAAAAGGATTTCGAAGGGGTTTTTACCGGCCCGGAAGAGAAGAAGATGGGTTTAAAGGGTTCTTCCACCTGCAGCTTAATTCTTGATCATGCCAGGGTACCTGCGGAAAACTTGCTGGGGGAAATCGGCCGGGGCCATGTAGTGGCTTTTAATATCCTGAATATAGGCCGCTTTAAACTGGCTGCGGGGTGTTTGGGGGCAGCTAAGCTGGCCATTGACCTGGCAGCCAAGTACTCCCTTGAACGCATCCAGTTTGGGGTACCTATCGCCAGGTTTGGCTTGATCCAGGAAAAACTGGCCCGGATGGCCGCCGCTACTTATGCGGTAGAAAGCATGGTTTACCGGACAGGCGGCATGCTGGACAAGGTATTAAAGGGGCTGGAACCGGCGGCCCAGGCTAAAGGAATTGAGGAGTATGCCGTCGAGTGTTCCATCAATAAGGTCTATTCCTCTGAAGTTCTGGACCAGGTGGCTGACGAGGCCCTGCAAATCTTTGGGGGATACGGCTACAGCCAGGAATATCCTGTTGAGCTGATCTACCGGGACAGCCGCATCAACCGGATATTCGAGGGGACCAATGAGATTAATAGGCTCCTAATCCCCGGCACTCTCCTGCGCAGGGCTATAAAAGGCCAACTTCCATTAATCCAGGCAGCCCAGCAAGTAGCCAAAGAACTGGTGGGGGTACAGGCCGGAAGCCCCGCCGGAGAGGGTCCCCTGGCTAAGCAAGCGGAGGCTGTCGAGGCGGCTAAAAAGGTGTTCCTGATGGCTGCGGGTGTAGCCGCTCAAAAATACCTGGATCAAATGGAACGGGAACAGGAAATACTAGCCCTTTTAGCCAACATGATCATCGAGATCTATGCCCTGGAAAGCGGGCTCCTCAGGGCTGAAAAGGAAATCCGGCTTAAGGGGGAAGAAGGAGCCGGCTTGAAAATCCTCTTGGTGCAGAGCCTGGTCAATGACAGCATGCCAAAGTTTGAAAACTGGGCCAAGGAGGTCCTGGCAGCCGTGTCCTCCGGGGACGAACTGAGGACCCAACTGGCAGGACTGCGGAAACTCCTGCGCTACCAGCCCATTAACGGCATCCAGGTGCGTCGTTTGATAGCAGACCGGGTCCTGGCGGCAGAAGGCTACACATGTTGATAGAAAGATCTATTTGGCCGGGGTTCCCCCGGCCTTTTTTGTTCACTAATCTATTTTTAGGATTCAGAAGAAACTGCGAAACAGTTTCAACACACCGTTGCAACGAAGTGGGGGATATGACCCGCCGCCTGAAAAACAAATCGTACCCGCCACCTAAAGCGGTGGGTGACACCAAAAAAAGGTTTTTTAATAATGCAATAACAATGCAATAACCTGGGAAATCACAATAAGCGCTGGCTTAGCTTGTGCAAATCAAAACAAGGCATGCCCAGGGACCATAATTTTTTTAGGAAATAAAGGAAAGGTAAATTTGTTGGTAGAATTCTGCAAACCAAGCCATATACTAAAGATAAGGCTGGTTTTGGAGGTGGAAGGGATTGGCAGAGGGGAAAATGCGGGTAGCGGTGCTGTTCGGCGGCCGGTCAGGGGAACACGAGGTGTCAATTAATTCCGCTGCGTCGGTAATAGCTGCCCTGGATAAGGAAAAGTATGAAGTGGTGCCGGTGGCCATTACCAAAGAAGGGAGATGGCTTTTTAACGCAGACTTGGTCGAGGCGCAGCAAAGCGGGAGTTTTGGCAGAGGAAGTATAGCAGGGACCCTATTGGCGGATCCGACGAAAAAAGGGTTCGCACTGTTCAACAAGGGAGAAGGGGTTTTGTCCATAAAGCAGGAGCCGGTAGATGTGATTATTCCCATACTGCACGGTACTTATGGGGAAGACGGCACGGTGCAGGGTTTGCTGGAATTGTCCAATATTCCTTATGTGGGCGCGGGAGTGCTGGCTTCTGCCCTGGGGATGGATAAAGTGATGATGAAAACAGTATTTGCCCAGCATGGTTTGCCCCAAACCGATTTTAGGGCGGTATTACGGCGGGATGTGGAGGAAAATCTTCAAAAGGTGGTGACAGAGATAGAAGAGGCCCTGGGTTACCCCTCTTTTGTCAAACCGGCCAACCTGGGCTCCAGTGTAGGAATTTCCAAAGCAAAGAACAGGGACCAGTTGGCGGATGCCCTGCGGGAGGCTGCCCGGTATGACCGCAAGCTAATCGCGGAAAAGGGTGTGAACGCCCGGGAAATTGAAGTCAGCGTCCTGGGCAATGATGTGCCGGAAGCCTCTTTGCCGGGAGAGATCATTCCCTCCAATGAGTTTTATGACTATGAAGCAAAGTACCTGGACGGCAAATCCCAATTAATTATCCCGGCTGATCTGCCGCCGGAAACGGTGGAGGAGGTGCGCCGGCTGGCGGGGGCGGCATTTAAAGCCATTGACTGCAGCGGGATGGCCAGGGTGGATTTTTTCCTGACCCGGGATACCGGTGAGGTCTTGGTTAATGAAATAAATACCATTCCCGGCTTCACCCGCTTCAGCATGTATCCCAAGCTGTGGGAGGCAAGCGGCCTGTCTTATGGCCGCCTGCTGGACCGGTTAATTGAACTGGCTATCGAGAGACACGCGGACAAAAATAGATCCGAAACAACATATTCCATTTACCATTAAGAAATAAGGTAACTGTTCCGCCTGGTTACTTGAGGGGACCTTTTGGTTCCTTTTTTTATTTTTGGAAAACCCACACTCCTTTTGGCCAGGAGCAAGTTTGCCGCTAAACAATTTATTATTAAACGTTAATTAGAGAAACACTGATTAATGAGGAATAAACAGGACAATTTCATTAATATTGGCCCAATTTTCAACATTTACGGAAAAAGAAAAAACAGCTATACTGATAGTAATTATCAATTATGAATTGAAGCAAGGGGCATCGAGGGGGCAAATAAATTCTTTGCTCTCAGAAAAACAATAATTCCGTTTGAAAAATTTAAGTTAATTAAGCTTATAAGTTAAGCAATAAACATATAAGAAGGATATCCCTTGTATATTTTTGGGGAAGGGGGTGCCTGGAAAGTATTGGGGAAGGGGGTGCCTGGAAAGTAAATGAAAATGAATATCAATCCCGTTTATTGCTATCAATCAAAAAATTGAGGTGGTATTATGAGAAGTGTTAAATTTGCAATTCTTGCTCTTATGATTTGGGCCTTCGGCATGGCTGCCGCTAATGCTTTCCCCAGCTATAATGCCAGTTGTGCCGTGTGCCACAGCGGCGAGCAGGTAGGCAAGCCTGGCGCTCCCAAACTGGTGCTTGGCGACAGCAATTCTCCCGCCCTTAGCCAAAAGACTGCAGCCAATACTTTAAAAGCCTTGAAAGTTGATATTGAGCCCATTAAGGAGAGCAAGGCGGTGGAGACCGTCTGGTCTAAAGCTCCAGCCCTGCAGGTGCCAACTTATTGGATTTCTCCCAATGCTCCTAAAGACCCGGCATCAGCCACGCCGACCATCACTTTAAAATCGGTATTTAATGATCAGAAGCTGTACATATTAGCCCAATGGGCTGACCCCAAGCCTGATCTTTTAAAGGACAGTTGGGAGTACAAGAATGGCTCCTGGGTGCGGGACGGAAAAAAATATGATGAGGACCGGCTTTCCTTCCAGTGGAATATCAATACCGCCGGCTTCGACCAAACCGGCTGCGCCATGACTTGTCACAGCTATACCAAAGACTTTGGGAAATATACCAATAAGCCTGGCGAAACTACGGACTTGTGGCACTGGAAATCAACTCGCTCCCACCCTCTTAATTGGACCGACGACGGTTTTGTGCAGTATGTTGCTCCTGAAGAAGCTGGTAATAAAAGGGGCCGGTCCGCTGACAGAGGAAAAAACGGGGAAATAAGAAACGAGCAGACAGTAACCATTGGAGAGACCAAGGTAACCATGCCCAAATACATGTTTAATCCAAATCTGGGCATCACGGACAAAACCTTTTTGTTTGCTTCCCAAGCTGTGGAATTGGACATGAGTGCCATAAAAGAGGGTGACGTCCTCCCCGGCTTTGTCATCACCGATGCTAACCAGCTGGGCATCCCAACCGGTCCCGAGGGAAGCCGTGGGGATGTGCAAACCTTTGCTGAATGGGCAAATGGCAAGTGGACCCTGGTAATGACAAGGGACCTGGATACAAAAAATCCCGATGATGCGGTTTTTGAAGTTGGTAAGCCAAAGGCCTTCGGAGTGGCCGTATTTAACAACAATACCAGCTTCAATCATGCTGTCAGCAATGTGCTGTATTTAGACCTGGTTGAAGAAAGGACTCCTCAGGCGGAGCAGCCTAAAAAAGAAGAAAAGGTAGCCAAGGCTGAATATGATGGTAAAGTAACGGCCTTCGCTCTAAACATCAGGCAAGGGGCGGGAGTCAAACACAGGATTATTGGCTGGGCCCACCGGGGTGACCAGGTTAAGATCCTAGGGCAAGCCGGCAATTGGTTGCAGGTGGAAACAGAAAAGGGCAGAATGGGTTTTGTCCATTCCCGCTGGATAAAAAGATATTAAGAAAATGGTCAAAGCAGAGAGACCCGGGGAACCCCCGGGTCTCAGATTGTTGAAGAAGTCCCCTTGGCTGCTGGTGTTGCCCCCGCAAGCAGCAAGGCTCTTATTCTTGTCCGGGTTCAGTCGCCGTGCTGGAGATTTGGCGGCTTTGTCGCCTTAGCCGGACGGCCTGCCCCTGGCGGGTATTCAGGCCGTTCCACAAAAAAGGCGAACCCTATCCTTTCGGGCAAAGGCAAAATCCGGTTGGCGGCTCAGTGTTTCTTCTCTTAACTGTGGCCAATTTCGTAAATATCGTCTGCATTAGGGAAGCGGATATCCTCTGCCCGTGCCTCATAGTTAATTAACCTTTCTTCTTCGTAGTCACCGAAATGGCCGCCAAACCTGTTGTTTCCCGGCAGGTTCTCCTCCAGTTTTTTAAGCCGGGTTTTCAGATCTGTCACCTCAAATTTCAATCGCCGCACCTCATCTTCCAGTTCATGGATAAGCATTTGGGCCCCCCTCAGTTTGTGATAACCCTAGCTTGTCCTGAAACCCGCAACCTTCATGCATAAACAGGCGTATAGGAAGCAAGGATAGCTCAAGGTTGAAAAGGGAGGCAAAATAATGGCCAGGAATAAAAAAGCCAAATCGAAAGAGCAGCCTGTTCCAGGTTTGTCGGCCCCGGCATTGGAAAAGCCAATGGAGTTTGACCCGGTTAAGTTTTGGCGTCAAAAGGGTACCCCCACCATGGATAATAATGAGCCTTTAGAAAAAAAGAATTAGGCCAGCATGGTTTGGCTGTCCCTTGCATAAGGATTATTTAAGATTTTAAGGCAAGGGAGGCTGGCTTGATATGGAACCGGAAATTCAAGGCATAGGGATTGTCAGCCTGATCATGGGATTAACGGAACTAGCCAAGCAGATTGGGGTTCCCAACAGGCTGCTGCCGGTGCTGAACCTGGTTTTGGGATTAGTCGGCGGGTTTATTACCCAAAAAGAAACTATTCCTGCTATTATAATGGGATTAATGATGGGAACCAGCGCTGCCGGCATCTACCGCTCTGCCAAGGTAACCATGTTGGGCAGGTAGTCGGCGGTTTTTCAAATTCGGCAGGTATTCGCTTTCCCTCAGCGAATTAAATATCGACAAGATATATTGTGCAAGTGAGGACAGTTATGAGGGGAAACAGTTTTTGGTGGGTAAAACGTGCTTTAGGGCTTCTATTATTGGTATTGGCCTTGTTAAACACCGGATGCGGCCATCGGCAAGGCTTTTTTACTGTGACACGAGTGATCGATGGCGATACCTTCATAGTAAAAATGAAGGACAAAGAAGAACGGGTCCGTTTAATCGGGGTTGATACACCTGAAACTAAAGCCCCCGGTAAAGAGCAGGAGCCTTATGGAACAGAGGCGGAGGCCTTCACCCGGAAGCTGCTCCAGGGAAAACAAGTCAGGCTTGAACTGGACGTACAGGAGAGAGACAGGTACGGCAGGATCCTGGCCTATGCTTACTTGCCTGAAGGTACCTTTATCAATGCCAAGCTGGTACAAGAAGGGTATGCCAGGGTGATGACTGTCCCGCCAAACGTGCGGTACGCTGACTTGTTTTTGCAACTGGAGCGGGAAGCGCGGATGGCCCGCCGGGGACTTTGGGGCCTTGATCCCGGGCCGGCTGCACCGCCAAAGGAAGAGAAAAAACTGATCAAAGGCAATATCAGCAGTTCCGGGGAAAAGATTTACCATGTCCCAGGAGGAGCCTTTTACGACCGGACAGTGGCCGAAGAGTTATTTGCGACCGAAGAGGAAGCTGTTGCCGCAGGGTACCGCAAGTCCAAGCGCTAGACCTAATCAAGAATATTTAGCCCGAGCTGCCGGGCATGCTCCAAGGCCTGGCGGAATTCCGTCCTGGTGAGGGGCCGGTCCAGTGGCGGGTAGTCTTTTGCCTTGTAAGCAGGGTAATACTGACGCATTACATTGACAAACAAAGCCGGAGATATCTCCGTGGCCAGGAATCTTAAGACTTCCTCGGTGCCGGCCAGGTCCTCAGGCATCACTAGGTGCCGCACTAACAGCCCCCGCAAAGCAATCCCCTGTTCGTCAAGTTGTAAATCTCCCACCTGGCGGTACATTTCCCTGAGAGCTTCTTTGGCCCTCCCGGCATAGTCTTTTACCCCCGAGTAGCGGTAAGCGGCATCGTTTTTGCTGTATTTAAAGTCAGGCATATATATATCAACAATTCCGTCCAAGAGGGTCAAAGTGTCCAGTGTTTCGTAACCGCCGCAGTTATATACCAAAGGTATGGACAGGCCCTTGTCAGCAGCGATGGCCAGGGCTGCCAGGATCTGAGGCACGAAATGAGTGGGAGTGACCAGGTTGATGTTGTGACAGCCCTGTCCTGCCAAATCAATCATCATCTCTGCCAGTTCCTGATTGGATACAGGTTGGCCTTCTCCTCCCCAGCTGATTTCCCAGTTCTGGCAAAATACGCACTTCAGGCTGCAGTAAGCAAAGAAGATGGTACCCGACCCCTTCTTGCCTACTAAAGGCCGCTCCTCGCCAAAATGAGGGCCGTAACTGGAGATAATGGCTTCCGGCCCGGCCCGGCAAATGCCCTTCAGCCCTTCCTTGCGATTAATGCGGCAGAGGTGAGGGCAAAGATTGCATTCAGTTAAGCGGGACAGGGCTTGATTGGCTCTGTCCTCAAGAGCGGCAGGGCCAAGCTGGCGGTATGAAGGAATCCTGCTCAATTTGACGTCCACCTCGTAAAGTTTCCTGTAATAAATATACTTTATCCTTAACAAAGAGGGAAAAATTTTATACTTTTTGGCCTAGGATAAAAACCCTGAGTAAAAATGCAACAAAATATTGTAACCCGAAAAGGATTTATATCTTTTTCGTTGAATAATATGGCAACGGATGATGCGGTAAGCATCCTTTTTTAGTAATTTAGTAATTAATTTTACCACATTAAGTCTTCCAACAAGAAGGAAGATTTTGTTCAATTTAGGGGAGGCTTTTTCATGCAGGAACAATTATTAATGATCCCTGGCCCGTGCGCGTTGGATCCGGAGGTATTAAAGGAAATGAGCAGGCCCCTGGTCCCTCATTATGGTGAGGACTGGGCCAAGTTGTACAACAGCGTGCGGGAGGCCTTAAAGCCTTTGCTGGGTACAAAACAGGAAGTGTTCATGACCGTGGGCTCCGGCCACAGCGCAGTGGAGACAGCCGTCAACGGCCTGGCCGGAGCCGGCGAAAAAATACTGGTAGTGGAGAATGGAATTTTCGGTCATAAGATTGCCTGGATTGCCAAGACTTTGGGCATTGATCCGGTAGTTGTCCAGGAGGATTGGGGCAAATCGGCGGATCCGGGCAAGGTAGAGGCAGCTCTCCAAGAGCACGGGGATGTTGTGGCTGTGGCTATGGTCCACGGGGAAACCTCCACCGGAGTTGTTAACCCTGTTGCGGCAGTTGGCCGAATTGCCAAAAAGCACGGCCTGCCCTTTTTTGTTGATGCGGTTTGTTCAGTAGGCGCCATGGAGTTCAAAATGGACGAATGGGGCGTTGATGTGGTTGTTACCGCTTCTCAGAAGGGTTTATCAGCTCCGCCGGGACTGGCTATCCTGTGCCTGAGCGAAAAAGGGTGGGCTAGGGTGCGCCGGGAGGCCCACCGCCCGGTTGGGTGGTACCTTAACTTAAACATATGGCGGGAATACAATGATACCCAAAGGGACTACCAGCCTTACGGCATCACCATGACAGTCAATAATGTCAGGGCTTTAAAGGCGAGTTTGCACCAGATTTACCAGGAAGGCTTTGAGCGGCGGTTTGCTCGTCACCGAGAGGTAATGGCTTATCTAAGAGAGGGTCTCAAATCCCTGGGTTTGGAACCCTGGGCAACTGGTGAACCCCTTCCTCTGGTTACTGCCGTCAAATGCCCGCCCGGTATTGCGACAAAACAGATTGTTGACAATTTAATAAATGAGTACGGCATCTGGATTGGTTCCGGATTAGGGGAATATAAGAATTCCGTATTTCGCATCGGGCACATGGGTAGGTCTGCTAACCAGGAAGCTGTAGACAGGCTTTTAGCCGCTTTACGAGGGACCCTGGAAAAACTTAGGTAGCAAGGTTGAGAAAGGGATGGGCCAAGAGCCTGTCCCTTTATACTGGGTGGCGGCCGCTTACCGGGAAAACGGATATTGCTGGTTGTTGAGTGAAAGTATAAGAAACACGGGCATTAATCATTACAGCTGACAGGAGGACGGATATATGGGGATTTTCGCTGCGGCCAAAGCCGCTCTAACTTCTTGTCTGGGGATCAAGCCAGGGGAACAGGTAGTAGTGCTGACCGACGGGTGGGAGCCGGCTGTGGTGGACGCCTTTAAACAGGCGGCTTTTGAGGCTGGAGGGGAAACCCTGCTAGTCTCCTTTTTGCCCCGCAGACGGAATGGGGAAGAACCCCCTCCGGCGGTGGCTGCAGCCATGGCTGCGGCAGATATTGTGCTGATGCCCACCAGCAGGTCTCTTTCCCACACCAAAGCTAGGCGGCGGGCCAATGAGGCCGGAGCAAGGGTGGCCAGCATGCCCTCCATAACGGCAGAAATGATGGAAAGAGCCTTGGCTGTTGATTACCGGGCCATGGGACGTTTGACCCACCAATGGACAGAAGCTCTTACCCGGGCGACCGAAGCCCGGTTGATTTCCCCGGCAGGTACTGAATTAGTGATAGGCCTTGGGGAAAGGAAGGCTTTGGCCGATACCGGCCAATTAATGCACAAAGGTTCTTTTGGCAACTTGCCGGCAGGCGAGGCCTTTATTGCTCCCGTAGAGGGTACGGCCCAGGGCACTCTGGTCTTGGACGGCTCCCTGGCAGGCTGGGGTAAATTAGCCAGTCCGGTGGTTTTACGTATTGCACAGGGTTTGGTTGCTTCCATCGAAGGGGGGCAGGAAGCAGATTGGCTCAGACAGGCCCTGGCGCCTTGCGGCGAACCGGGGCTCAACCTGGCCGAGTTAGGCATCGGCACAAACCCCAGGGCGAAATTAACCGGGGTGGTTTTGGAGGATGAAAAAGCCCTCGGCACAGTTCACCTGGCCCTTGGCGATAATAGAGGAATTGGAGGGCAAGTAGAGGCCGGCATCCACCTTGATGGGATGGTCCTAAACCCAACCCTCTTGTTGGATGGGCGGTTGGTGATTGATGCTGGAAAACATTTATTGTCTGGGTGAATAGCAGGAAATGATTTGACTTTGTAGAAAAAAACCGTGGTCCCATTGGAAAAGAAGGGGCAAAAATCAGCGGGAGGTTTTTTATGCGCAAGCTGTTAAAACAACAGGCTGTAGACTTCATCATGCAGGAAAAGATAATTGCCATTTGCCGTCATGTTGGCGAAGAAAAACTGTTGAAAACAATGGAAGTCTTTTTGCAAGCTGGCATTAAAGTCGCGGAGGTAACCATGAATACGACTGGGGCTCTTGAAATACTGAAGAGGCTGGACCAGGAATTCGGGGACAGGATGCTTTTGGGGGCCGGGACCGTCACCAGTCCCCGGGAGGTAGAGGAAGCGGTTCTGGCGGGCGCCCGGTTAATTGTATGCCCCAATACGGTACCTCAGGTGATTTCTACCTGCCGTGACCTGGATGTTGTCTGTATCCCCGGAGCTTTAACTCCAACGGAAATCACCTGGGCCTATGATTTAGGGGCCGATATGGTAAAGGTTTTTCCTGTAAGCACCTTTGGTCCGGGTTACATCAAAGAAATCAGGGGGCCTCTCAATCATATTCCCCTGGCGGCCGTGGGTGGCATTAATTTAGAGAACGGGCGGTCTTTCCTGCAGGCTGGCGCGGTTGCTTTGGGCATCGGGTCTTCCCTTGTTTCCCAGCAGCTAATTGATAAAGGTCTTTGGGAAGAGCTGGGGTCGTTGGCTGTCCGGTATAAAGCCATAGCAGCCGGTTAGGAGGGGTAGGAAAAAAGGTGAATCTGGTTCCAATAGGACAAAACCGTTTTAAACTGTTAAAAAAAGGCAATATGCAGGTCGAGCCTGTTCTTTTTCTAAGCCCTGCTGCCGCGGCAGAAATTGCCGAGCCTGAGGCTCTGCGCCAGCTGGCGGATGCAGCCTCTCTTCCCGGGGTGATGGGAGTTCTTGGGATGCCTGATCTCCATGCCGGCTTCGGCCTGCCCATCGGCGGGGTAATGGCAAATTACCTGGAGGACGGGGTCGTATCAGCGGGTGCTGTTGGCATGGACATCAACTGCGGGGTAAGGCTCTTAGCGACCAATATCCCGAGGGAACAGGTAAGCAAACCCCTTGTGCGCAGCCTGATGCAGGCCATCGAGGAGAGGATCCCGACGGGGGTTGGCAAAAAGAGCAGGCATCAAGCGCTGCGCCGGGCCAGCCTGGAAGATGTGGCAGCCCGAGGCGCGGCCTTGATGGTGGAACTGGGTTTTGGCTGGCCGGAGGACCTGGAGGTAATTGAGGAAAACGGGGCCTATCCGGGGGCAGATTTGACGAAGGTAAGCAGGGAGGCTGTCCGCCGGGCTGACCAGTTATCTACTATCGGCGGAGGCAACCACTTTATTGAAATTGGCTATGTGGCGGAGGTTTATGATGCCAAGGTGGCGGAAGTCTTTGCCCTGCAAAAAGATTCCCTAACGGTGCTTATTCACACAGGCAGTCGGGGATTTGGGCACCAGATCTGTACTGACTACAGCCAGAGTATGCTGGCGGCGGCTGGGAAATACAAGCTTGTCTTGCCCAGCAAGGGGTTGGCTTGTGCCCCTATTTCCTCCAGGGAAGGACAGGACTACCTGGCGGCTATGGCCGCTGCAGTTAATTTTGCTTTTGCTAACCGGCAGGTCATTTCCCATGATGTCAGAGACGCCTTCGGGCATGTTTTGCGGTGCGATCCGGCCCGGCTCGGACTCCGGGTTGTTTATGATGTTGCTCATAATATTGCTAAAAAAGAGATCCATTACGGCCGCCAAGTTTTGGTCCACCGGAAAGGGGCTACCCGCGCCTTGCCTCCGGGGCATCCGGATAATCCGGCCAAGTACCGGCAAGTTGGACACCCTGCCCTGGTGCCCGGCAGTATGGGGACTGCTTCCTATGTCCTGGTAGGTACGCCTTTAGCCAAGGAGACCTACTTCTCGGTGAATCACGGAGCGGGCAGGGTAATGTCCAGATCAGCAGCCAGGAGGCAAATAACGTCAGAGGAGTTCCATCGGTCCATGGGAGATATCCTTTATAACTCAAGGGATCCCAAAAAACTGCTGGATGAAGCCCCGGGCGCCTATAAGGATATTCATTCAGTGGTAGATACCCTGGCTCAAATTGGCATCACCCGAAAAATAGCCAAACTGGTCCCTCTGGGATCAATTAAAGGGGAAGGAGATGACTGAAAACAGGAATCCTTCCGGTGAGTATTGACGGGTATATGCCTACTGGTTATTATTATGACAGAAAACAGCATTATTCTAAAATTTAAATAATTCCCAAAAAAAGCCGATTTTTTTATTTAATAACACTTGTATTAAGAAGGAAGTTTGCCTGTGGTGAAGAATTAACAATAGCTACGAACAGCATGTCTTATGGAAGAATATCAGGTTTATGCCGATAAGCAGAGTATTTAAAGAGTAAGCAGAGTATTTGAAGGAGGTGGTGGGATAGGGTCGCTGATTCCAATCACTTGGCTGGAATTTTGCGAAATTTGTGATACATAAACAATAGGCCGATTTTGAAGTGAGAAATAGTTAAATTTCAAGGAGGTAGAATTAATGAGGCAAGGTTCTAAGGTTCTGTTGGTTATGCTGGTGGCTCTCCTGGCGCTGTCGTTAGTTGTGACTGGCTGCGGCCAGAAAAAGGAAGAGCCCAAGGCTCAGACTCCTGCTCCAGCTCCTGCTCCGGCAGAAAAGGTAATTAAGATTGGTTTCGTAGGCCCCCTGACTGGCGATGTGAAGACTTTTGGCGAATCCACCCGGAACGGCTTCCTCTTGGCTATTGAGCAGGCAGGCGGCAAAGTGGGCGAATACAAAATTGTCCACTCTATTGCTGACGACCGGAATGACGTGGCTGAGGCTGTAAACGTTGCCACCAAACTGGTTTCCCAGGATAAAGTGCAAGCCATTGTAGGTTCTGTTACCTCCAAGGCGACTATTCCCATTTCCGAAATTGCTCAGGCAAATAAAGTTGTGCAAATTTCCAGTACCGCCACCAACCCCAAAGTAACCTTTGATGCCGGCAAACGGAAAGACTTTATTTTCCGGGCCTGCTTCATTGACCCCTTCCAGGGTTATGTAGGCGCCAAGTTCGCTATTGAGGAATTAAAGGCTAAGACCGCCGCGGTGTTATATGACCAGGGCAATGACTATACCAAAGGTTTGGCCGAAGTTTTCAAGACTAACTTCGAAAAAATGGGCGGCAAGGTAGTAGCCTATGAAGCTTACCAGCAGCAAGACGTAGACTTTTCCGCCGTGCTGACTAACATTGCTAAAATGAATATTGACGTACTCTATCTGCCTGATTACTACCAGAAGGTCAGCTTGATTGGTAAACAAGCCCGTGAAAAAGGCATCAAGGCTCCTTTCCTGGGCGGTGACGGCTGGGATTCCAGCGAACTGGACTTCAAAACCATGGAAGGCGGTTATTTCACCAACCACTATTCGCCTGATGACCCGCGGCCTGAAGTTAAGGCATGGGTAGAGACCTACAAGGCCAAATACGGCTCAGTGCCCGATGCCTTGGCCACCCTGTGCTATGACGCCACCAAGCTCTTGCTGAACGCCATCGAAAAGGCCGGCACCAACGACCCCACCAAGATCAAAGAAGCAATGCAGGCCACCAAAGACTTCAAGGCTGTGAGCGGCAGTCTGTCCTTTGATGAGTTTGGCAACCCGATTAAGGCCGCTGCCATTCTGCAGATTAAGGATGGCAAGCAGGTGTTTATTACCACAGTTAACCCATAAATATCCTTTCGGGGAGGGTTGCTCACCCTCCCCGTTTTAAATTAGACCTTGGGGGGGTTAACACTCTTGATTCACTTTCTGGAACAAGTGCTGAACGGACTACAACTCGGATTTGTCTATGCCCTGATTGCCCTTGGATATACCATGGTCTACGGCATCATCAAACTCATCAATTTTGCCCACGGTGACGTATTTATGGTGGGGGCCTTTTTGGGTTATTTCGGCTTTACTTTTTGGGGACTGTCCCTGCCAAGCGCAGTACTGTTGTCGATGACTTTATGTGCTATTTTAGGTATTACCATTGAACGTATTGCTTACCGTCCTTTGCGTTACGCTCCGCGGATTGCGGCTTTGATCAGTGCTTTGGGGGTTTCCCTTTTTCTTGAGTATTTTTCCAGTTTAAAGTTTGTCTTTGGGCCAAACTTCCGCGTGGTTAGCCGTCCGATTACGGAATCCCGTTGGGATTTGTTTGGCCTGGAGATTACCAACATCCAAGTCCTGATTATGGTAGTCGTGATCTTACTGCTAGTTGGACTGCAATTCCTTGTATACCGGACCAAAATCGGTACCGCCATGCGTACAGTTTCCTTTGACCACGATGCTGCCCGTTTGATGGGCATTAATGTTGATAACGTCATTTCCTTCACCTTTGGAATTGGATCAGCCTTAGCCGCAGCCGGTGGAGTATTATTTGCTATTGCTTATCCTCAAATCCATCCCTTCATGGGAATCATGCCCGGGTTAAAGGCCTTTACCGCTGCTGTGCTCGGCGGCATCGGCATTATTCCCGGAGCAGTCTTGGGCTCCCTGATCATGGGGCAAGTGGAGATTTTGACAGCAGCGTTCATTTCATCCCAGTTAAGAGATGCCATTGCCTTTGCAATACTGATTCTTGTGCTGCTAATCCGGCCCTCTGGCATCCTTGGTAAGACAGGACCTGAAAAGGTCTAGGCAAAGGTGGGGACTAATGAAGGAAATAATTAAAAACACTATTAGCAATAAAAAATTAGGCCAGACGTTGAATTTTCTTTTTATTGCGTTGTTGTTTTACGTCCTGATCAAGTTTTTGTCTGCTTCAGGGACGTTGAACATGTACTGGCAGCGGGTACTGGACCAGGCCTTGATAACTACCGTAGGCGCCCTGGGGCTTAGCCTTATTTATGGGTTTACGGGACAGTTCTCCTTAGGCCATGCTGCTTTTTTTGGCCTTGGAGCGTATACGGCCGGGTTTTTAACCAAACTTCTCGGCTACGGCGGCTTTGGCCATCTCTTCATGGTAATGATTCTTGGAGCGGCAATAGCTGCTCTTGTTTCCATGTTGATCGGGATCCCTATCTTGCGATTAAGGTCAGACTACCTGGGGATTGCTACCCTTGGTTTTGGCATTATTGTAAAGGTAGGGATGGATAACTCCGATCGGCTGCATCCTATTTTGGGCGGGGCTACAGGCATGACCGGGGTTGCCCAGGTGGCTACCTTTGACCTGATTTTTGTGGTATTTGTGCTTTCTATCCTGCTGGTGCGTAATTTTATTACCTCTGCCTATGGCCGGGCCTGTGTGGCCATCAGGGAGGATGAAATTGCGGCAGATGTTATGGGCATCAATACAACTCGGTGCAAGTCTCTGGCCTTTATCATCGGATGTGCTCTGGCCGGATTGGCCGGAACCCTGTTTGCCCACCGGTATCCCCTGCTGCACCCCACCAGTTTTGACTTTTTGAAGTCCTTTGACTTCTTGTTGATAGTGGTCATCGGCGGGTTAGGCAGTATGAGCGGTACGGTAGCGGTTGCAATCTGCTGGGTTTTCCTGCTGGAAGGATTGCGGTTTGTTCTGGGACAAGACTTCGTCGATTGGCGGGGAGTTATTTACGCCTTAATCCTGATTATCACAATTTTGCTTCGCCCCCAGGGGTTGTTTGGCGGTAAGGAGTTAAAACTGTTAGTGCCCCAGACGACGGTAAAAAATCTGCCCGGGAAGGAGGGAACCCATGCCTCTCTTAGAAGTTAATAACGTGAGCAAAAATTTCGGCGGCCTAAAAGCCGTATCGAACTTCAACATGGCTTTGGAAGAAGGGGAAATAGTCGGGCTGATTGGGCCGAACGGAGCCGGTAAGACCACAGTATTTAACTTGATTACCGGTATTTTCCCGGTTTCTGAGGGAACCATCACCTTTAAGGGCGAAAACCTGCTTGGCTTGCCACCGTTTAAGGTTTCTGAAAGAGGGATCGCGCGGACCTTCCAGAATATCCGTATTTTCAAAAATATGACGGTACTGGATAATGTTCGGGCCGTGTTTTTACCTAGCTTGCGGCACGGGTTCATTGACGCCATCCTGCATACTAACCGGTTTAAGGCAGAAGAGGAGCGGATTACTGAAGAGGCCCAAAAATTGCTAATAACCATGAACTTGGGTCACCGGCTGATGAATCAGGCCGGCAGCCTGCCTTACGGTGATCAGCGGCGGCTGGAAATAGCCAGGGCTCTTGCCCGCCAGCCCAAGGTGTTGCTTTTGGATGAACCTGCAGCCGGGATGAACCCCAATGAAGTGACCAAGCTGGTGGAACTGGTAAAGTTTATCCGGCAGGAGTTTGACCTGACAGTACTTTTAATTGAGCATCAAATGGGCCTGGTAATGAATACCTGTGAACGATTGGTGGTAATGGATTTTGGCCAGATTATCTCGGAGGGCTTGCCGGATGAAGTACGCAACGACCCCAAGGTCCTGGAGGCCTACCTGGGCAAGGGGGTGACGGTAGCTTAATGTTGGAAGTGCGTAATTTGGAAGTTTTTTACGGTGCGATACAGGCCTTGCAAGGGATTTCTTTTACTGTTGACAAGAGCGAAATTGTCACCCTGATTGGTGCCAACGGCGCCGGCAAATCTACGACCTTGCGGACCATTTCCGGTCTAATCCGGGCGAAAAAAGGAGATATCCTCTTTAATGGCCGGGATATTAGCAAGGTGCCTGCCCACCAAATTGTACGCATGGGGATTTCCCATGTGCCGGAAGGCCGGAGGATTTTTGCCAACCTGACAGTAAAAGAGAACCTGATGATGGGCGCTTACACCAGGAGTGACAAAAATGAAATCCAGGAGACCCTGGAAAGAGTTTTTACCAGTTTTCCAAGGGTGAAAGAGAGGCTAAACCAGATCGCCGGAACCTTATCCGGAGGAGAGCAGCAAATGGTGGCTATGGGCCGCGGGCTGATGTCCAAACCCTCCTTGCTGATTTTGGACGAGCCTTCCATGGGGCTGTCACCGATCTTGGTGGAGGAAATTTTTGAGATCATTCAGCAGATTAATCAGGAAGGAACAACTGTCCTGCTGGTAGAACAAAATGCCTTTATGGCCCTGCAGGTTGCCCACCGGGCATATGTATTGGAGACTGGCCGGATTGTGTTACAGGGTGATGCGAAAGAAATGCAACAGAATCCCAAGGTCCGGGCAGCATATCTTGGCGAGGTATCCTAAAAAACCAATTGCAAAACAAAAGTCCGGCTGTGCCGGACTTTTTTCAAAGGATTTCAACAACCCTCTTCACATGGCGGTTCGGTCAACCCAGCGGTAAACCCGGCTACCCAGACCCTGACCAAAAATGGCAGCAAAGATTAAGAGTGGGACTAAGCTAAAGCTTAGACCTGTACTTATTCTGATTGCAATGATCAAGGGAATAGTCAGATGGATAGCTAAAAACCAGTACAGGGAAAACTTGGAGGCGCTGGCGCGCCAAAAACCCATCGGTACGTTAAGCGCCAGTACCAAGAGGTGCAACCCTAGAATTACCGGCAGTGTGGAGTGCAAAATCTCACCCGCTTCCACAGGGAACTTGGGGAGCCTTGTGAATTACCGATCATTTTCCTATTAGGATGTTAACACCCCGATTGTACGACTGTCAAGAAAAAGTGGATGCGACAGGGGACGGTTCTCAAGCTGTCGCATTTTCACAAATATAATTATGGAGAGAGCAGCGCCCACGGCAAGCGAATCCAAGGCGGCACAGACAGGACAGGCCCAGCCGCCCGGGACAGGCAGCAGTGCTATCGCTGCGGAACTGGGAGTGCAAAAGATAATCAAAAACGCTGAAATCACGCTGGAAGTGAAGGAACTTAGCCAAGTTATCAGCAAGTTGGAGTAACGGGTAGAGTCCTTGGGCGGGATTGTTGCAGATACCTCCTTCGCCAGCACAGAGCATGGCAGCGGCAGAGCCAGCATGGTCCTGCGGGTACCGTCTGACAAGTATGCTCTAGTCTTGGGGGAAATTGAAGAATTAGGAACAGTCAAATACCGCCGTACTTATACCAACGATGTAACCAAGGAATACCTGGATCTGGAAGCCAGGATCACCAACCTGACCCGGCAGGAAGAACGTTTGAGAGAAATCCTGAGCCAGGCAAAAAATGTGGAAGAAGTCCTCAGGGTTGAAAAAGAACTGGAGAGGGTCCGGGGAGAAATTGAGGCCGCAACCGGCAGACTAAAATACCTGAAAGACAGGGTAAGCTATTCAACCATTAATCTGAGTTTAATTGCCTTGGATAAGCACATGATAGCTGTCAATACCAAGAATCTGGGCGTGTTTGAACGCAGTGTCCGCTCTTTTATCAGCAGCATTAACCTGGTAATCAGGACCGGCGGCGATTTGATCGTCTTTTTTTCCGGCTTCCTGCCTCTTTTGGTATTGATCATCCCCTTGGGGTTATTGGGACGCAAATTTTATCGCCTGTGGTCCGATACCCGGTGAAAAGATTATCAACTTGTTGCAGTTCATACATTTGACTGTAAAGCCCCCCTTTTTCCAGCAACTCCTGGTGGGTTCCTTCTTCTGCTATCCGTCCTTTACAGAGGACAATTATTTTATCTGCTTGCTGGACGGTTGATAGCCGGTGCGCAATTATAATAGTTGTGCGGTTTTTGGTAATTCTGCTTAAAGCCGTTTGAATAAGATGCTCTGTTTCAGAATCAATGCTGGCGGTGGCTTCATCAAGGATCAAGATGCCGGAATTTAAAGCCAGGGCTCTGGCAAAGGATAATAATTGGCGCTGGCCGGTGGAAAGGGTTGCTCCCCGCTCGACAACTTCTTCCTCGTAACCATTGGGAAGTCTGGCAATAAACTCATGGGCATTGACATAATTGGCGACCTCTTTTACCCTTTCCAGGGGAACTTCTTGATTAAACAAGCGAATATTGTCCTTAATATCCCCGGAAAACAGGAAGACATCCTGCAAAACGCTGCTGATCTGCTTACGCAAATCCCGCAGGCAATAGTTCTTAATATTTTCTCCATCTAAGTGTATTGACCCCTTTTGGGCCTCATACAAGCGGTTAATCAGGTTTATAACCGATGTCTTCCCTGAGCCCGTAGGCCCAACCAGGGCAACTGTTTGCCCAGGTTCAATCCGGAAGGTAACATCTTTTAGTACCCACTCTCCAGGATTATAAGCGAACCACACGTTTTTAAATTCGATCAATCCCTTGACTTCCCTGAGGGGTTTGGCGTCAGGACGGTCAAGGATTTGCGGTTGGGTGTCCAACAGCTGGAAAATCCTTTCGGATGAAGCCATGGCCGACTGGAGGATTGAGTATTTCTCCGCCAAATCATTAAGGGGGCGAAAAAATTGCTCTAAATATAGGATAAAGGCGTACAGCACCCCGAATTCGACCCGGTTTTGGATCACTTGCCCGCCGCCGTACCAGATTAGGAGGGCCAATACCAAGGCATAAATCAAGTCGATTGCCGGCCGGAAAACAGCATAGGCCCGCAGTTCCTTCATGCTGGCCTGCAGGTGTTCATTGTTTGCCTGGTCAAACTCTGCCAATTTTGCTTGCTGCCGGTTAAAGACTTGAATGATGCGCATTCCTGAGAGGTGTTCAGATAAAAAGGCGTTCAGCCTGGCAAGGGAGGTGCGTACCTGCCGGTAAGCGGCCCGGGCATAGCGTTGATAAAAGGCTGCCGCTATCAGCACTACCGGAATGCCGGTAAAAGAAATCAAGGCAAGAAAGGGATCGAGTTTTAGCATTACAATTACAATTCCTAAAAGCAAAAAAACGTCACGGAACAGGTTGACCAGCACACTGGTGTACATTTCATTCAGGGTTTCCGTGTCGTTGGTGACCCTGGTAACCAAACGGCCAACCGGGTTCCTGTCAAAAAAGGAAAGGGACATTCCCTCCAGGTGGGAAAAAATCTGACACCTGATATCCAAAATGATGCGCTGCCCGGTATATTGTAAGGTGTAGGCCTGGCCATAACTCAAGACAAAATTTGCGATGACAGCAATCAGATAGAGGGAGGTTAAAAGAGTGATCCCTCTGGCCGTTTCCTCCGGCGCAAGGCCGGCTGTCAGATAATTGTCAATTGCCCGCTGAATTATTATCGGCCTTACCAGGTCAGTAACCGTGATCAAAGCTAAAAGCATTATCGCCAAGAAGAGCAGTAGCCAGTAAGGGCGGGCATACCCCATCAGTCTTTTCATTAGCCTGGCGTCATAGGCTTTTCCTAAGGCTTCCTCTTCCCGAAAGTCTTTTGCCAACCTATCCACAGCCTAATCACCTCCACCTTGCGCGGCTAGTTTTTGCTCCAAGAGCTGCTGTTGATATAGGCGGTGGTAAATCCCTTTTTGGGCCAGTAATTGGAAATGGTCCCCCCGCTCGGCTACCCGCCCCTGTTCCAGCACGACAATTTGATCAGCATGTTGGATGGCGGCAATGCGGTGGGAAACAATAATGGTTGTGGAGCGCCCACGTCTGGTCTGACTTAGCTCGGAAAGGATCTTTTCTTCTGTAGCCGCGTCAACAGCAGAGAGACTGTCATCCATAATCAGGACAACAGGGTTTTTTACTAAGGCCCTGGCAATGGCCACTCTCTGTTTTTGCCCACCGGAGAGGGTGACGCCCCTTTCTCCTACCAGGGTATCCAGCCTTTCGGGGAAAGCTCTTGGGTCTGGTTCCAGCTGGGCCCTGCGGGCCGCTTCCTCCACCTGTTGGGAGCTGGCGCCGGAAGCCATGGCAATATTTTCCGCTACAGTAGCAGAAAAAAGAAAGGCATCCTGCGGGACATAGCCGATTTTTTCCCTCAGCCACCCTAAAGGAAGGTCTTTTACGTCATAACCGTCAATGAAGATGGTTCCGGGTGGAGGATCATACAGCCGGACGAACAGATTTAACAAAGTAGTTTTTCCGCTGCCGGTATGGCCCGTGACTCCCAGAGTACCTCCGGCAGGCAAGGAAATATTAATATCCTTCAACAGGGGGGGTAAGGAGGCTGAATAGGCAAAGGATAAGCCTCTGACTGTGATTTCTCCCCGAAGGTTCTTGGGATGGACCCTTGGGATGTCCTTTATCTCTGCTGGGATGGCCAGGATCTCGTTGATCCTGCCCATTGACGCAAGGCCTCGCTGTAGGAGGTTGATTACCCATCCCAAGGCCATCATAGGCCAAAACAGCATCCCCAGGTACCCGTTAAAGGCCACGAAATCGCCTAAGGAGATTTCCTGCCGGAATACCATCAAACCCCCATATCCTAGCAAAATTAAAAAAGCAAAAGAGGCCAGAAGATGGACCAACGGAAACAAAGCCCCGGAAACCTTGGTTAAACGCAGATTGGCAGCCATTATTTTTTGGGCTTTGTCAGTAAACCGGCGTACTTCGGTTTTTTCCTGTGCAAAGGCCTGGATTACCCGGATGCCGGATATGTTTTCCTGGACACGCTCAGTTAAGCTTCCGATGGCTTGCTGAACATCCTTAAACCTTTGGTGGATGACCTTGCCGAGCCGGGAAACCACAGCTACCATCAAAGGCAGGGGGAGCAGGGCTAATAAGGTTAATACAGGATGAATCCTGGCCATAAAAAATATGGCTGCCAGGGTGATGACAACAGCATCTACCAGCATCACCAGGCCAAAACCAAAAGCCATGCGGACGGCGATTACATCATTGGTAGCCAGGGCCATCAGATTTCCGGTCTTATGGTGGTCATAAAATTTGGGTGAAAGGAGCAAAAGGTGGGAAAAAAGCTTATGGCGGAGCCAGTATTCCAGTTGGCGGGAAGACCCACTGATATAATACCGCCAAAGAAAGCGGAACACAGCGATGACTAAGGCAAGCCCTGCCAGAATCAGCGAGAAAAATGCTATGTCGCTGGGGCTGCCGTTTTTGTCTGCCAAAGTGTCGGTAAACCTCCTGATTACTTGGGGCACCAAGAGCTGCATCAGGTCAACCAGCAGCAGGCAGGCCAGGCCCAATAAGTATTTATCTTTGTGTTTAGCAAAAAACTCCCGCAAGGCCAGGAATTGTCCCAAAACGAACATCCTCTCGTTGATTGCCTGGGGCGCAGTTTTATGCAACCAAGCATATTTTGGCCACGCCTTAATTGTGGCATGTTCCAACTGGCTTGGCAATAAATCTCAAATACTATTTACATATATCCAAAGAAATGTGTTATAATGATGCCCATCAGAAGGGAGTTGATTAGTTTTGCGGGAAAAAGTTGAAGCAGCTCTGCAAAGAGTTCGCCCGCTCCTGCAGAGGGACGGCGGGGATGTTCAATTAGTGGATGTGAGCGAAGACGGAGTAGTTCAAGTGCGCTTAAGAGGGGCTTGTTCCGGTTGCCCTGGCGCGGCAATGACACTGAAAATGGGTATTGAGCGGGTGCTGAAAGAGCAAGTGCCCGAAGTGAAAGAAGTAAAGGCCGTTCAATAAGCTAACCCCCGGGGATTTTGAGACCCGGGGGTTAGTCATCAGTACACGTTTATTTGGGTTTAACCAGGTTTGGCGGGGTTTCGCCCCTCAAGACAGCCAGAATGTTCACCGCTGCTGCCATTCCCATGTTGCGGTTAGCTTCATAGGAATAGGCGCCCATGTGCGGCGTGACAACTACATTCGGCAGCTGCAGCAGGGGTAGGTCTGCCGGGGGGGGTTCCTGAATGAAGGCGTCCAGGGCGGCGCCGGCCAGCTGGCCTGATTTCAAGGCTTTGCATAATGCTCTTTCATCAATTAGCTCACCTCTGGCTGTATTCACCAGATAGGCGTTCGGTTTCATCATGGCCAGGGTTCTTTCGTTAATGATCTCCCTGGTGTCAGGCAAGAGGGGGAGGTTAAGGGTAACAAAGTCGCTCTCCCGGAGTACTTCCTCCAGGGAGGCATACCGGACATTATGTGCCGCGGCAAAGGCGGTATCCTGATAAACATCATAGGCCAGGATCTCCATAGAGAAACCGGTAGCCCGCTTGGCAACCCGCTTGCCAATGGCCCCTAGGCCTAAAATGCCTAGTTTCTTGCGGTAGAGTTCGGGGCCGACCAGGCGGGGCCACTTTCCTTCCCGGGTACTCTTGTCCGCAAAGGGAATGCTTCTGGCGG
The DNA here is from genome assembly GCA_040757295.1 of Bacillota bacterium. Taxonomy (GTDB): domain Bacteria; phylum Bacillota; class PH28-bin88; order PH28-bin88; family PH28-bin88; genus JAGXSE01. The sequence continues at coordinate 81,692 of JBFLXH010000001.1, read as the reverse complement.
CAGCCAGCAAGAGGCCGAAAGTCAAATCTGCCACTGCTTCGCTGTTGGTATCGGGTCCGTTGGTTACCTGAATGCCAAGAAGGGCGGCAGCCTGGATATCGATATTATCAACGCCTACCCCGTGCTTAGCGACTACTTTCAGTTTCTTCCCCGCTTCCAACACCTGGCGGGTGATGGGATCAACCCCGACAATGATCCCTTCGCAGTCAGCAACCAGTTGGCATAACTGGTCTTCATTCAGGGGCAGGCCGGTGGGATTCCAAACCACTTCGCACCCTGCCTTTTTCAAAATTTCAATGGGCTCCTTGCTATATTTGCTAAAGGATAAGGCTGTTACCAGAATTTTAGTCATACGCTACCTCCTGTTCAAACCTGGAAATCTATTTGCGAACCGCTCCCCGGTTAACCGTAGTAACCTGTTCTCCGTAAGCCCGTAGATAGCCGGCCGGGACTTCTTTTTGCTCCAGTTGGATTGAACGCCGGCTCAATTCCTCAGGGTCTACCAACAGGGCTAGCCTTCCCTGGCGGGTGTCTATTTCTACCATATCCCCATCCTGGACCAGACCAATGGGGCCTCCGGCAGCGGCTTCCGGTGAAACGTATCCAACGGCAAGGCCGCCGGTAGCTCCGGAAAAACGCCCATCGGTTACCACCGCGGTAGACGGGATCTGTTGCAGGATTTCGGTCAGGCGATGCAATTCCCGCATGCCAGGCCCGCCAATGGGACCTTCTCCCCGGACAACCACCACATCTCCTTCTTGAATCAGTTTTTGGTGGCTTGCTTCAATGGCTTCCTCTTCAGAATTGAAGACCCTGGCAGGGCCTCGGAAAAGCCTTGTTTCTTCCGTCAGGGCAGATACTTTTACCAGGGCGCCATCAGGAGCTAAGCTGCCCTTAAGAACTACGATGCCCCCTTCCTTAGCCAAGGGGTCTTTTAGTGGACGGATAACCTTGTGGTTAATCGGCACAGGTTCCTGCAGGATTTCGCTTATTTGCCGTCCCGTAACGGTTATGCAGTCCATGTGCAGGAGGGGCCTAAGCTCCTGCATCAATCCCTTTAGCCCGCCTGCCTCTTCCAGGTCCTTTACGGTATGGTCCAAGCTGTTGGGAACGATAGCAGTCAACAGCGGGGTTTTGGAACTGATCCGGTGAAAATCTGCCAGAGTTAAAGGGACCCCGGCTTCTGCCCCTAAGGCCAACAGGTGCAGGACGCTGTTTAAAGAACCTCCCATAGCCGCAAGGACAGTAATGGCGTTCGCCAGAGCCTCCCTGGTCAGGATCTGCCTAGGATGCACCTGTTCTCTGACCAGTTCGACCGCACGCTGGCCGCTTAATTCAGCCAGGTGCATGGCTCGCGCCGAGTTTGCGGGAGCCAGCGCCATGCCAGGTAAACTCATGCCTAAGGCTTCGGTAAGAATGCACATGGTATTAGCTGTTCCCAAAAAGGGGCAAATGCCGGGTCCGGGGTAGTATTCCAGGGTCCGGCAAACCAGCTCCGTTTCATCAATAGCTCCTGCCAGAAAGGATTGGCGGGCCTTTTTTGATTCCTTCGGGGTAATCCGGTTAGTCATGGGGCCACCTGTGACCACGATGGCGGGCAGATTAAGCCTGGCAGCCGCCATTAGCATGGCAGGCACTATTTTGTCACAGGAAGCGATCAATACTATTCCATCAAAAATACCGTGAGCCCTAACCATGATTTCAACCGAATCAGCAATGATTTCCCGGCTGGGGAGGGAGTATTTCATCCCCAGGTGGCCTTGGGCAATGCCGTCACAGACAGCGATGGTGTTAAACTCCAGGGGGTACCCTCCCGCGGTTAGAATACCCTGTTTTACTTTTTCCGCCACTTGTCTTAAATGAACATGCCCCGGAACAATGTCGTTCCAGGAGTTGGCCACGGCGATTAACGGGCGGTCCAGCTGTTTAAGCCCAATCCCGTTGGAACACAGGTGGCTTTTGACGATAGCCCTCTGATACGGGGGAATTGTCTTATTCAGAGTGTTCACCTGGTTCCACCTCCGGCCAGTTCTTTTCTTAATTCAGCCATAATTGCAAACTCTTCTTGCAGCTTCCAGTAGATGCGTTCATATAAGGCAAACAGCTTCCGGTATTTCTCGTTGTTGGCCAACTTCGGTTGGAAGGCCTCCCCGATGGTGACCATTTCCCTGGCAGACTGAACCGAGGGTAGATAGCCCAGGGCAACCATGGCCAAGATGGCGGCTCCGAAGGCAGACCCCTCCACAACCTGAGGTACGCTGACTTCCCGGCCAAAAACATCACTCATGATCTGGAGCCAGGTCCTTGACCGGGCAAAGCCGCCGGTGGCCCGGATTTCTTGGGATTGGCCAGTCAGCTCTTCCAGGGCGATAAACACGCTGTACATGGCGCAGGTAATGCCTTCTATAATCGCCCGGGCTAAATGGGGTTTACCATGCTCTAACCCGACACCGAAGAGGACGCCTCTGGCATTGGCATTCCAGTATGGGCTGCGTTCCCCGGAAAGGTGGGGCAAAAACATCATCCCGGCCGCCCCCAGAGGGACCGCATCCACCATCTTGTTCAAAATTTCATAAGACAGAGGTTCTCCTCCCTGTTTGAACTCGCCGGCAAAGTTGTCGCGAAACCAACGATAGACAATACCGCCGCTGTTGATGGCTCCCCCCAAGACCCACATGTCGCCAGTCAGGTGGTAGCACCAGGTGCGCCCCTTAGGGTCTACCCGGGGTATGGGTGACAGCACCCGCAACGCTCCGCTGGTGCCGATCATGGCTGTCATCACACCGGGAATCACTGACCCGGTACCGACGCTTGACAAGACCCCATCCCCCGCGCCGATTACCCAGGGGATGGAAGGGTCGATGCCTGTGGCGGCGGCCCAATGGGGTTTGAGACTCCTGAGGACTGTCTGAGGGGACACGGGCTCTGACAGGTGGCTGGAGGAAATGCCCAAATAGTCCAGGATTTCTGTATCCCAGGTCAATGTGTTAAAGTTAAACAAACCGGAAGCCGAGGCCAGGGAGGTATCTACCAGGTATGCGCCAAAAAACTCTGCCACAACATATTCTTTAATGGATAAGAATTTGGCGGTCTTATCAAAAGTTTCGGGCATATTAAGCTTCCACCACAGGATCTTGCCTGGCGGGTACATCGGGTGCAGCTGGCATCCGGTACGGCTGTACCAGGCATGGGGTGGGGTAGCCTGCTTAATCTCTTCCACCAACCCGATGCTGCGGCTGTCAGCCCAGATTAAACAGTTGGTAAGGGGTTCGTTATTTTTGTCTACCGCCAGTACGCTGTGGAAGACCGAACTGAGTCCAATAGCCCCAATCTGGTAATTAAGGCTTTTAACTTCATCAACGACAAGTTTGAGGCATTTGACCAGGGAGTTTAAAACAACTTTGGGGTCTTGTTCGGCCCACCCGGATTGGGGGAAGATAGTGGGGTATTCCAGAGATTGGAGAGCCAGCATGGCACCCCCCTGGTCAAAGGCTACTACCTTACAACTGCCTGTCCCAATATCAGCGCCAATAAATACGTTTTTTTTCAATACGGCACCTCCTGATAATCTATAGTTTAAGAAAAAAGTATTAATCCTTAGAAACCAAGGGTAGGGTTGAAGGAGCTACAGGCATTACCAAAACTTTAGCCTGTTGACCCTGATGGGCAAAAGCTGTTGCCAAGGCTTCTTCCAAGGTGGTAAAGGGTAGGGCAAACAGCTTAGTTACCTGAGCCTTTGGCAGGCCGGATACCATGAAAATACGGCAGTATTCGGCCACCGCTGCAATCGCTGCGGCTTTGTGGCCACCGAGCTGAAATTCGGATTTAATCCGGCTGATAATATCCGCCGGGCTGGCGGCATTCCCGATCCATTCTGCAAAGACCTCTTCCCCCAGGCCTTCCGCACACTCCGCCGCCCAGATAATGATCCCCCCAGGCTTAACAGCCAGCCGGGCATTATCCAGGGCCTTCTGAGCCTGGTAAACGTTAATGTCTTTAGGAAACCCGCCTGTGCTGGCGATCACTATATCCCCAGTTTCCCGCAGGGGAACGCTGTACATCTGGTCCAAAAACCGGCAACCTTCCCGGTGGGCCTGCAGGTAGTGCCCGGCAAAGGCCTTTAAAACCTGTTTGTTCTCATCAAGGACCACATTCAATATAAAATCGATGGAAAGGAACTGGGCAATTTCTTCTATGTCTTGGCGGACAGGGTTGCCGTTCAGACAGCCTGCCTGGGCGCCTTTTTCCAGCATCATCCGGTGGTTGGCCTGAATAGTGGTCCGGTTGGCAGTTCCCGGGATAATTGCCTTAGCCCCGCCACTGTAGCCTACGAAGTAATGGTACTCAATATTTCCTAGGCAGATCCTGCGGTCAGCGTCAACAACCGGGCCAAATACCTGGAAAGGGGTACCCCTTGAGCTAACTCCGACTTCCCGGTAGTCGTCACCCCAGGCATCCATAAAATTGACCCGGCCAAAGCAGGAACCTAACAGCTTTTGGACCTCTTCTTTTCTGTGTGGGCGATGGATTCCCAAAGCTGCAATAACGGTAATGTCAAGGTCTGGAATCCCGGCCTTGTTCAGCTCGGCAATCAGGGGAGGGAGCATAACAGCGGTGGGACAAGGGCGGGTAATATCACTGATCACTATTGCAATTTTTTCTCCTGGCTGAACTATGTCTTTCAAACATGGACAGCCGATGGGAGAAGCCAAGGCCTGCTCCAGCTCAGCAGTTGGCGAAGCTGGGGCAGAAACCTGCTTTGGTGTGAGTATACCCAAAAGGTTAGCTTCGGGTAGTGAGAAGGACAATTTGGTTTTACCGTATCCGAGGGAAACTTCCTTCATCGGCTTAACCTCCAGCACGAAATCTTAAGAGGGTGTTAATACCTTTAAAGAGCGGAAACTTTCAAAAATAATTCGATTTATACTATACCAGAAAACAATGGTTTTGGGGAGGAGGCGGGAGGTTTTTTGGCTCAGATGCAGAATAGTGTTGCAAAACGGCATCATATGATGGTGATTTGCATAGGGGAGGAGATGAGCTTGCAGGTAAAGCAACTAATGAGGCGGGATTTTATTGTCTTGGCCCCGTCGGTGCCCCTGTCCTATGCCATTCGGGTTTTATCCGGGGCGGAATTGCCGGTCGCCTTAGTTATAGATGAAAGAGGAGCCCTGGCCGGAATAATTGACTGTGCCTGCCTCCTGAAAGGGATGGCAGCTGGAGTTTCGGAGATCCCGGTGGAAAAGGTTATGTGCCAGCAATGGCTTTGGCTGCAGGAAAATGCTTCTTTGGACGAACTGCCATGGGATCAGATGGCGGGGGCTTGCTATCCTGTAAGGGACGGCGGTGGCGCTCTGGTTGGGGTGGTATATTCCTTTGACCTTACCCGGGGATTGTATGAGCATCATCAAGCCAGTACCAAAGAGCTTGACGCAATTATCGATTCCTTTTATGACGGAATCTATATCAGCAATCAGGATGCGGTTACCGTCAAGGTGAACAGCGCATATGAGCGGATTACGGGGATCAAACCCGGGGAGGTTGTGGGCCAGCGGCTGCAGGATCTTCTGGATCAGGGACTTTTTACCCATTCCAGCACCCTTTTGGTACTGGAGACCGGGCAGCCGGTCACAGTTGTTTCCAGGATTAAACGGACAGGCAAGGAAGTAATTGTCAGCGGCAGCCCGGTTTTTAACGACCAGGGGCAACTGGTCAAGGTGGTCAACAGCGTTAGAGACATCACCGAACTGAACAGGCTGAAACAGCAGCTGGAGCAAGAAAAGGAGCTGCAGCAGCGGTTTACCTCGGAATTGAAAGAACTGCGGGCGCGGCAACTTGATATGGATGTAGTGGTCCATAGCGAAGAAATGCTACAAGTGGTGGATCTGGCGGTCCGGGTAGCTGAAGTGGATTCTACTGTTCTCATTCTGGGGGAATCGGGAGTGGGTAAAGAGGTGATTGCCAAGATTATTCACGCCAAGAGCCCCAGGGTTAACGGCCCATTTATTAAAATCAACTGCGGAGCTATTCCGGAAAACTTATTGGAATCGGAACTCTTCGGCTATGAAGGAGGGGCTTTTACAGGAGCCAGGAAACAGGGAAAACCAGGCTTGTTTGAGCTTGCCCATGGGGGGACAATTTTGCTGGACGAAATTGCGGACTTGTCACCCAGCCTGCAGGTTAAACTCTTGCGGGTCTTGCAGGAACAAGAGCTCTTGCGGGTTGGAGGTACCCATCCAGTGAAGGTGAATGTCCGGATCCTGGCAGCCACCAACAAGAACCTGAGGCAAATGGTTAAGCTGGAACGGTTCCGGGAAGACCTGTACTACCGCCTGAATGTGGTCCCTATTGAAATCCCACCCCTACGTCAGCGCAGGGACGATATTCTCCCCCTGATTGTACATTTCGCGGCAAAATTTAATCAGAAATACAAAACCAACAGGTACTTGAGCCCTGAGGTAATTGACCGGTTGTTATCCTACCAATGGCCGGGAAATGTGCGGGAACTGGAGAACATGGTAGAGCGGCTGATAGTGACCAGCCGGGGCCATGTTGTGAACCAGGACATGCTGCCTGAGTCACTGCAGGGAGAGGATGCTGCAAATTATGCCAGCGGCGGCCTGACCCTAGGGCCATTAAAAAGAACCCTGCAAGAGGTGGAAAAACAGTTGATTGACCGGGCTTTGCGCCAGTGCAGGAGCACCAGGAAGGCAGCTCGGGTTTTGGGGATTAACCAGTCAACGGTTGTACGGAAAGCCAGGCAGTATTGCTTGGCTACGGGAGAAGGTGTCTTTCATAAGTGATGCAAGAAAGCATCAGAGATCAGTTGAAAGCCCAAAGAATCCGGTGATTATTCTTGGCCTTAAGGTTGGCCTGGTTTTTGCATAGGTTTTTATGAAGTTAATTATGTCAAAGAAAATGATTTAGAGGTGATCTGATGCGGGCGTTGGTGAAAGTGGCCAAGGGGCCGGGTCTGGTAGAGATCAGGGAGGTGCCTGAGCCCCGCCCAGAGCGAGGAGAGGTATTAATCAAGGTAAGGGCTGGCGGGATTTGCGGAACGGATATCCATATCTTAAGCGATCAATTTCCTTATTGGCCGCCAGTAATCCTAGGCCATGAGTTTGCCGGGGAAATTGCCGAATTAGGAGATGGGGTTCACGGCTGGGCGGTTGGCGACCGTGTCGTTACCGAACTCCATACCAGGGCCTGCGGCCAGTGCCGGTACTGCCGTACAGGCAACTTGCAGATTTGTCCGTCCAAGCGGGCCCCTGGATGGGGGATTGACGGGTGTTTTGCCGAGTTTATCGCCATGCCGGCGGCCTTGTTGCATAGAATACCTGATAATGTCTCCTTTGAACAGGCAGCGGTGGTAGAGCCTACGGCCATCGCCGCGCAGGCCATGCTGGACCGGGGCCGGGTAATGCCCGCAGACCTGGTAGTAGTCTTAGGGCCGGGACCGGTTGGTCTCTTATGCGCCCAAATCGCCAAAAGCTGTGGTGCAAAGGTCGTGATCACCGGTGCTCCGACTGATGCGGATCTAAGGCTCCCGGTAGCCAGAAATCTAGGTATTGACCATGTAATCAATATTGCCGAAGAAGACCCGCTGGAACTGGTGAAAAACCTAACCGGCGGAGTGGGGGCGGATGTGGTGGTAGAATGCGCCGGGGTTAGCGCCACCATCAATCAAGCCATTGACATGGTGCGGCCTCACGGCCGGATCATTGCCCTTGGAATTCCCGAGTATGGTAAACTGGGCATCTTGTGGTCTCCGGCTGTATTCAAGGCTATAGATATTGCCTTCAGTTTCAGTTCCAAATATCTGGATTGGGAGCGGGCATTAGCGATGATCAGCACAGGCCAGGTACGGGTTGATCCCCTGGTCACCCACAAGTTCCCCCTGGCAGAGTGGGAATTGGCCTTTAAAACCATTGAGGGCGGAAAAGGCATCAAGGGTCTCTTAATACCCTAAGCAAAAAGAGAGGAGTTGGGAATAATGCAAGAAACCAAGGATTTTATTGCCAAATTAGGTTTTCCCACCGGGGAATTGTACAACCTTCCCACCTCCGGCAAGAGGTTCCCGGACGGCGCCCAATACCGGGTGGAAATTCCCAGCGTTGAGGGTCCGGCTTGTTTCCGGGCCGTCTTGGAGGCGTGCCAATACTATGGTGTGGATATCCACCGGATCTCCCAGGGCAGCGGCATCATGCTCCTGACGGATGAGGAGATCCTGGAAATGGCTCGCTTGGGCCAGGAAAATGGCCTGGAGGTCAGTTTGTTTGTAGGGCCCAGGGGGAACTGGGATATCACGGCTCATCCTTTGACCAGCGCGGGCAAAAATACCGGGGTGCGGCTGCAGGGAATGGACCAGGTGGTATATGCCCTGGAAGACGTAAAAAGGGCGTGCCGGTTGGGCATTAGAAGCATCCTGGTGGCTGACGAAGGATTGTTGTACCTGGTTAACGAGATGAAGAAGGCAGGGCACCTGCCGGCAAACCTGGTAGTAAAAATCTCAGTCCAAATGGGCCAGTCCAACCCGGTGTCTATTAAGCTATTAGAGGATATCGGGGCAGGCACCTACAATGTGCCGGGGGATTTAACCCTGCCTAGGCTAGCAGCCATTAGAGCGGCAATAGATATGCCAATCGATATTTACGTCGAGGTTCCTGACGATTTCGGCGGTTTTATCCGCCATTACGAGATTGCGGAAATAATCCGGGTGGCGGCCCCGGTCTACATTAAGTTCGGCCTGCGCAACGCACCCAATATTTATCCCAGCGGTACCCATCTGGAGCCAACGGCCGTTGCCCTTTCCCGGGAAAGAGTCAGGCGGGCCAAGCTTGGTATGGATCTGGCCCGGCGCTACTATCCTGATGCCATTACCTCCCAGAAGGGCGCGCCGGACCTGGGTATTCCGGTGGCCAGCCAGTAGCTTCACCATCTGTGAAAAAGTCATCATTACGAGGAGGGAAGCCAATTGGAACTGTCAAAAGGTCAACTGTTAAGAATGTACGAAGACATGGTCAATATCCGCCGGTTTGAAGAAAAGGCCATTGAATTCTTTACCCAAAGCCTGATCCGGGGCTCCATGCACCTTTATATCGGCGAAGAGGCGGTAGCAGTTGGAGTATGCCATGCCTTGCGGCAAGATGATTATATCGTCAGCACCCACAGGGGGCACGGCCATTGCCTTGCTAAGGGGGCCGATGTGAACCGCACTATGGCCGAACTCCTAGGGAAAGCTACCGGCTACTGTAAGGGCAAGGGAGGTTCCATGCATATTGCCGACCTGGATACCGGCAACCTGGGGGCTAATGGCATTGTAGCGGCCGGAATTCCCATTGCCGTAGGCGCTGCCCTTTCTGCCCAGTACCGCGGGACCGATCAGGTGGCAGTGGCCTTTTTCGGTGATGGAGCAACCAACCAGGGGGTTTTCCACGAGGCCATGAATTTGGCGGCAATCTGGAAGCTGCCGGTGATTTTTGTTTGCGAAAACAACCTTTACGGCATAACTGTACCCGCCAGGGAAGCGGTGGCGGTAACTGATATCGCCGACCGGGCCCAAGCCTATAACATCCCCGGGGTAATTGTAGATGGCAACGATGTCAGGGCCGTCTACGAGGCGGCCTGCCAGGCGGTTGCCAGGGCCAGGGCCGGGAAAGGCCCCATCCTCCTGGAATGCAAGACTTACCGGCATGAGGGGCATTACAAGGGCGACCCCTGCGTCTACAGGACCGATGAAGAAGTGCGCCAGTGGAAAGAGCGGGATCCCATCAAGCATCTGGGCAAAGTCTTAGTAGAAGAAGGCATCGCTACCCAGGCAGAACTGGAGCATATTCATATGAAGGTCGAGCAGGCTATTGAGGCCGCCAGCGCTTTTGCGCTGGAGAGCCCGGAACCTTCACCAGAAGAACTTTTTCAGGATGTCTTTGCCAGCTAAAAAGAGGGAGGGATACTGCTAATGCGAGAAATAACCTACCTGCAGGCCTTAACAGAAGCCTTGCGGGAAGAGATGCATAGGGACCCCAATGTTTTTATCATGGGGGAAGATATTGGGCTTCACGGCGGGATTTTCCAGGTTACCAAAGGACTTTTCCAGGAATTCGGCCCCAAGCGGGTTAGAAACACCCCTATTTCTGAGGCGGGATTTGTCGGAGCGGCGATTGGCGCTTCGGTCACGGGTACTAGGCCGATAGCAGAATTGATGTACGTTGACTTTACTGCAGTAGCCATGGACCAGATCGTCAACCAAATGGCCAAGCTTAGGTACATGTTCGGCGGTAAGGCCAAGCTGCCAATGGTCATCCGCACCCAGCAAGGCGGAGGACGGGGGAATGCCGCCCAGCACTCCCAGAGCCTGGAGGCCTGGTTCACCCACGTGCCCGGCATAAAAGTGGTTCTGCCCGCTACCCCTAAAGATGCAAAAGGTTTGCTAAAAACAGCTATCAGAGACGATAACCCGGTGCTTTTCCTGGAACACAAGCTCTTGTACGCAACAAAGGGAATGGTGCCTGACGGAGACTATGCCATTCCTTTTGGCCAAGCCGAGGTTAAGCGAGAAGGAAAGGATGTCACTTTGGTATCTTATTCCCTCATGCTCTTAAAGACTTTAAAGGCAGCCGAAGAATTGGCAAAAGAAGGGATTGACGCCGAGGTCATCGACCTCAGGACCCTAGTGCCCCTTGACTTAGCTACAGTAATCCAATCGGTGAAGAAGACTGGCCGGGTGGTTATCTGCCATGAGGCTCACCGGCGCTGCGGGGTAGGTGCAGACCTGGCAGCCCAGATCATGGAGGAGGCCTTCGACTACCTGGACGCGCCGGTACAGAGGGTGGCTGCTTTGGATGTGCCAATCCCCTATAACGGAAAGCTGGAAATGGCTACTCTGCCCCAGGAAAAGGATGTTATTGAGGCAGTCAGACGAATTATTTAACGGTGTGGCCAAGGAGGGAAATTGGATGGCGACCAATGTGATCATGCCCAGTTTGGGTTTAACCATGACTGAAGGGACAATTGTACGCTGGCTCGTTAAGGAAGGTGAGCCTGTGGGAAAGGGCCAGCCCCTGTTCGAAGTATCGACAGATAAGGCCACCATAGAAGTGGAGGCACAGACCTCAGGTATTTTGGGTAAAATCCTGGTGGCAGCAGGGGAAACGGCCCCTGTTACCGCTGTGATCGCCTACATAACGGAACCGGGTGAGGTGGTGGCTGCTGCTTCGGGTAGGGAAAAAGAGCCCGAACCCGCAAGGCCTGTAGTTGCTCAAGCCCTGGAATTAAGACAGCTTCCCCGGGAACCCGGACAAAGGATCTTTATTTCACCCCGGGCCAAAAAGGCTGCGCAGGAGAAAGAGATTGACTATAGCCATATTCAGGGCACCGGACCTAATGGAAGGATTGTGGAAAAGGATGTGCTGGCATATGCGGCTCTATCGCCTGCTGTCAGGGTCAGCCCGCTGGCGCAAAAAGTGGCTGCTGCCTGCGGGGTAGAAGTGGGCAGTATTAACGGTTCCGGCACCCATGGGAAGGTGATGAAAAAAGATGTAGAGCGGGCTCTTATCCCATCGGCCCCAGTTTTGGCGGTGAAACCCGTTTCAACAACCCGCACCATTCCTTTAAGCGGAATCCGCAGGATTATTGCCCAGCGAATGGCTGCCAGCAGCCAGACGGCGCCCCATGTTACCCTGACCACCGAAGTTGATATAACGGAGACTGTTAACTTACGGAAGCAACTGTTGCCAGAAATTGAAAGAATGACGGGCCAGAAGCTGTCCTTTAATGATATAATAATAAAAGTAGTGTCCCGGGCTCTTTCCGAGCATCCCATGATGAATGCAACCCTGCAGGAAAACGAAATCCACCTGTTGGAAGATATTAACATCGGTATTGCAGTGGATGCGGAGAACGGGCTGGTGGTACCGGTCCTCAAACAAGCCCATCGCAAATCCCTGGCGGAAATCTGCAGTGAGTCCAAAAACCTGGTAAATAAGGCCAGGGCGGGAAAACTGCTGCCTGATGATATGAGCGGCGGCACTTTTACCATCAGCAACTTAGGCATGTTTGAGATAGATACCTTTACACCTATAATCAACCAGCCCGAAAGCGGCATCCTGGGGGTTGGGCGCATGGTGGATAAGCCGGTAGTGGTGGAGGGTCAGGTTACTGTCCGGACCATGATGGGTCTAAGCCTTTCCTTTGATCACCGGGTAATTGACGGAGCGCCGGCTGCCCGGTTCCTGCAGCGGGTGAAAGAGCTGCTGGAAAAGCCGCTACTGTTAATTATTTAGTCGGAAAGGGGGATAAAATTGGCTACTGGAGTAGGTTGTCAGCGGGCCACGATGGCAGATTATGGACCCATCCTGGTTATTGGCGGGGGTGTTGGAGGCTATGTAGCTGCGGTGAAGGCTGCCCAGCTGGGAGCACAAGTAACGCTGGTAGAGCAAGACAGGCTGGGGGGTACCTGTTTAAACCGGGGCTGCATCCCCACCAAGGCCTTGTTAAAAAGCGCCGAGCTAGTAGACAGCTTGGGCAAGGCTGCTTCCATGGGTGTGATGGTGGACGGTTTTAAGATAGACTTTTCCCGTATGATAGCCCGGAAAAACCAGGTGGTTACCCGGCTGGTTAAAGGCGTGGAATATCTGATGTCTACCAATAAGATAAATGTAATTAAAGGTAAGGCCCGGTTTACAGCCGACAAAAGGGTGGAAGTGACCTGTGCTGATGGGCAGGTGCAGACCCTGGAGCCCGTAAAAATAATTATTGCATCTGGTTCGGAACCTGCCCGCCTGCCAGTTCCCGGAGCGGACGGTTGCCGGGTGATCACCAGCGATGAAGCCCTGGATCTGAAGGAAGTCCCGTCCAGCCTCTTGATAATCGGCGGCGGTGCAATTGGAGTGGAATTCGCCTCGATCTTCAGTACTTTGGGCAGCAAGGTTACTTTAGTGGAAATGATGCCAAGGCTCCTGCCTGCAATGGATGAGGAAGTCGTCGGAGTGCTAGAAAAGAACCTGATGAAAAAAGGAGTTAAGTGCATCACTGGGGCCAGAATTCTCAGTATTAGTGATGGGGAGAGTCAGGACGAGAAAGTGGTGCAGCTGTCCAAGGACGGTCAAGAACAATCAATTACCGCTTCCCTGGTGCTGGTAGCAGCAGGTCGAAAGCCCTATACCCAAGGGCTGGGGCTAGAGAACACAAGCATTAAGATCGATAAGGGAAAAATCCTGGTGAATGGGAAAATGGAGACTAATACTCCGGGAGTATATGCGGTGGGAGATGTAACCGGCGGCATCCTCTTGGCTCATGTGGCGGCTGCCCAGGGGATTGTGGCGGCTGTCAATGCCATGGGCAGCTGCCAGGAAGTTGACCTGAGGTTTGTTCCAGGTTGTATTTACACCTCCCCGGAGGTTGCCGGGGTAGGCCTGACGGAAAAAGAAGCCAAAGAACAGGGCAGAAAGGTAAAGGTCGGGAAGTTCCCTTACAGCGCCAACGGCAAGGCTATTGCCATGGGTGAGAATGAGGGCATGGTCAAACTGGTTTGTGATGAGCAGTTCGGGGAGATCCTGGGAGCCCACATAGTTGGCCCCAGGGCCACTGACCTGATCGCTGAGCTAACCCTGGCCATGCAGGCTGAACTGACGGCAGAAGAGATAGCCCATACCATTCACGCCCATCCAACCCTGGCTGAGGCCATCATGGAAGCGGCTCACGGAGTAGTGGGTAAGGCCATCCATATTTAGACCGCGGGGGAGAACATGATGCTGGAGCGGGGCTGGTTAATAGAGGTCGGCCGGATGGGGTACCGGGAGGCTTACCAGCTGCAAAAAGAGCTGGCAGCTGAAGTAACCCGGGGGGAAAGGGGCGATACCCTTATTCTAACCGAGCACCCTCCTGTGTTGACTATCGGATCTGCGGGGGATAGGGGCAACATCTTGGCCAACCCCCAGGTCCTTGCCCAGGCAGGCATTGAGGTCTATTCCGTTGACAGGGGCGGTGATGTCACCTACCATGGGCCTGGGCAGCTGGTGGGTTATCCCATCCTGCACCTGGCTCGTCATGGTAAAGACGTGGGGGACTACCTGCGCCGGTTAGAAGAGGTCTTGATCAGGACTTTGGCCGATTTTGGCCTGGCCGGGTACCGGGCGCCAGGCTATACTGGCGTATGGGTGTCAGACGCCAAAATAGCCGCCATCGGCATAGGGATAAAAAAGTGGGTAACCTTTCACGGTTTTGCCCTCAATGTGGACCCTGATTTAAGTCATTTTGGCCTGATTCACCCCTGCGGCATCCGGGATAAACGGGTTACTTCCCTGGCGGAGCTTTTGCCCCAAGGGCCTGATTGGAACGGTGTAGCTGCAAGGGTGGTCCGCCATTTTGCCCAGTTGTTTAACCTACCCTGAGATTGCAGGAACAGTAAAAAAGTGAGGTGGAATTGGAATGAAACTTAAAGAAAAGGTAGCGGTGATTACCGGAGGAGGCAAGGGCATCGGCAAGGCTGTAGCCCTGTTGTTTGCCAGGGAAGGAGCCCAAGTGGTTGTGGCTGACCTGGATTTGGGCTTAGCCCGGAAGACTGTTGAGGAAATCGTCCAGTATGGGGATAATCACCTGGCCATAAAAGTGAATGTGGCCAATTCTGCGGAAGTGGCAGAAATGGCTGCCCGGGTAAAAGAGACTTATGGCAGGATGGATATTCTGGTCAACTGTGCCGGTATCTGTGAAATTGTTCCTTTTATTGAATTATCGGAAGCGGCATGGGACCGGATGCTGGATGTAAACCTGAAAGGGACATTCCTTTGTTCTCAAGCCGCCATGAAAATGATGATGGAAGCCAGATCTGGCAGCATTGTGAATATTGCTTCCGTTGCCGGGAAAGTGGGAGGCTTAGCGGTGGGGGCTCATTATGCGGCTTCCAAAGCAGGAGTAATGTGCCTCACCATGTCTATGGCCAAATTTGGGGCCCCTTATGGCATCCGGGTCAATGCAGTGGCACCAGGACCTATTGCTACTGACATGACAGTGGACTGGCCGGAAGCTACCAAGGTGGCGGTGACCAATTCCATTCCCCTAGGCCGGATGGGCACAGCAGAGGAAGTGGCGGAGGCTATCCTTTTCCTGTGTTCCCCTGCGGCCACTTTTATTACCGGTGAGACCCTAGACATTAACGGAGGCTTGTTGATGGATTAGGGTTGGCATAGGAGGTGAGAAAAGATGGAAAAGATTCTGCGAGTTAACATGAGTGGCTTGACCTATGACTTTTGATGTTCCAGAAGAGGTCTGGAAGAAGTATTGGTAGATTAAAGGAAGTGGTCTTATGGTAGTTGTGCAAGTCCAGTTGTACGCTGACCTGCAAAAATATGCACCGGCTCCTGGCAAGTCTTCCTTCTACTATACCGGGGAAGAAGGCATTACTATAGCCCAACTGCTGTCCCAGCTGAACATCCCAACTGGTCAGGACCTATTGGTTGTAGTTAACGGGATTTCCACCTCAACCGACAGAGCGCTGGTTAACGGTGACCGGTTGGCGGTCTTCCGGCCATTAGACGGGGGCTAACCTGATCATTCAAGATTTTTTTGGAGGAGGATAACATGGCGGAATTGACTTCTTTAGAGCGGATTAGGCGGGCTGTGGATCTGAAAGAGCCAGATGTGGTGCCTGTAGCCCCCTACATGGGAAATCATGGCGCCCAAGTCGCAGGCGTACCCATAGACAGGTACTGTACAAATGGGGAAATTATGGCAGAAGCTCAGCTGGCGGCCTGGAGAAAATACGGCCAGGATGTGGTGGTGGCTCAGTCTGACAACTATTATATTGCCGAGGGATTTGGCATTGAAACGGAAATTCGGGCCAACTCTACTCCCACATTAAAAAAACCCGTGGTCAATGAGCTAAAAGATGTTTATAAATTAAAAGTGCCCAATCCCTGGATAGACGGTCGCATGCCAGTTTACCTTGACGCCATTTCCAGGCTGTCTAAGGCAGTTGGTGACCGGGTAGCTGTCCGGGGCTGCGGTACCGGGCCCTTTTCCTTGGCTTCCCACTTGATGGGTACCCAGGAGTTCCTGATCCAGCTGGCTATGGCCCAGCATGAACCCGACGGGGAAGACTACAAGGCGTTGCGTACCCTCATGGACCTGACCACCGATGCCCTGATTGCCTTTTGCAAGGCCCAGTTGGAAGCCGGCGCTCACTTGGTGCAGTGCGGAGATTCCCTGGCTTCTATTGATATGATTTCTCCGGCCATGTATGAAAGCTGGGCCTTCCCCTATGAAAAACGCTTTTGTGACGAAATGCGGGACACTTGTAAAAAATACGGCGGCTACACTATTTTGCATATCTGTGGAAATGCCACCAAGGTGCTGGACCTCTATGCCGACACCGGCGCCCATATCGTGGAATTAGACTTCAAGGTTGATATGGCCTACGCCAAGCAAAGAATAGGCCACCGGGCCTGCCTTCTTGGTAATCTAAATCCTACGGAGGTCCTGCTCCAGGGTACCCCTGCCGATGTTGAAAGGGCATCCGCTGCGGTAATAGCGGCTGCAGGCAAGGGCGGAGGGCTAATCCTGGGCTCGGGCTGCGAAGTACCGCCCTATGCCCCGGAAGAAAACATGCAGGCTATGGTGCGTACAGCCAGGTTCCACCGGTACCCCCTCTAGCTTCATTCCTAGGTGGGGTGTCAAGCGGGGTGTCAAGGGGACGGGGTTATTGACATAGTGCATAGGGGGTGTCAAGGGGACGGGGTTATTGACATAGTGCATAGTGTCAGCAACCCCGTCCCCTTGACACCAGCTAGGCTTGAGAGCGGGTAGCCATATGTGATAAACTAAACGACTTAGGCGAACTTGATAACATGGCGCTCAGGTCCAAAAAAATCTTTGGAGGAAAAAAATTTGAAGCATTAGCCGATAAGGGTTACTACAAAGCCGAGGACCTGAAGAAATGCGTAAAAAACGGAATAACCCCTTATGTACCAAAGCAGGTCTATTCTAATGGAACCGGTGACAAAGACTTTTACAGCGATAAATTCAAATACGATAAATGCTGACATCAAAGGCGCGGGAATTAAGGGAAAAAGACTAGTCCTTAAGGTGCCGGGTTGCCCGGCACCTTGCCATATAAGGGTTTTATCCGAAGGCTTTTCGACAAGCTGCTATTCCGTGAAGGTACAATCTTCCGGCGGAACCTGGACAAAAGCCTGGATACTGGGCTGCCGCAAGGTATGGCTTGAGGTCCACTCGGCAAATCTTACCTTTGCAGTAACGCAGGGTGTGACCCACAGAGCCTCATTTATTCTAGCGGGCTTGTTGGTAAAAGGCCTTTGGCTGATGATAAAAGGCCTAACTCTATTTGTAAAGTTGAGCCAATCTGCATGGGTTAGCTTGCCGGTGCCAGCGTGTCCGATGTACCATAAGCGGCCCTGTTGGTCGTATAAACCAAGCAACACTGAATTGGCGACTCCGTTTCGCAGGGTGATCCCGCCGATAACCGCGATTAGATCCCGGTAGTTTTTTATTTTTTGCCAGCGTTTATCCTTTCCGTTTATAAGGTATTGGCTGTTTAAGTCCTTGCAGACAATCCCTTCCAGGCCTTCTATTTTGACCACTTTGAACAGGCTGGCTGCCTCATAAAAGTTATCCACTAGCTGAACATGGTCCTGTGGGATAATTATTTTATTTAAAATATCCTGTCTTCTTCGGAGTGGTTGGCCAGTAACCCACTCTCCGTTGTAATACAAGAGGTCAAAGATCATGTAAGTGATTGGAGTTTGTTTTTGGGCCAGTTTCACCTTGTCAGATTTCCGGATTCCATCTCGCCGCATTACTTCTTGAAAGGAAGGCTTGCCATTAAGCAAGGCGATTACTTCCCCATCAAGGATAACGCAAGAGGAGTAGCAGTATCGCTGAATATCAGTAAGTTCAGGATACTGCATAGTCCGTTCATTCTTTTTCCGGTTGAAGAGCCGCACTGCTAAGCCGTCGAAATAGGTCAATACCCTCACTCCATCCCATTTGATTTGGGCCACCCATTCCTTTCCTTCCGGTATCCTTTCCGCGTTGATTGGTTCCAAGGGAATTACGGGTTGGTACTGCATTTTTACCTCCAAATAGAAGCAAGAAATAATGAAAAAAATCAATCTGTCAACTCATAAGCTATATTATTACCTGACATTGGCGGTCAAATCAAAAAGTTAAGGAGACATATCTTAAAAATCAGGCGCCTGCAAAGGCTATGGCTCATTGCAGGAGGATTCCGTTTCTCTCTTGTCGAAAGATTCTTTTAGAATAATTGGGGGAGGGGATTTTTGTGCCGCCTAAAAGTTATAAGTGGAACTATGTAATTGTTGGTGAAAAGTGTATGAACTGTGCGACTTGCGTGTTGGAGTGCCGGGATGCCGCGATTGAAGTTTTTGATAACCTTCATTATGCAATTGACCTTAATAAATGCATCCGGTGTGCCCGCTGTTTTAATGCCTGCCCGGTGGCAGCCGTGGAAAGGCAGCCGGTAACTGCAGCTTCCTAGTTTAAACGGATCAGCAAGGGTCCCCAGGGTTATCCCTGGGGCCTTAATTTTTTGCATAAATTTTCATTTTATGACAGGAGAAATAACTGGTATGTAGAAGTAAACCGCGATAAAGTTTTAAGGAGGGATAGGCCTTGCGCAGGCTGCCTGTGGAGTTTCTGCAGCCGGGTATGATTGTAGCCCGCTCAGTTTATACCGCTGATGGCATGCTCCTAATTAACAGCGGCAAGGAGCTTAAACCTTCTTATATTGCCCATCTCAAGAATTTAGGGGTTTCCTCGATCTATGTGGAAGACTTGCTCATGCCAGAGGTGGAAGTGGATGATGTAATCCCGGAAAAGGTTAGGGTGTCTGCCATTAAAGTCGTTAAACAACAGCTGTCTGTGTTATCCCGTACGGGTGGCGAAGTAAATCCAGTCATTGATCAGGAAAAAGTAAAGAGATTAGTTACTGATATAGTAAACAGCCTGCTGGTAAACAAGGATGTGGTAGTCAACCTGACAGATATCCGTACCGTGGATGACTATACCTTTTGCCATTCAGTGAATGTTTGCGTTCTAAGCCTGCTGACAGCCATATCGGTAAATTACTCCAAAGGAGACTTGGAACTGCTGGGAGTTGGCGCCCTTTTGCATGACATTGGCAAGGTCCGGGTGCCCAGCGCCATTTTAAACAAGCCCACTGCCTTAACTCCAGAAGAGTTTGAAGAAATAAAGCAGCATTCTGTATATGGTTATGAAATCCTGAAATCTCAACGAGATATTAACCATCTATCGGCGCTTGTGGCTTACCAGCATCATGAGAAGTATAACGGCACCGGTTATCCTAATGGATTGACCATAGAAGGTATTCACGAGTTCTCTAAGATTGTGGGGATGGTAGATGTTTATGATGCCTTAACGGCGGACAGAGTATATAGAAAGGCTTATCAGCCCTATGAGGCTTTTGAAATGCTTGCCGGCTCAGGCAACTATCTGTTTGATTACGAGTTAATTCAGGCCTTTCTTTCCAACGTAGCCTTATACCCGGTTGGAACTCTCGTAAAGCTGAACAATGGTCATACCGGCGTGGTGATCAATACTCCCAAGAGAATGACTCATCGTCCAACAGTGCGGGTGATGTTTGACCCCCACATGCAGCCTCTGGCAAAGGCTTTTGAAATTTCCCTTGCTGAGGAGCCGCGTATTTTAGTAGAAAAAGTGTTTACTTTGGAGGAGACCCTGGCATTAATCCAACAGATTAAATACAGCCAGAGCAATGCTATTTAGATAAAGGGGTGAATTTAAAAATGCCAACCTATGACTTTTTGTGCACCAAGTGCGCCCAAAAGTTTTCTTTGTTTTTAGCAATCAAAGACAGACACAAGGCTGCCTGTCCTGCTTGCGGAGCAAAGGAAGTACAACAGCGCTTTACCGGCTTTCTATATAATAAAGGCGGGGGGAACAATGCCTCTCCGGGGAGTGCATCATCTGGGGGAGGGTGCAATGCCTCAAGCTGCAGCGGATGTTCCGGCTGTTAGTAAAAAGACCCTGAGTACCCTTGACGTGGCATCTTGTCATACAGTATGATGTATACAAGAAACATGGAATGGAGGCTGCTCCTATGTGCCGACGGCGAACTTCCAACTGTTGCGGTGTCGAAACGGTTAGTTTGGAGGGCCTGTCCGAATTCCTGCGCAGGTAAGGTAAAGAAAATTTATTCAGGCTATGAGGGTGAGGCTATGTGCACCTGTTTCTGCAAAGAGTGCGGTCGCCCGGTGTGTGTCAGTTGTTTGGCCTAGCTTCGTTATCTAATTAGGGACTGCCGTGATGCAGTCCTTTTGTTTTATCTAGGAAAGATAATACCTGGGGGTGATAAAGCTGAACTGGGAATATCCTGGATTAGATCATCAAGGATTGGCTTACGGTGGGAACTACCTGCAAGGTTACCTGCGGGCCGTCGAGCAAATGGCTGCGTTATCTCCTGATGAAATGGCGGATAAAAGCGGCGCGGTCTATTGTTCTGCCAACCATCATTTTGTTCTGCCATATTGTAATGAGAAGTACCGGATTTCCTACCCAGGAGGAAGAGTGGAAAAGGAAGGCTCTAATGAAGAGGTCCCTGTGAGCGATTGTACCCTGCTAGTCCTTTACCTGATCATGGCCAGCGGTCTGCCTAGCCGGGGGCGCTGGGTGTCTTTTATCGAACTTCCCGGGGGACCTCACCACTATGCCCCCTTCCTGCATGAAGCTGCAAACCCCGTTGCCAGGGACTTTGGCCCGGAACCTGAAGAGTTGGTGGCTGCTGCTGGTATTCTAGGCGGAAGCAGGATTAATCTGGGAGATGTAGGGGTAATTATCCCGGCGTTGCCCCGCATCCCGTTGGCGGTTGGGCTCTGGGCCGGAAATGAGGAATTTCCCCCCAAAGCAATGGTTTTGTTTGACGCTGTGGCGCCGGCTCAGTTGGATACCGCTGGTCTTTTCGTTTTGGGAATCAATGTTTGTCTTAAATTACGGCGGGCCAGGGAGCTGTTAAAAACAAAATAGCCGGTGATCCCGGCTACAGTCTGTTCAAAGGCCCCTTTGGCGGTATCTTTCGGGTATTTGCACCGGCCATAGGCTTGAATCCTGAATGTAATATTTAATTACAGGATTATGATGGTGGTGGCGGACTTTCCGGTCCGGGCTGCTGCCCAATCTCTGAGTTCACCTGCCAGGCAGCGGTGGTTCCCGCTGACCCCTGTTCTTCAAAGAATTCTCTGACAAACCGGACAGGCATTGTAGCCATGCCTTCTCCCAGGGAGGCAGCTTGGTTTACTATCTGCCCTATTTCTGAGTTATCCCTGGACCACAGCCTTCGTGCAACTTGAAACGGCATGGCCGCCATGGTTTCCACCATATTGAGGCCCTGTCTTATTAGTTGGTTCATCGACATGACTTAACCTTCCTCCTGCTGGGTTTTAGCCCTGTTTACGGCGCATCAAGGCAATCAGATATACCTCATGATCGTCGCTTAGGGCCATATCTGGAGAGTTCAGTTTTCTTTCAGCCTCCTGCAGTACATGCATCTGGCTATCAGACAAAGGGGCTGATTTCAATTCCTGGAGGTTACACATTCAGTCTTTTACTCCTTTCACGGGTAATAATCAATGATAGTATGCTTCACCGAACCTATTATTAATCGTTTTTTTGGATTGCCGTGCACTGTCTTCCAACTGAAAGCATATGTTAATAAGGGGTGAGTACTATGCGTATCGGTGATTTGGTAACCAGAAAATCCTGTGAAAACGATATTGCTTACTGTATTATCGATTTTAAAGCCGGTGAAAATGGCGAGTGTGTAGCGGTGCTCAAGGCTCTCTATAACCATGCCATTATTGTAGAAGCTCCCGTATCTGAATTAGAAAACCTCCTGCCAAAAGGAAGGCTTTAGGAGCAGTATTAGACTGCCAAAGAAGAATTTTTTTAGTTTTTTAAATTTATTGGGTTGACAGATGGTAGTCTTTTGCATATACTAATCATTAAAATTACCATAAAGCCACAGGCGATGATGGAAGCCGTGTCAGGTATAGTCCCTGGGTGACAGCGAGCCGGGTGGGTGGAAGCCGGTACCTAAACAATACTTGGTGTCTCTTCCTAGGCGCCCTCCGAACTATAGTAGGTGGGGTCGGTTGCAACCGTTATCAGCTGGTGCGAAAGCATAAAAGTGGCTGCTCAAGCAGCAACCAGGGTGGTACCGCGGGGTTCTCTCGTCCCTGACAGAAGTTGGTTCTGTTAGGGTGAGAGGATTTTTTATTTATAGGTTATAGGGATAATACATGAATTAGGACAAAAAAATGATACAAGGGGGAAGTGTACCTAGGGTTCCGCCACTTGTGAAACAGGTAACTGCTTCAAGTGGGCTGGTCCAAGCGGTACAGGCATTCCAATAACTGGTAAGAGCCTGCGTGAAAACCGGGTGGCAGGTACCTGGGAATGTTACACCGTGGGGTTCAACTGGGTCTTGGCTTCAGTGGGGGCTTGCTTCCCCCGCTGAAGCTTAGAGCCAGTTAATACAGTGGCGTAGCCGCTCTTATCCCGCCGCTTGGAGAAGCGGGGGTATTAGAGCGGGTAGCCATATGTGATAAAAGACCCGGCGGATAGGTTCCACTCATATTGGGATTTATCTGCCGGGCTTTTTTTAACATTCATCAGTTTCACACAAAAGAATAAATAAGGAGGGAAAAGACAAAAATGGGACTTATTATTAACTTTGACGGAAAATTTGTGCCGGAGGAGGAAGCAAAAGTATCTGTTTTTGATCACGGCCTTTTGTATGGGGATGGCGTATTCGAGGGCATCCGCGCTTACCATGGCCGCGTATTCAAACTAAAGGAACATATTGACCGTTTGTATGAATCAGCTCAATCCATCGATCTGCGGATTGAGCTGACCAAGGAAGAAATGGAAAAGGTAGTGCTGGACAGCTTACGGGCTAACAATTTAACGGAGGGCTACATTCGTCTGGTAGTAACCAGGGGCAAGGGTGACTTGGGCCTTGACCCTCGAAAATGTCCCCGTTCCATGGTTTTTTGTATAGCAGCCAGTATCCGTCTTTACCCTGAGGAGCTTTACAGCAAGGGGATGGAAGTTGTCACGGTAGCTACCCGCCGGAATGTCCCGGAGGCCATTAATCCCCGGATTAAATCTCTAAACTACCTAAATAATATTATGGCTAGGATTGAGGCTAATCTGGCTGGTGTTCCCGAGGCCATCATGCTGAATAATGAGGGCTATGTGGCTGAAGCCACCGGCGATAATATCTTTATTGTTAAAAACGGCGTGTTAATTACACCGCCAGCCTTTGTGGGTATTTTGGAAGGAATAACCCGGAATACAGTTATGGGCTTGGCTGCAGAACAGGGCATCCCCGTTCGGGAACAAGTTTTTACCAGGCATGACCTTTATATTGCTGATGAATGTTTCTTGACCGGGACAGCAGCAGAAGTAATTCCGGTTGTTAAAATCGACGGCCGCCAGATTGGCGATGGCAAGCCAGGACCGGTTACCGCAGATCTGATTCACAGTTTCCGTGAACTGACCAAAAGCGACGGCCCTGTAATCTAATTAATTTTAATTGAAACTTCTCAGAAGTCAGGAGTCAGAAGTCAAGGAGTCAGTAATGAAAGAACGGTTTATCGTCTCGAAGCATTTCTGCTCTGAAAATAGCTTGTCATATTTTTTCATCCCTCTGATGGTGCCGCGATAAGCGGCGTGGGGGTCTGACTACTGAATTCTGAATACCTGAATAGTAACTTTTAATTAAAGACATGGCTAGGAGGTCTAACGAGTGCGCAGCGATAACATGAAAAGGGGTGTAGAAAAGGCTCCCCATCGTTCTTTGTTCAAAGCCTTGGGTCTCTTGGATCGGGAAATTGAGGGCCCGCTGGTGGGAATAGTGAACTCACAAAACGACATCGTTCCCGGACACCTCCACCTGGATACAATCGCTCAGGCTGTAAAAGACGGAGTGCGATTGGCCGGGGGCACGCCCTTTGAGTTTTCTACCATCGGGGTATGTGATGGGATAGCTATGAACCATGCCGGTATGCGTTTTTCCCTGGCCAGCAGGGAGCTGATTGCCGATACGATAGAGATCATGGCAAACGCCCATCCCTTTGATGCCTTGGTGTTTATTCCTAACTGCGATAAGATTGTGCCTGGTATGCTGATGGCGGCGGCCCGCCTAAACCTGCCCTCCATTTTTGTCAGCGGCGGTCCCATGATGGCGGGTAAGTTCAGGGGTAAACGAGTCAGTGTCAGCTCAATCTTTGAGGCCGTAGGAGCTGTAGGAGCCGGCAAAATGACTCCGGAGGACCTGCGGGAATTAGAGG
Source organism: Bacillota bacterium (assembly GCA_040757295.1). Classification (GTDB taxonomy): domain Bacteria; phylum Bacillota; class PH28-bin88; order PH28-bin88; family PH28-bin88; genus JAGXSE01. The sequence continues at coordinate 57,330 of JBFLXH010000001.1, read as the reverse complement.
ATGAAGCCTGTCCCGGGTGCGGTTCCTGTGCCGGCATGTTCACGGCCAATTCCATGAACTGCATGACTGAAGTCCTGGGGATGGGTTTGCCGGGTAACGGGACTATCCCAGCTATCCATGCTGCCCGAATCCGGTTGGCTAAACAAGCCGGGTTAACAGTGGTCAAACTCCTGGAGCAAAATCTTAGACCTAGTGACATTATGACAGAGGACGCTTTCGTTAATGCCCTGACCGCTGATATGGCCCTGGGATGTTCTACCAATACGGTGCTCCACTTGCCGGCGATTGCCCATGAGGCAGGAATAAAAATAAACTTGGAAATAATCAACCAAATCAGCCGGCGTACCCCCCATTTATGCAAACTGAGCCCGGCCGGGGACAGCTATCTGGAAGACCTCCATGAAGCAGGGGGGATTTCAGCGGTCCTGGCGGAGCTGGCTAAGAAAGGTTTAATCAAAACCGATGCCCTGACCGTTACCGGTGCAACCATAGGTGAAAATATCAAAAATGCTAAAAACCTTAATCCGGATGTGATTCGGCCGGTAGAAGAACCTCATTCTCCAACTGGCGGCTTGGCTATCCTTTGGGGCAACCTGGCGCCGGAAGGAGCCATTGTTAAAAAGGCAGCTGTTCTTCCCCATATGATGGTCCATCAGGGTCCTGCCAGAGTATTTAATTGTGAGGAAGACCTGGTGGCAGAGATTATGTCCGGTCGTATCCAGCCGGGTGATGTGATAGTGGTCCGTTATGAAGGGCCCAAGGGAAGTCCGGGGATGCGGGAAATGCTCACACCAACCTCTGCCCTAGCCGGGATGGGTTTAGACCATTCAGTGGCATTAATAACTGACGGTCGTTTTTCCGGAGCTTCCAGGGGAGCTTCTATTGGTCACGTCTCACCCGAGGCCGCGGCTGGTGGGCCTATTGCCCTTGTTGAAGAAGGCGATTATATTCAGATTGATATTCCTAACTATTCCCTGCAGCTTTTGGTCAGTGAAGAAGAGTTAGCCCGGCGGGCCCAAAAATGGCAGAGGCCGGAACCACGGTATACCAGGGGCTACCTGGCCAAATACCAGAAGATGGTCAAATCAGCCAGTACTGGCGCAGTTTTAGAGGATTAAGGGTTAATCCCTCTAACCTAAAAAGGAAAGAATTAAGGAGTCAGAAGCCAGGAGTCAGAATGAGAGCCTCTATCGTATTAAATTATTCTGACTACTGACGGCTGAATTCTGAATGCCTGTGGTAACAAAAAATAAAAAGCGAGGCGGTTTACTTGGGAATTTAGCAGCTAAGGAAAACGGACAAGAGATGACCGGAGGGGAAATCCTGGTCAAAGCCCTGGAGTTGGAAGGGGTCGACATGGTTTTCGGCTACCCGGGAGGAGCAGTATTGGCCTTATATGACGCCATTTTCCGGGCGGAGAAACTGCAGCACATTTTAACAAGACATGAACAAGGAGCTGTCCATGCAGCGGATGCTTATGCTAGGGTTACAGGCAGGCCGGGAGTAGTGATAGCCACTTCCGGGCCGGGCGCTACCAATCTGGTAACGGGTATTGCCAATGCCTATATGGACTCTGTCCCCCTGGTAGCCGTTACTGGCCAGGTAGCCCTGGACATGGTGGGCAAGGATTCCTTCCAGGAGGCAGACATTACTGGGATCACCCTGCCGGTGACCAAATACAGCTACTTGGTGAAGGATGTAAAAGATATCGCCGGTATTGTGCAAGAGGCCTTTTTTCTGGCTTCCACCGGCAGGCCGGGACCGGTAGTAATAGATTTGCCAAAGGATATTGCGGCGGCAAAAGCGGAGTTTTTTTACCCTCCGCAGCTTAACGTGCCAGGTTACCGGATACCGAAAAACGGCAATTCCCAGCAGATTAAACAGGCGGTCCGAATGCTGGCCGAGGCCAGCCGGCCGGTGATTGTCGCAGGTGGAGGCGCGGTTAATGCGGGAGCCTCCCCAGAACTGCTTGAGTTGGTGGAAAAGCTGGGGATTCCGGTTATTTCCACCTTAATGGCCAAAGGGGTGTTCCCGGAAAACCATCCTTTAAGCCTGGGAATGCCAGGGATGCATGGTACCGCTTATGCCAACTATGCCATTTCCGCCTGTGATCTGCTTATTTCTATAGGCATGCGTTTTGACGATAGGGTGACGGGTAAAGTAGATACTTTTGCCCCAAAAGCAAAAATCATTCACGTTGACATAGATGCCGCCGAGATTGGCAAGAATGTGCGGGTAGATGTTCCCATTGTGGGAGATGCGAAGTTTGTTCTGCAGCAGCTTTTACAACTGGTGGAAGTAAAGGATTACTCCCAGTGGCGGGATCGGGTATACCGCTGGCGGCGGGAGTTCCCGTTAAAATACACCCAAGACTGCGGTTCTTTGAAGCCTCAATATGTAATTGAACAAATTTACCACTTGACCAGAGGCGAGGCGATTATTACCACCGACGTGGGCCAACACCAAATGTGGGCAGCCCAATACTGCCGCTGCCACTATCCCCGCAGGTTCATTTCTTCCGGCGGCCTGGGGACCATGGGTTTTGGACTTCCAGCAGCGGTAGGGGCTCAGGTAGCTAAACCCGATGCTTTGGTTATCGACATTGCCGGAGATGGCAGCCTCCAGATGATGTCCCAGGAGTTGGCTACCATCCGGCAGTACGGTTTGCCGGTAAAAATCGCCCTCATCAACAACCAGTACCTGGGAATGGTCCGCCAGTGGCAGGAACTGTTTTTCGGCAGGCGCTATTCCCATTCGGATATGGCCGAGGGAGGACCCGATTTCGTGAAACTGGCTGACGCATACGGCATCAAGGGAATGCGGGTAACCAAATCAGAGGAAGTACGCCCGGCTCTAGAACTGGCAATTAATACTCCGGAGGCTTTTCTGATTGAATTTGTAGTTGAACGAGAAGAAAACGTTTTTCCGATGGTTCCCGCTGGAGGTTCCCTGAACAAAATGCTGGGGAGGTAGAGTATAATTGAAACACACCTTAGCTGTGCTAGTTGAGAACCGCCCCGGGGTGCTGACCCGCATTGCCGGCCTCTTTAGCCGACGGGGATACAACATCGACAGCCTGGCTGTGGGGCGGACTGAGAATCCGGCTATCTCCCGGATGACTATTGTGGTGGAAGGCGACGACCGGGTAATTGAGCAGGTCGGCAAGCAGCTTTATAAGTTGATTGATGTGATCAAACTAACAGATATAACCGATGAAGAATACGTGGACAGGGAACTGTTTTTGATCAAAGTTAACGCTGACCCAGCTACCCGGGGAGAAATCATGCAAATCGTTGATATTTTTCGGGCCCGGATCGTAGACATTGGGAAGAACTCCTTGATTATTGAGGCTACTGGAGATGAGGGCAAGATTAATGCGATTGAAAGCGCATTAAGGCCCTTTGGCATTAGGGAAGTTGTCCGCACTGGCAAGATCGCCATGGTTCGGGGACCTAAATAAGGCCCTGGTTGCATGGAAATGTTATATTCAACTTTGGGGTGGCGGTAATTAATTACCGCTACTCCTCCAATAGTCAAACTGTGTCGGAGGTGCTTTTCTTTGGGGATTTTAGGTGCCCAGGCCTTGATTAAGTGCCTTAAAGAAGCAGGGGTTGATACGGTATTTGGCATCCCTGGGGGAAGCGTTCTACCAGTCTATGATGCCCTGTATAATTCAGGCATCCGCCATGTGCTGGTGCGCCTTGAACAGGCGGGAGTTCATGCCGCCAGTGGGTATGCCAGGATAAAGGGGCAGCCGGGGGTTTGCCTGGCCACCTCCGGTCCGGGCGCCACCAATCTGGTTACGGGCCTGGCTACAGCCTACATGGACTCAATTCCCCTGGTGGCCATTACCGGGCAGGTGCCCACTTCTATGGTGGGGACTGACGCTTTCCAGGAGGTTGACATTACCGGGATCACTATTCCCATTACCAAGCATAATTACCTGGTCAAAGACGTAAGTCACCTGCCCAGGATTTTAAAGGAAGCTTTTCATATCGCCAGCACCGGCCGTCCTGGTCCTGTGCTGGTAGATATACCGAAGGATGTTGCAACGGCGGAATGCCCGGTTAAAGCTCCGGCAGAGGTTGACCTGAAGGGCTATAAGCCAAACTACCAGGGCCATCCCACCCAGATCAAAAACATGGTCAAACTTATCGAAGAAGCTGAACGTCCTTTAATTTACGCTGGTGGCGGTATCATCAGCTCTAAAGCCTCAGATCTGCTACTGCAATTGGCTGAAACCATCAGCGCGCCGGTCACCACAACCCTAATGGGCCTTGGGAGCTTTCCTGAAGATCATCCCTTGGCTTTAGGCATGCTGGGTCTCCACGGCCGACCCTATGCCAACTTGGCAGTGGGTGAAGCGGACCTGATTATCGGTTTGGGTGTTCGGTTTGATGACCGAGTTACCGGCCTGGTTGAAAAATTTGCGCCCCAAGCTAAAAAAGTGCATGTTGATATTGATCCCGCCGAGATTGGGAAAAACGTGGAAGTTAACCTGCCCATTGTGGGGGAATTGAGCCTGGTTTTGCGGGAAGTGCTTAGATTGGCTACTCCAGTACGGCGGGAAACCTGGATTGACCGGGTTCATGCCTTAAAGGAAGAACGTCCCTTGCGGTATCGGCGGGATGGAAATGAGCTCCGTCCGCAGTATATTATTGAGCAGTTAGGTGAGCTTTCCCGCCATCAGGCCATTATTACTACCGATGTGGGTCAGCACCAGATGTGGACGGCCCAGTATTACGGTTTTTCCCGCCCCGGCAGCTTCTTGACCTCTGGTGGCCTTGGCACAATGGGCTATGGTTTCCCGGCGGCTATTGGCGCTCAATTGGCGAATCCCAATGCCCTGGTGATTACAGTAACAGGGGATGGCAGCTTCCAGATGCATATGGCTGAAATGGCCACGGCAGTAGAGCACAACCTGCCAATAAAAATCCTCCTCTTGAATAACCATAATCTGGGCATGGTGCGCCAGTTGCAGCGGCACTACTGTGACAACCGGTATATCGGCATTGAATACACCGGCAACCCGGATTTTATGAAACTGGCTGATTGTTTTGGCGCAGCCAGCTACCGGATAACAGACAAAAGCGAGGTAGCGCCGGTTCTGCTGGAAGCCTTGGGGAACAAGCGCCTAACAATAATTGAGTGCCTGATCGACAGGTGTGAAATGGTTTATCCCATGGTGCCAAACGCCAAAGGCTTGCAGGAAATGATAGAATTTGAGCAGGGAGAGGAAAAAGAATCATGAGTAAGCGGGTGTACATCTTTGACACCACCCTGCGGGACGGTGAGCAGTCCCCTGGTGTCAGCCTGAACATTAAAGAAAAACTGGAGATTGCCCATCAACTGGCGAGGCTGGGGGTTGATGTGGTGGAGGCCGGTTTTCCCATAGCTTCCAAGGGCGACTTCGATGCCGTTACGGCAATTGCCAAGGAAGTGAAGGGGCCCACTATAGCGGCCCTGGCCAGGGTCGGTGAAAAGGACATTGACCGGGCCTGGGAAGCAGTCAAGTATTCTGAAAGGCCCCGGATACATACCTTTGTGGCTACTTCGGACATCCATCTGAAGTACAAATTGCGGATGACCAGGGAAGAAGTCCTGGATGCCCTGGTCAAAGGCATCCGCCACGCCAAGCAATATACCTCTGATGTGGAATTTTCCCCGGAAGACGGTTCCCGAACCGATCCCGACTTCATGTGCCGGGTGGTGGAAGCCGCGATTGATGCCGGGGCTACCGTAATCAATATTCCGGACACAGTAGGTTACGCCACACCCCCGGAATTTGGCCAGTTTATCCGTTCTATCAAGGAACGGGTACCCAACATGGACAGAGCCATTTTAAGCGTCCACTGCCATAACGATCTGGGCCTGGCTGTAGCAAATTCCCTGGCAGCCTTGGAAAATGGGGCTGAGCAGATTGAGGGCGCGATAAACGGCATTGGGGAGCGGGCGGGTAACACGGCTTTAGAGGAAATCGTAATGGCCCTGCACACCCGGAAAGATTTTTATGCTTATCACACCGGCATCGTTACTGAGGAGATTTACCGCACCAGCAAACTGGTCAGTACCCTGACAGGCATGCCTATCCAATATAACAAGGCGGTTGTGGGGAAAAACGCCTTTGCCCATGAGTCCGGCATCCACCAGGATGGTGTGCTGAAGGAGCGTTCTACTTACGAAATAATGAACCCAGCCATGATCGGCCTGGTGGTTAACAATATCGTCTTGGGCAAACACTCCGGACGACATGCCTTTAAACAGCGGCTGGAAGAACTGGGCTACAGTCTGAATGAACATGAACTGGAAAAGGCCTTTACCCGTTTTAAAGACCTGGCTGACCGCAAAAAAGAACTATCTGATAAAGATCTGGAGGCTATCGTCGATGCCGAGGTGCGGTCGGTGCCGGAGAAGTACCGCTTGCAGTCCATGCATGTTTCCAGCGGCAACCAGGTTGTGCCAACTGCCACTTTGAGTATCCTGGTCGGCGAAACTCTGGTAAGTGAGGCCGCTGTTGGCGACGGGCCGGTGGATGCCGTGTTTAAGGTTGTTGATAAGATCTCCGGTATTAATGTATGCCTGAAGCACTATGCCTTAAATGCTGTAACCGGCGGCAAGGATGCTATTGGGGAAGTTACGGTAAAGGTTGAGTATAAAGACAGGGTGTTCGTAGGCAGAGGGATTAGCACAGATATCATCGAGGCCAGCGCCAAAGCTTATATCAATGCCATTAACAAGATTGTATATGAGATGGGCGAAGAAAACTTGAATGGCAGTACCGGTAAGTAGTATGGGAGGGGGGAAAATTATGGGAATGACCATTTCGGAAAAAATCCTGGCTGACCACGCGGGATTGGCTCAGGTGTCCCCCGGGCAGTTAATCATCGCCAGGGTGGATGTAGTAATGGGCAATGACATTACAGCCCCAGTAGCCATTAAAGAATTTGAAAAGCTAGGCCTTGACCGGGTTTTTAATCCGGAAGCTATCGTGCTGGTTCCTGACCACTTTACCCCAAATAAGGACATTAAATCGGCGGAACTTGCCAAGACCGTGCGGGAGTTTGCCAAAAAACACAAGATCACCAACTATTTTGAAGTTGGGCGGATGGGTATTGAGCACTGCCTATTGCCCGAAGCCGGCCTGGCCTTGCCAGGAGACCTGATTATCGGGGCCGATTCCCACACAGTTACCTACGGCGCCTTGGGTGCCTTTGCTACCGGGGTAGGCAGCACCGATATGGCAGCTGCTATGGCTACAGGTGAGGTCTGGTTCAAGGTGCCTGAAACCATTAAGTTTATCTATCATGGTAAGCTGCAGCCCTGGGTAGGGGGTAAGGACTTGATCCTACATACCATTGGGGACATCGGAGTTGACGGGGCCCGCTATATGGCCATGGAATTTACCGGTGAAGCTATTGACAGCCTCCCTATGGATGGCCGCTTTACCATGGCGAATATGGCCATTGAAGCCGGTGGCAAGGCCGGGATGTTTATCCCTGACGAGGCAGTTTTGGAATATGTCCAAGAACGGGCTAAACGCCCCTACCGCCTCTATAAAAGCGACCCGGATGCAGTTTATGCCCGGGTGGTTGAATATGACGTGAGCAACCTGGAACCGCAGGTTGCCTTGCCCCATTCGCCAGAGAACGCCAGGCCGGTAAGCCAGGTAGGCAATATTACTATTGACCAGGTTATTATCGGCTCTTGCACCAACGGCCGGATCCAGGACCTGCGGGAAGCAGCCCAGGTCTTGCAGGGCAAAAGCGTCCATCCGGATGTGCGGCTGATCATTATTCCCGGTACCCAGTCGATTTACCTGCAAGCCGTCCATGAGGGATTAGTAGAAACCTTTATCAAGGCCGGCGCCGTGGTCAGCACCCCCACCTGCGGGCCGTGCCTGGGCGGTTATATGGGGATCTTGGCAAAGGGCGAGCGGGCAGTGTCTACCACAAACCGCAATTTTGTCGGCCGGATGGGACACCCCGAAAGCGAAGTCTACTTAACTGGACCCGCAGTGGCAGCTGCCAGCGCCGTAACCGGTAAAATCAGCGCTCCTCAGGAGGTGGTTGGCTAATGAAAATTACAGGACGAGTATGGAAGTTCGGTCATGATGTGGATACGGATGCTATTATTCCGGCCAGATACATGAATACCTTTGACCCGGCGGAAATGGCCCGCCACTGTATGGAGGACGCTGACCCTGCTTTTGCCTCCAAGGTACAAAAAGGCGATATTATTGTTGCCGGGAAAAATTTTGGCTGCGGCAGTTCCAGGGAACATGCCCCGATTGCCATCAAGGCAGCGGGTGTATCCTGTGTGGTTGCCCAGTCTTTTGCCCGGATTTTTTACCGCAATTCTTTTAATATTGGACTGCCCATTTTTGAATCTCCTGCAGCGGCCGAGGCGGTGCAGGAAGGAGATGTCCTGGAGATTGACGCCACTTCCGGGTTGATCACCAATTTGACCAGGAACGAAAAGTACCAGGCTACTCCTTTTCCGGAGTTTATGCAACAACTGATCGCCGCAGGCGGCCTGATGAACTACGTGGCAGAAAGGGTGAAAAAGGTTGGAGTATAGAGTAGCGGTTCTGCCGGGAGACGGCATCGGCCTGGAAATAGTCCCGGAAGCAATTAGAGTTTTGGAAAAAGTGGGGAAGACTTACGGGTTCAGTTTTAAATTCTCTGATGGGGTAATTGGCGGGGCGGCCTTGGATGCTGCCGGGCATCCCCTGCCGGAGGAAACCCTGGAACTCTGCCGCCACAGCCAGGCCATTTTGCTAGGGGCTGTAGGCGGCCCAAAGTGGGATGATTATCCTGTGCACTTGCGGCCGGAGGTCGGGGCCCTGTTGCCTTTACGGAAACAACTGGGCCTTTATGCTAACCTGCGTCCCGTTGCCCTGTTCTCCTCCTTGGAGGAGGCCTCCACCTTAAAACGGGAAGTTGTGTCCGGAACAGACCTTTTGGTAATCAGGGAATTGACCGGGGGGCTGTACTTTGGCGAGAAGAAGAGGGAACGCACTCCTGCCGGGCAGGTGGCCATAGATACCCTTGTCTATACTGAACAGGAAATCCGCCGGATTGCCCGTCTGGCCTTCACCATGGCGGAGAAGCGCCGGGGAGTGGTTACTTCGGTTGATAAGGCCAACGTCTTGGAGAGTTCCCGGCTGTGGCGGGAAATAGTCAATGAGGTTAAGAGCGAGTTCCCCGGGGTCCTGCTCAATCATATGTATGTAGACAACTGCGCTATGCAGCTGGTGCGGAATCCCCGCCAGTTCGATGTTATTGTGACAGAAAACATGTTTGGCGATATCTTGACAGACCAGGCTTCCATGCTTTCGGGCTCTATCGGCATGCTGGCTTCCGCCAGCATCGGGGGAAAGGTAGCCCTTTACGAACCTGCTCATGGTTCAGCGCCGGACATTGCCGGGCAGGGGAAAGCCAATCCCTTAGCTACGATCCTGTCTGCGGCATTGATGCTGGAGATTAGCTTTAACCAGTTGGAAGCGGCAGCCAGCATCCGCCGGGCTGTTGAACAGGTGCTGGCAGAAGGTTACCGTACTGCCGATTTGGCTTTAGCTGGACAGAATGTTGTTAGTACCCAAGAGATGGGGAACCTGGTACTCCAAGCCTTATAACTTCTGGTGATGGCCTTAAGAGGGGAGAACCATGAAAATATTTGTTTATGACACAACCCTGCGGGACGGTACCCAGGGTGAAGGCATCAGCTTGACGGTAGAGGACAAATTAAAAATTGCGGCCAAACTTGATTACCTTGGGGTGGACTATATTGAAGGAGGGTGGCCTGGGTCAAACCCCAAAGACTTGGAATTTTTCCGCCGGGCCCGCCACCTGTCCCTTTGCCATGCCAAACTGGCTGCCTTCGGCAGTACCAGGCGGCCCAGCGCCAGGGTAGATCTGGACCCAAATATTCTGGCGCTGATTCACGGCGGGACCCCTGTAGTCACTCTGGTGGGGAAGAGTTGGGACCTGCACGTGACCCAGGCCCTCTCCACAACCCTGGAGGAAAACCTGGCCATGATCAGGGAGTCCGTTGCCTTCCTAAAAAATCATGGGCTGGAAGTGATCTATGATGCCGAGCACTTTTTTGACGGCTTTCGCCATAACCGGACCTATGCCCTGGAAACTTTAGCGGCAGCCAGGGAAGCAGGGGCTGATTGGCTGGTTCTTTGCGACACCAACGGCGGCACCATGCCCTTTCAGGTAGAGCAGCTAGTAAACGAGGTAATGTCCCAATTACCCGGGATCCCCTTGGGAATTCATACCCATAACGACAGCGACCTGGCAGTGGCGAATTCCCTAGCCGCGGTTCTGGCTGGCGTCCGGCAGGTCCAGGGTACTATTAATGGCTGGGGTGAGCGTTGTGGAAATGCCAGCTTGTGTTCCGTTATTCCTAACCTGGAGGCTAAGCTGGGTTACCAGGCCTTGCCGCCTGGCCACCTGCACCGGCTGACCGAAGTAGCCCGGTATGCCAGCGAGATAGCCAATGTGGTCCAGCCAGGTAACCTGCCCTTTGTGGGAATCAGCGCTTTTGCCCATAAAGGTGGCATCCATGCCAGCGCTGTAAGGAAAAATCCCCAAACTTACGAACATATGTCCCCTGAAACAGTGGGCAACCAGCGGCGGGTGTTGGTTTCGGAACTGGCCGGTGCGGCAAGCCTCCGGTTTAAGGCGGAGGAAATGGGCCTTTGCCTTGATGAGACAGCTATCAGGGGGCTGGTTGAGGAAATAAAACAACTGGAACACCTGGGATACCAGTTCGAAGGAGCGGAAGCATCGCTGGAATTACTGATGCAAAAGGTATTGGGCCGGTACTGGCCGGCCTTCAAATTGGAGTCCTTTAAGGTTCTGGTAGAAAAGCGGGCGGGTGAAAACCTGATTTCCGAAGCAGTGATGAAAATACGGGTAAATGACGCAATTGTCCATACTGCCGCTGAGGGTAAAGGGCCGGTTAATGCCCTGGATAATGCCCTGCGCAAGGCCCTGGAAGAATTTTATCCTGGTATTAAAGAAATGCACCTTACCGACTATAAGGTACGGGTGCTCGAGGAAAAAGATGGAACAGAAGCCAAAGTGCGGGTGCTGATTGAATCAAGGGACGGCCAGTCGTGCTGGAGTACCGTCGGTGTTTCCGAGAACATTATCGAAGCCAGTTGGCAGGCCCTGGTGGATAGTATGGACTACCTCTTGTTAAAAAGTTCAGCAGGGGCCGCTAAGACAGACCTGATGCCCAAGGTGGCCGAACAGGGATAATAAGTACGACTTGTCATTTTTAGAATTTTCCTGCCAGCCGGGAGTCATAATTGGCTGGCTTTTTCTATCTTGTTGCTGCGTTTTTAATTGATAAAAAAGTGGCTATAGTAATATTTATACTCGGCAAGGGATAAAATTGCATTTTCATAATGAAGCCGAGTATGAAATTCGCTTTGAGGCCACGGTAAATCAATGAATAATTAGTGGCCTCGCTCATTATAACACGGGAAAATAGGAACAAGGAATTTAACCATATGATTACGAAGCAAATCAACAGGGTGGTTGAAATATATGAACAGTCTTGGTGTATTTTGCGGTTCGAGCCTGGGGGTCAAATCAAAATACAAGGAAGTTGCCGAAAAGTTTGGCAATCTGCTTGCCAGGGAGGGAATCCGGCTGGTTTACGGTGGCGGGAGCGTTGGAATCATGGGTATCCTGGCTGATGCGGCTCTACGAGCAGGCGGAGAAGTTGTAGGGGTAATTCCCCGGGCCTTATGGAATAGAGAGGTCGGCCATCGAGGCTTAACTGAGCTTTATGTGGTTGAAACCATGCACCAAAGGAAGTCCCTGATGGCAGATCTTTCAGACGGATTCGTTGCTTTGCCGGGGGGCATCGGGACAATGGAAGAGATATTCGAGGTATGGACTTGGGCTCAGCTGGGAATTCACCGGAAGCCCTGCGGCCTCTTGGAAGTTGATGGATTTTTTGCTCCTTTACTAGCCTTTATTAACCATATGGTCGCCGAGGGGTTTTTGCGGCCAGAGCACAGGTTCATGCTAATTGCTGAACATGATTCCGAGGTACTGCTGGAAGGCCTCCGTTCCTATTGCCCGCCAGCGATACCCAAATGGCTTGATGAGGGTCTCAACTAACATCTTTTCTTATTCCCTGCTATACTTCCGGGACTTGCCGAGCATTGTTTTGGGGGCCAAAGCCCCCCAGGGTGGTAGCCCTCGGTTTCCAGTTAGCTAACGGAAAACTTATCGGCCCCCAGGACTTTTTTGCCGACCCCTCTTATGATGAAGCAAGGCGTAAAGCCAACCTCTTGGCTGATTACATGAGATCCCTTGGCCTCTTTGAATCCAACCGCCTGCCCCTGGATGAGATGGAGTATACCACCCTGCCGGAGGTAATGGAAAAACGTAACTGCTCAGGAGTCAGGAGTCAGAATGAGAGAACCGGCGAAAATATACTCGGCAAGGGATAAAATTGCATTATCATAATGAAGCCGAGTATGAAATTCGCTTTGAGGCCACGGTAAATCAATGAATAATTAGTGGCCTTGCTCATTATAAAAATACAGGCTCAAGCAAAAAAACAAATTGGGACTTCCCCCGAATATTACAGATTACAAGTAGATTTAAAGCGTGGAACATATAAAACCATTAAGTTGCCAATTGATGAATTCCAAAATCCACAGGATAAATCTGTTTCGGGGAAAAATCCGCATTTTAGCACACCTACTTTGAATGCTACTGCTGATACTTCTATCACGGCTAATACACCTGGTTATTTTTCAGCAGACGTACAGTTAAAAACTGAAGACCCGATACAACTCGGACTGGCTAAAACGGCCAACATTTTGAAATGGAACGTTTATAGCAGCGGGACTGTGGAATGGGATACCTGGGCATACACAACCTGGGCTGCTAATCCCTCTGAACTCAATACTCACTGGTATTTAGACTGGGACGACCATGCAGGCCCCTGGTATGAAAATTATAATACCGAAGTATATCACGATGTAGAAGCCCAATACTATAACTATGACTTCTTGGACGATAACGATGCTACCTATGTGCGGCATTGGATCAAGATTCGTGGACAGAACGATGGGTGGTTCACATACTGGTACGATACTTCCTATTAGGGTGAAGCATCCTATTTGTTGTTCACGGATGTTTTCGTGAATGGGCAAAAGGTTTCTTAGCAATCCATGGCCCAATCGAGTAGGGTAACGCCGCAGCAATTTCTTGCGGCGTTATCCCTCTCGCAGAACCGTACGTACGGGCCTCGTATACGGCTCCTGGTAAACCTCAGTTACTGTAGTAGTAATGCAAAATGCCGACATTAGAGAAAGAGAGACGATTGAACTGCATCTCTCTTTCTCACATAGATTAGGTTGGGGGTGTTGGGGATCAAATGTAAGTGATGATTCTACTGCAAAAAGCCTTTTTTTGATCACCTGCCATGATCATAGTCCCCACTTTGGGCTATAAAAGGAGCACTTTTTACTGGCTTTTGCTTGATTTTTTGGCCCAGAGCAGAGGGTTTCCCCCACCAGAAGCTTTGCGAACAGGTTTCTGCAGTAGAATCAAGTGATATACTTTATTCTGGGGAAAATTGAAAGGAGGCGAGGTTAATAGACATGATCCTCTGGATACTCGGTCAAATAGGGGTATTCTCTTTAGTAGTCACGGCCATTTTGATTAATAAAAAAGACCGGATAACTTGGGGGAAAACGGTAGCCATAGCTATTTCATTGGGGCTATTAATGTCTGTTGCGTTTTTTTACCTATCGTATCTTTATATGGTTCCCCTTGATTGGATTGAAAGTATCCCGGTTTTAGACTTGATTATTCCGATTGTTTGGGTAGTAGTTGCGGTTTTAAGTTGGGCAAAGGGTTCCAGGCAACTCCAGCGTTACTTTTCCGGTGTAATGTTTCTTTTAAGTCCTTTATCACTCTATGCGTTGGCTGTTTTGAAGTGGCAGTGGGATGTTATCCGGTGGTTAGTCTTGAGCATGTTGTTTCTAAGTTTTGTTATCCATGTGGTTCCCAAAATCAAAAAAACTAACGGTGCCAGGCACTTAATTTAAGTTCACTGTCTATAAAACGCCCTAGCCTTAATATCGGCTCTAATCTGGGGCAGGTCCCACACCATCTTTGGATTCAACGGTAAGCCCGCCACGTGTGACGGACTTATCTGTCTTTCAGGTTATAGTTGTCAGATGTCAATAAAAATTATTTTCACCGGCACCGAAGGGAAATGTCTCCGCAGTCTCTCTATATCAAAAACAAGCTGCTCTCCGTAAGAAACACCGGATGACATTTGCTTCTGCAAAGTATACGTGGGTACAATTTCAACCCCAACCTCAGCCTTCGACTCATTAAAAAAGTACTGAAATTTGGCCAGGTCATAAAACATAAAAGCATATTTGCCAAACTGAACTTCAACCAAAACATTGTCTTTGCTATAGTCAATTTGTTTATAAGCGCCTTTGATCCTATTAGGCCAGTTTGGAATTGAAATTGTATATGTATCTTTTAATTCCTTAAAACCACGTGCGTAAAACTGTTTTTTAAAGAGGCTGTTCATCAGAGTCGGCGAGTATAGCATTTTTCCGGCCTTGGTTTTTTCTTTGCTAACTTTAGTGGGACCATCTACAACAACAGCACTGATTATATCATCAATTTCCCGGTCGATTTCAGGAAACCTGCACTGAAGAATTTCAGAACCTCCCAAATGAGAATACTCAAATACTTTCCTCAAAAAGCGTTCCCTCCCCCTCGCTTTTCATCATATCCGGCTTTCTTGCCGAGTTGCCCTCAGGCTTATATACCGGCCTGCCCATCGGCCGGCGGGGAAGCAGGCCGCTTGCAGCGCTTTTTACTCTTTCATTAGCTATCTTTACATACTCAGCGACAATATCTGCTCCAGCGGCCCGGCGGCCATGCAGAACCGACGCCACAGCAGTCGTTCCCACTCCGATATACGGATCAAAAACAAGGTCACCCGGTTTCGTGAGTGACAATACCAGTCGTTCAACCAGTTCAATTGGGAACTGGCATGGGTGGATCGTCTTCTCCGGGTGGTTATGTTTTACATTCGGAAATATCCAGACATCCCCCGGGTTTTTCCCCAGTGGGTTGCAGGAATACTGGCCCGCTTTCGGTCCCTTAAAGTACTTTTTCCCCGGGTATTTCTGCGGAACCCGGATAGGGTCAAGGTTAAATACATAGTCGTCATTTTTAGTAAACCATAGGATTGTCTCATAGCGCCCTGAAAGCCTTTTCGAGCAATGCAGGCCGTGTTCGAAGTGCCAGATGATACGGTTGCGCAGTTTCAACCCAAGTATAGAAAATACGGGAAACAAGAGTATATCGAGCGGAATAATTTCACCATTCTCGACGTAGTTTCCAACCTGCCAGCAGATGCTGCCGTCATTGGCTAGTATTCTCACGCACTCAGTGATTACCGCTTTTTGCTGTTCAAGATATTTTTCAATTTCAGTCCGGGTCTCATAGGATTTGCCGATGTTGTAAGGAGGTGATGTCACCACAAGCCTGGCGGCGCCGTCTGGGATAGAGGACAGCATATCCATACAGTCTCCGTTGTAAATCCGTACTCTTTCCTGTATATCGTCCGTTACTTCAAACAGCATTTAATTATCCTCCTTCCATTATCATGCAGAAAAATCGAACACGTGTTCTTATTATACTTCTTCAAGTCTGCAAAAATTTCCTGCTATCGGTACAATCTTATTTCTGTATTTTGACAAAACCGGCAAAAATCCTGCCCCCAGGCAGGATTAATCAGCATAAGCGAATTTCGGCACATGTTTTTCCATGCTATGTTTGATGATATTGATGTCAGGCGGATCGTGATTTCGTTTCTCCCACAGGTTAAGGTGAAGCAAGATCTTCTTGATTGTCTCCGGGGATTCGATGAAGGATGATGCACATTGAACCATTGCACCTGGGACATAGTAAGGGGTCAGACAGGGGGACGGTTGTATGTCCAGCCAAGGCTGGTATGTTTAGCAGGAGATAGACCTGCCAAGGTAATAACCAAAAGCCCTGTAGCCTGATTAGCAGAGGGGAAGGAATAGGAAAGCGCAGTGCGGGAAATCCGCACGCTGCGTTTGATGTGGCGGGGGCTGGAAACGGAGAAGAAGACCTGCTTGAGGGGGAAACTGGCCCAAAAGGGCAGAAACAGCCTGGCCTCACAAGGCTGTACTTTACCGCGCCTGTCCTCGACCCTACCTGCTTTTGTCGCATTTTTTATTCTATTATTAAGCCGCAAATAAGGTAAAAGGTGCTTTTCGGTTCAGTTGTTAGCAGCGATGGTTTTTCGGCAATTAGCAGGTAATTGGGTGGTAGCATGTAGAATTAGATGCCAACATGGGAATGATATCCTTAATAGGATTAGGGAGGTAGATTAGCATGCCGGCCAACCTTACCCCCCAGTACTACATTGCGGAGGAAGCCTATAAAAAAGCCACCAGTGTGGAAGATAAAATTGCCGCTCTGGAAGAAATGCTGGCTGTAATGCCTAAGCATAAGGGAACCGAAAAGCTTCAGGCAGACATTAAAAGCCGCCTGGCCAAGCTGCGAAAAGAAGGGGAAAAGAAAAAAACCTCTGCCCATTTCGATCCCTTCAATATTCCCAAAGAGGGTGCGGGCCAGGTGGCGGTATTCGGTTGTCCGAATACCGGCAAGTCCTCTCTGGTAGGGAGCCTGACCCGGGCCAAAGTTCAGGTAGGTGATTATCCCTTTACTACCACTATGCCGGTAACCGGTATGATGCCTTTTGAAAATGTCCTGATCCAACTTGTCGATCTTCCTCCTATTACAGCGGACACCCAGCCGCCGGGATTGAGCGGCCTTTTGCGCAGGGCGGATGTAATCTTGCTTGTTGTCGATGCTTCAGACGGGGACTGCCCGGAGCAGGTCCAGGTAGCCTTAGACTATTTGCAGGCCAAACGGATTATTGCCCCTGATCCCTCTCAAAAAGGGAGTGAAGGCAAGCCGATCCTTGTAGTAGCCAATAAGAGCGATCTTCCGGGCAGCTTTGAGAATGTGGAGATTTTGCGGGAATTAATTCGTAAAATGCCGGAATTAATGCTGGTTTCAGCCCGGACGGGTACTAACCTGGAAGAACTAAAAATCCGGTTGTTTCAAATGCTTGATATTATCCGGGTTTATACGAAGGCTCCTGGCAAGGAGGCGGACCGTACGGCTCCCATGGTTTTACCGAAGGGAAGCAATATCCTTGACTTGGCTTACCTGATCCACCGGGACTTTCCCGAGCGTTTAAGAGGCGCGCGCATTTGGGGCTCCGCCAAGTTTGACGGGCAGTCGGTTCCCCGGGAATATGTTCTAGCTGATCATGATGTGGTGGAACTTAATGTATAAAAAGACGTGGGGAACCTGTATTGTTGGGATATTGCCCTTCAAGGAAAAAGCCGGATCCTCCCGCAACCAGGTTGCATCAGGTCCGGCCTTTTATTGGTGGCTAGGGACTTGTCAGGGGTGCTGAGTTAGGACTGGTTTTGGTCCCGTTGTCAGGTTTTGTTGTTTCGCCAGGAACCACTCCCGGATTTAGCTGTGGCGGCGGTGGAGGATGTGCGGGACCCACTTTGGCATAGCGCCAGGGAGAGATATTTTTTGCCGCCGGGATTATTAGTTCCGAGTGCTGCTGGATATTCAGGGTAATCCCGTAGGTGCGGAAGTTATCTACGATGCCTCCGGGGAAGCTTAAACCGGTCTGCAATGTAGCCGGTTCCCCAATGGCCTTAATCACTATCGGGAAATACAGCCGTTCCCCATTGACAGTGATATAAATATTGTCTATTCCCTCTCTGTCGCCAAAGGCGGAGGTCGAGATTATCCGGTGGTCGTTTATTGCCATGGCTTCTGCCCCGCTTGCCCACAGCTCATTAATCATGTCCACCAAGTCCAGGTACAGGAGAGGGGCGTCGCCGGTAATGGTTATGGTGATGCCTGGTCCTTTCACCGGATCTAACCCTTGGGACATCCGTAAACGTTCCAAGCTGGCTGCCACCTGGGAAAGGGCATTCAATCCGGCAGTTGATTTTTGCTCCAGAAGCAATTGCTGCTTCTGCAATCCTTCAACTTCCAGCTCCAACCGCTCTCGTTTTTCCAGCAGCCGTTTCCAAATAACCACCAAGTCATCAGTTTTCTGGGCCGCCAGGGTTTGACGGAAGTCCTGCTGAGTACGGAATTGCAGCGAAAGCAGGATGCCCGTAAATAGCAGGACAATGGTTACAGTAACCTGCCACCTTGCCAGAGGAGCCCTTTTTTTATTAATAGCCATTAGGATCCCCCCTCTGGCGCTTTTTGGGCATTGTTTAGGCTATAACCGCCTTTATATGCCGGGAGGGAGATTACTGTTTCCCGCACCAGTTTAACCGGGAAATCCTTATATTTCAAATAGGTGTATTCTTCTCCCATTGATACGACTCTTTCCAGGCGGTCGGGGTCTCCGATGGCCTGGATAATATAAGGCGGAGCCATCCGAGTGGAATTAACAAAGATTACCGGGCCGACACAGCGGATATCAGAAGTAGATACAATTCGCTGGTTGTTGACTGCAATAGCTTCAGCACCTGCCCGCTTAATCTCGTTTACCAAGTATAAAATATTTTTGTCGTGAATGATATAATTGTTTGGGTTATAGTCCGGTTGATTCTTTGCAGCATTGGATCCCGCCACATTGTCATCTAAAGTGACAGTAATACCTGGGCCGTAGACCTCTGTTAAGGCGGCTATACTGCGCATCCACTGCAGTTCTTTTTGCAAACTCGTGATTTCCTCTTCATCTTCTAATTGGGCGTCGTGGAGGGCGTCAAGCTGCTTCCTTAGTTCAAGGATTTTTTCTTCCAACACTAATGTTTCGGCTTCCAGTTCTTCAATCACAGAAACCAGCATCGCGTTCCTACCTTTGTTGGCCCCTTCCGACGCTAAAACCGCCAGTGAATACTGCCATGCGATTAACATGCCAGTGATCATGCATAAAATGGATATATATATTTGCCAGCGGCGTTTATTGGCCATTTGAGAACCCCCTTATCGCCTCAATTTTATCTTAATCAGGACAACTCGGCAACTAACAATAAGTTGAAACAGCTCTTTAGAGCAACCTTTTTTCCAGAAATATACTATAGTTAATTTGCGGGACTACAAGGAATTGGCATGCAAATTGTCGAAAAGATTTACGGTTAAACGGGTTGTTTGCTTTGTTTTATATGGCATAATAATTGTAAGGGTTTCAGGGTTGGAGGTGTTAGGATGACCCTTTGGGCATATATCAGGTCTTTTGGATTGCTGGATGTGTTGCGCCTAATCCTTGATGTCAGCCTGGTGGCTTTTTTCATCTATAAATTGATTATGTTGATTAAAGGAACTAGGGCGGTCCAGCTAATTAAGGGCCTGGTTGTGCTGGTTGTTGCTGCTTTTCTGGCCAAGGCCTTAAACTTAGCAACTATTGGGTGGGTTCTGTCCCAGCTTCAGCTGATTATCCTGGTGGCCTTGCCGGTGGTGTTCCAGCCAGAATTGCGCCGTGCTTTGGAGCGTTTAGGCCGGGGCAAGTTTTTCGCCAGTCCGATTTCTTTCTTGGGCGTTGAAGACATGTCCCGCCTGATTAATGAAATTATCAGGGCTGTTCAAGCATTAGCCAAGACAAAGACCGGGGCCCTGATTGTGGTGGAAAGGGAAACTGGTCTCAACGACTATATTGAAACAGGCATCAAGGTGGACGGGGTTTTATCCAGTGAACTTCTGGTAAATATTTTTACCCCAACGACCCCTTTTCATGATGGGGCCTCCATTATTCGAGGTGACAGACTGGTTGCAGCCGCTTGTTTTCTTCCTTTAACCGATATCCCTTACTTGAGCAAGCAGTTGGGTACCCGGCACAGGGCGGCGTTGGGGATTACCGAAATTTCTGATGCTGTTGCTATAGTAGTATCTGAAGAGACTGGTACTATCTCTGTGGCCGAGGAGGGTCGTTTAACCCGTTACCTGGATGAAAAGAACTTGAAAGAAATGCTGGAGAACCTGTTGCTGCCTAAAAACAGCAACAACCATTCTTTTTGGCATTGGAGGTCATAGCCTATGGGCGCTTGGTTTCGTACCAACCTACCGTACCGAGTTTTGTCCATCCTGCTGGCCCTGGGCCTTTGGTTGTATGTAGTTGAGGATAAAAATCCGGCAGTGGAGTACGTACTCTCAGTTCCTCTGGAGGTCCGCAATCTTCCTGCTGATTTAGTGGTCTCAGAAAGACCTAATACGGTGAAAATCCGTATTGAGGGCAGGGAAGGGCTGGTCCGGGATGTTTCTTCCCGGGACATCCATGCTTTTGTGGAGATGCACCAGCCCAAAGAGGGGGTACACCTGTTCCCCGTGCAGGTTTCCCTCCCTACTGGGATTAACCTGGTAAATATTACCCCGACCCAGGCAGAAATTACTGTGGACAAACTAATGGAAAAACAGGTGCCGGTAACGGTTACCTTTGAAGGGAAAGCCGCCTCCGGTTATAAGGCCAGAGATCCGGTGGTTCAGCCATCGGAGATAGTAGTTACAGGCCCGGGGGGATTTTTGGAGCAGATTAATACAGCCTATGTTGCGGTTAATCTTGATGGCGCCAGAAATACTATCCGCCGCGACCTGCCAGTGCGGGTGGCTTCAGACAAGGATGGCAGCAGGGCCTGGGATTGGGTCAATTTAAACCCGATGTCGGTTGAAGTAACTATTCCAGTTGTTAGAGACATGCCTGAGAAAGTGGTCCCTATTCGCGCAGATGTGAAAGGGGAGCCTGCCCGGGGTCACCATGTTAAAAATATTATTTTGCAGCCTGATGTGGTCAGTATTACCGGCGACCAGGCATTGCTGGATACCATTGATTTTGTTTCCACTGTTCCCATTGAGTTAAAAGGCGCCAACAAGGACTTAGTGCAGGATCTCTCTTTGGCTTTGCCTGAAAAGGTTGGGGCAGTGTTAGCCCGTCCGGTAAAAGTGATTGTCGAAATTTCCCCCATAGGAGCCAACCGTTAGTCAGATGTTAAAACATTTTGGCTTGACGCACCTTTTTACCCCGGGTGACATAGGATGCCACTATGCTAAGTCTCACCCGGGCATATTATTGTCCCTCCTAGAGATGCTATTAAATAGACGATGCGTTTATGATAATGTTCCTTTTTGAGGTGATGCAAAGAGGATGAAGTTAAGGATAGCGGAACTGCGGCTAGAAGTTGAACACGGGCAAGAAGATTTGATAGCAGAGGCAGCAAAGAGGATGAGGATCAGCCCGGAAAACATCCAGCGCTTATGGATTCTCCGGCGAGCTGTAGATGCAAGGCGCAGGCGGCAAATCGGTTTCGTCTATACAGTTGAAGTGCTAGTGAAGGAAGCTGTCGGCCGGAGAGTATTGAGAAAAAACCTGCCGAGTGTTGGATTGATTAATGAAACACCGCCGCTGCCCCTGGCAAGAGGAAGCCAGCCCATGGCTTGGCCGCCGGTTGTGGTTGGCGCCGGCCCGGCAGGTATTTTTGCTGCCCTTAAACTAGCTGAGTTTGGCTACCGGCCAGTGCTATTGGAACGGGGTCCGGATGTAAGGCAGCGAACCCGGGATGTGCTCAATTTTTGGCAAACCGGTGAACTCAATTTGGAGTCAAACGTCCAGTTTGGTGAAGGTGGAGCCGGTACCTTCTCTGATGGCAAACTGACCACCCGCATAAAAGATTATCGGGTGGGTGAGGTATTGGCCCGGCTGGTAGCAGCGGGAGCTCCGGAGGAGATTACTTGGCTGCACAAGCCCCATGTAGGCACTGATATATTGCGCCAGGTGGTAGAGGGACTTCGCCGGCAGCTATTGGAAATGGGAGGGCGGGTGCAGTTTGGGGCTAAGGTAACCGGTCTCTTGCAGGAGAAAAACCGGCGGGTAACAGGAGTAATCGTAAATGGAACCAAAGATATTCCCGCGGGTGCGGTAGTGATGGCTATTGGCCACAGCGCCAGGGATACCTCCCGCTGGTTATTCGCTCATGAAGTCGCAATGGAACAAAAACCTTTTGCCATCGGTCTAAGGATTGAGCATCCCCAGGCCTTGATTGACCAGTCCCAGTACGGCGATTTTGCCGGCCATCCCAAGCTGGGTCCTGCGGATTACCATTTAACTTACCACAGCGATCAACATAAACGGAATGCCTATACTTTTTGCATGTGTCCAGGTGGTCAGGTGGTGGCTGCTGCTTCTGAAGCTGAAGGGGTAGTCACCAATGGAATGAGCAAACATGACCGGGCTTCGGGTATTGCCAACAGCGCATTGGTGGTGAATGTAGGAAGGGAAGACTTTAGAGCAGGCTATCCTTTAGCGGGAGTGGATTTTCAAAGGGCTTTGGAAAAAGCCGCTTTTAAGGCCGGAGGCGGTGGATATAAGGCCCCGGTTCAGCCAGTGGCGGATTTTTTGGCTGACTGTAAACCGTCTAGAGCGCCTGCAGGCCTTTATCCCAGTTATTTGCCGGGAACCGTTCCGGCTAACTTAAGAGAAATCCTGCCAAAAGAGGTAGGGGAGGTTTTGGCAGAAGCCCTGCAGGATTTTGACCGTAAGGTCCGCGGGTTTGCCGGAGATGCGGCCGTGTTAACCGGGTTAGAAACCCGCACCTCTTCTCCCCTGCGTATCCTGCGGGATAAAGAATATTGTTCTGTTAACACGCCAGGCCTGTACCCGGCTGGTGAGGGCGCAGGTTATGCCGGGGGAATTGTCAGCGCCGCCGTGGACGGTCTCAGGGTGGCTGAGGCCATTATCAGGCGGTATGCTCTGCCTGTACAGGAAGCAGAATTGGAAGAGGGAGGTACTACATAAAAGTGGCATTATTCGGTACTGATGGCGTAAGAGGAGTGGCAAACCGGGATTTAACTCCCGAACTGGCTTACCAGTTAGGCAGGGCAGGGGCACATATCCTAGCCCGGACGACAGCCAGGCCAACTATTACCGTGGGAAGGGATACTCGCATCTCGGGAGATATGCTGCAGGCAGCGTTGACGGCTGGCCTGTGCTCTGTAGGAGCTAATGTGATTAATCTGGGGATTCTGCCTACTCCTGCTTTGGCCTATCTGACCAAAGCCCTTGGCGCCACTGCGGGCGCCATGATTTCGGCGTCCCACAACCCCTTTGGTGATAACGGTATTAAGTTTTTTGCCGCTAACGGCTATAAACTGCCTGATGCAGTGGAACTGGAAATTGAAAAACTGGTTGCCGCCGGGGCAGACAATTTACCCCGGCCAACCGGCGATGGAATCGGACAAGTTGCCGATCAACCTGAGGCAATTAACCTTTACCTGGAATCGGTGCGGTCAACGGTTAACACATCCTTAGCCGGCATTAAGGTCGTTGTTGATTGCGCCAACGGGGCAGCTAGTGCAGTGGCGCCGCGGTTGCTGGAATCCTTAGGCATGCAGGTTTTTCCCATTTTCAACCTGCCTGATGGCGTAAATATTAACGCCGGGTGCGGTTCAACCCATCCGGAAGCCCTCTGCCGCGCGGTGGTGGACAAAGGCGCTGATTTAGGCCTGGCTTTTGACGGGGATGCTGATCGGGTGCTGGCGGTGGATGCCCAGGGCAATCTGGTTGACGGCGACCAAATCCTGGTGGCCTGGGCCCTCGACCTGCAACAGCGCCAAAAACTGGCTGGCAATACTGTTGTGGTTACCGTAATGAGCAATCTGGGGCTCTTCCAGGCATTAGAGAGAGCCGGTATCCAGACCAAGAGGACAAAAGTGGGCGACCGCTATGTCCTGGAAGAGATGTTGAATAGCGGAGCCGTGCTGGGCGGCGAACAATCCGGCCACATTATTTTCCTGGAGCACAATACCACCGGTGACGGGCTGTTAACCGGCCTGCAGCTGATTAGGATCATGGCTGCTTCTTCCCGGAGCTTAGGTCAATTGGCAGTTCAGATGACTAAATTTCCGCAGGTGCTGGTTAATGTGCGGGTAAAGGACAAAGCCAAGGCTGCAGCTGCTCCGGCTTTGTTAGAGGCATTAGCCCGAGCTGAAGCTATCTTAGGCAACCAAGGCCGCTTGCTTGTGCGGCCCTCGGGTACGGAGCCCCTTATTCGCATCATGGCCGAGGGGCCGGATCAGGCCCAACTGGAACAGTTAGTAGGGGAAATAGCCCAGGTAGCAAAGAGGCTGTAAGCCCTCTGCTTTGTAGTGGGGAACCTTTTTTTCTTAAATACGTCTACTCTTCCTATGAGGAGGTGATGCCGGTTTTGACAGAAGCTAAGAAAGGGGTGATTTATTGAGAGCCAGTTAGCGGCCAATAAGCGCCTGAACCATCCGGCCCAGTTTTTTTACCGGAGTGGTTGACGAGGTAGGGGTTTATCGAAAATCGGCGGGTGCCCCTCGGCCCGGTCAGGCCGAAAAAACACCACAAATTCCGGGAGCAATCCCGGCGACAAAGGGTGTTGGTGACCTTTTTTATAACACATAGGAAATTATACTTGTTTAAAAAATGTGGAGAAGTCATAATTTCCGTAATGTGTTTCAACAAAATCAACCATATAAAAGAGTCTTTCAAGGAAGATTTTGTTCTTCTAATAACTAGTTTTTTGACATAATAACCCCAAAGGGAGTGAAGCCCATGTGCGGTATCGTTGGTTATGTAGGCCACCAGCAGGCTGCCCCAATTTTGCTGGAGGGTCTAAAAAAGTTGGAATATAGAGGCTATGATTCTGCAGGGATCGTTGCGATGGAAGACCAGCAGCTGAAAGTAGTAAAGAGGGAAGGAAAACTTGGTTCACTGGCCGACGCTTTAAATGGTGATACGCCTAAAGGCAGTACCGGGATTGGCCATACCCGGTGGGCTACCCATGGAAAGCCATCAGACAGCAATGCTCATCCCCATTTGGATTGCCAAGGGCAAATCGCTGTTGTCCATAACGGAATTATCGAAAACTTCCAGCCCCTGAAGGAATGGCTGGTTGAGCAGGGCCATTCCTTCCGCTCTGAAACCGATACCGAAGTCTTGCCTCACCTTGTCGAGCAGTTTTACCAGGGCGACCTTTTGGCTGCCGTTCGGCAAGCAGTAGCCAGATTGGAAGGCTCCTATGCCATGGCAGTTTTGTGCGCCCATGATCCTGGAAAAATTGTAGTGGTGCGAAAAGATAGCCCTCTGATTATTGGCTTGGGCCAGGGAGAAAACTTCCTTGCTTCCGACATTCCGGCTTTGCTAAACCATACCCGGGATACCCTTATCCTGGAAGACCACGAAGTAGCAGTGCTTACCGCCGAAGAGGCGACCATTTATGATAAAAACGGCCAGCTGGTTGCCAGGGAACCCTTCCATGTACAGTGGGACCTGCAGGCAGCCGAAAAGGCCGGGTATCCTCACTTTATGTTAAAGGAGATCCATGAGCAGCCCCGAGCCCTGCGGGATACCATTGGCGGAAGGGTGAAAGAAGACGGCACGGTCCTTTTGCCAGAAGTAAGACTTACTCCGGAACAGGTCCGCTCCCTGCACAAGGTGGCTGTCGTGGCCTGCGGGACTGCCGCTCATGCCGGGATGGTTGGCAAGTACATCATCGAAAAACTGGTACGGATGCCGGTGGAAGTGGACATTGCCTCCGAGTTCCGCTACCGGGATCCCCTGGTAGATGAGAATACCTTAACAGTGATCATCAGCCAGTCGGGTGAAACTGCAGATACCTTGGCTGGTTTAAGGGCCGCCAAACTGCGAGGCTCCCGGATAGTTGCGGTCACCAACGTGGTGGGGAGCTCCATTGCTCGGGAAGCCCATGATGTCATCTATACTATGGCCGGGCCGGAAATAGCCGTAGCCTCCACCAAGGCTTATGTAACCCAGCTGGAGGCAATGTACCTCCTGGCCGGCTTCCTAGGTCAGGCTAGGGGGACTATTACTCCAGAGACAGCCATAGAACTGACAAAGGCATTGCAGAACCTCCCCCAGCAGGTCCATGATGTGCTGGCCCACGAATCCTCCATTAAGAAATGGGCAGAAAGAATGTCTCAATGGGAGGACACTTTCTTCATCGGCCGGGGCCTGGACTATGCCGTAGCCTTAGAAGGTTCACTGAAATTGAAGGAAATTTCCTATATCCATGCTGAGGCCTATGCTGCCGGCGAGCTAAAACACGGCACCCTGGCCCTCATCATTGAAGGAGTGCCGGTAATTGCCCTGGCCACCCAACCCGATCTCTATGACAAAATGATCAGCAACATCACCGAGGTCAAGGCCCGGGGCGCCCATGTCACCGCCATCACCCTGCCCGGGAACAAGGAAATCGCCAAGGCAGTGGACGAAGTCTTCTACTTGCCAGAGGCCAACCCCCTAATCACACCGGTCCTTACCGTCGTGCCCTTGCAGCTTCTGGCCTACTACGCCGCCGTCTACCGGGACTGCGATGTTGATAAACCAAGGAACCTGGCAAAGTCGGTCACTGTTGAGTAGGAGACTATAGGATGTAGACAATTCAATCCTATTCATCAATTCTGCTCAGAATTTAGGAACAGATATAAAAAACTAGATAGTTTCTATTTAGGTATTCAGAATTCCCCACGCCGCTTATCGCGGCACCATCAGAGGGATGAAAAAATATGACAAGCTATTTTCAGGGCAGCAGTCAGAATTCAGAATACTTCGAGACGATAAACCGTATACAGGCCAATGGCGGTGTAGCTGTATTTTTTTTCAAAGCGTATGAAGCAGAGCATTTTTGAACGTTTAAGTGGTAGTACCCATGCCATAATTTTTGACCGCTGCCACTGTCTTCTGGATTAACTCCCCGGCCTTCAGGATCAGCCTGGGGTCTTCCTGCCTACTGCTCCAGGCTGCCAGGTATTCCAGAGAGTAGGAAGCGGTATCCATTCTACCTGTCTTCCAACAACATTAATCTGTCCGGGGGAAGATAAACCCTGCATTGCTGGCCCGGTGCCGGGCAGGCGCCTGCACCACGGGGCAGGTCCGCCTGCAGATGGTAGTCGTCTTCCCTGGCGGCACCGCCGGCCACCCGCAGGAAAATGGTGCAGCGGTCAATGCCCTCCAGCACCTGCACCACATGGGCAGCGCAATAATTGGAGGTTTTACCGGAGAAAGACTCATGGGTGCCGTCCCCCCCGTCCATTTCCACGAGGATGTCCGCCGGACGAATACCCACCACCACGGGCCCACCCGCCTTAGCGGGAGGAGCGTCAGGTTCACCCCGAACCTTCAGCCTCACCCCCAACTCCGGCACATCTACTTCCCACTGTGCCGCCGTCGATGCAACCAGAATGCCCTCAAACAGGTTTTTTACCCCGATAATCCTCGCTACGGTACGGCTGGCTGGCCTTTTCACCACTTGCTCTTTGTCGCCGACCTGCAAAACCGTTCCGTCGGCAAAGACGGCAATCCGGGAACACAGACGGTATACCTCCTCCAGGTTATGACTAACCATCACCGCCATGCCCATGTACTGCGGCTGCAGGGTCATCAACTCGCGCTCCAACCGCCCCTTCACCTGGCTATCCAGTGCCGCAAAGGGCTCGTCCAGTAGCAACAGCTCCGGTTCCGGGGCCAGCGCCCTGGCCAGGGCCACCCGCTGCTGCTGCCCGCCGGAAAGCTGATGGGGCAACCGGTGGGCATAGTCACTCAACCGGGTAAGGGCCAGCAACTGTTCCACCCGCTGTTCCCGGGAGGGGCGGGACAGGTGTTTCAATCCAAAGGCCACGTTCTCCTTTACCGTCAAATGGGGAAACAGGGCATAATGCTGGAACAGCATCCCCACCCGCCGCTCCTGTGGGGGAACATTGATGCCCCTGCTGGTGTCCAGCAGCACCCGCCGGTTTAACATAATGCGCCCGGCATCGGGCGTAACCAGGCCGGCAATACATTTTAAAGTCATGCTCTTGCCACAGCCGGATGGCCCAAGCATCCCCAGCACCCCAGGGCCGGAGGAAAAGGAAGCCCTGATGGCAAATCCGGGCAAGTTCTTCTTGATGTCCACTTCCAGCATCCAACCAGCCTCCCGGTGGGATTTAGTCCCGTCCTCTGATGAAAGAGCGCTGCAGTCGGTTCAGGGTAAAAATAACCGCCAGCGCCGCCAGGGTCATCACCGCTACCAACAAATTAGCCATCCCCCGGTCACCCGCCAGAATGGAATTGTAGATGGCTATAGGCATGGTCAGGGTCCGCCCAGGAATACCCCCCGCTACCATCAGGGTGGTCCCAAAGTCCCCCAGGGCACGGGCAAAGGTAAGCACCCCTCCCGCTGCCAATCCCCGCCAGGCAATAGGTACAATAATGGCCCAAAAAATCTCCCCTTCGGTACGGCCCAGGGTGCGGGCGGCATCCACCAGATCCCGGCCCACCCCCTCCAGTGCCGCCCGGGCGCTTTTGATAAAATAGGGTATGGAAGCCACACAGGCGGCGATGACTGCTCCCCTGGGGGTAAAAACCAGGGTCAGGCCGAACTGCTGCTCCAGAAAATGCCCAATGGGACTCTGGCGGCCAAGGGCCACCAACAGATAATACCCCAGTACAGTGGGAGGCAAAACCAGAGGCAGGGTAATCAGCGAATCCAGCAAATCCGCCAGCCTGCCCCGCTGCCTGGCCAGATACCAGGCCAAAGGAAGTCCGGCCAGTACAGCCAGCATGGTGGCGATACCGGCAACCCGCAGGGATAACATCAAGGGAAACAGATCCAGCTTATTCATCGGCCTTCCTCCGGTGCCTCAAATCCGTATCGGAGCAGCACTTCCCAGCCTTGCGGGGAGGTGACGTATTGTATAAAGCGTCCGGCCAGGTCCGGGTGTTCTGAATTGCTGACCACCGCCATGGCCTGGATCAATGGCCTGTGCATGGCACTATCCACGAGGACAAACCGTACTTGCGGGTCGTTAGCGGCCACGGATATGGCTACCAGGCCAGCCTCCGCATTGCCGCTGGTCACCAGGGTAAAGGCCTCCTGGATGTTACCGGCATAAACCAGCCGGTCCTGCAGCTGGTGCCACAATCCGGCGGATTCCAGGGCCTCCCGGGCCGCACGGCCGTAGGGAGCGTGTTCCGGGTTGGCGATGGCGATTTTTTTATAGACGGGATCCAGTAGATCGGCAAGATTATCAGGTGCAAGACCGCCTTTGACCGTGGTGGCGATGCCCACCCTACCGTTGGCATAATGCCTGGTTGTAGCGGCATCCACCCTGGTTTTGGCCTCTAAACCCCGGATAAACTGGATATCGGCGGCAGCAAAAACATCATAGGGGGCCCCGTTCTCAATTTGCTGGGCCAGCTTTCCGGTAGAACCGAAAACCAGCACCACCTTGGCCCCTGTCATCCGTTCAAATTCCCGGGCAATTTCCGAAAAGGCTAGGACCAGGTCGGAAGCGGCGGCAACGGTCAAAGTGGGCGGCTGGACTTGCTCCTTCCCCCGGGTACAGCCTGTCCCAACCAAAAAAACCGCCAGCAGCAGGACAGCTGTCCACAGCTGGTGTATTCCTGCATTCTTTGTCTCCTTACGGCAACTCCCTCCGGCACCCCTTAGCCGGCTGGCACATAGTCTGGGCTGCAAAGTCCCGGCCTCCTTTTCCAAAAATAAAACCGACCCCAGCGCGAAAAGTACAGGGGCCGGTGTTTGAGCCACGCCCGAGAGCTTTCCTTTTCGCATCTGGAAGGCATAACCGTTTCCAGTTATACCCCGGCCATAACGGCGGCCCATCAACCATGGTTTCCTTTAGGTCCATGGGCTCGGAAAGGTTTATCTTGTTCAATAAACTCGACGGTTACATTGTACCATTGTTCCCATATGGCCGCAATAAGGAGGCCGGATTTGCCGTTGTAGGTTGTAGCAAGTTTGATTGCGGGGACGGATTGCATCTTTCAACCCCATACCTCCTCACATTTGCCACCAGGCAGAGACTTGGAACTTGTCTGGCTACGAATCCCCGGAGATAATCAAAAAGATTTTGGTCTATCTTGATCTATGCGTCCGGTCCCTACAATCACGTTATTTAGATTCGACACAAATACCAATTTCCTCCAAGGGCACCCCGTCTTTGGGCATTTTCATCCGTATTCAAGCCGAACCCCCAATCGATCCTAACCCCCCTGCGTTGTCTTGCGCGTTTTTGCGTGCTTAGAGCCTTTCCGTCAGGCCCATCCTGCCCCTCAGACGGGCGTTCTGTCTAGCCATACTGCCCTGAGGGTTTGCCTTTTACGTTTGTGCTTTAAACTTTCCTATGGCAAGGAGGAAGGACGAGGAAAAATGTAGAATAAAAAATAGCAATTTCGGAGGGATATCGCTTACTTCCGAGCCAATCAGACCTTTTGCTACTGCGCCAAGTTGGTGACATCTTCCGGGTTACTATCCTTTCCCTCCGGCACTATAAGCAGAAAATCCTTAAAAAAGAAGATGCCAACTTCTTCGCGCAGTAAGCGTCTTCCTATAAGATGGCTGGGAAGGATCGATTGTTCCGTTACCACGCCACCCAGGCAGTATGAGCACAGGTAGGGAATACCGTGCCCAACTGCATGGAAGGTTTACGCTTAACTTCCGATCCGGCGGATGATCGGAAACCTGCTGTCGAAAAAGGGGTGGGTAATCGCGTGTTAAGACGATTTCGTTTGCTTCCGCTTAACATACATAGCGAGAAAGGTTTTACGCTGATCGAACTAATGGTGGTCGGGGCTATTATCAGCATTATCGTAGCCACCGCTCTGCCGCAATTTACAAGGCAGTCCGACAAGGCCAGAGAAACCGCTGCGCTGGCCGGTCTCCGGTCGATGAAGACGGTTGTGGACTTGTACTATGCCGAAAAAAGCGAGCTGCCCACGGAAGACAACTCCGACGCAGACGGAACGATCAAGGCGGTAATGAATGAGAGCGGCATTGCTTGGGGAGGCCTTTCGGATCCCTGGGGAGGTTTTTACATTTACCGCGTCGATGAGCCGAAGCACATCATTTTTACCACAAGAGATAACAGCACCTACTATTTCGTAACCGACCGGCATCTGCCCACCATAGGGCCGTTTCCGGATGGCTATCCTGTTTCTGGAGGCGTTCCCAGCAAAGCTTCCGGCTCGGGCCAGCCGTCAGAACCGCCAGAAGGGGAGCCGCCTCCGCCGCAAGAACCGCCCGAAGGGGAGCCGCCTCCGCCGCAAGAACCGCCCGAAGGGGAGCCGCCTTCGGTTGCTACCATGGACGCCACCAATATCACCAAGAACAGGGCCACCCTGATCATGGCCTACGACTTTAAAGGTTACGCCTCTGGCCAGGTGCGGTTTGCCTACAGGCCGTCCGGTGGCGGTTACGCCTACACCCGTTGGGTGGACAAGGCTGGCTCTGGCACCTATGCTGAGACAATCAAGGGCCTTAGACGGAACACCACCTACTACTTCAAGGCCCAGCTGAAATACGGCCCCACGGTGGTAGATGGCTCCGAGCTTTCCTTTACCACTCGTCCTTGACGGTAGCGCCAACAGCTACAGTTCGGTGGAGATATACTCGGCAAGGGGATAAAATTGCATTATCATAGCGGGATTATCTCCTGGGGCATCACCCCCACCATAACCCACGAACTGGAGGGAGAATCCGCCGCCACCATGGTAAACCGGCTGGAAGAGATGTGGGACTACCTGGTCGGACGAGGTGTTGATAAAAAGCTGCTCCTGTCCCGGGCTTGGCTGGCCCCCGCCCGCTGCTGCCTGCTGAACTTAGACGGGGGAGCCGCAATCGAGAAATCCCTTGCCCTCTTGCAGGAGGTCTCTTACATCCTGCGGGACGGGTACGGCATGTATTAATTGGGAGATTGTGTTGGCGAGGTACATTGAAGTTTTGCGGAAGGCTCTGGAAAACAGGCGTTAGGAAAATAGCTCTAAGGGGATCCAATTTTTTGGCGGATGCTGCCCATATATTGTGTTTTTTAAAGGTCTAGCTTATAATTAACTCAAAACAAATTCAGCTAAATAACATTTTAACCTGGATAAGGAGTATAAGGGAGCAGGTTCTACCAAGTCAAGACTGATATCATGCGCAATATGATAATTGTTAGCTGAGGGAAGTGCTGTTACCGGCTGAGCAGCACTTGGCTTGCGATAAGGAAGGGATGATTCTGATCAAAAAGTTGCGGCAGCAATTAGTTGAACAGGGGCATCCTGGGTTGGAAATTTTTATATTTTCCCGTCAACAGCTTGCATACCCATATCGGCGCCAAGACCGGAGAAGGAGTTGTCGTTTTTGCAACTGACCGGCAGATGTGAACAAAAACTCCGTACTACCTGTTTGGAAGACATTTAAAGGGCAGCATTATCGGTTAAATGTAGTCCAACACCAGTGTTTTCCCATTTGGTGTTGGATTTTTAGATTCTCTGCTGTCCATGGTTCGAATGCCCGCAGGAATCCCTTTTTTTCGGCATCATGTGGGTGAAGCTGATCAAAAAGGTTTATCTTTATAAACTTAATTTTAGCAGGAGGGATGGAAATGTCAGTAACTGAGTACAGGGTTCTGGCCGGACCCGAAGGCTACCTGCCGCCGGCGGCTGCTTCCATGGGTGTGGCGCTGCCGGAGGAGGGGGAAGCCCTGGTGGAGGGAAAGATAGTCCCGGAAAAAGAGGCCATGCGCAAGATCGCCGAAAAACTCCTGACAGCCAAAAACCCTGTCTTTTTCCCCGGGCCTTTGCTGCTTTGGGCATGGAAAGAAGGAGTGGCAGAAAAAGCTAAAGCCGTAAAGGATTTAGCAGAAGCGGCGGGCGCAAAGGTCATCCCCATGCCGGATTACCGGCCTAAATATCCCATGATTAATCCCGCCATCGAGATCAACCCTAACCATCCCAATCTAACCATCTGGCACAACAAGATAGACACCTGCGTTTTCATCGGTGTCCACTGTCATTATGCCAATGTGGCCCTCAAAATTATCAGAGGAGGCACTGACTGTTATACCATTGCCCTGTGCGGGGAAATGGGGCATGAGGATGCCATGATCTCTCTGCGGGATGTTGATCTGCCGAAAATAAAGAAAGTTACGGAGATGGTCAAGGAAATGAAGAAGGAGGGCCTTAAGTGATTGACCAAAGAGTGGTAACACCTGAGTACCTCTTTTTCGAAGCGCCAAGAGAAAAAAGGTTTATGACGGGCAGTGAAGCCGTGCGGGAAGCCATTAAAAGGGCCAATGTGGATATGGCCATTTCTTACCCCATTACCCCGCAATCAGAAAGCATGCATTTAGTCGGGGACTTATACGCGGAGGGGTATTTGCGGGAATATTTCCGAGGGGAAAATGAGTTCGCCGTAATGTCCGCTGTGGCCGGCGCCTCCATGGGCGGAGTCCGGGTGTTTACCGCCACCGGGGGTCCGGGCACATTGCGAGCTTTTGAAGCGTTTCCCACCTGGGCCGGAGCCAGGCTGCCCATAGTCTGCGCCTTTATGACCAGAGGGGTGAACTCTCCCCTGTCCATCCAGCCGGATACCATCGAGATGGCCTTTATGCTAAATACCGGGATCATGATGTTCCACGCGGAAACGGCCCAGGATCTGTATGATATGATCCTTAAAGCCTTTGTTATTGCCGAAAAAACTGATGTGCATATCCCGGTAGGGGTATTTACCGACGGTTTTTTCGTGACACATACCAGAGACACTGTGGAGATCGCGGCGGAGGACATCAAACTGCCTCCCTATAACCCCTACTGCGCCCCGGTTCCGGTCATGGATATGGAGAATGTGCCGGTCAGGCAGATGCGGGATCCCTTTGTAATGAAAAGTAACTTCATCAGTTATGCCACCCATGCCTCATGGCAGCAGGAAATCATGGCCGCTGCGGAAAGAGCCCGCAATTATGTGGTTAAATATCTCGGTGGACTGGTGGAGGTGGAAAACGAAGATGCGGATATCCTGATTGTCGCTTCCGGAACCGCAGTTTCCCAGAGCAGGGAAGCCATCGGGATGGCTCGCCGGGAAGGCCTGGATGCAGGGCTGATTAAGATTAAGTGTCTTCGTCCATTCCCCGGAGAGGAGATCAGGAAACTCACCCGCAATGCCACGGCCGTAATTGTTCCCGAATTTAACAGGGTAGGCTGGTTGTGCCAGGAAATCAAATCGGTGATGGAGGATACCGGCAAAGTGATAGGAGGTCCTAGGGTATTTGGCGGGATGACTATGCCGCCCGATTTGATTTTAGCTGAAATCCGGAGGTGTTCCAGGTGAATAAAAGTCTGTTCAAGATTTCCCCAGGTTTTGAAGACATAATGCCTGCTGAATACCGGGAATTGGTGGAACATGGGCCATATGAAAAAGGATTTGGTGTTTCTGACCTGGGTACTTTTAAGGAATTGATTGAAGAACACCCTCTTTGTGCCGGTTGCGGATTGGCCCTTTCCTTGCGCATGATCCTGGCCTCACTGCCCAAACCTGAGGACACGATTATAGTCGGCTCCACCGGGTGCAGCTCCATCGCCTTCCCCCAGGTAGCCCTCCATAATATCCATTCTCTTTTCGGCAACCAGAATGCGTTGGCCTCCGGTTTAAAGCGGGCGCTTAAGCTCCGGTTCCCTGACAAAATCAAAGATGTGGTTGTAATTGCCGGCGACGGCGCCACTGCGGATATCGGCCTTGACATGGTAATGCAGTCCTGGTTCAGAAGAGAAAATATAACGACCATCATGCTGGATAACGAGGCTTATGCCAACACCGGAGGCCAGGAGAGTGGAATGTCGCCCCAGGGCACCATACTCAATATGGCGCCGACAGGTAAGAAGTTTCCCAAAATCTCCTTGCCGGAGATTGCCCGAGAGGCAGGTTGCGCTTATGCGGCAGCCGTTTCCCCGGCCCACCCCAAGCGTCTAGAAAAGGCCGTCAGACGGGCCATCCTGTTGGCCAGGGAGATCGGGCCCACCTATATTCAGGTTTTCTCCCCGTGCCCCACCAATTATAAGTTTAAACCCCATGAAACCATAGCCAGAATCAAACAAAGGGAAAAGGACGGGACTTTCAGTATTAAGGAATACATTTCCCCGGAAGCCCAGGAATGGCTCGCACAAATTGAGGAGGTGAAGAAATAATGTTCAAAAAAACCTTCATCCGGATGTCGGGATTAGGAGGCCAGGGTGTGGTTACCGCCGCCCATATTCTGGGGGCTGCTGCTACCCGGGAAGGTTTGGACAGCACGGTAAATCCCTTTTTTGGCGCTGAAAAACGGCTGGCCCCGGCCGAGAGCTACGTGCGCATTTCTTCAGAAAGGATTTTTGAACGGGGTGAAGTACTCGACCCAAATATCATCATGATCTATCATCCGCACGTAATTACTCTGGGGAAGTGTTATACCATGCCTTTCTTTGACGGCCTGCAACCGGAGGGTTTGCTGATTATTAATTCAGAAAAGCCTCTTGAATTGGGCGATGAAGAACTGGCCAGGCTGGCCGACTTAAAGGCCCGGATATTTTATGTTCCTGCCTCACAGATAGCCGTTGAGGTGGCTGGCACGGAACTGTCCACCAACCTGGCCATGCTCGGCGGGCTGTTGGGAGTTACTGACCTGGTCTCCATGGAATCGATTAAAGAGTCTATGGCGGAGCGTTTCGGTGGCGGTAAATTCGTGGCTTCCGGAACCACGGCCGCTCTTGATGATGTCTTGAAGAGCAAGTTTGCAAAACTAAGCCAGTTAATCGAGAAAAATGTTGAAGTCATTGAAAAATCCCGCTCTTCAGTCCAGGAGTACCTCATTAACTAAGGAAAGGGGAAAAACAACTTATGTATGCCGTGGCCAAAGTTGATACGGAAAAATGCACCGGGTGTAAACTCTGTATCCTTACCTGCCCGGATCCAAATGTTTTTACGTTTTATAAAGAGGTCAAAAAAGTGGCGGTAAACGAAAACCGCTGTAAAGGATGCGGGTTGTGTGCCGCCGCTTGTCCCAAGGAGGCGCTGGCTGTTGTCAGTGTCTAGGAGAGGAGGTTTGAACCAGAAGTGGTCAGGGAACAAACTGTGGTTTCCCCGGAGCATCTGTTTTTCGTCGCTCCCAGGGAGGAGGTTTTTATAACCGGTAGTGAGGCGGTGGCTGAAGCCATCAAAAGGGCGAATGTGGACATGGCTATAGCTTATCCCATCACCCCGCAAAGTGAAAGCATGCATCTGGTGGGCGATCTATACGCCCAGGGTTATTTAAAAGACTATTACCGGGCGGAAAATGAATTTGCCGTTATGGCTGCCATCCACGGCGCTTCTTTGGGTGGCGGGCGTGTCTTCACTGCCACCAGCGGCCCTGGCACCCTGCGTGCTATGGAGATGTTCCCGGTTTGGGCCGGTGCCCGCCAGCCCATCGTTTGTGCTTTCATGTGCAGGGGTGTTTCCCTGCCTCCTTCCATCCAGCCGGAAAACATTGAAATGGCTATGCTGTTGGACACCGGGATGATGATGTTTCACGCGGAAAATGCTCAGGATTTTTACGATATGATCCTGAAAGCGTACATAATTGCCGAGAAGCCTGATGTCCACCTGCCGGTGGGAGTTTTTGTCGACGGTTTTTTCGTGACTCATACCCGGGATAAGGTAATGCTGCCGGCCGGGGATCTGAAACTACCCCCCTATAACCCGCAGCATGCTCCGGTACCTGCCTTTGACATGGAAACTCCCCCTATGCGAATAGTACGTGACCCCCTGTTAATCAAGAGTAATTTCATCAGTTATGCCGCCAATGCCAGCTGGCACCAGGAAGTCATGGCGGCGGCGCAACGGGCCCGCAAGCATATTGTCCGCTATATGGGGGGGCTTCTGGAAGTGGAAAACCCGCATGCCAAAGTGTTTATTGCCGCTTCCGGAACGGCTGTCTCCCAAAGCCGGGAAGCCTTGAGAGAATTGCGCCAAGAAGGCATTGATGCCGGGCTGATAAAGATCAAATCCATCCGGCCTTTCCCCGAGGAAGAAATTGTGGCTTCCACGGTCAACGCCCATTTGATTGTGGTGCCGGAATTCAACGCCGGAGGCTGGTTGGCCCGCGAAATTAAGGCGGCATTAAATCATAACAGCCGTGTGGTGGCCGGACCACGAGTTTTCGGCGGCATGACCATGCCCAAGGAATTAATCGTAAACACCGTGAAGAATGCCCTGAAAGCCCGCGCCGGAGTAAGCTGAAGCACGCCATAAGACTGATGTTGAGAAGGTTTTGCCGCCGGACCAGAGTGGGTTTAAAGGAGGTAGGCTTATGTCGACCAAAATAATCACCCCTGTCAGGGAGTTTGCAGATTTGTTACCACAAGAATATCAGGATCTGGTAGCAAGGGGACCCTATTTTGAGCCAAAAGGCATTGAGGATCTAGGCACTTTCAAAGAAATAATCGAAGAACATCCTCATTGTGCGGGATGTGGCGTCTCGTTGGGCATCCGCCTAGTGGCGGCATCTTTGCCGTCTCCGGCCGATACCGTGATCATCGGAACACCCGGGTGTTCCTTTTTCGGGTTGACGCAGACGGCAGTCAACTATTCTAACACTGCCTTCGGTAATCAAAACGCCGTGGCGTCCGGGCTGAAACGAATGCTAAGAATCCGCTATCCTGATCAGCACAAAGATGTGGTGGTTCTGGTAGGTGACGGCGGTATTGCCGATATCGGCCTGGACTTAACTCTCCATTCCTGGTTCCGGCGGGAAAAGGTTACCACTATCATGGTGGATAATGAAGTTTATGGCAACACGGGCGGTCAGGAAAGCGGCATGAGCAAACAGGGCCAGGTTCTGAACATGGCGCCGGTCGGCAAGCAATTTCCTAAAATTCCCGTTTTTGAAATGGCCAAGGTGTCTGGCTGTGCATACGCCGTACGGGTTACGGTGGCCAGTCCCCGGAAGGTAGGCCGGGCCGTGAGAAACGCCATCCTTGTTGCCCGCGAGATTGGACCGACCTATATCCAGATCTATACCCCCTGTCCCACCAATCTTAAGTTTCCGCCAAACAGAACCCTTGAGGTGGCCAGAGAAGCGGAAAAAGATTATTACGCATATGAGGAATTCATTACCGAAGAGGCGGCAAACTATTTGGCCAGGCTTTAATGCAGCGGTCTCAGAGTTTCCGAGAACGCACTCCCGGAGAGAAAGGTTTGACGACGGTGAAACAACACCATCGTCAAACCTTGGAGCCTTTTTTGAAATCCTCCAGCACACGGAAATGTAGTGCAAACGGTTGCTGCTTGTCGGCAAGTCTGGAAAAGCAAATCCGTTACAAATTCAGAGACATGGAAAAAGTTGCGCCTATAGCCTTTATGCCAATTGTTCAAGCCTTGACTACTTCCACCCGGGTGTCGAACTGGGAGGCCGAGCCCCCGATGGGGTCGTTGACACAGGAATTCTTGAGTACCGGGTCTACCATCTGCAGGTGGTTAGCGGCAAACCCGGCATCCCGCGGACCGGCATAACCGGCGTTATCGCTTTTGGCGGCCCATTCCACATGGCCGTAATGGGGAATGCCGGCGGCAGGCTTGCCGTCCACGGTGTGAGGCCGGGCGCCGTAAGCAGTGTGGCCGTAGTTGTAGCAGCTGCCCACCACCCCCGGCTTGATCCCCTGGGTGACCAGCGCCACTCCTTCCACCTCGTAGATAGAGGACTTGATCTTTACCCGGTCCCCGTTCTTTATACCTCTGGGCTGGGCATCCGCCGGGTGTATCCACAGCAGGTTTTCCGCCTCAATTTCCCGCAGCCACGGAGAGCTGATGGTGCGGTGAGTCCCCAGATGGCGTGCCTTCCAGTCAATCAGGGCCAACGGGTAGTCACTGTCCACGGGCTTGCCGTTGTAATAGGCAACCGGGGCAATGCGGGGCAGACCGTCAAAGAACTCCCCGGAGTATGAATTTTTCCCCTTGGCCACTCCCTCATCGTAAAAGTTGACCTGGCCTGCCAGCCGGTATTTCAGGTAGTCGCCCTGGTATTCGTTCCCCTGGGGTTCAAAGCGCCCCCCACGGTTTAACACATAGACCACTTTCCGCCATTCCTCCGGCTTGACCGCCTGCTGCCAGGCCTTCAAGTCAAAGGTTTCACCCAGGGCCTTCTGCCTGGTTTCCACAAAGACGCGCATTTCCTCTTCACCGGCATCGGGAACCGGTTGACCGTCATGGGCAATGTTGGCCACCAGCTTCAGATAAAAGTCCTCTGCCCGGTTTAAGGAACTGCCGCCAGGGAAGGCGTTGGCACCCACGCCTGGAAGACCCATCCGCTTACCGATTTCGATGAGCACATCCTCCACCGCCCTTGGCTCCGGGTATACCCTGGTCACCGGCTGCATGAAATGGCTTTCCTTCAGGTGGAAGTTGGGGAAGATGTCTTCAAACCCCCATCTTTCCAGGTAGGTCAAGTCAGGCAGCACATAGTCGGCACAGGAGGCCGTCTCGCTCATCACCACATCGAACACCACCAAAAGGGGTACCACCTGGGTATTTTTCAGCAATTCCTCCTGCAGCCAGCCGGCGGGAACCGACAGGGTAAGGGAGTGGCGGTGGACAAAGAGGGCCTTGATGGGATACGGATAACCATCAGCAGCACTGGGCAATACTTCCTGGATCATGTTGCCAGGGAAGGAATACCAGGGACGCCTGGCGGGATAACCGTCCCTGGTAAACAGGGAGGTCTTTTCATAGACCGCTTTTTCCCGGGTGATGGGAACACCCCATGCATTCAGGCCTCCCGGGACAGCCTCCAGGTCATAGATGCCCTTAACTGGTCTAAAGGCCGCTCCCCCGGTCATGCTACCCCCTTTCCA
Organism: Bacillota bacterium; assembly: GCA_040757295.1. Classification (GTDB taxonomy): domain Bacteria; phylum Bacillota; class PH28-bin88; order PH28-bin88; family PH28-bin88; genus JAGXSE01. The sequence continues at coordinate 17,586 of JBFLXH010000001.1, read as the reverse complement.
ATCGTAGTTGCCGATCAGGTGGTTCAGGCAGTTGATGGCCCGGACATTGTAATACCCGTTGCCGTGCATGGCCGGTCCCCGGTAGGAAGTAATGGCGGCCTTTTTCCCGTGGGAGGTAAACTCCCTGGCCAGGTCGATAATCTGCTGTACATCGATGCGGCAAAGCTCTGCATACTGCTCCAGGGTCTTTTCCATGACCCGCTCCTTGAACAGGGTAAACACCGACTTGACGCGAATACCGTTGATCACCGTATCCACTTCCAGGTCCCCGTCCATGGCTGCATCGTGGGGCGCCGGATTGCCGCTTTCCAGCACCACGAACTGCTGGTCACTGCCCAACCCCAGGTCAGATGCCCTTAATTTAGGCATTGCCTTTTGGTCCACATTAATCAGGTGGGTAGCATCACTCCAGGTGGGTTCGCCGTCCTGCTCCGCCGCTTGCTGGTTGGGGTTTTTCAGGTAGCGTTCGTCATACCGGTGGTTTTCGATGATCCAGCGGGCCATGCCCAACGCCAGGGCGGCGTCAGTCCCAGGCTGGATGGGCACCCACATGTGGGCCTTTTCCGCCACCTTGCTAAGCCTCGGGTCCACCACCGCCAGCTTCATTCCCCGTGCCAGGGCGTTGGTCAGCATGGGCGCCAGCCAGGTGGGACCCCGGTTGGATACCAGCGGGTCGGTACCCCAGACGATGACAAACTCGGCGCCCGGGAAATCGGCGAACATCCGCTGTTTGGGCCGGGGAGCGGTAAAGGAACGGGCATTACCCACCACTCCGCTCTGGCCGCAGATCCCCCCATGATTGAAGGCGTTCACACTGCCCAGGGATTTGGGCCAAAAGCGGTTCTGGAAAAAGTTGCGCCGGTTCCCGCCCAGTCCCACTATCTGGTTGGCCTTGGGACCAAGGTCCGGATGTCTGGTGTCAATCAAAACATCCCGGTATAGCCCGTCGAATTCTGCCTGGCTCATCTCCCCGGACTTCACCTTTTCCCAGTCGGCCATGACCTTTCCCTCTTCCACGTAGGCCCAAGCCGATTTCAGTCCCGGGGTGCCCAGGTCGAGGCTGCCTTCCACAATTTCCCCGATGGCCTGTTCCCAGGAAATGCTCTGCCACTGGCCGGAACCCCGGGGTCCAACTCTTTTAAGGGGAGTCCGCAAACGAGCGGCGTCATAGGCCGTCTGGATGCCCGCCTGACCCTTAAGACAGGTGCGCCCGCCCCGCATCCCCCTGCCTTGAGCGGCCACATCCCCGGAAGGAAGGGCAGCCTTAGCTGGCGGTGTGTTATAAGGGATCTGGCCGAAGGGCTGCATGTTTAAAGGACTGTAAGGGTTGCCCGCAAGCTTGGCTACCAGGCAGGTGTACGGCCCTTCGCTGCCGGCGGGTTTTTCCCTGATTACCGCTTTCAGGGAGCAGTGGCTGTTGCACTGCTCACACATGGTGTAAATGACACTGGTGGCATCATAATCACCCCAGTCCTGGCCTCCGCCCCGGAGATCATCGTGCCAGAGGTTTCCCAACTGTGGAACCTGCGGCCCGCCCAGCACCGTGGCCAGTACCGCCGCACCGCCCGCAACAGCGCTGCCTTTGATAAAACTCCGGCGGTTGAACCGGTTGTTGTCTTGTTGTTCCCTTTGTTTAGCCATTGTTTCCACTCCTTTCATCCTCAGCAGTCCCGTCAACGGGCAGGAAGTTGGTGCCTGCCACATACAGCAGCATCCCCATGGCCATCAAGCCCAGGCTGCTTACCCATTCCACCCAGGTGGGACCGTAATGACCCCAGGGCAGGCCGGGCAGCTGGGGCAGCGCCAGGGGTGGAAGAACAATGTGGAAACGGACTGCCATGATGCCCGCCAACACCAGCAGAGCGGCAAGAAACAAATTACCGGCTGAATTCCGGGATCCCCGGGCCAGGATGATGACCGGGATAATCGCGCCCAGGCCTATCTGAATGAGCCAGAAGGACCAGGCATATCTCCCGGCAAAAATACTGGCCAGGGTGGCCCATTCCGCAGCCTCCAGCCGGTAGGCGCCGATGAGGTATTCATAAAATTCCAGCATCAGGTCCAGGGCCAAAAAGCCCAGCAGGAGCGCCCCCATGCCCCTTAACAGGTCCAGGTCCAACTTTCGCCCCTGCCGGCGGCAGCGGAAGATGTGCAGCACCATCAGCAAGGCGGTACCCGATACCAGGGCGGAAACTACAAACAGAACGGGGAACAGGGCGCTGTTCCAGTAAGGTTGAGCTTTGACCACTGCGAACAGCGTGCCGGTACCCCCGTGGACACCGAGGATGGCCAGGGGAATACCCAGCGCTCCCAGTATTCGCATCACCCTGTGGTCCCGCTCCAAAGCCGCCGGGGAAAGATTGTCTCTATTGCGGGTAAGGGCTGCTGCCAGGCGGCCCCGCAGGCTTGCCTCGCCCCTCAACCGCACCAGGTCGGGCCGCATGGCATAGAACAGTTCAACGGCAAGGAGGAGGATGTACAGCATGTAAAAGCGCACCTCCCAGGCCAGTACGCTGGTGGCGTTGCCAAACCAGAGGGCGTAGATAAACCGGTCCATCCGGCCCAGATCCAGCAGAATGAAGCACAGGGCAACCACCATGCTGATCAGGGAAACCAGCAATGCCTCCTTCCCAATCTTTTCAAACCGGTGCATCCCGAAAACATAAATCAGGGTGGATAACAGGAAAGCGCCGGCGCTCAGGCCCACAAAAAAGATGTAAAAGACCACCCAGACCCCCCAGGGGGTGATGCTGGTAAGGCCGGTCACGTTCAGGCCGCCAAGAACCCTGGCCCCGATGGCGTAGGCTCCCGCCGCCATAAGGATCAGCAGGGTGGCATAGGTTGACCGGAAATCACTGCCCAAGGTTATCCCGGGAGAACCTGGGCCGGTTTTTGCTGCAGACATTATCCCACCTCTTTTCCCTATTTAAGGTAGATAACCCTGGGGTGAGTCCCCAGTTCCTCTTTCAATACCATGGCCCTGATGCTGGCCGCCAGCCTGGCCACCACGCTGGCTGGATCGGTAAGGTTACCGAAGTACCTGGCGTCACCGGGACAGATTTCCACACAGGCCGGCTCCTCGCCCCGCTGCAGGCGGTGGAGACAGAAGTGGCACTTGCGCACGGTACCGGCGGGTGTCTTTCCTTTCTTCCTGATCCCCCGGTTCACCCCGTATTCGGGGGTGGTTAGATGGTTGTAGCCTGCCATTTCCTGCCCGTAATCCTGGCCGAAATCAAAATAGCGGGCCCCGTACGGGCAGCTGACCATGCAGTACCGGCAGCCGATGCACCGGTCGGCATCTACCGCCACGATGCCGTTTTCCATTTTATAGGTAGCCTTGACGGGACAAACCTGGGCACACGGCGGGTTGTCACACTGCATACAGGGACGCGGGTGATTGACCCGGGTAATGTGGGGGAATGTGCCCATCTCCACCTCGGTCACCACATTGTAGGTTACTCCCGGTGGGGTCCGGTTCTCCGCCTTGCAGGAGACGGTGCAGGTGTCACACCCGACACATTTCTGCAGGTCGATGACCATGGCCCAATGTACCTGGTCATTGTCTTTCACAATTCTTCACCCCTCTCGTTCCTGTTGGCGGTTGGATACCTGTTCAACAATCTGATTACCTCCTTATCCCCTTTAGTGCTGGACTGTTTTCGCCAACCCTTTTGAGCAAGGTCCGTGCCAGGGGTAAAAAAATAAAAAACGCCAGCAAAAGGTGGTTTGCCGGCATTTAGCACAGGGAATGGCTATGAAATTTTGTCATCCGATCTGACATTTTGTCATGCCAAAATCTCAGGTCTGGTAGCCATATTCTTCAAGCTTGCGGTAAAGGTTGCGCACACTGATGCCCAGTATGGCGGCGGCCCGGGTCTTGTTGCCTCCCACTTCCCCCATCACCCGCAGGATGTGTTCCCTTTCCACATCCTTTAGGGTGTCGGCGGGGGTGTTTTTACCCGGGCTGGAGCCAAAGAGATCGGCTGCGGTGATTAAGTCCCCGCTGGCCAGCAGGCAGCCCCGTTCCACCAGGTTGGCCAGTTCCCGCACATTACCGGGAAAGTCGTAAGCCTCCAGGGCGCCCATGGCATCGGGCGAGAGCCTTTTGCCCCGGCCCGCCGCAGAACCGGCCAAAAAGTACTGGGCCAAGAGAGGGATGTCTTCCTTGCGCTCCCGTAGGGGAGGTACCAAAATCCTGATCACGTTCAGGCGGTAATAGAGGTCCTCCCGGAACCTCCCTTCCTTCACTTCCGCCTCCAGCTTCCGGTTGGTGGCCGCCACAATACGCACCTCCACCTGCCTTAGCCGGTTATCCCCCACTCGCCGGAATTCGCCGGTTTCCAGGAAGCGGAGCAGTTTAACCTGCAATCCGGGGTCCATCTCACCGATTTCATCCAAAAACAGCGTCCCCCGGTGGGCCATCTCCACCAGTCCCTTTTTCTGGGCCACCGCCCCGGTAAAGGCTCCCTTCTCGTGGCCGAACAGTTCACTCTCCAGCAGGTGCCCAGATAACGCCCCGGCATTAACCACCACAAAGGGCTGCTGCACACGGGGACTCCAGTCGTGCAACGCCCGGGCAATTAACTCCTTGCCCGTGCCGCTTTCTCCTTCTATCAAGACAGGGGAGCCGGAAGGGGCCACCTTGCGGGCGATCTCCAGCACACAGCCCATTTTCGGACTTTCACCCACGATCCGGCTCTGGGTTGCGTTCCGCCGGAAGGCCTCGTGCAGCACGGTTTTGGTCTCAACCAGCTGTTTTTTCTCCGCTGCCTTGGCCACCAGGATCTCCAGCTCCTCCAGGTTGCACGGCTTGGTAAGGTAGTCGTAGGCGCCCAGCTTCATAGCCTGAATGGCGGTCTGGATAGTGCCATAGCCGGTAAGCATCAGCACCTCCATATCGGGCTGCGCCTTCCTGGCTAGTTCCAAAAGCTGCAGGCCATCCACGCCAGGCATTTTGATATCGAAGATGCCCACATCGAAACACCGCTCGTCCAAAACTGCCAGCGCCCCTTCAGCGCTGGCGGTTCCCACCACCTGGTGACCCTTGCGCTGGAACCGCCGTACCAGCAAATCCCGAAATTCGGCTTCATCATCCACGATCAACAAGCTGGGAAGGATGTTCATGGGTTGGCACCTCCTTTGTATCCTTTTTGGCCGGGGGTAAGGTTACGGTGAAAACCGTACCCTCTCCTTCCCGGCTTTGCACCCTGATCCGGCCACCCAGTTTGGCCAGGATGCCGTAGCAGACGGACAAGCCCAGCCCCGTTCCTTTCCCCACCGGCTTGGTGGTAAAGAAGGGATCGAAGATCAGGTTCTGGTGTTCCTCCGGGATACCGCAGCCGGTATCGGCCACCGCCACGTCAATTCCCTGATCACCAAGGCAGGTATTGATCCGAATTTCCCCCCCGGCCCCGGTGGCATCCACAGCGTTCTGCAACAGGTTAAGAAATACCTGCTGTAGTTCGCCCCGGTCAGCCATGACCCAAAGGGATCCCGGTTCCAACCGCTGGGTAATGTTTAACTGCTTGCTTTTGGCCTGGAAGTGGATCAGGGCAGCGGTTTCCCGCAGCAGTTCGTTGATTTCCACCAGCTGCTGCTCACCCTTGCTCTGCCGGGCAAAACTTACCAGGTTTCTGGTGATTTTGGTACAGCGGTTTACCTGCTGGCGGATTATACCCAGGTACTGGGTGATTTCGGCCTCATCGGCCCTGGCTGCTGCCGGTTCGGCATTCAGTCGTTCCAGCAGGTCTTCGGTATAGGCCGCCACTGTGTTCATGGGGTTATTGATTTCATGGGCCACCCCTGCCGCCAGCAAACCCACCGCAGCCAGCTTGTCCGCTTGGCAAATGGCCGCCTCCATTTCCCGCCGCTCGGTGATATCCTCAATCACCACCAGGTACCCGGCTCCCGCCTCGCTGCCGGGATGGAGGGGAAAAACCCGGTGCCGGAAGTATTTGTTCTTTTCTCCCAGCTTGATGAAGTGTACCACCTCGCGGCTCTCCGGCCCTGAGTCACCACTAAACACCGGGCATGTCCCACAGGCGGTTTCGCTTTCTGCCCAGGGCTGGGGGCAAAACTTGCCCACCACATTCTCCCCGCCGCCGAACCAACCCGCCAGGGTAGTATTGACCCAGTTTATCCTACCTTCCTTGCCAACCAAGGCCAGGCCAGCGCCGATACCGCTGACCACCGTGTCCAACCGGGATTTTTCCGCCAGCAGGCTGTCCGACTTGATCTTCAATTCCCGGGTCATCTGGTTAAACGCCGCCACTAAGCTGCCTATTTCGCCCATGGCCTTAACCTGGAGGGCATGATCCAGATGGCCGGTTATAATCCGCTGGGTGCCCTGCTGCAGTTCCTGGATGGGCCCGGTAAATTTAATCCCGAAAAAGATGCTGATGGAAGTCACGGCAGCCATCACCAGAGCGGTGGCCAGGCCGAATTTCCATAACAAGCCCCTAACCGGTGCGAAGGCTTCCGCCGCAGGCTGTTCGATTACCACTCCCCATCCCAGGTCCTCTATGGGGGAGAACACTCCCAACACTTCCCGGCCCGTATAAGACTGATAGCTGTGAGGTGTGGGCAAATCGGCGGGATTGACCCCGGCCAGCAGTTTCCCAACGGCGGCGCTGCCGGTCACATCCCGGTTTTGCAGGACCTGGCTGAAGTCCTCATGGCTCAAGAGCCGCCCCTGGTCGTCCACCACAAACAGGTACCCGCTCTTATCCTTGGCCCCGGAAACGGTGTTGTCCACAATACCCCGCAGGTTAATCTGAGCCACCAGGCCGCCCACAACCCGTACACCGGTACCGTCAAAAAGGGGAACTACCAGGTTGGCCATGGGTCGCCCGTCCCCTTCCAGGAAAACTCGCCCCACCCCGCGCCTTCCGGCGAGGATATTCACCATTTCCGGGCCGGCCGAAGACAGTACGGCTCTGGTGGAAACAACCACCCTACGCCGGGAAACCCGCGTCCATTCCACGCCTGCAGCATCCACCACCGCCATTTCCTCCACCAGGGGTGTGGTTTTCAAAAGGGAGTAAAGGATCCGTTCCCGTTCATGGTTATCCATGGTAAGGAGGCTTCCGCCATACCCTCCGGTCACCGCCTCCAACTTGTCCCAGATGTTCTTGACACTAAGGTAGATTTCGCCGGCCACCCAGCGGGCGGCAGCGGTGTTTTGCCTCTGGATGGAGACCTCCAGGTTGGTGCGGGCTGCGTTGATGTTGGCCCAACCCAGTGCCAGCAGGGGAATGATGGACATCATCACACCAAAGCCCAGCAGTTGAAACCTGATCCGCTGCCACCAGGCAATCCTGTCACTCACCGGCAGCCCCTCCTTTTCCGGTCTGCCCGCCCGTGATCACACGGGCAAAACTAAGGCCCACCGGGGATAGGGACAGCCCCAGTTCCCGGGCTGCGTCCAGGTTTACCACCAGCGCTATGTTCTCTGGTGTCTCCACGGGTATATGCTCAGGTTTTTGCCCATTCAGGATTTTGTCCACCAGCCGGGCGGCCTGCCGCCCCTGATTGGTAAAGGATACTCCATAGGCAGCCAGGCAGCCCAATTCCGTTTCATGTTCATTAACCCCCATCACGGGAACTCCACGGCTTTTGATCACCGCCACAATTTCACCGACCAGGGCCTCCAACCGGAAGCTGGGCATCAGGAGGACGGCATCGGCAGCATGGCTATCCAGCCTGCTGGTTAGCCGTTGCAGTTCCTCCCTGGAGGTTACTGGCACCCTGTCCAGCCGGATCCCGAGGTGCAGGGCGGCGCTTTCCACTATCCGGAGTCCGGGAAAGGCGGGAGGAACACTGGGGTCGTAGATCACCAGCACCCGGCGGACTCCGGGCAGCAGCTTTTGCAATAATTCTAGCCGCTTCCCGGACAGCTCGGCGTGGTAATTATCCACCCCGGTCAAATTGCTCCCGGGCCGCTGCAGGCTTTCCACCAGGCCCTGTTCCACCGATGAGGCCACCCCGGCAAATACCACCGGCATTTTATCGGCAGCCGTAACCTGTTTCAGCGCCTGAGCTTCAACATGCCCGGTGGCGACCAGTACGTCGGGTCGCTCCCTGGCCAGTTCTTCCGCCAGGGGACGGATGAGGGTCTGGTCATCCCCAGCGCTTTTGATTATATACCTGATGTTTTTATTTTCAAAATATCCTAGATCCTCCAGTCCCTGTTTCAGCCCGGTCAGCTTGGCCAATCTCGCGTCGCCGGAAAGGAGCACGCCAACGGTCTTTTGGATTGGAGGGGCGCCGACGCCAACGGAACAGCCCGCGATGGCCAGCGCTAACAGCATTAAAAGGACCAATGGCCCTGGTAGTTTCATAAAGGGTACCCTCCCACTTCTCCCGGTTGACAGGACTTTTTGCCTTACCCCATTATTTATGATAACACAAAAAGCCATCAGGGGGGGGTTCCTGTTACATCCAGTTCCGCTGGACACTTCATCCCCTCCTCCTAACAAGAAGGAGATGACAATGTCATTGCTGCACCGGTGGTATCGGCCCATTGCCAAGGCTCCGCCACAGGTAAAGGGAGGCCGCCGATCGGTAGGGCTGCCACGCTTGGCCCAGCTGGGTGATGGTATTTCTGGATGGCAATTGGTCCAGACCGTACTGGGTTTTGATGGCCTGCTTCAGGCCGTAATCGTCTACCGGCTGGAGAACTGGCCGAGAAACACCGCCTGAGGGGTTTTGACTCCATACATCTTGCTGCCGCTGTAACCTTGAAGACGCAGGTAAAAAGCCGGGTAGTAGCAGCCTGCTGGGACGTGCGGCTGTGGGAGGCCTTATGTGCTATGGAGCTTAAAGTGGTTCCGGAAGCGAAACCTTCTCTGGGTTAAGCCAAACGATTTATGGGCATCTGTCTTTACAAAGGGCCGGATCCAACCGGAACATGCCCGGCAGGTGGATCTGCCGGCCGGCTTTGCCTTCTACACCGGGGTGGGACAGAAGACCACCATGGGCATGGGGCAGTGCATGCAGAACCGGCGTCTGGAACCCGGACGAACACCTGCGGGAGATGGGGCAATGAGCCGTAAACTGAAACCCTACGGTTGCTGCAAAACCGGAGCCAGTAATTTTTGAACGTCTGTCCGGGGATCGCGAGGCGCCTGCTACATCCGGTATTCGCAAAAAATTTCCCTGGCCGGTAGGTAATTGAGTTAAATTGTCGAATTTTCCAGATATTGAAGCTTTATTGGTAACGGCATTAAATTTGGTAAAGTAATAAACTGAACACGCCGGGGTGTATATACTCGGCAAGCCGGCGGGCTTTTTAGCAAGAGTGGGTTTAAAGGAGGTAGGCTTATGTCGACCAAAATAATCACCCCTGTCAGGGAGTTTGCAGATTTGTTACCACAAGAATATCAGGATCTGGTAGCAAGGGGACCCTATTTTGAGCCAAGAGGCATTGAGGATCTAGGCACTTTCAAAGAAATAATCGAAGAACATCCTCATTGTGCGGGATGTGGCGTCTCGTTGGGCATCCGCCTGGTGGCGGCATCTTTGCCGTCTCCGGCCGATACCGTGATCATCGGAACACCCGGGTGTTCCTTTTTCGGGTTGACGCAGACGGCAGTCAACTATTCTAACACTGCCTTCGGTAATCAAAACGCCGTGGCGTCCGGGCTGAAACGAATGCTAAGAATCCGCTATCCTGATCAGCACAAAGATGTGGTGGTTCTGGTAGGTGACGGCGGTATTGCCGATATCGGCCTGGACTTAACTCTCCATTCCTGGTTCCGGCGGGAAAAGGTTACCACTATCATGGTGGATAATGAAGTTTATGGCAACACGGGCGGTCAGGAAAGCGGCATGAGCAAACAGGGCCAGGTTCTGAACATGGCGCCGGTCGGCAAGCAATTTCCTAAAATTCCCGTTTTTGAAATGGCCAAGGTGTCTGGCTGTGCATACGCCGTACGGGTTACGGTGGCCAGTCCCCGGAAGGTAGGCCGGGCCGTGAGAAACGCCATCCTTGTTGCCCGCGAGATTGGACCGACCTATATCCAGATCTATACCCCCTGTCCCACCAATCTTAAGTTTCCGCCAAACAGAACCCTTGAGGTGGCCAGAGAAGCGGAAAAAGATTATTACGCATATGAGGAATTCGTTACCGAAGAGGCGGCAAACTATTTGGCCAGGCTTTAATGCAGCGGTCTCAGAGTTTCCGAGAACGTACTCCCGGAGAGAAAGGTTTCTACCCTTACTCTCATATGAAACCTGAAGACGGCATAGTCAGCTTTGCTCTGGGATTTGGCAAGGCCATTGTTGATGGTGAGCAGGTATACCGCTTATCGCCCGCCTATCCTAAAATAAATCACCTTATCGAAGTACGGCGACCACAATATTGACCATTATTTGAGCTGGTACTTTCTTGTATTTCTCTGCCTTAATCAAGTGGGATACGTACTATCTGCCCAACCCTAAGGTTAATTGAGTCAATGTCCGGATTGGCGTCTGGACTTAGACCTTGACTTGCTCATCAAGCCATTTTAACGCTACCGCCAACACCAGTCCGAATAGCAATGCTCCTACAATATTCGAGGTTACAGTATCTAACCTAAACCGTACCAGCGTAGGTACTCGAAAGAGAATCGAGATGGCGTAGCTCGCAAACCAAACGGCAAGCCCGTACACCAGCCCCTTTAAAATGTAACCCCTACTGGTTGTCATGGAAATTAGATAGGCAAAAAAAACTCCAAGTAGGCTGGTGAAAAACAACTGCCCCGCCAGGGAGACCGCTATTTCTAAGGCACCGACAGGCTGCCGACCAAAAATTAAGACTCCAGCCCAGTCCAGGAAACGGATTTCAACCCAGTTAAGTGCAAAAGAGATGAAGCTAAAAATATTCATCACAATACCGGCGGCTAATCCAGCCAGGAAGCCCCGTGTGAACCTATCCCTGATGTTCAAATTAATGCCCCCTTCCAGTCTAATTTTGCCCCTCAACTGAAGGTTCCGGTTTACAGGGTTTATTCTATCCATTATTAGGATTAATTAAACCTACAACGAAACCAGGAAAACCTTACATTCCAGCACGGTAGTTTAAACCAGGTTGCATTGGGTAAGGCACTTGGCCTGGTGCAAGAGCTGCTTAAAATCTGCAAATTGCTTTTCATTGATGGGAAAAGCCTGCCAGCCCGGCTTTTTTGTTGTTATGGAAGAAATTGCAGGGACTAAGGAACATGAGGGCGAAGGAGATTGTCGAAGATTGTCGAAATGGTCATTTAACCTCAGATTGTCGACATCGTAATGCATGCACCATCATTCCCAAAACATGAAGAGTGGGGAGGGGGGGAGGATAAGTTGAATAAACACATAGCCCTAATCCTTGTAATCCTTTTATTATTACTTACACTAAGTATTCCTGCATCTGCCGGCAATACCTTCGGAAGCCGCAACCTCTCAATTGGCATGTCTGGGGCGGATGTTAAAGAACTGCAGACTTTTTTGGTTGATTTTGGCTACTTAAATAACCGCATCTCAGGTTACTTTGACAATACGACCAGGTCCGTTGTGGCCCAGTTTCAAAAAGCAAATAGTTTGCCCGCTGATGGTGTCGTCAAACAAGCTGATTTTGAGGTTATTGCCCAGTTGCGGGAGCCTGTTTCCGCTGCCCCTGAACCCGAGCCGGCTTCTCCTCCGGAGCCCGAGCCTATCCCTGATCCTTCACCGGACCCGGTCCCGGAGCCTGAGCCGGTCCAGATGCCGGAACCAATCCTAAAGCCCCCTGCCAAACGCCATGTGCTGGTGTATTATACTGTAGACTACCAGGGAGATGTCCTTTCCTATAACTCACTTAAAACTTATGGCAATCAGGTTGACAGTATTGCCACTTTTTCTGTATTGGTTGACGGGAACGGCAACATAGTCGACACCACACCCAAAGATGGGGTGAGCATGGCTTTGAATAAAGACGTTATTCCCCTTGCTTTAATCCATAACTACCGTGACGGGGGATTTAATGCAGCCGATGCCCACAGCCTTTTAACCAACAGCGCCAACAGGCAGCGTTTAATAAAAAATATGATCACTCTTCTTCAAAAAGAGGGGTATCAAGGCGTTAATATCGATATCGAAAATGTTCCGTTTGCAGATCGGCATTACTATACCGCCTTGGTGCAGGAATTTAAAGAAGCCCTAGAGCCTTTGGGCTATTTGACTACGGTTTCGATTCCGGCTAAAACCTGGGATGCTCCTAAAAACGCCTGGTCAGGAGCCTTTGATTATGCTGCAATCGGAAAGCATGCGGATTGGATCCAGATCATGACTTATGATGAGCACTGGTTCGGTGGCAAACCAGGCCCTGTGGCCTCCCTTCCTTGGGTGGAAAACGTGATAAAATATGCCGTTACTGTGATTCCACCGGGAAAAATACTGTTGGGAATCGCAACTTATGGCTATGACTGGTCTTCTTCCTCTACCAAAGTAGTAACTTATCATTCTGTAAAAAACCTGATAAAAACTTGCAACATTCAACCACAGTGGCATAATGCCTATGGAGTGCCTTATTTCTATTACCATAAAGACGGGGTAAAGCATGAGGTCTGGTATGAAAACGCCGATTCTGCCCGCTTAAAGATGGATCTGGTCAACAAATATGGGTTAATGGGTGTTGGAATCTGGCGCTTGGGCTATGAGGACGATTCCTTCTGGCGGGCAGTAGCAGAAAAGATGCCATAAGTGTGTCTTAAACAATAGCAAAGCATTATTTTAACCGGCAGGACATGCCGGTTTTTTGATTGGGCTAAGATTAGAAATTAAACCAGTTGTAAATAACTCAGAAATTTGGAACTTTAAAATTTCGGTTGTTGCCGAGGCTCCAATCCTTTTTTCGCTTAAGCCTAAAAAATAATTTGCCTTTTTAACTTTTCGGTGGAACTTTTTCCTGTATTATAAAGACTATTTCACGGGAGAGAGATGAAAAACATGAAGGCGAAATTATTAATGGTGCTTGTCTTTTCACTGGTGTTGGCAGGTTGCAGCCAAACCGGAAAACTAAACCAGCCTGATCCGGTTACCAATAAAGAAAAGCAATCTGCTTTCGGAGGTTCTTGCAATGGATGCAGGTAACATGGCCAAACATGCCTTGACCTTCCTTTAGCAACCGTAAAGGGTGCGGCCCAGCCTTTTTGGAGCCAATAAGCTTTGTCATGGAGCGGAAAATGCTTCTAATCATTAAATAACTGGTAAAATTAGCTGCTCGGGCTGAATAATTCGCCGTACATCCTTTATGATGAAAAAAAATTAATAATATGACTATAGTGCGGAAAACACCGAAAGCTGATATTGACAGCTGCGTTTTATCCCTGAAAAAAAATAAGAAAGAGGGGGAATTAACGCATGCCTCATTTGCAGCAGCTATGTTATGGGCAGGAAGTACCTCTTAGCAGCTGTTTGTTTATTTTCTTTATCTTGAGGATATAATAGCATACAAATTTGACCAAACTTTGATTTAATTGTGATATTATTATTAAAAATTAAAAAAACATTTGAATTTTATATGTTATCCTAATATAATAAAAACCGATAGGAATAATAGGGAATGGAGGGGAGTTATGATCTATAACAGCATTACAGAACTGATTGGACGTACACCGCTTTTAAGGCTGAACAACCTTGCTCGGGGACTTGGGGCTGAGGTAATAGCAAAAATTGAGTATTTCAACCCCGGGGGCAGTGTTAAAGACAGAATTGCCATGAATATGATTGAAAGGGCAGAGCAGCAAGGCTTGCTGACCGAAAGTACTCTATTGGTAGAGCCTACCAGCGGCAATACGGGCGTGGGGCTGGCTATGGTTGCTGCAGCCAAAGGTTATAAGTTGGCCTTGACAATGCCTGAAACCATGAGCATTGAGCGGCGTAATTTGCTAAAGGCTTACGGGGCCGAATTGATATTAACTCCGGGTGAAAAAGGAATGCGGGGGGCCATCGAAAAGGCCGAAGAGTTGGTCAGGGAAAACAAAAATGCACTGATGCTGCAGCAGTTCGAAAATGAAGCTAATCCTGAAATTCACCGGAGGACCACTGCTGTTGAGATAATGGAAGGTACCGGGGGGCACTTTGATATTTTTGTAGCGGGTGTTGGGACAGGCGGCACCATCACCGGGGTAGGTCTATATGTCAGAGAAAGGCTGCCCCATGTAAAGCTGGTTGCGGTGGAACCTTCAGACTCGCCGGTCTTAAGTGGTGGACAAGCGGCTCCCCATAAAATTCAGGGTATCGGTGCCGGATTTGTTCCTGAAGTCTTGGACACTTCCGTTATCGATGAAATAATACAGGTAAATACCCCCGATGCCTATGAAACTGCCCGAAGTTTGGCTCAAAAAGAAGGCCTGCTGGTGGGTATTTCGGCAGGCGCAGCCGCTTATGCCGCTTTAGAACTTGCCCGGCTTCAGGAGAACCAAGGCAAGAGGATTGTGGTCCTCCTGCCTGACACCGGGGAACGTTACTTGTCAACAGAACTTTTTAATGGGAATTAAGTATGACACTCTTTTCAGCCCGCCCGTTTTTCGGCGGGTTATTTATTTGGCGCCGCTGTAATTAATTTAACGATGTCCCGGAATAAATTCTTTACTTTAGTTACCTGCATGCCTGCCAAAGCAATATTATTTTCGGTTCTCCTGTTTATATTGACCCCTGCCAATCTCTGGAAAAAAGGATTTAGCCAGTCCATTGTTGGTCCCAGGATCGAACCCTCGCTCCGGACATGTTCCAATAAAAATAGCTTGCCATCAGGCTTGATTACCCTGCGCAATTCTTTAAACCCCTTGATTGCATCAGGTACAGAACAAAAAACACAAGCAGTGATGACTGAGTCAAAAGTATTATCAGGGAATGGTAAGTCCTGGATATCTGCCAGCTTCAGTTCCACCTGCGTTTTAGCCAGGGACAGCCTGTTTTGGGCCCGCTCCAGCATTTTAGGACTGAAGTCAACCCCTACTACCTTAACGCCCTCGGGGTAATAAGGAAAATTGGCGCCTGTGCCTACGCCCGCTTCCAAAACTAATCCCCGGGCCTTGGAACACAACTCTTTTCTCCATTTTGCCATTGCCATTTTTTCCATTGGCGCTAGAAAACAGTCGTAGCCGGCCGCCTTCTTGTCGTACTTCTCCCGGACGATAGCATTCATGTCTTTTTCCACGGGCAAACCCCTCTTTTTTCACAGTGTTGCCTTTCAATTATACCTTACTATAATTACCCCAACACGGCGAAAACCTTAAAGACAGGGGAATAGCAGTCTTTAGGATAAAAATTCTTTTTGCGGATTAAAATAGTTTTTGTCGTAGTTTTGGCAAGGCCTAGAAAAGGGTAAAGGGGAATTTTGATGCCCTATTTAAAGAGTATTTTAATGCAAATCATTACCGCACTGGAACAAAAAGAATACGCAAAGCTTAAAGAGCTGTTTGAGGACGTGCACCCCTATGACCGGGCCCAAGTGTTGATGCGGGTGAATCCGGCTCAGAGAAAAGAGCTGGTCGAATTTTTTTCTGATGGTGAAATGGCCGACATTATTCAGGAACTTGAGTATCATCAGCAAAGGATAGTCCTTGATGAGGTAGGGATAGAGCGAGCCTCCCAAATTCTAATGGAAATGTCCTATGATGACGCGGCCGATTTTTTAGGTGAGCTGACAGACGAAAAGAAACAAGAACTCTTCGGTTTTTTGGATGCTAAGGACGCTGCCGAAATACAGGGACTATTAGGATATCCCGAAAACAGCGCCGGTGGTCTAATGACTACCGAACTTGTCACTGTGCCCAAGGATTATACGGTCGAGCAGACATTAGCCAGATTGAGGCAGGTTGCTGCTGAAGTAGAGACAATTTACTATCTTTATGTGGTGGACCGGGCTAACCACCTAATTGGTGCAATTTCATTAAGGGAATTAATCATTGCCAGTCCAAAAGAGCAAATAACCAACATCATGTCTGAGCGGGTGATCTCGGTTCCAGTAGACATGGATCAGGAGGAAGTAGCCAGGGTCATGGAAACCTATGATTTTTTGGCTCTGCCTGTGGTAGATAAAAACCAAAAGTTAATCGGGATCATTACCATCGATGATGTACTGGACGTAGTGCAGGAAGAAGCCTCCGAAGACATGGTTAAGTTTGGGGGGATCAGCGGAAAAGATTCCGGCGTACAAGACCTGCAGGTTGGCGCGTGGGAAGCAGCCAAAAGAAGGCTTCCATGGCTAGTCCTCCTATTAGGCATTGGGATTATTTCGGGAAACATTATCGCCCAATTCGAAGAAACCCTAGAAGCCGTAGTCATCCTGGCGGTTTTTATTCCAATGATTGCTGACATGGCCGGTAATACAGGCACCCAATCCCTGGCAGTCGTCGTCCGGGGATTGGCCATGGGCCAGTTTTCCGGGAGGGATGCCATACAACTGGTTAAACGGGAGGCAGGGGTAGGCTTGATCATCGGAACCGCTAACGGAATCTTGATCAGTTTGATGGCTGCTTTGTGGCAGAAAAATATGTGGCTGGGGTTTGTCATCGGGGTATCCCTCTGGGTAACACTGTTTTTTGCCACCTTAGCGGGGACAATAATCCCTTTGGTGATGGTCAGGCTGAAAGTAGACCCAGCGGTTGCATCCGGACCGTTTATCACAACGGTAAATGATATCTTAGGTCTTACTGTTTATTTCACCATTGCGACCAGGTTTATTACTTATTTAACTTGAAAGGCGATTGCTATTCCCGCAAAGTTGCCACTAGTCTTTGGGGCTTTATTAAGAGGTCCAAGGCGTCGTGGATATCTTTAACAACAACATCCGCCTGGCTTAAAGCCTTCATTGAGGCCCCTTCATTGCCAATTACCCCGATGCCTAAGGCTGATTTAGCCAGCATCATGCAATCATTGCTGCCGTTTCCGACGGTGACAACTGTTTTGGCGCCCAAAGACACAATAAAGTCTTCTTTTTCGCTAGTACCGGAAGCCCTATCTAATACTTTGAGCTGAGCATTAATTCCCAAACACTCTTCCCGGCATTTGCCGAAGGTATCGGCTGTCAGGATATAAGTCTCCAGACTCTGGGAGAGGCTATTGATTTTTTCTTTTACTCCGGGAAGCAGCTTCCCATCTTGGGCAATAGTCCCGTTAAAATCCAGCACCAAGTACTCCA
Organism: Bacillota bacterium; assembly: GCA_040757295.1. Taxonomy (GTDB): domain Bacteria; phylum Bacillota; class PH28-bin88; order PH28-bin88; family PH28-bin88; genus JAGXSE01. The sequence goes on along the minus strand of JBFLXH010000001.1, from coordinate 443 downwards.
ATAAAAGCATGCCTCTCCCTGGTATTTCAATATTGATCACCTTTCCAACTCCCTCAAAGAAGAATAAAAATAATAGTTCAACCCACTCCTGGCCGTTTCCTTCTAGTATGCTCATTTTGCATAGGCCTCTTGATCAGTGATAAATAATAGCAAGAGGAATTAAAAAGTTTTCCACCGAATTTGTATTAAACACTTAAAAACAGGGGTGGTAGTAATGGTAGAGGGCTTATGGCTGAAAGAGTTTCCTGGGGCAGTAACTGTAACTGATCAAACAGGCAGGATTATCGAGATGAATGGCATAAAATTTGATTACAGCCAATGAAGCCGGGCATGAAATTCGCTTGCAGGCCACATTTTAATTAGTGGCCTCGCTCATTAAATGCCCGGCAAGGAATAAAATTTGATTACAGCCAATGAAGCCGGGCATGAAATTCGCTTGCAGG